>NZ_FOCU01000022.1:0-42294 GCF_900110195.1 Pseudomonas sp. ok266 | reverse complement strand
CTGATCCCATCCCGAACTCAGCAGTGAAACGATGCATCGCCGATGGTAGTGTGGGGTTTCCCCATGTGAGAGTAGGTCATCGTCAAGATTAAATTCCGAAACCCCAATTGCGAAAGCAGTTGGGGTTTTGTTTTGCCCGCAGGAAAGTTCGTACAGCATTCAAGGATGTCGTCCGGCTGTCATACCCTGTCGACAATGCTAAGGTTCTGCCCTGGCTTTTGTACTTCTCCAAGGAAACCCTTATGCCGGACGCCCAGTCCCTCAACGCTGCATTCATGGTGGTCCAGAGCAATAGTCTGGACGAACTGCGCAGCCTTGTGATCAGCATAATGCGGCGCTATCCACTGGCCCCGCTGGAAAACGAAATCGCTCTGGTGCAGAGCAACGGTATTGCCCAGTGGCTCAAATTGGCCTTGGCTGAAGATCCAGAGGACGACGATCTCGGAGGTTGCGGTATTGCTGCCGCGATAGATGTGCAACTGCCGGGCAGTTTCATGTGGCAGCTTTACCGTATGGTATTGGGTCGAGATGAAATTCCTCCCAAATCCCTGCTCGATAAGGCCCCGCTGACCTGGCGCCTTATGCGTCTGCTGCCACAGGTCATTGATCGCCCGCATTTCGAGCCGTTGCAACGCTTCCTTACCCATGACACCGACCTGCGCAAGCGCTATCAATTGTCCGAACGCTTGGCGGATCTGTTCGACCAATATCAGGTCTACCGGGCCGACTGGCTGGAAGACTGGGCCGAAGGCCGGCATCAATTACGCACGGTCAGAGGTGAAGTAAAACCACTGCCCCCGACCAGTTGCTGGCAGGCAGAACTGTGGCGCGCGCTGCTGGATGACGTAGGCGAACAGGGCATGGCGCAGAGTCGTGCTGGAGTCCATCAACGGTTTCTCGAACGCATCAATAACCTCAACGAAGCACCTGCGGGATTGCCTTCGCGAGTGATCGTTTTCGGGATTTCTTCGCTGCCAGCCCAAGTGCTTGAAGCGCTGGCCGGGCTCGCACGTTTCAGTCAGGTTCTGCTGTGTGTACACAACCCGTGCCGCCACCATTGGGCCGATATCGTCGCCGACAAGGATCTGCTGCGGCATCAATACAAACGGCAATCGCGCAAGACCGGAATGCCAGCAGTGCTGGATCCTGAAACACTGCATCAACACGCCCATCCACTGTTGGCTGCGTGGGGCAAACAGGGCCGGGACTACATCAACCTGCTCGACAGTTATGACGATCCCAATAGCTATCGGGCGGCTTTTCGCGACGGCCGCATAGACCTGTTCAGCGAAACTCAGCCGCACAATCTGCTCAATCAACTACAGGACGATATCCTGGAGTTGCGCCCACTCAATGAAACCCGTGAGCACTGGCCTGCTGTCGATCTGGCACAGGACGAGTCGATCCGCTTTCATATTGCCCACAGCGCTCAACGTGAAGTCGAAATACTGCATGACCAGCTCCTGGCACGCTTCAGTGCCAATCCGGATCTGCGTCCGCGCGATGTGATCGTCATGGTGCCTGACGTCGATAGCTATGCCCCGCATATCCGCGCGGTTTTTGGTCAGCTTGACCGGCATGATTCGCGGTTTATCCCCTTCACATTGGCGGACCAGGGACAACGTGGCCGTGATCCACTGCTGATCGCGGTCGAACACCTGCTCAAGCTTCCCGACAGTCGTTTCCCGGTCAGTGAAATTCTCGACCTGCTCGACGTTCCCGCACTCCGCGCTCGCTTTGGTGTAGAAGAGCGCGACCTGCCGACACTGCATCGCTGGATCGAAGGCGCGGGCGTGCGTTGGGGCATGAGTGCCGAGCAGCGAGCGGGTCTGGGTTTACCCGACGAGCTTGAGCAAAACAGTTGGCATTTCGGCCTGCGTCGCATGCTTCTGGGCTACGCCGTCGGCAGTGCCAATGCATGTGAAGGGATTGAACCCTACGATGAGATTGGCGGGCTCGACGCCGCACTGATCGGGCCGTTGGTGGCTCTGCTCGATGCGCTGGAACTCGCCCATCAACAGCTCACCCAACCCGCTCAACCCAAGGAGTGGGGATACCGTTTGCAGGCCCTGATGCAACTGTTCTTCAAGGCCAGTAACGAGCATGACGACTACTTGTTGACCCAACTCGAAGAGCTGCGCGAAACCTGGCTGGAAACCTGTGACGCCGTAGGTCTGGCGGATGAGCTACCACTGACCGTGGTTCGTGAAGCCTGGCTCGCCGGCCTGGACCAGGGGCGTTTGTCTCAGCGCTTTCTGGCTGGTGCCGTGAATTTTTGTACGCTGATGCCCATGCGTGCCATACCGTTCAAACTGGTCTGCCTGCTGGGAATGAACGACGGCGACTATCCACGCGCACAGCCGCCGCTGGACTTCGACCTCATGGGCAGCGACTACCGTCCGGGAGATCGCTCACGACGTGAAGATGACCGTTATCTTTTACTTGAGGCGCTTTTGTCGGCGCGCAATCAGCTGTACATCAGCTGGGTGGGACGCAGCATCCGCGATAACAGTGAGCGACCTGCCTCCGTGTTGATTGGCCAACTGCGCGATCACCTCGCCAGCGGTTGGCGATTGCTCGATGAAAACCGCGATCTGCTGAGTGCCATGACCCAAGAGCACCCGCTGCAGCCGTTCAGTGCGCGCTATTTTCATGAGGGCGATCAACTCTTCAGCTATGCCAGCGAATGGCAGGTTCTGCATCAACAGCATGAGTCTCAAAACGAAGCGCAGGTGCTGACGCCTTATGTACAAGATGAGCCGCTGAGCCTGGCGTTGTTGCAGGACTTTTTGCGCAACCCGGTCCGGCACTTTTTTACCCAACGTCTCAAGGTGTATTTCGAAGCGGCCGAAGCCCCCCTGGCCGATGAAGAGCCCTTCGTGCTGGACGCATTGCAGCGTTACACGCTCAGCGACAGCCTGCTCGAAGCTGCTCTCAGGCAACCGGACAATGTCGAACAGGCGCTGACTGCCCAGGCACGACGTCTGCAAAACAGCGGTCTGTTGCCAATGGCGGGGTTTGGCGAGTGCCTGCAGCGAGAGCTGATCGAACCTCTGCCGGATCTACTGCAGCGTTATCAGCAACTGCTGACACTGTGGCCGACCCCGTTGAGCAGTGCCACGCCGGTCAACCTTGAATTACAGGGCTTGCGACTCGAAGGCTGGCTCGCCGGTTTGCATCAGCGTGCTGACGGAGGCCTGTTGTCGGTCACGACCATTCCCAACAGCATTGGCTCGATAAAAAGCCGTAAATGGCATCGTCTGATCAAACCCTGGGTCAATCATCTGGTGGCCTGCGCCAGTGGACTTTCCCTGAGCACCGCATTGGTGGCCAGCGATGACACGCTGCTGCTTGAACCGATGGAGCCGGATCGAGCGGTACGTTTCCTCGGCGATTTGCTCCTCGCCTGGCAGGCCGGGATGCGTCAGCCACTGCCGATCGCGGTAAAAACTGCCTTCGCGTGGCTCGCTCAGAGCGACCCGCTGAAGGCCGAAGCGGCCGCGCGTAAAGCCTATGAAGGTGACGGGCAGACCAGCGAAGGCGAGCGCCGCGAGAGCCCTGCGTTGTCACGGCAATTTGCCGATTTTGACGCATTGCTTGCCGAAGAGACGTTCTCCGGTTGGTGTGACGCCTTGTATCGCCCGTTGTTTGAAGCGCCCTGGCGTTCGCTGTCCACCGAAGGGGCTCGCGCATGAGTACCAAGACACCCCTCGCACTGGCATTCCCGCTACAGGGCAGCCAGTTGATCGAAGCCAGTGCCGGTACCGGTAAAACCTTTACCATTTCGGCTTTGTATCTGCGGCTTATCCTCGGGCATGGTGACGAGGCGTGTGGATTCGGCCGAGAATTGTTGCCACCACAGATTCTGGTGGTGACCTTCACCGATGCCGCGACCAAGGAACTGCGCGAACGCATACGCACGCGTCTGGCTGAGGCCGCGCGATTCTTTCGTGACGAAACGCCTGCGCCCGACGCGCTGATCGCCGAATTGCGTGATCAATTCGACTCCCCACAATGGCCCGGTTGCGCCAACCGCCTCGATGTCGCCGCGCAATGGATGGACGAGGCAGCTGTCTCGACGATCCACAGTTGGTGTCAGCGCATGCTGCGTGAGCATGCGTTCGACAGCGGCAGCTTGTTCACCCAATCCCTGGAAACCGATCACAGCGAGTTGCTCGGCGAAGTGCTGCGCGATTACTGGCGGCTGTTCTGTTACCCGATGCAGGGCGATGCCTTGAATTGGGTTCGCAGCAATTGGGGTGGGCCGGCGGCGTTGTTGCCTCGCGTGCGCGGCCTGTTCGCCAGCGAGCGTGACAGCGACGAGGGCAAGGCGCCTGCGGAGCTGATCGATGAATGTCTGCAAGAACGCCGTGCCGCGCTGATCGAGCTGAAAATGCCATGGCGTCAGTGGGCAGACGAATTGCTCGCCATCTGTCATCAAGGTGTTGCGAGCAAAACTGTCGACGGTCGCAAGATGCAGGCGCGTTACTTCGAACCGTGGTTCGAAAAGCTCAAGGCATGGGCCGAAGATGAGTCCCTGGAGCAACTGGATATCGGCACCGGTTTCACCCGACTGACTCCCGACGGGATGGCCGAAGCGTGGAAAGGCCAAGCTCCCAGTCACCCCGGCCTGGACGCGATGCCGAAGCTCAAGTCGAGTCTCGATGCATTGCCCACTCCTGATGCCGCTGTGCTGCAGCATGCCGCCAAATGGGTAGGCGCGCGCTTTGAAGAAGAGAAGCGGCGTCGCGCCGAGATGGGCTTCGACGACATGTTGTTGCGCCTGGATGCCGCTCTGCAATCCGACGGAGGCGAACGTCTTGCGACGTTGATTCGCGAGCAGTTCCCGGTCGCGCTGATCGATGAGTTTCAGGACACCGACCCGGTGCAGTACCGAATCTTCGAAAGTATCTATCGCATCGAAGACAACAGTCCTGAGACCGGCCTGTTCCTGATTGGTGATCCGAAGCAGGCGATCTACGCTTTCCGTGGTGCAGACATCTATACCTACCTGCGCGCGCGTCAGGCCACCACTGGCCGGCTGCATACGCTGGGCACCAACTTCCGTTCCAGCCACGGCATGGTCAACGCGGTCAATCATGTTTTCGCACGCGCCGAGTCCCGAGAGCAGGGCCGCGGAGCGTTTTTGTTCCGCGAGAAAAACGGCGACAACCCGGTGCCGTTCCTCCCCGTCGAATCTCAAGGTCGCAAGGAACAGCTGCAAGTTGCCGGGCAAGCTGTCGCGGCGTTGAATGTCTGGCACTTGTCCACCGACCAGCCACTGTCAGGTGCGGTCTATCGTCAGCAGTTGGCGGCAGCGTGCGCCAGCGAAATCACCTCGCTGCTCAATGGTGGGCAAAACGCTAGCGCAGGGTTTATTCAGGACGGCAAAGACTTCAGAGGCCTGAGGCCGTCCGACATCGCGATTCTCGTGCGCGATGGTAAAGAGGCCCAGGCCGTACGTGGAGAACTCGCCGCCCGTGGCGTGCGCAGCGTTTATCTGTCGGACAAGGATTCGGTATTCGCGGCACAAGAAGCCCACGATTTGTTGTCCTGGCTCAAGGCCTGTGCCGAGCCGGATGTCGAACGCTCCCTGAAAGCGGCATTGGCTTGCATCACCCTGAACCTGCCATTGGCCGAACTGGAACGTCTGAACCAGGACGAACTGGTCTGGGAAACCCGGGTCATGCAGTTTCGTGGCTATCGCGAGCTATGGCGCAAGCAAGGCGTGCTGCCGATGTTGCGCCGCCTGCTGCACGACTTCCATCTGCCGCAAACCTTGATGACGCGCACCGATGGCGAGCGTGTCCTGACCAACCTTTTGCACCTGTCGGAATTGATGCAGCAAGCAGCAGCGGAGCTGGACGGTGAACAAGCGCTGATTCGCCATCTGGCTGAACTGCTGGCAGTGTCTGGCCAGGCCGGCGAAGAGCAGATTCTGCGTCTGGAAAGTGATGAGCAATTGGTCAAGGTCGTGACCATCCACAAGTCCAAAGGCCTGGAATATCCATTGGTGTTCTTGCCGTTCATTTGTTCGGCAAAACCCGTGGATGGCAGTCGCCTGCCACTGCATTACCACGATGCAGAGGGCAAGGCTCAGATGAGTTTGAAACCAACTGCCGAGTTGGTAGCGCAAGCGGACGATGAGCGTCTGGCCGAAGACTTGCGCTTGCTCTACGTTGCGTTGACTCGCGCACAACATGCCTGCTGGTTGGGCGTGACGGATCTCAAACGGGGCAATAACAACAGCTCGGTGCTGCACCTCTCGGCGCTGGGTTATCTGCTTGGTGGTGGCGCATCGCTTGGCGAGTCCAGCGAACTGAAACGCTGGCTGCAAGATCTGCAACAGGATTGCCCGGCTATCCATATCGATGAAATGCCCCAACCCACTGACGAGCATTACCAGCCGCCACGCAATGACGCCGTGCTGAGTGCCACACTGTTGCCCAAGCGCAAGGCCAGCGAAAACTGGTGGATCGCCTCCTACAGCGCTCTGCGCATCAGCGACGTGTTGAGTGGCGGCAGCGATGAAGCACCGGACAGCCCGCAAGCGCAAAAGCTGTTTGATGACGAACGCCTCGACCCCGATGCTCCACGGGAAATCATTGCCGGCGGTGCCGATATTCACCGCTTTCCGCGCGGCCCCAATCCCGGAACGTTTCTCCACGGTTTGCTGGAATGGGCCGGAGATGACGGCTTTGCCGTTTCCCGCGAGGCGCTGGAGGATGCGATTGCCCGACGCTGCAACCTGCGCGGTTGGGAGGGTTGGATCACCACCTTGAGTGACTGGTTGCAGCATTTGCTCAAATCGCCACTGCCGATTGCCGGCGGGCAGCCACCGGTTGTACTCGAACAACTGAAGCAGTATCGGGTCGAGATGGAGTTCTGGTTCGCCAGTCATAAAGTCGATGTAGTCAAACTCGACGAACTGGTGCGTCAGCACACGCACAGGGGCGTGGCCCGCGTGGCAGCCGAACCGGTGCAACTCAACGGCATGTTCAAAGGCTTCATCGACCTGACCTTTGAACACGATGGCCGTTATTACGTGGCGGACTACAAATCCAACTGGCTAGGTGTGGATGATCAGGCCTACACCGAGCAGGCCATGGAACAGTCAATCCTCGACAACCGCTATGACCTGCAATACGTGTTGTACCTGCTGGCGTTGCATCGCCAGCTCAAGGCGCGGCTGCCTGATTACGATTACGACCGACATGTCGGCGGCGCGTTGTATCTGTTCCTGCGTGGCACGCGTGCTGACAGTCGTGGTGTGTATTTCGCCCGTCCACCCCGTGAACTGATCGAGCGTCTCGACCGTATGTTTCAAGGAAAACCTGAACCCAAGTCCGAACCCGCCTGGGAACAGGGAGTCCTGCTATGAGCCGCACCTTTGCCGATTTGCTCCCCACGCCGTTGGCAGCCGACAGCCTGTCGAGGCTTTCGCCGCTGACTCGCGCCGATGACCTGTTGATATTGCTGACTCGTTGGGTCGAGCGTGGTTGGTTACGTGCGCTGGACAAAGCGTTCGTCGCGTTCCTGCACGAACTTGAGCGTGATACGGATCCGCTGGTGCTGCTGGCTGCCGCCCTGACCAGCCATCAACTGGGCCACGGTCATGTCTGTCTTGATCTGTACGAAACCCTGAAGGCTCCTGACTTCGCGCTGTCGCTGCCCCCCGAAGGCGACGTGCAAGGCGGTGTGCTGTTGCTGCCGTCGCAATTGCTTGAGGCGCTCGACGGTGCTCACTGGTGCAAGGTTTTGGCCGGCAGCTCTTTGGTCGCACTGGCGGCGGATTCCAGCGATTTCGCACAGCAATGTCCGCTGGTCTTGTCGGGCAAACGTCTGTATCTGCGACGCTACTGGACCTACGAACGGCGCATTGATACGGCGTTGCGCGAGCGCCTGCAGCAAGTCGAACCAACACCGGACGATCTGCCGCAGCGCTTGAACGAACTGTTCGGATCAGCGAGAACGGGTGAGGTGATCGACTGGCAGAAACTCGCCTGCGCCATTGCGACTCGTGGTGCCTTCAGCATCGTCACCGGGGGGCCGGGGACCGGCAAAACCACCACGGTCGTACGTTTGCTGGCCCTGCTGCAAGCACCGGCAGTCGCTACCGGTCATCCGCTGCGGATTCGTCTGGCGGCACCGACAGGCAAAGCCGCGGCGCGGTTGACCGAGTCCATCAGCCAGCAGGTGCAGTCGTTGAAAGTCACCGAAGAGGTGCGGGCGAAGATTCCTTGTGACGTCACCACCGTGCATCGCCTGCTGGGCAGCCGTCCCGGCACCCGCCATTTCCGCCACCACGCCGGCAATCGCTTGCCACTGGATGTGCTGGTGGTCGACGAAGCCTCGATGATCGACCTGGAAATGATGGCCAATCTGCTCGATGCCTTGCCACCCCATGCACGCCTGGTTCTGTTGGGCGACAAGGACCAACTGGCCTCTGTGGAGGCCGGCGCTGTGCTGGGGGATTTGTGCCGTGACGCCGAGGGTGGCTGGTACAGCCCGCAGACCCGACAGTGGCTGGAGTCGGTCAGCGGTGAGTCGTTGCAGGGCAGCGGCTTGCATGAAGACGTCGAAGGCGCTCACCCGCTGGCGCAGCAGGTGGTCATGCTGCGTCACTCCCGGCGCTTCGGCGAGGGCAGCGGGATCGGTCAGCTCGCGCGTCGGGTCAATCAACAGTTGCCGGATGAAGCGCGTCAGTTGCTCACCGCCGGACACTATGACGACGTGTATTCGTTGCCGCTTAAGGGCGAACAGGATCACAAGCTGGAGCGCCTGCTGCTGGAAGGGCACGGCGACGGCCCGCAGGGTTACCGCCATTATCTGAGTGTGCTGCGTGATCAGCGTCCACCCTCGGGCCGGCCCCTCGAACATCCGGACTGGGTCGTTTGGGCCCGCGAAGTCTTGCAAGCTTTCGACACTTTCCAGTTGCTGTGCGCCGTGCGCAAAGGGCCATGGGGTGTCGAAGGCCTGAATCAACGCATCACCGCCGCATTGCTCAAAGCACGTCTGATTGAAAACGATCAGCAATGGTACGAAGGCCGTCCGGTTCTGATGACTCGTAACGATTACGGTCTGGGCTTGATGAACGGCGACATCGGGATCGCCCTCAAGCTGCCCGAGCGCGAAGGGCCGGACGCGGGAAAACCGGTATTGCGCGTGGCGTTCCCGCGCAACGACGGCCAGGGCGGCGTGCGCTTTGTACTGCCCAGCCGCCTGAACGACGTTGAAACCGTCTACGCCATGACGGTACACAAGTCCCAGGGCTCGGAGTTTGCCCACACGGCGCTGATCCTGCCGGATGCCTTGAACCCGGTGCTGACCAAAGAATTGATCTACACCGGTATCACCCGCGCCAAGCACTGGTTCACCCTGATCGAATCCCGCCCGGGGGTGTTCGAGGAAGCAGTGCAGCGCAAGGTCAAACGCCTGAGTGGGCTGATGCTGGAACTGGAAGAGGGCGCCGTGCCTCGGGGGTGAAAATCCAGACGATTGACGGCGATTACTGACCGACCGGTCAGGGGTCGCTGTCTCGCTGGCGTTCCAGTGCTGTGCTATCGTTGCGGCATCATTTCGCTACGATCCAAGAGAATCCCTGCATGAAGGTGTCTGTCTGGGCGACAGAGCGCGTAGTTGTCTGCAAGCACGCGTTGCTTGTCGGTCTGCTCTGGTTGTTGACGGGGGCGGCTGTCGCACAGTCGCAAGCGCCGACGGGCATGGCCGAACAACGGGCCAAATCTGTCACTCAGGTTGTTCTTGGCATTCTCAGCTACGCGCGCTGGCCGGTGGAACCGGCGCAATTGCGCTTGTGCATCGTCGGCCCCACCGAATACACCGATGATCTGGTCAAAGGCACCACTCAAGCCACCGGCCGGCCGGTGACCGTACGTCGCCTGCTGGCCGACAACCCGGCCATCGTCAGCGACTGCGATGCGGTGTACATCGGCAAACTCACGGTGGATGAACGCGCTCGCTTGTTCGCTTCACTGATCGGTCATCCGGTGCTGAGCATCAGCGAAGGCGGCGATCAGTGCACGGTCGGCAGTCTGTTCTGTCTACGCGTTGGCGATGAACAGGTGTCTTTCGAGGTCAACCTCGACTCTGTTGCCCGCAGCGGCGTGCGTATTCATCCAAGCGTGCTGCAATTGTCGCGTCGCAAACCGGCGGCGCCATGAAACTGTTCCGAGCGGAAAAACGCCCGACGTTGGGGTCGGTCATCGGCCGAGGGCATTTGATTGTTGCGCTGGTGGGCGTGGCGATGGCCAGTGTTTCGCTGACATTGCTCGGTGTATTGGCGTTACGGGTTTACGCCGACCATAACCTGCACTTGATCGCCCGTTCGATCAGCTACACCGTGGAAGCTGCGGTGGTGTTCAACGACAAGACGGCCGCCAACGAATCGCTGGCGCTGATTGCTTCCGCCGAAGAGGTCGCTGATGCCCAGGTGCTGGACAGCCAGGGACAACTGCTCGCGCATTGGCAGCGACCGGAAAACGGCTTGTTCTCCGAGCTGGAAATGCAGATCACCCGCGCCGTCCTGGAAAAACCCATCAGCCTGCCGATCGAGCATCAGGACCGTGAAATTGGTCGCGTATTGCTCACTGGTCATGGCGGTAGCCTGATGCGCTTTCTGCTCAGTGGTCTGGCGGGGATCATCCTCTGTACCGCGATCAGCGCCTGGGTCGCGCTCTACCTGGCGCGGCGCCAGTTACGCGGCATCACCGGCCCCCTGCGCAGCCTGGCCGCCGTGGCGCACGCCGCACGCAGTGAACGCGCGCTGGACCGCCGCGTGCCGCCGGCGCAGATCGCCGAACTCGACAACCTCGGCAATGACTTCAACGCCTTGCTCGACGAACTGGAGTCGTGGCAAACCCATCTGCAAAACGAAAATGAAACCCTCGCTCACCAAGCCAGTCACGACAGCCTGACCGGTTTGCCAAACCGCGCCTTTTTCGAAGGGCGGTTGATCCGCGCGTTGCGCAATGCCGGCAAACACGATGAGCGCGTGGCCGTGTTGTTTCTCGACAGTGACCGTTTCAAAGGCATCAACGACAACTTCGGCCACGCCGCCGGTGATGCGGTGTTGGTGGCCGTGGCCAACCGCGTCCGTGCGCAATTGCGCGAAGAGGATCTGGTGGCGCGTCTGGGCGGTGACGAGTTCGCGGTTCTGCTCACGCCGCTGCACAAGGTCGAAGATGCCGAGCGGATTGCCGACAAGATCCTCGCCAGCATGGACATGCCCATCGCGTTGCCGGGCGACACCAGTGTGGTGACCTCGCTCAGTATCGGCATTGCGGTTTTTCCCGATCATGGTGCCACGCCGGGGGCCTTGCTCGATGCCGCCGATGCGGCGATGTATCAAGCCAAGCGCCTGTCGCGCGGCGCCCAATTCACGGCCGGGGCGGAGCACCCGGTCGATTCCGTGCAAACCAGGAGCTGACTCTCGTGTCCACACTGACCATTCGATCTTTTTACGCTGTGCTGTTGATGGCCGTACTGGCCCTGACCGGTTGCCAGACAGCGCCGCAAAAAGGCCTGACCCCGGCGCAAGTTGCGGTCCTCAAACAACAGGGCTTTGAACTGACTGACGAGGGCTGGGAGTTTGGCCTGTCCGGCAAAGTGCTGTTTGGCAGCGACGTCGAAAGCCTGAACACGCAAAGCACCGAGATCGTTGAACGCATCGGCAAGGCATTGCTGGGCGTCGGTATCGAGCGCGTGCGCGTCGATGGTCACACCGATGCATCGGGCAAGGAAACCTACAACCAGCAACTGTCCCTGCGCCGTGCGAAAAGTGTCGCCAACGTCCTGCGCACAGTCGGCATGAAGGACGATAACATCCAGCTGCAGGGCCTGGGCAGCAAAGAGCCGGTGGCGTCCAACGATACGGCAGCGGGTCGCACGGAAAACCGCCGGGTCTCGATTGTGGTCAGCGCCGACTAATCGGCGAACTGCATGTCGCGGGTTTGCCCCATCAGCAGGCCCTGATTACGCTCAGTCACCTCACGGATGTAATCCCACAACAGGGTGATCCGTTTCAACTTGCGCAGATCCTCCCGGCAGTACATCCAGAACTGCCGGGTGATGTCGATGTCCTTCGGCAATACCGGCAGCAGGCGCGGATCCTGTGCGGCGAGGAAGCACGGCAGAATCGCCAGAGAACGCCCCTGCTGCGCCGCGACGAACTGCGCGATCACGCTGGTGCTGCGCAAATGCGCGCTGGCGCCCGGCAACACGTTCGCCAGGTACAGCAGCTCCGAGCTGAACGCCAGGTCATCCACATAACTGATGAATTGATGCTTGCCCAAGTCTGCCGGGCGGCGGATCGGTGGATGTTTGTCGAGATATTCCTGAGTCGCGTAGAGCTGCAAACGGTAGTCGCAGAGTTTGCAGCACACGTAGGGACCATGCTCCGGGCGTTCCAGAGCAATGACGATATCGGCCTCGCGCTTGGACAGGCTGATGAAGTGCGGCAGTGGCAGGATGTCCACCGAGATCGCCGGGTAGGCGTCGACGAAATGGCTCAGCTGCGGCGTGATGAAAAAGCTGCCGAAGCCCTCCGTGCAGCCCATGCGCACATGCCCGGACAACGCCACCCCGGAACCTGATACCTGCTCGCAGGCCATGTGCAATGTGCTTTCAATCGACTCGGCATAACCGAGCAAGCGCTGGCCTTCGCTGGTCAGGACGAAGCC
The DNA here is from genome assembly GCF_900110195.1 of Pseudomonas sp. ok266. Classification (NCBI taxonomy): domain Bacteria; kingdom Pseudomonadati; phylum Pseudomonadota; class Gammaproteobacteria; order Pseudomonadales; family Pseudomonadaceae; genus Pseudomonas; species Pseudomonas sp. ok266. Next base: position 29,596 of record NZ_FOCU01000022.1, on the reverse strand, counting down.
GCTGGTCCGCGACTTTTCAAACAACAGCGTGCCGAGTGCCGCTTCCAGCGAACTGATCCGCCGCGACACCGTGGTGTAGTCGACAGCCAGCCGTTTGGCAGCAGTGCTGGCCTTGCGGGTGCGGGCGACTTCGAGGAAAAACTTGAGATCGTCCCAGTTCAGCGAACCGAGGGAGGTGATGTTTTTTTGCATGATGGACGGGCTTATATGTGCGTTCTTATTAGAAGTTTGCACATCTATACTCCAAAAACAGTCCGACAACCAATTCGTGACACACGCCTCATCTCAAGGCGAACCCTTCGCCTTGGCTCCTACGATAAAAACAAGTTTCGGAGACCAGCATGAACGCATCGCTTACGCCCAACGACACCACGCTGCAGAAGGTCAAACTGCTGATCGACGGCGAGTGGGTCGAGTCGCAGACCACCGAATGGCACGACATCGTCAACCCGGCCACCCAACAGGTGCTGGCCAAAGTGCCGTTTGCCACCGCCGCTGAAGTCGATGCCGCCGTCAGCGCCGCCCAGCGTGCTTTCCAGACCTGGAAACTGACTCCGATCGGCGCGCGCATGCGCATCATGCTCAAGCTGCAAGCGCTGATCCGCGAGCACTCCAAACGTATTGCCGTCGTCCTGAGTGCCGAGCAGGGCAAAACCATTGCCGACGCCGAGGGCGATATTTTCCGTGGTCTGGAAGTGGTCGAGCACGCGTGCTCTATCGGCAGCCTGCAAATGGGCGAGTTCGCTGAAAACGTCGCCGGCGGCGTCGATACCTACACCCTGCGTCAGCCAATCGGCGTGTGTGCCGGCATCACCCCGTTCAACTTCCCGGCAATGATTCCGCTGTGGATGTTCCCGATGGCCATCGCTTGCGGCAACACTTTCGTTTTGAAGCCTTCGGAGCAGGATCCGCTGTCGACCATGTTGCTGGTGGAGTTGGCCATTGAGGCCGGCGTTCCGGCGGGCGTGTTGAACGTGGTTCATGGTGGTAAAGATGTGGTCGATGGCCTGTGCACGCACAAGGACATCAAAGCGGTGTCCTTCGTCGGTTCGACCGCTGTCGGCACTCACGTTTACGACTTGGCCGGCAAGCACGGCAAACGCGTGCAATCGATGATGGGCGCGAAGAACCACGCCGTGGTGCTGGCCGATGCCAATCGCGAGCAGGCGCTGAATGCGCTGGTCGGCGCCGGTTTCGGTGCCGCCGGGCAACGTTGCATGGCCACCTCGGTGGTGGTGCTGGTCGGCGCGGCGAAACAATGGCTGCCAGATTTGAAAGTGCTGGCGCAGAAACTCACCGTCAACGCCGGTAATGAGCCGGGCACCGACGTCGGCCCGGTGATCTCGAAGAAAGCCAAGGCGCGAATTCTCGACCTGATCGAAAGCGGCATCAAGGAAGGCGCCAAGCTGGAACTGGACGGCCGCGACATCAAGGTGCCGGGCTACGAGCAAGGCAACTTTGTTGGCCCGACCCTGTTCTCGGGCGTGACCACCGACATGCAGATCTACACCCAGGAAATCTTCGGCCCGGTACTGGTGGTGCTGGAAGTCGACACCCTTGATCAGGCGATTGCGCTGGTCAACGCCAACCCGTTCGGCAATGGCACTGGCCTGTTCACCCAGAGCGGTGCGGCGGCGCGTAAATTCCAGACGGAAATCGACGTCGGCCAGGTCGGCATCAACATCCCTATCCCCGTGCCGGTACCGTTCTTCAGCTTCACCGGTTCGCGCGGTTCGAAACTCGGCGACCTCGGTCCGTACGGCAAACAAGTGGTGCAGTTCTACACGCAGACCAAAACGGTCACGGCGCGCTGGTTCGATGACGACAGCGTCAACGACGGCGTGAACACCACCATCAACCTGCGCTGAGGAATCGACCATGAAAATCGCATTTATCGGTCTGGGCAACATGGGCGCACCGATGGCGCGCAATCTGATCAAGGCTGGCCACTCGCTGAGTCTGGTCGATCTGAACAAAACCGTGCTGGCTGAGCTGGAGCAACTGGGCGGCAGCATTCGTGCCTCGGCCCGCGAAGCCGCTGAGGATGCTGAACTGGTGATCACCATGCTACCGGCGGCGGTGCATGTGCGCAGTGTCTGGCTCGGTGAGGACGGTGTGCTGGCTGGCATCCGCCAAGGTGTGCCCGCGGTGGATTGCAGCACCATTGATCCGCAGACTGCCCGCGATGTAGCGGCCGCTGCCGCGAAACAAGGCGTGGCCATGGCCGATGCGCCGGTGTCCGGTGGCACCGGTGGCGCGACGGCGGGGACGCTGACCTTCATGGTCGGCGCCACCCCGCAACTGTTCGCCACCCTGCAACCGGTGCTGGCGCAAATGGGCCGCAACATTGTGCATTGCGGCGAAGTCGGCACCGGGCAGATCGCCAAGATCTGCAACAACCTGCTACTGGCGATCTCGATGGTCGGTGTCAGCGAAGCGATGGCGCTGGGCGATGCGTTGGGCATCGACACCTCGGTGCTGGCCGGGATCATCAACAGCTCGACCGGGCGTTGCTGGAGTTCGGAGATGTACAACCCGTGGCCGGGCATCGTCGAAACGGCGCCGGCCTCGCGTGGTTATACCGGTGGGTTCGGTGCGGAACTGATGCTCAAGGATCTGGGGCTGGCGACCGAAGCGGCGCGTCAGGCGCACCAACCGGTGGTGCTCGGCGCGGTAGCGCAGCAGTTGTATCAGGCGATGAGTCAGCGCGGTGACGGCGGGAAAGACTTCTCGGCGATCATCAACAGCTATCGCAAGCCTGCAATTGAAGGGCAGCGCTGAACAAACTGTGGGAGCGAGCCTGCTCGCGATGACGGCGGTTGCTTCAACAAGGAAGTGACTGACGGTCCGCTTTCGCGAGCAGGCTCGCTCCCACAGGGGATTTGCGTATATCAGACATTGTTTGCCGGGAAATCACGTCGGGTGATCTCCCGGCTTTTTTGCATCAGGCGAACACGAAATATTTACGCACGGTCTCGACCACTTCCCACGTGCCTTTCATCCCCGGCTCAACCACGAAAATATCGCCGGCGCGCAGATGAATCGGCGCCATGCCGTCCGGAGTAATCACGCAGTAGCCTTCCTGGAAATGGCAGTACTCCCACTTCACATAATCGACGCGCCATTTGCCCGGTGTGCAGATCCATGTGCCCATGATCTTGCTGCCGTCTTCGCTGGTGTAGGCGTTGAGGTTGACGGTGTGCGGGTCGCCTTCGAGTTTTTCCCATTTGCAGGCATCGAGTACCGGCAGCGGATGAGTGTCGCGTAGAACGGTGATAGGGGCGGTCATGTGTCGGCTCCAGACAAGGCGATCAAACGGAAGCTGCACCCTATAGCGCCGTGCCTTGGCCCAGATGTCTGTGCTCGACATGCAGATATCCAGAAACGCTGCCAGGTTTTACGAATGGAGACGTAAACCTTCCAGCAAAATCAATTAACGGCAGTATTGATCTAAAACAAAGGCTATGAAGTTATAACTATTTTACTTGTCTGGTTTTTACTTTTAGTACGTCTGTTCCGTTGCGTCCTTAGTTGCTTTCGATAGTCAACCTGCCTGATACCGCGGGCGCCCCACCATACCCCGTCTTTGTTAAGTAAATAAGTCGCTCACCGCAACAAGGAGGTGCGGTTTCAGTGGGGGTTTGCAGACTTTTTTCGAGTTGTAAAAAAACCTTGAATAGTTCGTTGACTCTCCCCTTAAGGGCAGAGTTTAGATTCCCGCCGCGTGAGAAGTTGCTGTGGGAAAAGTTACTTTTCATAAGTCGAATTCATGAAGTAGTCACGACATATAGGGAGATAGAAATGAACAATCCATTGGACTTGGAACATGTCGTTGCCAGCACTCGCGAAATCCTCGCACAGCTGTTGGTGATGGATGCGATTGACATCGAAGAAAACAGCAGCATCGTCGAAGACCTCGGTGCCGACTCGCTGGACATCGTCGACCTGAGCTTCCAGCTGGGCCGCCAATATGGCTGCACACTGCCGAAAACCAGCGTGCTTGACCATGCGGTGGCGGTTTGCGGGGATGCCAGCGAGTTTCTCGCCAACGGTCGCATTACCGAAAGTGGCAAGCACCTGCTTGAGCAAAGCCTCAGCGCCTACACCCCGGATCAACTGAAGGCAGGCATGCAACCGGCTCAGGTCTTCGCGGCGACCACCGTGCGTAACTGGGCCAACCAGTGCCGCAATCTTTTCAACTATCTGCCGGCAGCGTGCCCGGATTGCAACGCTCACCAAGCGGTTCTGAACGAGCGCCAACAAGTGGTCTGCGGCGCGTGCAGTGCACGTCTGGTGCCGGCGGATGGCGATGAAGTGTCGCGTCAATTGGTTGAGCAGTTTGTCACCACTCACACCAAAGAAGCGGTGTAGGAGTTCTCATGCGGGCACGAGAAGTCTATGTGAGCGGGTTCGGTCTGGTGGCGCCCATGGCGCTGGACGCTGCCACGTTGTTCGAGCGGATTTGCCGGAAGCAATCCTGTGTCCGCGAACATCCTCGGTTCAAGGCGCTGGGATTCAACAACAGCGCCGCCGGTTTTATCGACGATACGCAGTGGCAGCGCATCGGGGCCGGTTTCGGTGGCAACGCGGCGCTGCACCCACGGCAAAGTGTGCTGGCCGAATACGTTGCCCGACAGGCGCTGGAGCATGCCGGTCTGACACCGGCAGACTTTGCCCACAGTCGCAGCGGTCTGTTTCTGGGCGCCAACAAGTACTGTGCCGACAGCCACGACCTGCAGCGGCTCAGCCGGTGCATGGATGAGGCCGGACGCGTCGACCTCGACCGTCTGCTGGACAGTCCGGCAGCGTCCAGCGCGACTTTCACCCGGCGGGTCGATCAACAGACGCAGCACCTGGCCGATCGGCTCGGCATCCGCGATCACATCTCGACCCATTCCGATGCCTGTGCCGCCGGCACCATGGCCATCGGCAGTGCTTACCGGGCGATCGAGCGCGGAGAGATCGATCTGGCTATCTGCGGCGCCGTCGAACTGATGGCCAACGAACTGCCTTATTACATGTTCAACAGCCTCGGCGCGCTCTGTCAGGCCGACTTGCCGGCGAGCGAACAAAGCCGCCCGTTTATGCCTGACCGTAGCGGTTTTGTCCTCAGCGAAGGCTCGGCGATGGTCATTCTCGAATCTGCTGAACACGCACAGCGGCGCAAGGCTGCGCCCCTGGGCCGGGTGTTGGGGTACGCAAATGTCTGCGAGGCACAGAAAATGACCTCCAGCAGCCGCGATGGCAGTAAATACGAGGAATGCATGGAAGCAGCAATCGAAGATGCCGGGCTGCTGCGCAGCGCCGTGCAACACGTCAACACCCACGGGACCTCCACGCAGGCCAATGACAGTTGTGAAGCGTTGGCGTTGCAGCGTCTGTTCGGCGGCTGCCAGGACTTCATGACCTTCACCGCCAACAAGTCCGCCATCGGGCATTCCCTGGCAGGCAGTGGCGCGATCGAAGCGGTGCTGTCGCTGATGAGCCTGCGTGACGGTGTGCTGTTGCCCACCCTGAATTACGACCCCGAGCGTGCCGAATATCCTTCGCTGAAGTTCTTGAGCGAGCCGGTGCGACAGCCGATCAGCGTGGTGATGTCTAACTCGTTCGGCTTTGGCGGCATCAACAGCTCGCTGGTTCTGGGGAGGGCATGACATGAACCGAGCCATCTACCTGAATGCCGCTGCGGTGCTGAATGTGGCGGGCAGTGAATGTGCTGACTTGCTCGGCACACCCTGCGCGGCGCAACCGCTGGCCTTTGACGCACAGCGTCAGGCGTTTGCCTTGCCGACGCCGCGACTGGCCAGTGATCTGTTTGATCGCAAGATCCAGCGCAGCGTCGAACCGCAGGGCTTACGGCTGTTGCATTGCGCCGCACGGCTGGCGCCAGCGCTGGCGGCGCTGCAATTGCCCGCTTCACGCATTGCCCTGACAGCGGCCATTCCTGAAGTCGACGCGCCGAGTCCTTGCTGGGATGCGGTGCAGGCGATCATCGAACAGCCGCAAAAACACCTGGCGCAGTTATTGGCCAACACACCGCCCCTGCATGCGCTGACCCTGCTCAACAGCAGCGTCATGGCCTATGTGGCTGAAGCATTGAATTGCCATGGGCCAATGGGTGGATTTTGTTCTCAGGACAACGCCGGGCTGGATGCGCTGATCGAAGCTTGCCAGCAGATTGGCGAGCGACATGCCGACGCCGCGTTGGTGGTCAGCAGCAGCCCGAACCTGACCCCAGCCCTGTATCTGCGCGAGCCCGATCAGGCGAACGAAGCGATTTTCGGTGAGGGCGCCGCCGCGCTGTTGCTGGCGTCGACACCGCCGCCGGGTGCGGCACACGCCGTGCGCATTGCCGGATTTGCGCGCGGTTACAGCAACGATCCGCAACGCTCTGTGGCGGTGGGTCGGCGCGTCATCGATCAGGTCCTGAGCGTCGAAAAACTGCGGGTCGGCGACGTCGAGCATATCGTCGGCAATTGCGCTGACGGGCAAGTGATGAAGTTGCTCGAAGCTTTCCCGCGCGAGATTCGCAGCACTCGCGCCATGACCGGCGAACTGGGCGCCAGCGGCTTGCTGACAGAGGCCGCACTGACTTTGCATCTCAGCGGTGATACGGCGGCGGCACCGGGTTACACGCTGCTCGTCAGCCACACTCGCGCCGGTCACTGGGGCGCATTGCTGTTGGCCAGTGAAACCATGGAGAAGCACGCATGAGTGCGACACGGATTGTGATCACCGGCATGGGTGCCGTCACCGGTTTCGGTTTCGAATGGCAGACCCTCTGGGAAAAAATGCTCGGCGCCGAACATTGCGTGCGGGCATGGCAGCCGGACGACTTGCAAGAGGCGTCGTTCGCGGTGCGTTATGCAGCGCCTGTCGACATGCGCCTGTTGCCGGAAAAACTGCAAAGCCATCCGGCCTGGACGATGCCGCTGGAAAAGCGCAGTCGGTTTGGCTGGGTGGCTGCCACGCAGGCAGTCGGTGACAGCGGCTTGCAGCCCGAACAGTTGCGGGGCGCGGCGGTGCTGTGTGCCTCGGGAGCACCGCAGCACATGCTCGCCGACATGCTGCTGACCGAAGCCCCGAATGGTGGCACCCCGAGCTGGTCGTACCTGATGCCACGGGCCGGGCAAGTGAATGCCGATGGCTCACTGCGCCAGAGCAACGATCGTCTGGCGCGGGTAATCGCCGACGACCTGGGCTGTGAAGGACCGGTGATCAATATCAGCAGTGCCTGTGCCGGTGCTTCACAAGCCATTGGCAATGCCTTCCAGATGATTCGTCGCGGAGAAGTCAGCGTTGCGCTGGCGGGTGGCGCCGACTCGGTGCTCAACCTCGACACCATGGCCGCGTTGTATCTACTCGGCGCCGCGTCGGGCGAGCAGCGCTGGGGCGCGGATCTGTGCCGTCCGTTCGATCGTGACCGCAGCGGTCTGATTGCCGGCGAGGGCGGTGGTTTTGTCGTGCTGGAAAGCCTCGAACATGCCTTGGCCCGTGGCGCCACGCCGTATGCCGAGGTATTGGGTTTCGGCAGCAGTCTGGATGCCTACAAAGTCACCGCACCGCAACCGCAAGGACGCGGCGCGGCACTGGCTATGCAGGCCGCTCTGGACGACGCCGGTTTGCGCGCGCAGCAGATTGATCTGATCAACGCCCACGGCACTTCGACACCGCTCAATGACGTGGCCGAGACCCTGGCGATCAAAAGCGTGTTCGCCGAGCACAAGCATTATCGAACCCTGGCCGTCAGCGCCAACAAATCACAGTTCGGTCACCTGATCGCGGCCGCTGGCGCCCCTGAATGCATCGTCACCGCGTTGGCCTGCCTCAACGATCTGGTCACGCCAACGGTGAACCTGCATGACGCTGACGAACAGTGCGATCTGGATTACTGCGCCGGGCAAGCCGTCAGCCGCCGAGTGGATTACGCGTTGAGCAATTCCTTTGGTTTCGGTGGCCTCAATACCTCGCTGGCCCTTGGCAAATATCGGGAGCATGGAAAATGACTGACGCCACTGTACGTGTCGCGATCGCCGGCAGCGGTTGTGTATTGCCCACCGGCTGGGGCGTTGAGGGTTTCTGGGCGGCGGCCCGCGAAGGGCGCAGCGCAATCTCGCCCCTGAACTCGTCGCTGTTCCGCAGCGAGCGGGTGACTGCGTTCGGGCACATCGCTGATCGAGATCATCAACGTAGCCGTCAGGACGTTGCGCAAAACCTCCAGCGTTACTGCCCGCCGGCGGTGATCTGGGGCGTCAGTGCGGTGCGCCAGGCGTTGGCCGAGGCCGAGCTTGAACCGGGCCGCGACAACGTGCGTTTTGGTCTCTATTGCTGCCAGGGCGGTTACACCCATCCCTCGCTCGCGTCTTACGGTGAACTGCTGCACGAATGTCAGACCGAGAGCGGTGCCGACATGCAGCGTCTGGCCAAACGTGTGTTGCAGGAGCGCGCGCTCGATCCGTTTCTGGTGCTCAAGAGCCTGAGCAACGGTTTGCTCGGCGTCGTCAGTCTGGCCTTGAAGCTTGAGTGCGAATGCAACGCCTACATGCAAGGCGTGGCCGGCAATCTGGCGGCGCTGCGCGAAGCCTGCGCGGCGTTGCAGAGCGGTCGGATCGATGCGGCCATTGTGGTGGGCGCGGGTAGTGAACTGGATCCGCTGGCCCTCGCCGCACTGGCCGAGGCGGGGGTGATCAGCACCGACGGTTCGCCAAGCCTGCGTGCCTTTGATCGCCAGGGCCGTGGCGGCATTGCCGGCGAAGGTGCGGCGGCGCTGGTACTGCGCCGCGCCGATGATCTGCCGGCCGGGCCGCAAGCCTGCCTGACAGCACTGTTCGCCCATCCGCGTCTGGACTCGCTGAGCTTGCCGGACAAACAGGTGGATCTGCTGATCAGCAGCGCCACTGGCGATCCGCACAAGGATGCCGATCTGGCCCGCACGCTGGCGCGAACCGGCGCCGCGCACATCACCAGCAGCACGCCGCTGACCGGCATGCTCAGTGGTGCACCGAGCCTGGTTGACCTGATCTTTGCCCGGCTGGCTTTGCAGGCGCAGAGCATCCCGCCGGTCAGTGGCCTGGAGCAACCACTGGATGCGCATCTGCCGTTCGTTATCGGCGGGCCGCGCGATGCCGTGCTCCACGATTGCCTGGTCATCAACCGCGACGACAACGGTTTTAGCGCCGGTTACCAACTCGAATTTCACGCGGCTGACTGACCGTCGGCACGCAACGAAACGCAGCTGATTTTTTACTCAAGGGATAGAACTGTCATGGATTACCGCGATTACGTACGGCCGAAATTCGTTGAATTGATGCAGGCTCTGGGCCTCGAATGCCAGTTCCACAGAGCGCTGGGCAGCAAACTGTTTTACCGCGACCGCCAGGGCGATGAAGTGACCGTCACCGACTTCCTCGGCGGTTACGGCGCCGCGCTGTATGGCCACAACGATCCGCAATTTGTCGATCAGCTCGTCGACCTGCTGCGTGCCGATGTGCCGTTCAATGCGCAGATGTCGGTGCGCGGTGCGGCCGGTCAATTGGGGCGTGAGCTCAGTGAAGCGTTCAACCGTGAGCTGAACAACAGCGAACGCTATATTTCGACCTTCTCCAACAGTGGCGCCGAGTCGGTGGAGATCGCCGTCAAGCACGCCGAATACCGTCGTCAGAAAAACCTGCAGAAGCAATTCGACGAGCGTGATTTCGCCCTCGCCAATCTGGTTGCCAGCGACAAGGCTTACGTCGAACTGGACATCGACGATCTCGATTTGCCCGCCGGCCTGCTGCCGCAGAATCTATCCTGCGTCACCGTGCGCCAAGTGGCCGAAGCTGTGCGTCAGCACAACCTGGCGCAGTTGCATGTCGAGCCGGTGTTCCTCGCTGTGCGCGGCAGCTTCCACGGCAAACTGGTGAACACCGTTCAGTTGACCTATGGCAAGCAGTACCGCAAGCCGTTCGCCCGTTTCGGCCTCAACGTCGAGTTCATCGACCCGCAGCAACCCCAGCAATTGCAAGAGCTGCCGGCCCGTCATATCCGTCATTGGCTGAGCCTGGAATGGAGCGGCGAAACCCTGCAGGTGCGCCGTGAAGCGTTCAGTGCGATCACCGCCGTATTACTTGAGCCGATTCAGGGCGAGGGCGGCATCAACGAGTTTGCCAATGAGTTTTATCTGGGCCTGCGGCGTCTGTGCAACGAGCAGCAATGCCCGCTGATCATCGACGAAGTGCAATCGGGTTTCGGCCGCACCGGCACCTTGCTTGGCGCCAGCCATTTCAACTTGCAGGGTGATTACTACTGCCTGTCGAAAGCGCTCGGCGGTGGCCTGATGAAAATCGCCGCGACGGTGATTCGCGCCAGCCACTACGAAAACGATTTCAGCTACATCCACAGTTCGACCTTTGCCGAAGATGACGCGTCCTGCCATATCGCCCTGTCGGCCTTGCGCCGTCTGTTCGAGAACGACAGCGCGATGCTCAAGGACGTGAACAAGAAGGGCGAGTACCTCAAGGCTTCGCTGCTGGAACTCAAAGCAGCGTACCCGGACGTCATCGCCGACGTGCGTGGGCGCGGCTTGCTGCTGGGCTTCGAACTGCACGACCTGACCGGCACCAGTTCACTGGTTCAGGCCTCGGCGCAGTACAACGATGCGCTGGGCTACATCATCGCCGGTTACCTGCTGCAATTCGAATCCCTGCGCGTGGCGCCGTCGGGCAGCAACGCCAATGTGATTCGTCTGGAACCGCCGGTGTGCATCACCTTCGAAGAAATCGACGGCTTGATCGGTTCTTTGCAGAAAGTCTGCGACATGCTGCGCCGCCGCGATGCCTTCCCGCTGGCCGCCGGGGTGTGCGCCGACAGCATCGCTGATGTACCGGCGCGTGAGGTCAGCTTCAAGGAGGCCGAAACCCGCCCAAAGTCTGATGAGAACGTGCGCGTGGTGGCCCGCGTGGCGTTCATCAACCATTTGATTGATTCGGACATGCTCAGCGACGTCGATCCTTCACTGTCGACCCTGAGCGCTGAACAGAAACGCGAGTTCATCAAACGCATGGCCCCCGAGCGCCGTGCCGCGCCAATCGGCCCGGTACAGATTCGCTCGAAACTCGGCACCGCCGTGGAATTCACCCTGTATCCGCTGTGCATGGATTCCGATGCCATGGCGGCGTATATCGCTAGCGGTGATCTGCAAACCATCCGCGAAGAAGTTGGCAACCGCATCAAGGATGCCCGCGCCGATGGCTACACCGTCGCCGGGCTGGGCATGTACACCTCGATCGTCACCAACAACTGCCAAGCGCTGCAGATCCCTGACATGGCGCTGACTTCCGGCAATGCACTGACCATCGGCATGGGCCTTGAAGCCATCGAACAGGGCTGCAAGCAGCAAGGCCTTGAGCTGGGCGAGCAGACCGCTGCGGTGGTCGGTGCGGCGGGCAACATCGCCTCGACCTATGCCTCGTTGTTATCGACCAGTGTCGAGCACCTGATCCTCATCGGCAGCGGCCGCGACGGTTCCCTGCGTCGTCTGGAAAAAACCGCTCAACAGATTTATGCCGAAGCCGCTCGCGCGATCCTCAAGGGTGTCGCCGAACACGATCGCCTCGCCCGTCGCCTGCAGCAAATTGATGGAATCGATGCGCTGTTGCAGGCCCACGGCAGCAGTGCCGATCTGGGGCTGCGCGTAGCGAAACTGGTCGAAGAACGCTTGGGCGCGAACGCCTTCATCACCGTCAGCAACGATCTTGATGTGCTGAAACAGGCACGCATCGTGCTCTGCGCAGCGAACGCACCGCAGCCGTTTCTCTTTGCCGAACACTTCGCCGAAAACAGCGTGATCTGCGACATCGCCGTGCCGCTGAACGTTGACCAGAACCTCGCTAGCCAACGCTCCGACGTGCTCTACATGCACGGCGGCATCGTGCAGACGCCGCTGGGCGATGGCCTGGTGAAAAACGTTCGCGCCTATCTCAAACAGGGTCAGTTGTACGCGTGCATGGCCGAGTCGGTGCTGATGGGCCTGTCCGGGATGAAACAGCACTACTCCTACGGCGACATCAGCCGCGAGCAAGTGCAGCAGATTCGTGCACTGGCGGCGACTCATGGCTTCAGCCTCGCGCAGTTCAAAACCGACAACTCGCTTTAAGGAACGGTCATGCCGAATAAAGTAGCAGTGGTGACCGGTGGCAGTCGCGGCATCGGTCGGGCGATTGTCCAGACCCTGGCCGGGGCGGGTTATCAGATCGCGTTCAGTTACGTGCGCGATGAAGTCGCGGCGATGGCCTTGCGCGATGAGGTACAGGCGTTGGGCATCGATTGTCTGGCATTGCAGTGCGATGTCAGCAGCGGCGACAGCATCAAGGCGTTTTTCGAACGGGTCGATCAGCATTTTCAGCGTATCGATCTGCTGGTCAACAACGCCGGCATCACCCGTGACGGCTTGCTCGCGACGATGTCGGCGCGCGACCTGGTCGAGGTGATCCAGACCAACCTGATTGGCACGATGCTCTGCTGTCAGCAGGTGGTGCCGGGCATGTTGCGCCAGCGCAGCGGTTGCATCGTCAACATCAGTTCGGTGGCGGCGCAGAAGCCCGGCAAAGGCCAAAGCAACTATGCCGCCGCCAAGGGCGGGGTCGAATCCTTGACCCGTGCCTTGGCGGTGGAGCTGGCGCCGCGCAACATTCGCGTCAACGCGGTCGCCCCGGGCATCGTCAAGACCGAGATGAGTACGGCGCTGATCGGCAGTCAGGAAGAAGAAATCCAGTCGCGTCTGTTGATCAAACGCTACGCCGAACCGGAAGAAATCGCCGAAGCGGTGCTGTACCTCGCCGATCGCGGTTTGTATCTGACCGGGGAGGTCCTGTCGGTCAACGGCGGGTTGAAAATGCCATGAGCCGGACCATTCTGATCACCGGTGCGGCCAAAGGCATCGGCCGCGCGGTTGCCGAGAACTTTGCCGCCGACGCAGACAATCGCCTGATCCTGCTGGATCTCGATCTGGCCGAACTGCAACGCTGGGTCGACGAGCGACAGGAGCAGATCAAGGCGCGGGTCGAAACCCATGCGGCGAACATTGCCGACCTGCCGGCCATGCAAGCGTTCTTTAAAACCCTCGGTTCGCAAGTCGAATACGTCGATGTGCTGGTCAACAGCGCCGGCATCTGCAACGAGAACGAACCGGAAGATCTGCACAACTGGCACAAGGTGATTTCGGTCAACCTCAACGGCACGTTCTACGTGACTTCGTTGTGTCTGGCGCTGATGCCCGACCGTGGGCGGATCATCAACATGTCGTCGATCCTCGGTCGTGCCGGCAAGGTGCGCAACACCGCGTACTGCGCGTCCAAACACGGCATCGTCGGCATGACCAAGGCGCTGGCGCTGGATCTCGCTTCGCGGCAGATCACCGTCAACGCGATTCTGCCAGCGTGGATCGACACGCCGATGTTGCAGGGTGAACTGGCGACGCAAGCGGCGATTGCCGGGCTGACCCAGGAACAGATCGTACGCAACGCGAAGAAGAAACTGCCGATGCGCCGTTTCATCCAGAGCGAAGAAGTGGCGGCGATGGTGCGTTACCTGGCCAGCCCCGAGGCTGGCGGGGTCACCGCCCAGAGTCTGGTGATCGATGGCGGTGTCGGGTTGGGAATGTAGCGATGCCTCGATTTCACAACAGTCACATCGTGGGTGCGGTGTGGGCGTGCATGACTGCGCCCGCCGCGATGGCCGAATTTACCGTCGCTGATCTGAAGCCCGATTACGCCGACGGTGAAGTCGGCGTGGCCACGGCCATGCGTCTGCACGGCGACGATCAGGTCACGCAAAAAGCCGTGTATTTCAAAGCCAACCTGGAAGACAACTGGGAGGGTGGGTACTACAAGGCCAAGGGGCGCGTGCGTTACGACGCGCGCTATGACGGCAACAATCCGTACAGCGAACGGGCGCGGGACAAGTACCGTTTCGACGCTGATTGGCGGCACCTCTACGTCGGCCATTCGCTGGGTGACGGCGAAGTGACGGTGGGCTGGCAGCAAGTGGTCTGGGGCCGCGCGGATGAATTGCGCGTGCTCGATCAGATCAACCCGCTGGACTATCGCGACGGTCTGACGCCGCTGCTCGAAGACAGCCGCATCGCCGTGCCCATGGTGCGTTTTGCGCAACCGGTGGGCGAGTGGGAACTGGAGGCGCTGTGGATCACTGACTTCGTGAAAAACCAGGCGCCGGTTGAGGGCAGTGAATTTGCCGCGCCACTGTTTGCTACGCCGGACCCGCAGTATTTCCTGCTCGACTCCAAGCCCGGCTATGACGGCGACAAGGGCTATTCCTATGGCCTGAGCGCCAACGGCCGGATCGGCGCGGTGGACACCAGTTTTGTCGCCTTGAGCGCGCGTCAGCAGGACCCGGTGTACGCGGTCGAAGGCCTCGCCGACGACGGCCGTACGCGGCTGGAACGGCAGTTTCCCCGTTACACCATGGGCGGTGCCGGGCTGGCGATCGACGCCGGGCACAGCATCGTGGTGCGCAGCGAGGTGGCGTATTTCGACAACTGGCGAGTGACCAATCCGACGCGTGCCTACGGTGCGGACAGCACGCCTATGGTCAAGTCACTGCTGGGTGTCGACTACCTGTTGCGCGACTGGCTGATCTCCGCGCAATGGCAGGAGCAGGTGTTGCTCGACTGGCAGGACGGCATGTTGCAGGACAAACGCGAACCGCTGTTCACCCTGTCGGCCGAAGGCACCCATTGGCAGGACCGCCTCAAGAGTCGTCTGGTCGCTGCTGCCTCACCACCGTTTCAGGACAACGCATTGCTGCAAGGCATCTTCACCTACAAGCCGGTGGACTACATCAAGCTCGGCCTGGAAGTGGATGTGTTCTTCGGCAAACCCGACAGGTCTTTTGGCGAGTACAGCAAGCGCGATCAAGTGCGGCTGTCGGCCGGTTATCTGTTCTGACCCATCACGCCTGCCGCGCTCGCGCAGGTGCACTCATCCAACGAAAAGGAAGTTGTTATGTTGCCGTTTTTGAAAAGTCTGACCACCGCCGCATTGATCCTCGGTAGCGCCTGCGCCAGTGCCGCCGAGGCTGGCAATGCTGATGAGATCATCCGTCAGGTACGCGATCGCAATGACGGGAACAGCTTCATGTCCCAGGTTTCGCTGATCCTGCATGACAAGAAAGGTAATACCCGGGTTCGCGAGTTCACCTATCTGCAAAAGGATTACCCGGACAGCGACAAGTTCAGCATGTACTTTTCCGCGCCGACTGACGTCCGTGACGTGGCCTTCCACATCGAAAACCCGCACGAAACCCTCGGCCTGGAAGACAGCCAGTGGATGTACCTGCCAGTCAGCCGCCAGACCCGCCGCATCTCCACCACCGACAAGCGTGGCTCGTTCATGGGCAGTGAGTACTCGTACGCCGATCTGGACAAGATCCGCGTCAAGGATTACTCGCAGAAGCTCGTCGGCGAAGAACAGATCAAGGGCCGCGACTGCTACGTGATCGAGCGCGAACCGGCGTCCCCCGAAGTGCTGGCCAAGACCGGTTACAACAAGCTGAAGGTGTGGATCGACAAGCAGAATTTCCTGGTCATGCGTCAGGATTTCTTCGACGTAAAAGGTGTATTGATCAAGCAGATGCGCACGCAGAAAGTCGCGACCATCGACTCGATCGACAGCATCGTGCTCAGTGAAACCGAGCACTTCATCGACGGCACGCGTTCGGAAATGCGCTTCAACCAGTTGCAGTACAACGTTTCTCTGGAAGACCGCCTCTTCACCCAGACCGCCATCAAACGCGGGCTGAAAACCGGTGACCTGCCGGACTTTGCCGTGTCTGCCCGCTAAGCGCCGACCCCGACGACCTGGAACCGCATGATCATGGAAAGATATCTGAATTTCGTCGAGCGCTATGCGCGGGCGATTGTTTTCCTGCTGGTGGCGATTACGGCGTATTTCACTTATACGCTGGGCGCGCTGGTGTCCGACACCAACCCTTATCTGCTCAAGGAAAGCCACCCGGCGCGCAAGACCATCATCGATTTGCAGGGTGAGTTCACCGGCACGTTCGACTCGGTCATGGTGGCGCTGAACAACCCGCAAACGGTGTTCAACAAATCGACGCTCAACGCGCTGTTTTCGATGTCGCAATCAGTGCGCAAGATGATTCTGGCCAACGATGCCGACAAGGAGCAGTTGGCACAAATCGTCGCCCGGCATGCAGACGACAGCCGTGCGCAGTTGTTGACCCGGGACATTCTCGAGGGTGGCTTTTCGCAGAACGATTACGCTAACGCCAAGGCCTTGCGTGATCATGCCCAAAGCCAGAACTGGGACGCCCATGATCAGTTGTTCCTGACTTTTCTCGCCGAGCGGATCAACCCGATCCGCGAAATGGCCTCGATGGGCGACCTGGAAAACATCGTCCTGACCGACGACGGCGAGCTGTTGATCCACAAAACCCTGAATGCCTATGACATGGACCCTGCGCTGGTCGAGTCGCAGATCATGGGCAACGAATTGATGGTCGACGGGGTGGTGTCCAAGGACAAGAAAGTCGCGATGCTGGTGGCCGAACTTGGCACCAAGCAGGACGACGCTCAGGCGCAATTGCGCGCCTATCAGATCGTGCGCGGCATCGTCGCGCAATATCAGGCCGAGCACCCAGAGTACAAGGACGAAATCTTCATTGCCGGCATGCCGATCTTCATCGCCGCGCAGCAGGAGATCATCGATCATGACCTGGCCGTGCTGTTTCCGATCGTGTTTTTGCTGATTACCTTGCTGCTGACTTTCTTCTTCCGCAAACCACTGGGCGTGCTGCTGCCGCTGTTCAACATTCTGTTCTGCACCATCTGGACCTTGGGCCTGATGGCGCTGTTGCGGGTGCCGTTCGACCTGTTGACCAGTGTGCTGCCGGTGTTCCTCTTCACCATTTGCTGCTCCGATGCGATCCACGTGATGGCTGAATATTACGAGCAGAAAAACGCAGGCAAGAGCAATCGTGAGGCCAACCGTGAAACCCAGCGTCTGATGGTGGTGCCGGTGGTGTTGACGACCGTGACGACCATCGCCACGTTCATGATTTCCACCACCAACAACATTGTCAGCATCCGCAATTTCGGCGTGTTCATGTCGATCGGTCTGACGGCAGCGTTAATCATTTCGCTGCTGCTGATTCCGGCGTGGATCGCGATCTGGGGCAAGGATCAGCCGCAGCAGGCCAAGGCTGAAGTACACAAGGAATCGATCATCTCGCGGTACCTGGTGGCGTTCTGTGCCTGGATGATCCGCTTTCGCAAACCGATCCTGATGGTCATTCTGCCGCTGCTGGCACTGGCCACCGTGTTCACCTTCCGCGTCGATATCGAAGACTCCGGCATCGCTTACTTCAAGCCGGAAAGCCACATTCGCGTGTCGGATCAGTTCATCAACCACGCCAAAGTAGCGGGCACGGCGCCGGGCTGGATCGCGATCGACAGCAAAGAGCCGCGCGGCGTGCTGACCACCGAAGTGGTGCAGTTCATCGACAAGCTCGACCACTTCATCAAGCAGCAACCGAACGTCAGTTACGGCTACTCGCTGGCCACGTACGTCAAGCGCATGAACCTGGTGCTCAACGACATGAACCCGGAGTATCTGCGGGTGCCGAATGCCGTGGAGAAGGTCACCTCGGTCAATGACGACGGGCAGGTCGAGCAGTTTGAAGTGCCGGGCAATTCGCTGATCGAGCAGCACGTGATGCTGTTCGAAAACGGCGGCGGTTCGGACCTGAACAACGTGCTCAACGCCGATTTCTCCAAGGCCTTGACCCTGTACACCATGACCTCGTCCGTCGCCAGCGACTATCAGGGCATGCTCGACCGCCTCGATGCCTGGTTGCTGGTCAATAAACCGGCCAACCTGGAGGTGACCCACGCCGGCACGCCGTTGATCTGGACGGGCGTCCTGCAGGAAATCACTCAGGGCCAGGTGCTGAGTTTTTCCCTGGCCTTGCTGGTCGTCACGCTGATGATGATGTACTGGCTCAAGTCGGTGCGCCTCGGTGTGCTCGGCATGCTGACCTTGCTGACCACGTCGGTGACGGTCTATGGCTTCATGTTCCTGTTCGGCATTGAGCTGAACATCGGCACGACGCTGGTGACGTTCCTGGTGGTCGGCGTGGTGGATTACGCGGTGCACCTGCTGTCGCGCATCAAGTTGCTGGTGCAGCAGGGCATTGAGATCGACGCGGCTATTTTGCAGGCGATGCACAGCGTTGGCCGCTCGACGGTGATCAACGTGGTGATCTTCTCCGTAGGCTTCATGGCGCTGCTGTTTTCCGACTTCAAGCCGATTGTCGATCTCGGCGCACTGGTGGCGATGGCGCTGTTTTCCAGCGGGGTCATGACCATTGTCCTGGTGACACTGGTATCGCCGTGGTTCTTTGCGGCGATTGCGCCGGTGCATGCGCCGGTTCAAGCGCTGCGCACAGAAGGGGAGGCGGTACCGGGCTGATTCGCCAACGACCGGGCGCGCCTGCCCTGAGACGACGGGCGAACCCGGTCATGCGGCGCAGCAGGGTTTTCAGTTCAGTGTATTGACCGGGTTTTTTTCGCCATAGCGGGCGATGCGCTCGAACTGACATTCCTGGCGGGCGTCGTTGAGGTTGTGTTCAAACGCCTCAAGGCCATCATGCAATTGCTGCAAATCGCCGATCTGGGTCACCAGTTCGGCTTTTTTTTCGGCAATGGCTCGTTGCGCCATGTCCCACGGGAATTCGTCGCCGCGGTAGTTGTTGAGGATCACCTGCAGCTCTTTGAGCTTGAAGCCCAGTTGCTGGGCGCACTTGATGAACGTCAACACTTCGACACTTTGCTGGCTGTAGATACGGTATTTGCCTTCACGCTTGGGCTCGGGCAACAGGCCGATTTCTTCGTAATGGCGAATGCTTTTGACTGTGGTGCCCGACAGCTGGGCGGCTTTGCCGATATACATAAGGTCCGTCTCGATGGTCAAACATAGCGTAGCGCGATCGGGCGTCATGCCGGATCGGCGGCGATTATATGTCCAATACCATCTGAAAATGGCAACTGCGCGTAAATGACGTGCACAGGCGACGGACGGGCTCGAGAAGGGAGCCCGAAGAGGCACTGACGGCGGCTTGTGCGCCGTCAGTTGAGGCGGCTGGAAAGCCTTAGACGGCGGCGGTCACGCGCGCCTTTTCCAGCCAGGCATCGCGCTGGTTTGGCTTGGAGCCAAGGATCGGCCCGAAGGTCAGCGTCTTCAGTGGCTTGATGCCGCAGAATTCCAGCGTGGTCTTGCGCATCTGATTCAGCCCCGGCATGCCATAGATCCATTTGTAGTACCAGTACGGCGTGTCCATGGTCACCAGCAAATGCGCGGTGCGGCCTTTGAGCAGCTTGTCGGGGAAGGCTTTGCCTTCGCGGTATTTGAAGGCGAAACCCGGCAGGAAAATCCGGTCGACGAAGCCTTTCAACAGCGCCGGAATCCCGCCCCACCAGATCGGATAGACGAATGTCAGGTGCTCGGCCCAGGTGATATCGGCCTGGGCTTGCAGCAGGTCCGGCTCCAGCGGCTGCACCTTGTTGTAACCCTCGTGTAGAACCGGGTCGAACTCCAGCGCATCCAGACGCAGCAGCCGCACGTCATGCCCGGCGTCCTTGGCGGCCTGAACGTAAGTCTCACTCAATGCCCCGCAAAAGCTGTCGGTGGAGGGGTGACCCAGTATCACGAGCATTCGTTTGCTCATTGTGTGTACTCCTGAAATGAAGCTCACAGGATAGAGTCTGCCCCTAGCGGTAGAGTCAAGGCACCAGCGCATCAAACAAGGCCCGGGCGTAACCGGGCAGGTGGTCGAAGTCCCGTGCGCACAGTTGCAAGGTGCGATGCGCCCAGACTTCGTCCAGCGGCCGGCACGTTACCGAGTGCACCGCCGCCCAGCGTTCGATGGCCACCTTGGGCACGATAGCCAGCCCCGCACCTCGCGCCACCATGCGCATGACGCCCTCGAAGCCATCGGCACGGATCCGGATCGACATGCGCTGGCCGATGTGCAGCGCCTGTTCCTCCAGGTGAATCGCCAACGCGCTGTGGCTGCCAAGCGCTACGTAGTCGTGCGCCAGGGTTTCACCAAACGTCAGCGACGCCTGACTCGCCAAAACATGCTCAGGGGGCAGGATCAGCACCAATGGATCGTCGCGAAAGGGCCGGGTCTGCAGACCGTGGGTGTCGACCGCATCGGAGACGATCCCGAGGTCCGCCGCGCCTTGGCGCAAGGCATGGGTGATGCGCGCGCTGGGCAACTCCTGCAAGTCGATGTCGAGATTGGGATGATCGCGCAGGAAGTCCGCGAGTACTTCCGGCAGGTATTCGGTGATCGCCGTGGTGTTGCACAGCAAACGCACCTGACCTTTGACGCCTTGGGCATAGTCGGCCAGATCCTGCTGCAGGCGTTCGGCTTGTTGCAGGAGGATGCGTGCGTGTTGGGCCAACGCTTTACCGGCCGGCGTCGGGGTGACGCCACGACGGCCGCGTTCGAGGAAATCGATGCCGAGCGAGGCTTCCATTGCGCGGATTCTGGCGCTGGCGGCGGCCAGGGATAAATGGCTGCGGACGGCGCCGGCGGTGATGTTGCCGGTGTCGAGGATGTGCAGGTAGAGGCGCAGGTCGGTGAGGTCGAAGTGCATGAGGGTGGCCTCTGGTTTTAGGGTGTTCGGGCTGGCCCCTTCGCGAGCAAGCTCGCTCCCACAGGGAGTTGCGTACGACACACATCCAATGTGGGAGCGAGCCTGCTCGCGAATGGGCCAGAAGCCTCAATGGAATAATCAGCCTCTTGCTAAAAGAGAGGCACTCTCAGTATATGGCAGATTTTCAGCCAACCCCGACTGGCGCACAGTAGCGCCATGAACACACTCGCGGAATTCTATCAAAACCTCGGTCTGGCCCTGTCCTTACTGGTCATCCTGACGTTCATCCTCGCCGGCCTGATCAAAGGCGTGATCGGCCTCGGCCTGCCCACCGTCGCCATGGGCTTGCTCGGTCTGGCTATGGCACCGTCGCAGGCAGCCGCGTTGCTGATCATCCCGGCAACACTGACCAATGTCTGGCAACTGGCATTCGGCGGGCACTTGAAAGGACTGAGCAAACGCCTCTGGCCGATGCTGCTGATGATTTTCCTCGGCAGCGGAATAGGCACGTTATCGATCGGCATGGCGGGCGGGCATTGGGTGGTGCGCGGGTTGGGCGCGGCGTTATTGCTCTATGCGTTGAGTGGTTTGTTTCTGCCAACGCTGAGCGTCAATCCGCGCCATGAAGGCTGGCTGGGTCCGGCGTGCGGTTTGATCACTGGCGTAATCACCTCGGCCACCGGCGTCTTCGTGATTCCGGCGGTGCCGTACCTGCAAGCGCTGGGCTTGAACCGCGATCAACTGGTGCAGGCACTGGGCCTGTCATTCACCGTTTCGACGCTGGCATTGGCCGCAGGATTGCTCTGGCGTGGCGCCCTCGGTGGCGGCGAACTGAGTGCTTCGCTGCTGGCGCTGATCCCGGCCATTCTCGGTATGTTGCTGGGCCAATGGCTGCGCGAACGGATCAGCGCCGTGTTGTTCAAACGGGTGTTCTTTGTCGGTATGGGCGCGCTCGGCGCGCACTTGTTGATCAGCGGTTAGCTGAGGCTTCGCTGAGCATTTCGATCTGGCGGATATCGAAATCGCGCTCCAGATAGTCCATGCGCTGTTCAAAGAAAGCCTTCATGTGCGGCAAATTCGAATGCACATCCAGGTGCGCCTGGGAGGCCCAGATCTCGTAGAAGATAAACAGCGTCGGATCTTCCTTATCACGCAGCATGTGGTACTCGATGCAACCTGGCTCGGCGCGGCTCGGTTCGACGTAGGCGCGAAACAGCGCTTCGAAAGCCTCGGATTGTTCCGGGCGGGTCTTGGCGTGCAGGATAAAACCCAAGCGTTCACTCATCACAACGACTCCTCACATTCAGAATGCCGCGGATTTTATTGCAACAATCGGTGATGGATTCGTGCTTTTTAATCAAATGTATTTTGCACAATCAGGCCTTATTCCGCGCGAGGCGGATCGTTAATCTGCCGCCATTCCAGTTTCCCTTCTCCATCCAGCCCAATGGCTGCGCCGAGGCTTTCTCATGAAAAAAGTGCTGTTGCTCAATGGCGGTAAAAAATTCGCCCACTCTGACGGTCGCTACAACGCCACCCTGCACGAAGCCGCGTTGAGCGTGCTGGATCGCGGCGGCTTCGATGTGAAAACCACCTTCATCGACGAGGGCTACGACATTGCCGAAGAAGTGGCGAAATTTCTCTGGGCCGACGTGATCATTTATCAGATGCCGGGCTGGTGGATGGGCGCACCGTGGACGGTGAAAAAGTACCTCGACGAAGTCTTCACCGAAGGTCACGGCAGCCTCTACGCCAGCGATGGCCGCACCCGTTCCGATGCGTCGCAGAAGTACGGCAGCGGCGGTCTGATTCAGGGCAAGCAATACATGCTGTCGCTGACCTGGAACGCACCGCAGCAAGCCTTCGATGACCCGACGGATTTCTTTGAGGCTAAAGGCGTCGACGCGGTGTACTTCCCATTCCACAAGGCCAACGAGTTTCTCGGTATGACCGGGTTGCCGACGTTCCTTTGTGTGGATGTGATGAAGCGGCCGAACATCGAGGCTGATGTGGCGCGTTATGAGCAGCATCTGAGCGAGGTGTTTGGTCTGAAGGCCTGAATGGTTTCGGGCTACTATCGGTGGTAACAGCGAAAGATCGCAGCCTGCGGCAGCTCCTACAGAGAGTTGCAGTCATCTGCGATCTTGGCGATTTCAAAGAGGACACCCGTGAAAGCCAGATCCGATGAGTTGCAGATTTTCGTCTGCGTGATCGAATGCGGTTCGATTTCCGCTGCCGCCGAACAGGTCGGGCAAACGCCGTCGGCGGTCAGCCGCACGCTGTCGAAGCTGGAAGCCAAACTCGACACCACACTGATCAACCGCACCACGCGGCGCATGGATCTGACCGAAGAGGGCAAGTATTTCTTCGAGCAGGCCAAGCTGATTCTCGATCAGATGGAACAACTTGAAGAACGCCTGTCCTCGCGCCAGCAAACGCCGTCCGGGCGCCTGCGGATCAACGCCGCGTCACCGTTCATGCTCCACGCAGTGGTCCCGTACATCGACGAATTCCGCCGCCTCTATCCGGACATCCAGCTCGAACTCAACAGCAATGACCTGATCATTGACCTGCTGGAACAAAGCACCGACATCGCCATCCGTATCGGCACCCTCGCTGACTCGACGCTGCATGCGCGCTCGCTCGGTTGCAGTCCGCTGCTGATCGTCGCCAGTCCCGCTTACCTGAAAAAACATGGCGCGCCGCAGCAAGTCGCGGACTTGAGCGAACACACCTTGCTCGGCTTCACCCAGAACGAAGGCCTCAACCAATGGCCGCTGCGCTACGTGCACGGTGACCGCTGGCCAATCAACCCGGCGATCGGCGCCTCCAGCGGCGAGACCGTGCGCCATCTGGCGCTGGAAGGGCAGGGCATCGCCTGCCTGTCGCACTTCATGACCATCGATGACATTCGGGCCGGGCGCCTGAAAGTCTTGCTCGCTGAATTCAACAGCGGTTATCGCCAGCCGATCAACGCCGTGTACTACCGGAACTCGCAACTGGCGTTGCGCATTCAGTGTTTTCTCGACTTTATCCAGAGCAAACTCGCCGCTTACGCCAGCGCCGATTTCAAGGGCTGATTCGTGACCTCTGCGCAAGAGTGAATTGGTCGAGGGCGGGTTTTTCCCTCGGACTCACAGGCCGATACTCGACCCATCACTTATTCACGCAGGGAGTTTCTCCATGAACGTATTCGTCACCGGCGCTGCCGGTTTTATCGGCGGCTCCATCGCTAGCGGTCTGGTCAAGGCCGGGCATCAAGTCACCGGTCTGGTGCGCAACCCTGAACAAGCGGCTGAGCTCAAGGCACTGGGCATGAGCCCGGTCATCGGCACCCTCGACGACAAAGCATTGCTCGCCGAACAGGCCCGTGCTGCCGACGCTGTAATCAACGCCGCCAGCAGCGACCATCGCGGCGCCGTCGAAGCATTGCTCGATGCTTTGCGCGGTTCCAGCAAAGTGTTCCTGCACACCAGCGGTTCGAGCATCGTCGGCGATGCATCGGGCGGCAAGTCCAGCGATGTCATCTACTACGAAGACAACTTGCCAGAGCCGACTGTCGACAAAGCAGCGCGCGTGGCAATCGATAACCTGATCCTAGCAGCGGCGCAGGACGGCGTGAACTCGGCGGTGATCTGCAACACGCTGATCTACGGCCACAGCCTGGGCGTTATCCGCGACAGCGTGCAATTGCCGCGTCTGCTCAAACAGGCGCGTAAAAGCGGTGTGGTGCGCCACGTTGGCACTGGCCAGAACATCTGGTCCAACGTGCACATCGAAGACGTCGTCGCCCTGTACCTGCTGGCGCTGACCAAGAACGTACCGGGTACTTTCTACTTCGTCGAAAGCGGCGAAGCATCGTTCATCGACATGACCACCGCCATGGCCGAAGCCCTGAACCTGGGTCAACCGCAAGACTGGCCGTTGCAAGACGCCGAAGCCGAATGGGGCTACGAAATGGCCAACTACGGCCTCGGCTCCAACAGCCGCGTAAGCGGCAAACACGCCCGCGAACTGCTGGGCTGGGCACCGAAACGCACGTCGGTGGTTGAATGGATTCGTAACGAAATGGTGTGATCCGTACGCTACGTCCCACAGGTTTTGCGCATTCTGTCTGGAAGAATGCGATCAAACTGTAGGAGTGAGCCTGCTCGCGAAAGCGCTGGATCAGTCGGCAAAGATGTTGAATGTGAAGCCCCCTTCGCGAGCAGGCTCGCTCCCACATTGGTTTCTCGTTCACCGAAAAAGTATGTAAATCCCACCCCGAAATTTTCATTAATCACGACAAGACATATCCATTAGCGACACGCCTTGCCTCTCCACGAAAATTACTTTCATGCGGTTTGAAATCTCGATCTCGAAATGATTTATGAGTTTCACAACCCATTCGAACGTGACCCTTTCGAGGAGTACCGCATGACGCCTTCCTTCGGCTATTGGCTGCTGGTCTATGCCGCCGTCGCCATCATTGCGCTGATCGTGTTGATCGCCCGTTACCGGCTCAATCCGTTCATCGTCATCACCTTGATTTCCATCGGCCTGGCACTGGTGGCGGGGATGCCGCCGTCGTGTGTAGTGGGGGCGTATGAGGCCGGGGTGGGCAAGACGCTGGGGCATATTGCGCTGGTGGTTGCGTTGGGGACGATGCTCGGCAAGATGATGGCCGAGTCCGGCGGCGCCGAGCAGATGGCGCGCACGCTGATCGATAAATTCGGCGAGAAGAACGCGCACTGGGCGATGGTCTGCATCGCCTTCTTGGTCGGCTTGCCGCTGTTCTTCGAAGTCGGTTTTGTCTTGCTGGTGCCGATCGCGTTCACCGTGGCACGGCGCGTTGGCGTGTCGATTCTGATGGTCGGCCTGCCGATGGTCGCCGGCCTGTCGGTGGTGCATGCGCTGGTGCCGCCGCACCCGGCGGCGATGCTCGCGGTGCAGGCTTATCAGGCATCGGTCGGGCAGACGTTGCTGTATGCGATCGCCATCGGCATTCCGACCGCAATCATTGCCGGTCCGCTGTACGCCAAATTCATCGTGCCGCGCATTCAATTGCCGGCGGATAACCCGCTGGAAAAACAATTTCTCGACCGCGAACCGCGCGACAAACTGCCGGGTTTCGGCATCACCATGGCGACCATTCTGTTGCCGGTGGTGCTGATGCTGATCGGCGGCTGGGCCAACCTGATTTCTACCCCGGGCAGCGGTTTCAATCAGTTTCTGTTGTTCATCGGCAACTCGGTGATTGCGCTGCTGCTGGCGACTTTGTTGAGCTTCTGGACGCTGGGTATCGCCCAGGGTTTCAACCGTGAATCGATTCTGAAATTCACCAACGAATGTCTGGCACCTACCGCCAGTATCACCCTGCTGGTCGGTGCTGGCGGTGGCTTGAACCGCATTCTGGTGGAGGCTGGCGTCACCGATCAGATTGTCGGTCTCGCCCACGAATTCCACCTGTCGCCGCTGATCATGGGCTGGTTGTTCGCGGCGTTGATGCGTGTCGCCACCGGTTCCGCGACCGTGGCCATGACCACCGCGTCCGGCGTGGTCGCGCCAGTGGCCATTGGTCTGGGTTATCCACACCCTGAACTGTTGGTGCTGGCGACCGGCGCTGGCTCGGTTATCTTTTCCCACGTCAACGACGGCGGCTTCTGGTTGATCAAGGAATACTTCAACATGACGGTCGCGCAGACGTTCAAGACCTGGACCGTGCTCGAGACGCTGATCTCGCTGGTCGCGTTCGGCCTGACCGTCGGCCTTTCTTACCTGCTGTAACCGGAGCCTGTCGCCATGGACATCCTTTATCAGATCCGCGCCCGCCAGGATTCCTTCAGCGCCGGCGAAGGTCGCATCGCCCGGCTGATGCTCGACGACGTCGGTTTTGCCGCCAGCGCCAGCCTCGAAGACCTCGCGCAACGCGCCGAAGTCAGCACCGCCACGCTGTCGCGTTTTGCCCGCACCGTGGGCTGCCGCGACCTGCGTGATCTGCGCCTGCAACTGGCTCAGGCCAGCGGCGTCGGCAGCCGTTTTCTCGACCCGGCGGGCACGCCTGAGCAGTCGGCGTTTTACGGGCAGATCGTCGGCGACATTGAAACCACGCTGCGCCAGCACCTGGCCGGATTCGACGAATCGCGCTTTGCCGATGCGGTGAAAATGCTCGGTCAGGCACGGATGATTCACGCCTTCGGCATGGGCGGTTGCTCGACCCTGTGCAGCGACGAATTGCAGGTACGCCTGGTGCGCCTCGGCTACCCGATTGCCGTGTGCCATGACGCGGTGATGATGCGCGTCACCGCCGCCAGCCTGAACGCCGAGCAAGTGCTCATCGTCTGCTCGCTGACCGGCATCACCCCGGAATTGCTCGAGACTGTCGAGCTGGCGCGCAACTACGGCGCGCGCATTCTGGCGATCACCCGCGCCGACTCGCCACTGGCAGAACTGGCCGACATCGTCCTGCCGCTGCAAGGCGCGGAAACCTCGTTCATCTACAAACCGACGGCGGCCCGCTACGGCATGCTGCTCGCCATCGATGTGCTGGCGACCGAGCTGGCGCTGGCCAATCCTGAAGACAATCAAGAACGTTTGCGGCGGATCAAACTCGCCCTCGACGAATACCGTGGCGGCGACGATCACCTGCCGCTGGGAGACTGACATGCTGTACGACACGCTGATTCGCAACGCCCTGATCATCGACGGCAGCAACGTGCCTGGTTACCGCGCCGACGTGGCGATTCGCGAGGGCCGCATCGAGCGTATCGGTGACTTGCACGACGCCACGGCAACCGAAGAAATCGACGCCGCCGGCCGCGTGCTGGCGCCGGGCTTCATCGACGTGCACACCCACGACGACACGGTGGTGATTCGTCAGCCAGAGATGCTGCCCAAGCTCAGCCAGGGCGTGACCACGGTGATTGTCGGCAACTGCGGGATCAGCGCTTCGCCCGTGACATTGAAGGGCAATCCACCGGATCCGATGAACCTGCTCGGCACAGCGGCGGCGTTTGTTTATCCGCGCTTCAGCGATTACCGCGCGGCGGTGGAAGCGGCCAATACCACGCTGAACGTGGCGGCACTGATCGGCCACACGGCGCTGCGCAGCAATCATCTGGATGATTTGTTCCGTACCGCGACGCCAGAAGAAATCGCGGCGATGCGCGAACAGTTACGCGAAAGCCTTGAGGCCGGTGCGTTGGGTTTATCCACAGGTCTGGCGTACGCCAGCGCCTACAACGCCTCCACCGATGAAGTGATGCAACTGACCGAAGAACTGACGGCATTCGGCGCGGTGTACACCACGCACCTGCGCAGCGAATTCGCCCCGGTGCTGGAGGCGATGGATGAAGCGTTCAGCATCGGTCGTCACTCGCGTTCACCGGTGATTATTTCCCACCTCAAGTGTGCTGGCGTCGGCAACTGGGGGCGCAGTCCGCAACTGCTCGCCTCATTGGAAGAGGCCGCCAAAACTCACCCGGTCGGCTGCGATTGCTACCCGTATGCGGCGAGTTCATCGACACTGGATTTGAAGCAAGTCACCGATGCGCATCGCATCACCATCACTTGGTCGACGCCGCACCCCGAGGTCAGCGGTCGCGACCTGATCGACATCGCTGCCGAATGGAATCTGCCGCTGCTCGATGCCGCGAAACGCCTGCAACCGGCCGGCGCGGTGTACTACGGCATGGACGAGGCGGATGTACGAAGAATCCTCGCCCATCCGTTGTCGATGGTCGGGTCTGACGGACTGCCCGAAGATCCGTTCCCGCATCCGCGCCTGTGGGGCGCTTTCCCACGGGTGCTCGGACATTTCAGTCGTGACGTCGGGCTTTTCCCGCTGCACACCGCCGTGCACAAGATGACCGGATTGTCGGCGGCGCGATTTGGTTTGAAGGAACGCGGTGAGATTCGTGAAGGCTATTGGGCGGATCTGGTGCTGTTCGATCCGGCGACCGTGCGTGATGTCGCGGACTTCAGTGATCCGCAGCGGGCTGCGCAGGGGATTGATGGGGTTTGGATCAATGGCGTGTTGAGTTACCGCGATGGACAGGCGAATGGCAGGAGAGAAGGGCGTTTTCTGGCACGCGAGGGTGATTTGCGCCAAGGGTTTCATTGATTCTGATGGCGCCACGTCTCATGGTGGCACTCTGAGATTAAAGAAAGTCATCAACAGGCCGAATTGCTGACATCCACCCCGTCTACACTGTCGGGCCAACCAGTCAGGGAGCACCCCATGAGCTTCGGCAAAACCACCCCGATCCTGCGGATCTTCGATGAAGCCAAAGCTGTCGAGTTTTACGTCGATTTTCTGGGTTTCAAGATCGACTGGCAGCATCGCTTCGAGGCGAATTTTCCGTTGTATCTGCAGGTGTCGCGTGGCGAGTGTGTGCTGCATTTGTCCGAGCATCATGGCGACGCGTGTCCGGGTTCGGCGCTGCGGATCGAGACGGATGAGCTGGAGGCGTTTCAGCAGCAGTTGGAGGCCAAGGATTACAAGTTTTCGCATCCGGGCATTCAGGCGATGCCGTGGGGGAGTCAGGACATGACGATCGTTGATCCGTTTGGTAATCGGCTGGTGTTTACCAACGCGATTTGTCTCTGAGCTGAAAAGCCCCTCACTGTAGAGACCGGTACATCCTTTACAAATTAGACCGGGGACATCGTTTACACCTTTACAGGCTTGAAACGCGTTTGGCGCCTCTTTCAAGCCTGCCTAAACAGTGGCTGCAAAGGTACAGTTCCCAAGCGTCATCAGCCACTTCCTTCAACGCGATGTCCTCTCCAATTAGAGCCTCTCCTAGAAAAATCAGCTGTCCTTTCCATTTAATTTCCCCATTTGACCGAACCTTACGTACTTCAACATCGGAACCGTATTCAAGCGCAGGCAAGTAACCGGGATAAGCGCGTATCGACGGGCGATAGACAGATGCC
>NZ_FOCU01000021.1:0-71753 GCF_900110195.1 Pseudomonas sp. ok266 | reverse complement strand
GCGACGTCGGAAGGCTGAGTGGAGGGATTGATCCGGGCGTGGGAGCGCAGCGACCGTTTGGCGCAGCCAAACACAGCGAGAGGAGGTGCAGCGAAGCAAACCGTAGACGCTGCGCCCGGATCGATCCCGCAGCGAAGGAACCCCCGAGCCCCAGCGAGCGGGCCGCACGCAGGAGCAAGCCTTTTGGGTTACCTTTTCGGCGTTTGGAAAAGGTGACCCGCCGTAAGGGCGGAACCCTAAGCAGCCGTTACCGCAGCAATGGATATACACCCAAACCCAAAACCCAAAACAGCTACCGCCGCTCCTCAACCCGCCCCTGACTCTTGCTCCAATCCGTCAACAAACTATAAGCCACCGCCAACAACGTAGGCCCGATAAACAACCCGATAAACCCAAACGCAATCAACCCGCCAAACACCCCAAGCAACACAATCACCAACGGCAAATTCCCCCCGCGGCTGATCAAATACGGCTTGAGCACGTTATCCACCCCACTGATGATGAACGTCCCCCAGATCCCGAGAAACACCGCCATCCCGTACTCACCCTTCCACGCCAGCCAGGCAGTGGCCGGCACCCACACCAACGGCGGCCCCATCGGAATCAGACTCAACAGGAAGGTGACAATCCCGAGCACCAGCGCCCCCGGCACCCCGGCAATCAAAAACCCGATCAACGCCAGAACCGCCTGCGCCGCCGCCGTGCCGATCACCCCGTTGACCACCCGCTGCACCGTACCCGCCACCAACTCGATGTAATACCCGGCACGATCCCCGATCAAGCGCTCCAGCAAACTGTGCACAAAAGCCGCCAACCGTGGCCCGTCACGATAGAAAAAGAACACAAAGACAATGCTCAACGTCAGCTCGAGAATCCCGCCACCAATCTGCGCACTGCGCGCCAGCAGCCAGTTACCGACCTGCCCCAGATAAGGTTTGATCGACACCATCAGCGCGGCGCCCTGCTGATCGATGCTGTTCCACAGCCCGACCAGGCGCTCGCCCACAAACGGCAAAGTCCCCAGCCACACCGGCGCTTCCGGCAGACCGTCGACCTGCACATCCTTGATGAACGCCGTGGCATCACGCACATGATCCCCCACGTTGAACCCCAGCCAGACCAGCGGCGCGGCCACCAGCAGCATCCAGCCCAGCGTCAGAATCCCCGCAGCCAGCGACTCACGGCCATTGAGCCAGCGGGTCAACAGACGCATCAGCGGCCAACTGGCGAATGCCAGCACCGCGCCCCAGAACAGGGCCGACCAGAACGGCGCCATCACCCACAGGCTGGCACCAAACAACACCAGCAGCAGGATCTGCACCAGCAGGCGATCGTTATTGAGCATGTAAGGTCTCGAAAAAGTCAGTCAGGCAAAGAGTAGGCGAACACGCAGTTCGTGCTCGCCCGAAACAGCTTAACGCAACAGATCGATGCGCAGGCCAGAGCCTTCAACACTGCCGGTCTCCATGCGTGCCGCCCGCACGCCCTGATTGATCAGGGCCTGTCGCCATGCCTCGGCTTTCGGCCCGGACACCGTCACGCGCAACGTCGTATCGAGATTAAGGCCACGGGAAATCAGGCGTAGCCATGTATCGTCCGGATCATTCACGCGATCAGGAAAATCCAGTTCACCGGTGCTTTTCAACTGACGCAACAGGGTCGCCGAGGTCGGCAGCAGCTCACCCAACGGTGCAGCCGCCTCGAACTGTTCGACATGCAGATAGGCTTTGCGATTGCCGCGCGTGATGCTGTAAAGCGCCACCAGCGTGTTGTCACGCGGTGCGGCCAGTCTCAACAACAGATACGCCTGTTGTTCGTCAGCACCGTACAACTTGGCGTTGCCGAACACCTCGTTGGCCCACAGGCTGCTTTCACCGCAATCACGCGCCTGACACCAGAACAGCAATTCGGCGTCCTGCTTTTGCAGGGCTTCACGAGCGGCAGTAAAGGCTTCGGTGGCGGAGTGTTCGGGGGGCAACTCGTAGGTCACCGAAGTGGTCTGGCCACGGGCGGTGACCTGGCCGTCGAAACGCAGCTGCCCGCTGATCTTGCGGATCGAGCCCAGCGGATAGATCCGCTCAAGCTCCACAGGCGGGCGGTAGTCGACGATCTGTGCATCGGCCAGACGCGGCACGATCTGCAGATCCTGACTGCCCGGCACATCGGCGGCGAACGAAACGGTACTGAAACAGCACAGTGCCAACAGACTGAGTGACCGCATAGTCAGGCTCATCGGATCGGCAATGCTGGATGATTCGAGGTCGCAGCGGTATAGAAATCCATCGTAGTTGTCTCCCATTTCAACCCGCCCAGCCTCGACAGTTGCCCGCAGCAAGTCAAGGAATGGCGAAGAACCGATTGAAACAGTCTGCTACAAGGCCGGCACCCGCCTCGTCGTTCAGGTGCAAATGGTGCCCGCCCGCCAACTGTTCCCGGCTAAAGGGTAGACGCTCCAGCAGCTCCGGATGTTTGGCGAGCATGCCGTCAGCCGCGACCACCAACTGCGCCGGACAACTGACCCGAAGTGCGAAAGCCATTGCCTGTTCCTGGGTCAGACGCAGCGGCGATGGCAGGGTCAGGCGATTGTCGGTGCGCCAGGTGTAACCGCCGGGCACCGGCATCAGACCGCGCTGGGCCAACAATTCAGCCGCCTCACGGCTGACCGCCACCAGACCTTTCATGCGCGCTTCGATGGCACGGTCGAGGGTGTTGTAAACCGGTTTGCGCTTCTCGCGCAGATCCAGTTGCGCTTGCAGGGCCATGCCCATGCGCTCGGCGGCGTTTTCGCCTTTGTCTGTAGGAGGAATGACGCCGTCGATCAGCGCCAGATGGCTGATGCGTTCCGGCAGCGAACCCGCCAGCACCATGGAAACGATGGCACCCATCGAATGCCCGAGCAGGCCGAAACGCTTCCAGCCCAGTTGTTCGGCGACTTGCAGCACGTCATGGGCGTAATCCCACAGCGCATAGCCGGCGCCGTTCGGCCGATGCCCGGAGTGCCCGTGCCCGGCCATGTCCAACGCAATGATGCGCAAGCCTTTGAGTTTGGGCGCCAATCGGGCAAAGCTGTTGGCATTGTCGAGCCAGCCATGCAGTGCAATCACCGGCAGACCGTCCTCGGGGCCGAACAAATGCGCGGCCAGCTCGATATGCGGCAGGCTCAGGCGCACTTCTTCGAAGGTCGGACTCATGCGCAATCCTTGTCCTGACGGTTTTCCCAGCGAGTAAACAGATTCTTCAACAACCGTGCGGTGTCCTGTGGCCGCTCAAGCGGGAACATGTGGCCGCCAGGCATGCTCAGCGCCTCGCCCTGGGCCAGACGCGAAACGAAACGGGTGTGATGACGCATGACCACGCGACTCTTGTGCCCGCGCACCACCGCCAGCGGCACCTGTAATTGGCGGGTACGACCGGGGCTGGTGTGGGGCACACCGCGATAGATACTGATCTCGGTGGCCGGGTCGAAACGCAGGCGCAGTTTGTCGCCAACCTTGTGCAAACCGTGCTGCAGGTAGGCGTCGAAACATTCCGGATCGAAGCCGCGAAACAGCGTCTTGCCAGCAAAATAGCTGCGCGCACTGTCGAGGTCGGCGAACTCTTCACGGCGCCCCAGCGTCCGTCCGGCCGGGGTCAACTTGTCGATAAAACCAAAACGCTTGGCGGCACGGATCACCCATTGATCGGTGCGGGTCAGCACCGGCGAATCGAGCATCACCACGCCGCGATACAGCTCAGGGCAACGCAGCGCCGCGTGCAAGTGCAGTACGCCGCCGAACGAATGGCCGACGCCCCACACCGGCTGATCCTGCTGCTGCAAATGGTGGATCAACTCGTCGACGAGGTTGTACCAGTTGTCATCCGCCGGAAAACGCGGGTCATGGGCATGCTGCTCCAGATGCGCAACCCGGTACTCGGGCGCCAGCGCCGCGAACAATTTGCCATAGGTGCCCGAAGGGAAACCGTTGGCGTGGGCGAAAAAGATCGGTTGCGACATGCTGGCAAATCCATGAGCGGGAAACGTGGCGTTGATTGTCCGTAAGACCGCGGCTTACAGCAATGACCGTAACTGCCAGGAATGATGACAGTCCGGTCAGCGTGATGGTGTGTCAGAGAGATCGCGTCCCCCTCACCCCAGCCCTCCCGAAACGTCGGACCGCCCCCCAGGGGGCGAGGGGGAAAGGGAGCCGATCTACATGAGTTTCAAAACCTGAGTTCGGCTCGGTATCTCAGGTCGATGTACTTCGAATAAACCACTCGGTCAGTCCCCTCTCCCTCTGGGAGAGGGTTAGGGTGAGGGTGGCTGCTCACCCAACGGCACCACCGCCATGGTCAACCGCGACACACAACTGGCCTTGCCTTCATCACTGGTCAAGCGAATGTCCCACACATGCGTGGTGCGACCAATGTGAATCGGCTTAGCCACCGCCGTCACCCGCCCACTGCGCAAGCCGCGCAGATGGTTGGCGTTGATCTCAAGTCCCACGCAGTAAAACTTGCTGGCATCGATGCACAGATAGCTGGCCATCGAACCGACGGTTTCTGCCAGTACCACCGAGGCGCCGCCGTGCAGCAAACCGTAGGGCTGATGGGTGCGATGGTCGATGGCCATGCTTGCAGTCAGCGATTCTTCGTCGAACGCTTCGAAGCGGATGTCCAGCACTTCGCCAATGGTGTTCTTCTGGATTGCGTTCAACTGCTCGATGTTCGGAGTGGTACGCCACAAGCTCATCGCAGACTTCCTTTGTTGTTTTAGTGGTCGCTCAATCCTGCCACAGCACCGCCTCGCTGCGCTCGCTCCATTCTTCGAAACGCGCGCCATAGGTGTCTTCGATGACGTTGCGCTTGATCTTCAGGGTTGGCGTGAGGAAGCCGTTTTCCACCGCCCAACTGTCCTTGACCACCACCAGTCGACGCAGGCGTTCGTGCTTGTCGAGCACGGCGTTGACCTCTTCGAGGAGTTTTTCCAGGCTCGAATGCAGGCTCGCCCGGCCCTCCTCCTGATTGACCGTCGACAAGACGCACAAGCCGAGTGGCGCGCTTAGGCCGTCCCCTACCACACACACCTGTTCAATCCGCGAATGCACGGCCAAGCGATTTTCGATCGGTGCCGGGGCAACATATTTGCCCTTGCTGGTCTTGAAGATCTCCTTGAGTCGGCCAGTCAGGCGCAGGCGCCCTTCAGCATCCTGTTCGCCCTTGTCACCGGTGCGCAGAAAGCCGTCCTCAGTCAGGGTTTCGGCGGTCTTCTGCGGTTCCTTGAAATAGCCGAGCATGTTCGCCTGACTGCGCACCTGCACCTCGCCCGACTCATCGATGCGTACTTCGACATCCGGGCACGGCTTGCCGATCCAACCCTGCTTGTATTGCCCCGGCAGGCAGATGTGCGAGTAGCCGCAACTCTCGGTCATGCCGTAGACCTCCAGCACATCCAGGCCAAGTTTCTGATACCAGGCGAGCAAGGTCTGCGGCACCGGCGCGGCACCGGATAACGCCACGCGCAAAGCATCCAGCCCCAGGCCTGCCAGTACCTTGTGACCAACGCGCTTGCCAATGAATGGCAGACCGAGAAGAAAATCCAGACGTTTTGCCGGGATCTTGCTGTACACGCCCATCTGGAATTTGGTCCAGATGCGCGGCACACCGAACATCGCGGTCGGCCGCGCTCGCTGCAGGTCAGTGATGAAGGTCTCAAGGCTCTCGGCGAAGAAAACCGTCTGCCCTGTGTAGATCGACGCCAGTTCTACGAACATGCGCTCGGCGACGTGGCACAGCGGCAAGTACGAGAGCAATCGATCGTTCTCGTTAAGCCCGAACAGTTGCGTGCCGCGCGTCGTGGCGAAACCGAGATTGGCAAAACTGTGCATCACGCCTTTGGGCAGGCCAGTGGTGCCGGAGGTGTAAATGATCGTCGCCAATTGCTCGGCCGCCGGACGTGGGTCATCCTGAATCGGCGAATTGCGCTGCAAGTCGGCCCAAGTAAAATCGAAATCCCCGGGCGGGTGCAGTGGCAGGCTGATGGTCGGCAGATCCGCCGGCACGCCTTTGCACATGCCCGGCCAGTCGTCGAGCTTGCCGATGAATGCCAGGACGCTTTCCGAGTGATTGAGCACTTGCGCAACGGAGTCGGCGGTGAGGTTGGGATACAACGGAACCGAGACGTGCCCGGCCATCCAGATCGCCAGGTCGGCGATGATCCAGTGCGCGCAGTTTTTAGAGATCAGGGCGATATGGCTGCCCTGCGGCAACTCACGGGCGCGCAACCAGTGCGCGGCGCAGCGGGCCTGATGGCCGACGTCGGCCCAGCTCAGCGTCTCGACCTGGCCGCCGCCAATGGGCTGCACGAGGAAGCGCTGGCGCGGGTGCCGGGCTTCACGTTCGTAGAACACGTCCAGCGGCAAACGGAAGGCGGCAGACATGCGACTCGCTCCTGTTTTTTGGGTCTGGAGCAAGCGTAGTCAACCAAGCAAGTGCTTGGTTGGAAAATTCACACAAATAATTTCATGGTTTACGCAGAAACCAATGTGGGAGCGAGCCTGCTCGCGAATGCAGGCTGTCAGACACATAAATGATGAATGACACGCCGCTTTCGCGAGCAGGCTCGCTCCCACAAGGAACCAGCGTTATGGATGTTTGAGGCTGTTGAGGGTCATCGAGCCGATCAGCAGCTCTGCGCTTTCAAGCTCAGCCAACCCGGCAGTACTGACCTTCTCCGGCGGATACCCGGCGCCATGTTGCAGATAACTCAGCAGATTGCCCACCAGCGGGTTGTGACTGACCAGCAGGACGTTGCTCACTGACACCAGTTGATCGGTGACCTTGTCCGGGTCGGTCTCCGGCGTCAGCCACTCGACCGTGCGAATCTCCGGCTCGAAACCCAGCGCCTCACGAACAATCTGCGCAGTCTGTTGCGCGCGCAGATAAGGACTGGCGTAGATCGCCGTCAGCGGCTGGCCGATCAAATGGGCCGCGCTGTTCAAGACTTCTCTACGGCCGTGATCGGTCAGTTCCCGTTCGGAGTCGGGAC
This sequence comes from Pseudomonas sp. ok266, assembly GCF_900110195.1. Taxonomy (NCBI): domain Bacteria; kingdom Pseudomonadati; phylum Pseudomonadota; class Gammaproteobacteria; order Pseudomonadales; family Pseudomonadaceae; genus Pseudomonas; species Pseudomonas sp. ok266. The sequence continues at coordinate 64,729 of NZ_FOCU01000021.1, read as the reverse complement.
ACGAGCCGTAAGGCACGGCCTCACCGTGACGCAATACCCAGAGTTTCATAGCTTGGGTTCCTCATCTCGAACCGGATGCGGTGCCGGTGCGACGGCGTGCGGCGCTTCACCTTCCGGAGTACGCGGGGTTGGCCAGTCGGCGAACGGCCACGGTTTCTGGTCGCTGTGGAAACTGCCGAAACGGCCGATCTGCGCCAGAAACTGGCTCAGGCTGTCGCCGAAATTCATCAGGCTGGCGTTCGGGGCGCCATAGATCAAACGATAGATCAGTTGCACCAGCACCACCGCGCCGAGGATGAACTGCGCCACTTGCCAGACCAGCACGTAGACGATCATCCACAACACACGCAGAAGGATGGATTCGTACTTGGCTTCGGTTTTCGGATCGTTCATGACTTGCTCCGTGCTGACTCAGTTGAAACCACTGGTGGAAATAAAATCGACGTCGGTTTTCGGCTCGGCCCGCATCAGTAGACCGATCACCTGCTCCAGCGTGCGTCCTTCAAAGAGGATCGCATGCAGCCCGGCGACCAGTGGCATGTACACACCGACTTCCTGAGACTTGGCCTTGAGCACCTTCAAGGTGTTGACCCCTTCAGCGACTTCACCAAGTCGCGACACCGCTTCGTCGAGACTCAAGCCCTGACCCAGCGCAAAACCGACTTGATAGTTGCGACTCTTCGGCGACGAACAGGTCACGATCAGATCGCCGACACCGGCCAGACCGAGGAAGGTCATGGGATTAGCGCCCTGATTCACGGCAAAACGGGTCATTTCCGCCAGTGCCCGGGTGATCAGCATGCTCTTGGTGTTCTCGCCCATCTCCAGCGCCACCGCCATGCCGGCGATGATCGCGTAAACGTTTTTCAACGCTCCGCCCAACTCGACACCGAAACGGTCAGCACTGGCGTAAACGCGGAAGGTACGACCGTGCAGCGCGGCTTGCACGGCTTTACACAGTTCTTCGTCTTCGCTGGCGACCACGGTGGCGGTCAGTGCGTGTTCGGCAATCTCGCGCGCCAGGTTCGGCCCGGACAACACGCCGATGCGCGCCTGCGGGGCGATTTCTTCGAGAATCTGGCTCATCAGTTTGAAGGTCTGGGCTTCGATGCCTTTGGTCAGGCTGACCAGCATCTTGCCGCTCAACCGCTCGGCGTGAGCGGCAAGCACCGTGCGCAACGCGCTGGACGGCAGCGCGACAAAGCACAGATCGCAGGCGTCGAGAGTTTCCTGCAGGTCGGTGACGGCAGTCACCCCCGGCAGAATCTTGATGCCTTTGAGGTAACGCGGGTTTTCGCGATTGACCCGGATGGCCTCGGCCTGCTCGGGGTCACGCATCCACTGCCGGACTTGATGGCCGTTCTCGGCCAAAAGATTGGCCACGGCGGTACCAAAACTTCCGCCTCCCAGGACCGCAATCGGGCGCTGTTCAGTCATATGCAATCCGTTAATCCATACCAGTGGCGATGCCGGCATTATACGGGGCGGCCAACGCGCGGCCAGCCCCAGCAACAATTACCGACACTTGTAGGAAGAAGACCAATAAAACCTAGGAAAATGCCTGCAACGTGACTGGAAATGTCGCTGCCCTCGGTTAACATGCGCGCCAATTCTTCGCTATCAAGGTTGTGTCGTGTCTTTTGGCTCTGCGTCCCCGCGTTCGTCCGTCTTACTGGCGCTGCTGTTCAGCCCGGTATTAATGGCGGACGACCTGTTCATGGACAACGAAGCACTGCCCCAGGTGCTGACCGCCACGCGCCTGAAGCAGACACCGGCGGAAGTGCCTGGAAGCATGACCGTAATTGACAACGAACTGATCCACGCCAGCGGTGCCCGCGATATCAGCGAACTGCTGCGACTGGCGCCGGGGATGATGGTCGGCAACATCAGCGGCAATCAGGCGGCGGTCAATTACCACGGCACCAACGCCAGCGAAGCACGGCGCATGCAGGTGCTGATCGACGGTCGCTCGGTGTACCGCGCCGGTTTGTCCACGGTGGACTGGAGCGATATTCCGGTGGCCATGGAAGACATCGAGCGCATCGAAGTTTTTCGCGGCCCCAACACTGTCAGCTACGGCGCCAACGCGCTGATGGCGGTGGTCAACATCATCACGCGAAACCCGATGGACAGCCACGGTACGCGACTGAAGTACACCCGTGGTCAGCGCGGCATCAACGATTTCTACGCCAGCCAGGGCACCGGCTGGAATGGCGGCGACTTGCGTCTGTCGTTGTCCGGGCAAGAAGACGACGGCTTCGACAGCGATCGCAGCGGCGCCGATTATCGCGACAGCCGGCGCTTGAACCGTTTCAGTCTCGCGGTCAGCCACACCCTCAGCGATAACCAGAGCCTCGACTGGCAGGTCAACGCCAAGGACGGCAGCAACCAGCGGCCGTACACCTATCGTCCGGTGTTTTCCGGGATTACTGCCGCCGGGAACAACTCCGACGTGGTCGCCAAGGATTACGCCGGCTCGGTGCGCTGGAACCTCGACATCAACCCCGAACACAGCCTTTATATACAAGGCTCGGCGCAACACTGGGATCGTCAGCAAACCTGGCGCGCCTGCGATGCCGAGGTGTCGTTCAGCCCCGAACTGACGCAACTGTGGCAACTCAACCCGAATTACACCGAACGCCTGGCGCGCAACATCACCCGTTTCACCGGCCCCGGCGCTGCGCCCGGCACCCCGCAGGAAATGGCCCTGGCCAATCAGGTGCTCGAGCAATGGCGTAACGGCGCCAGTCGCACCCTGTGCGGCGACATCGACCAGAGCGCACGGGAATCGCGTTACGACCTCGAAGTGCAGGACACCCTCAGCCTGTCCGACAGCCTGCGTCTGGTCAGCGGTATGAACTATCGTTACGACCGCGCCGACTCCGAAACCTACTTCAACGGCACACTGGACGACACCACGTGGCGCGCGTTCGGCCAACTGGAATGGCGTGCCACTGAACACTGGTTGTTGCAGGGCGGTGCGATGTTTGAAGACACGCAACTGATCGGCAGTTCGCTGACGCCGCGCTTCGCCGTCAATTACCTGATCAACCCGCGCCACGGCCTGCGCGCGGTTTACTCGGAAGCGATCCGCTCGCCAGACATGTTCGAGAACAACGTCAACTGGAGCTATCAGGTCAGCAACCTGCGGCCTTCAGCTTACGGCCACTCGTCGGCGCGGTACTTCGTCAAGACGCGCGGCCCGGGCGATCTCGATCAGGAGCACATGCGCTCGCGGGAGCTGGGCTACAACGGCTACTTCGCCGAGCTGGGCCTGGCCCTGGATGTGAAGCTGTTCTACGACGAGATCACCGGAATGATCAGTGAGCCGCTGCGTAACAACCAATACATCGCCAGCAACGCCAACAGCTCGCGGTTTCGTGGCACCGAAACCCAGCTCGACTGGCGCGTGAGCCTGGCCGACCGCTTGCGGTTCACCTACGCCCTCGTCGATGCCGAAGCGAGCAATCCGCTGGATCAACAATTCACCTCACGCAATAGCGGTTCGGCCGGTTGGCTGCGCGATTGGGGCCATGGCTGGAACAGCGCCCTCTTCTATTACGGCGACAACGCGCTCAATGGCTACCGTTTCGAGCGGGTCGACACGCGCATCGCCAAACGCATCCCGCTGGGCAAAGCCCAGCTGCAACTGGCCGGCGTGCTGCAACAGCGCCTCGACCATGAGCCGACCACCTTCGTCGACAATAATTACGACGAGCGTCGGGTGATGTATTTCAGCGCTGAGCTGGAGTTCTAGGATGCGCTACCGGCCGTCACGGAAGCTGCCAACCCTTGGCCACTGGCTGGCCGGGGTTTGCCTGTTTCTGACCGCTTGGCTGCATGGCGTGGCGGTGCAGGCCGCCGATATTCTGTTGACCGGTGCCGAGGAAAGTCCCGGCGTGCAAGCATTCGTCCAGGCACTCAGCGAATTGCGTCCGACTGACAACGTGCGTTTCCAGCCGCTGGCCAGTCTGCCGGCACCGGGAAAACTGCCTGCCAGTCTGCGCCTGATTCTGCTCGACCTGCCGAGCCTCGACTGGCGCCTGCAAGACCCCCAAGGCCCGGCAACGCTGGTGCTGCGCATCAGTCGTCTGCAAGCGCGCCAGCGCCTCGGCAGCGCGCAACCGGCGCACCTGAGTTTGCTGTGGAGTGACCCACCGCTGAGCCGCCAGTTGCAGTTGATCCGACGCATTCTGCCCCAGGCCCAGCGCATCGGCGTGCTCTTCGATCAACACAGCGAATTCCTCCTCAACGAACTCAATCTCGCCGCTAAACCACTGAACCTGCAAATCGTCAGCCAGCGCTGGGACAACATCCACGACAGCCGCCCGCTGCAAACCGTGCTGAAGAACAGCGACGTGTTACTCGGCCTCGACGACCCCGACCTGTACAACCCGAAAACCGCGAAAAACCTGCTGCTCAGCAGCTATTCACGGCAAGTCGCGCTGGTCGGTCCCAACGTGGCGTTCGTCCGCGCCGGCAGCCTGGCGAGTACCTACAGCGATCAGAACGACTGGCTGGCCGTGCTCGATCATTTGCTCGACCAATCGCCGGCCAGTTGGCCGCGAACGCTCTACCCCGCACGCTTTAAAGTCTCAAGTAATGCGCAGGTCGCTCGTTCCCTAGGGATCGAGCCGCTAAATGAAGCGTCTGTCGCCCAAGCGCTGGCTGAAGGAGAACGCCGTCCATGAGTTTTCGTCGCCGTTGGGACATCAACACCCGCACCCAGTTGATCAGTCTGGGCCCGGCGCTGTTGTTGACCTTGTTGCTGATCAGCTTCTTTACCTTTGTGCGCATTCAGGATCTGCGCCAGGAGCTGAACCACACCGGCCAACTGATCGCCAACCAACTGGCACCCGCCACTGAATACGGGGTGATTTCCGGCAATAACGAAGTGCTGGAAAGCCTGCTCAAAGCGACACTGGCCACGCCCAACGTGCGCTTTCTCGAAATACAGGACAGCGCCAACCGGATTCTGGTGTACGTCGAACAGCCCGCCGCCGCGCACAGTCGCCCGCATCAGGTTGAAGTGTTTCAGGCACCGGTGCGCCTGCAACGCATCGCCCTGCACAATGATTTCTTCCAGGACGGCAAGGTCAGCAACGGCGGGGCCAGCGAGGACTATCTGGGCCGAGTGATCGTTGGCTTGTCCAACGATGCCTTCAGCCAGCGCCAGCAGGAGATTCTGTTCAAGGCCGGGATTCTCGCGCTGTTCGCCCTGCTCTTCACCTTCGTATTGGCACGACGCCTGGCCGGCAGCCTGTCGCAGCCGATTCGCGACATCGGCGATGCGGTCAAGGCGATTCAGGACGGCGATTACAAAACCCCGCTGCCGATTGTCGATGACACCGAACTGGGCGCGCTGTCGCAGCACATCAACAACCTCGCCCAAGCGCTGGAACAGGCCAGCCGTGAGCAGCATCAAGCCATGGCGCAACTGATTCAGACCCGCGAAGAGGCGGAAAAGGCCAACAACGCCAAGTCGGACTTTCTGGCGATGATGAGCCACGAACTGCGCACGCCCATGAACGGCGTGCTGGGCATGCTGCAACTGCTGGAAACCACCGAGATGACCGAGGAGCAGGTCGAATACGCCGCCCTTGCCTCGGAGTCCACCGAACACCTGCTGAAAGTCATCAACGATATTCTCGACTTCTCGCGCATCGAACGTTCCGAGCTGGAACTGGAGCACATCCCGTTCAACCTCGCCGAACTGATCGGCGCCTGCGCCCAGTCGTTCCAGCACAGCGCGGTTCAGCGGGGTCTGGCGCTGAACTTGCGCATCCCGGACGACATGCGCGGTTTGCAGGTGCAGGGCGATCCGACGCGGATCCGGCAGATTCTGGTCAACCTCGTCGGCAACGCACTGAAGTTCACCGAACAGGGTCGGGTCAGCATCGAGGCGCAGTGGCAGTCGCTGGATCACGAATTGCTGTGGTTCACCTGTTCGGTGCGTGACAGCGGCATCGGTATTTCTTCTGAAAGTCTGGAGCTGATGTTCAACGCCTTCCAGCAGGCCGACAGTTCGATTTCACGGCGCTATGGCGGCACCGGTCTCGGTCTGCCGATCGCCCGCACGCTGGCCGAACGCATGGGCGGCACCTTGCGCGCGCAGAGCGAGGAAGGTCGCGGTTCGGTATTCACTCTGGAAATTCCCCTGGCACTCTATAAGCAGGCGCTGCCGCCCCTGGCTGCGCCGCGTGCACTGAACGGCAAAGAGCATGGTGAAGGACGCAATGTCTTGCTGGTCGAAGACAATCCAGTGAACCAGACCGTTATTGAAGCGATGCTGCGCAGTCTGGGCTTTACTGTCAGTGTTGCTACCGATGGCGCACAAGCCGTGCGCAGCGCCGAGGGCAGCGACTTCGAAGTGATTCTGATGGATTGCCGTTTGCCGATCATCGATGGCTATGAGGCCACCCGACAGATCCGTTGCCTACCCGGACGCAGCGAAGTGCCGATCATCGCGCTGACCGCCAACGCCTTGCAGGGCGACCGGGAAACCTGCCTGTCGGCGGGCATGAACGATTATCTGGCGAAGCCGTTCAAACGTAATGATCTGCAGCAGATTCTGCAGCGCTGGGTGTCGTAGTGTGGGCCTTTCGACCATCTGCGACTGGCGTGAAAAGCGAAAGTGCGGCAGTCTTAGGCACCCGAACGAGCCTCAAAAGAGGCTTGAATAAAAATTTCAGTGCACAAGTGTACATTCATGTCCTTGGTGCTGTGACTTTCACCACAACGCAATAGTCTATGAGTAGGCTGCCGGTTCGAGGCATGAACGCTTCGAACGGTCGGGAAGATTTGCCCCACCTGCCGCATGGGATTATTGAGGAGCTCGCATGACCAAACAAAACGCCTTTACTCGGGAAGATCTGCTGCGCTGCAGTCGCGGTGAGCTGTTCGGCCCAGGTAACGCGCAACTGCCCGCCCCGAACATGCTGATGGTCGATCGCATCACCCTGATCAGCGAAGAAGGCGGCAAGTACGGCAAAGGTGAATTGGTCGCCGAGCTGGATATCAACCCTGACCTGTGGTTCTTCGCGTGCCACTTCGAAGGCGATCCGGTGATGCCGGGCTGCCTGGGTCTGGATGCCATGTGGCAACTGGTCGGTTTCTTCCTGGGCTGGCAAGGCCTGCCGGGCCGTGGCCGTGCGCTGGGTTCAGGCGAAGTGAAGTTCTTCGGTCAGGTGCTGCCGACCGCCAAGAAAGTCACCTACAACATTCATATCAAACGCGTCCTCAAGGGCAAGCTGAACCTGGCCATCGCCGATGGTTCGGTGACTGTCGACGGTCGCGAAATCTACACCGCCGAAGGCCTTCGCGTCGGCGTGTTCACCTCCACTGACAACTTCTAAGGGTTATTCGCATGCGCCGCGTCGTTATCACTGGTCTGGGCATCGTTTCGTGCCTGGGCAATGACAAAGAGACCGTCTCCGCTAACCTGCGTGCAAGCCGCCCTGGCATCCGGTTCAACCCGGAATATGCTGAAATGGGTCTGCGTAGCCAGGTTTCCGGCTCCATCGACCTCAACCTTGAAGAACTGATCGATCGCAAGATCTATCGCTTCGTCGGCCACGCAGCCGCGTACGCCTACCTGGCCATGAAAGACGCCATCACTGACTCTGGCCTGACCGAAGAGCAAGTGTCCAACCCGCGTACCGGCCTGATCGCTGGTTCCGGTGGTGCTTCCACGCTGAACCAGATGGAAGCGCTGGACATCCTGCGCGAGAAAGGCGTCAAGCGCGTTGGCCCGTACCGTGTAACGCGGACCATGAGCAGCACCGTTTCCGCTTGCCTGGCCACGCCATTCAAGATCAAAGGCCTGAACTACTCCATCGCATCTGCCTGCGCCACCAGTGCTCACTGCATCGGTACCGCCATGGAACAGATCCAGATGGGCAAGCAGGACATCGTTTTCGCCGGTGGCGGTGAAGAAGAGCACTGGAGCCAGTCGTTCCTGTTCGACGCGATGGGCGCTCTGTCCAGCAAGCGTAACGACACCCCAGAACAAGCTTCCCGTGCCTACGACGCCGACCGTGACGGTTTCGTCATCGCTGGCGGTGGCGGGATGGTCGTGGTTGAAGAGCTGGAACACGCTCTGGCCCGTGGCGCGAAAATCTACGCCGAAATCGTTGGCTACGGCGCAACGTCCGACGGCTACGACATGGTTGCCCCAAGTGGCGAAGGCGCGATCCGCTGCATGCAGATGGCGATGTCCACCGTTGATACGCCGATCGACTACCTGAACACCCACGGCACCTCGACTCCGGTCGGCGACGTCGCGGAAATGAAAGGTGTGCGTGAAGTGTTCGGCGACAAGGCACCAGCGATCAGCTCGACCAAGAGCCTGTCCGGTCACTCCCTGGGCGCCGCCGGCGTTCACGAAGCGATCTACTGCATGCTGATGATGGAAGGCAACTTCATTGCCGGTTCCGCCAACATCGACGAGCTGGACCCTGAAGTGGCCGACCTGCCGGTGCTGACCAAGACCCGCGAAAACGCCACCATCAACACTGTGATGAGCAACAGCTTCGGCTTCGGCGGCACCAACGCCACGCTGGTACTGAAGCGCTGGGAAGGCAAGTAATTCCCCCCGCTTGAGCCACACATGAAAACGCCCCGACTGGTTCGGGGCGTTTTTTTTGCCCGAAGAAAATAGCAGGTACACCGCAAAACCCTGTGGGAGCGAGCCTGCTCGCGAATGCGATATTCCAGTCATCCTATCGTCGTCTGCCCCACTGAATTTGCGAGCAGGCTCGCTCCCACAATGGATTTCGGCGCTTCTGAAAATGAAACTTCTGTCATGAAACTTTGCCCCCTGCGACCGAATGTCGCGGATTACGCGGGCTGCAGCACTGTTGCAAAAAACGCAATAACACCTTGCGCAAATCAAGCGTTTACTTAGCAAGCTAACAAATCATATAAAAGAGTCCTGCACACGCCTTGCTGCAGATAACTTGAGATTTGGAGCTAGCAGATGACTGTAAAAGTAACTGAACGCGACGATTCACACATGTCCCACGAAGGCGTAGCCGCCGGTATCCGCATCTGGGACGTGCATCAACAAGACTTGCTGGTCGGCATGTTCCACAACGAGATCGATGCCCACAACTACAAGGCCGAACTCGAAGTGCAAGAGCAACAACGCGAAACCCGCTCCTCCTGATTCAACCACAGCATTGAAAACGACAAACCCCGCCATGAGCGGGGTTTGTCGTTGTTACAGCTTTATCGATTTACCACATCAGGTCATCAGGGATCTGATACGCCGCGTACGGATCGTCCTCGGTGCTGACCTCTTCGGTCTGCACGTTGAGCTGGACGATGCGCTGTGGATCGCGCTCCTGGATCTTCAGGGCCGCTTCACGCGGGATCACTTCGTAGCCGCCGGCATGGTGCACGATCGCCAGCGAACCGCTGCTGAGCTTGTTGCGCATCAGTGTGTTGACCGAGATACGCTTGACCTTCTTGTCATCGACGAAGTTGTAGTAGTCCTCGGTGGTCAGCTTCGGCAGACGCGAGACTTCGATCAATTGCTTGACCTGTGCTGCACGCGCCTTGGCTTCGGCTTTCTCTTTCTGCTGACGGTTCAGCTCCTGGTCACGCTTGACCTTCTCGGCCATGGCTTCCTGGGCGGCACGCTGCTGCGAGTCATCCAGTTCGATCTGACCTTTGTGCGCCAGACGTTGCTGCTTTTGCTTGTCCTTGCTGACCTGCTTGGCCTGCTTTTGGTTGACCAGGCCTGCTTTGAGCAACTGGTCGCGAAGGGAAATACTCATGGTGCTTACTCACTTGGGCAGTGGCTCAGCCGCAGCCGGGCAAATTCTTTTCCTGACGTTTGGCTTCACCCCACAGGGCGTCCAACTCTTCGAGGGTGCAATCTTCTATGGGACGGTGGGTGTCGCGCAATGCCTGTTCGATAAATCGGAAACGTCTTTCGAACTTGCCGTTGGCGCCACGCAGCGCAGTTTCCGGGTCGACCTTCAGATGCCGGGCCAGGTTGACCACGGAAAACAGCAGATCGCCGATCTCGTCCGCTACGGCGACGGCATCGTTTTCCGACATGGCTTCGAGGACTTCATCAAGTTCTTCGCGCACCTTGTCGAGCACCGGCAAGGCGTCCGGCCAGTCGAAACCGACCTGGCCTGCGCGCTTCTGCAACTTGGCCGAACGCGACAATGCCGGCAACGTTGCCGGCACGTCATCGAGCAGTGACAGTTGCTCGGGCGCGGCAGATTTCTCCGCGCGCTCTTCAGCCTTGATCTCTTCCCAGCGCTGCTTGACCTGTTCTTCGCTCAAGCGCGGCACATCCAGCGGCGCGTAGAGATCACCGGTGGGAAACACGTGCGGGTGACGACGGATCAGCTTGCGGGTGATGCTGTCGATCACCCCGGCAAATTCAAAGCGCCCTTCTTCCTTGGCCAACTGGCTGTAATAGACGACCTGAAACAGCAGATCGCCGAGCTCACCCTGCAAATGATCGAAGTCGCCACGCTCGATGGCGTCGGCCACTTCGTAGGCTTCTTCGAGGGTGTGCGGAACGATGGTCGCGTAGGTTTGCTTGATATCCCACGGGCAACCGTACTGCGGATCGCGCAGCCGGCTCATGAGGTGGAGCAGGTCTTCAAGGCTGTACATCATTTCACTCACTACATAGATCCCTGTGGGAGCGAGCTTGCTCGCGAAGGCGGACTTTCAATCACATCAATGCTGGATGCGATACCGTCTTCGCGAGCAAGCTCGCTCCCACATTGGATCGGCGTTCACATTCGAAATCGTCGATGTTCAAGGCGTACGGTTACGCCGCGTTTCGATGATGTTCGGCAACTGCGAAATCCGCCCGAGCAACCGCCCCAGCGCATCCAGCCCCGGGATCTCGATCGTCAGGGACATCAGCGCGGTGTTGTCTTCCTTGTTCGAGCGGGTGTTGACCGCCAGCACGTTGATGCGCTCGTTGAGCAATACCTGCGAGACGTCACGCAGCAGACCGGAACGGTCGTAGGCGCGGATAACGATGTCCACCGGATAGGTGAGCACCGGCACAGGGCCCCAACTGACCTGGATGATCCGCTCCGGCTCGCGCCCACCCAGTTGCAGCACCGAGGCGCAGTCCTGACGGTGAATGCTCACGCCACGACCCTGGGTGATGTAACCGACGATCGCATCGCCCGGCAGCGGCTGGCAGCAACCGGCCATCTGCGTCATCAGGTTGCCGACGCCCTGAATCTGAATGTCGCCGCGCTTGCCCGGTTTGTAACCGGTGGCTTTGCGTGGAATCAGTTCCAGCTGCTCGTTGCCGCGCTCCGGTTCGACCAGTTGCTGCGCTAGGTTGACCAGTTGCGCCAGACGCAGGTCGCCGGCACCGAGGGCGGCAAACATGTCTTCGGCGGTTTTCATGTTGGCCTTGTCGGCCAGCTTGTCGAAGTCCACCGCAGGCAGACCGAGGCGCGTCAGTTCGCGCTCGATCAGGGTTTTACCGGCGGCAACGTTCTGATCGCGCGCCTGCAATTTGAACCAGTGAACGATCTTCGCCCGCGCCCGCGAGGTGGTGACGTAACCGAGGTTCGAGTTCAGCCAGTCGCGGCTCGGCGTACCGTGCTTGCTGGTGATGATCTCGACCTGCTCACCGGTCTGCAGGCTGTAGTTGAGCGGCACGATGCGCCCGTTGATCTTCGCGCCACGGCAGTTGTGGCCGATCTCGGTGTGCACGCGATAAGCGAAGTCCAGCGGCGTCGCGCCTTTCGGCAAGTCGATGGCGTGGCCATCGGGAGTGAAGATGTAGACCCGATCCGGCTCGATATCGACGCGCAGTTGTTCGGCCAGACCACCGATATCGCCCAGCTCTTCGTGCCACTCGAGGACCTGTCGCAGCCAGGAGATTTTCTCTTCGTAGTGGTTCGAGCCGGATTTGACGTCGGTGCCCTTGTAGCGCCAGTGCGCGCAGACACCGAGCTCAGCCTCTTCATGCATCGAGTGCGTACGGATCTGCACCTCGAGCACTTTACCCTCAGGGCCGATCACCGCCGTGTGCAGCGAGCGGTAGCCGTTCTCTTTCGGGTTGGCGATGTAGTCGTCGAATTCTTTCGGGATGTGCCGCCACAAGGTGTGGACGATACCCAGCGCGGTGTAGCAGTCGCGCATTTCCGGGACCAGCACGCGCACCGCACGCACGTCGTAGATCTGGCTGAATTCCAGACCCTTGCGCTGCATTTTGCGCCAGATCGAATAGATGTGTTTGGCCCGGCCGCTGATGTCGGCATCGACGCCGGTGGCCTGCAATTCATCCTTGAGCTGGGTCATCACATCGGCGATGAAACGCTCACGGTCCAGCCGTCGCTCGTGGAGCAACTTGGCAATCTGCTTGTATTGATCCGGCTCGAGATAACGGAAGGACAAATCCTCCAGTTCCCATTTGATATGACCGATGCCGAGGCGGTGCGCGAGCGGCGCATAAATGTCGAAGACTTCGCGGGCGACGCGGTTACGCTTTTCGTCGTCGGCGGTTTTCACCGCACGAATGGCGCAGGTGCGTTCGGCGAGTTTGATCAGGGCAACGCGAACGTCATCGACCATCGCCACCAGCATCTTGCGCAGGTTTTCCACCTGCCCTTGCGTGCCCATGACCATCGACTGACGCGGGCTGAGGCTGGCACTGATGGCGGCCATGCGCTGCACGCCGTCGATCAGCTTGGCCACCACCGGACCGAAGCGCTGGCCGACAGCCGCGAGTTCGATCTGGCCTTCGCGCACGCCGCGATACAAAACCGCTGCGACCAGCGAATCCTGATCGAGCTTGAGGTCGGCGAGAATCTCGGCGATTTCCAGGCCCGTACTGAAACTGCCGGAGCCTTCGGCCCACAGATTCTTCCTGGCATTGGACTGTTGTTCGGCCTCGCGAGCGAACTCGCAGGCTTCTTTCAAGGCTTCGCGATCCAGTGCCAGATCGACACTGACCGCGTGATCGAGCCAAGCCTCGAGATTGATACTGCCGTCAGTGTTGATCGGCTGGTGTGCTCTCACCTGTACCATCTTGCTTTACCTTCCCTACGACGCAGATTCAATGCGTCAAATCGCTGACCCTTGTTGCCCGTTTGCGCTCGCGGGGCTAAAGCGAGCGCTGCACGGACAGATCAGGCGGATTCAGACGAGCCATCCTGGCTCGCTTCAAATAACGCCATGGCCTCGACATGTGCCGTCTGAGGAAACATATCGAGAATCCCGGCACGTTTTAACCGGTAGCCCTGCTTGATCAATTCGACCGTATCGCGCGCCAGAGTTGCAGGGTTGCACGACACATACACCAACCGTTTGGCACCCAGGGTCGCAAGCTTGCGAACCACCTCGAAAGCACCGTCACGCGGTGGGTCCAAGAGTACCGCAGAAAAGCCGTTTCCGATCCACTGGGCATCGGTCAAAGGCTGGGATAAATCGGCTTGAAAAAACTTTGTGTTATGCAAATTGTTACTAGCGGCGTTGGCTTCAGCGCGATCAACCATGGTCTGCACGCCTTCGACCGCCACCACTTCCCGAACGGTTTTGGCCAGCGGCAAGGCAAAGTTGCCCAGGCCGCAGAACAGATCCAGCACGCGCTCGTCGCTACCGGGTTTCAGCCAGTCCAGCGCTTGCGCAACCATGGCTTCGTTGACACCGGCGTTGACCTGGATGAAGTCACCCGGGCGGTACGCCAGATCCAGATCCCACTGTTCCAGGCGATAGCCCAGCGCCTGGGTCGCATCGACCGGTTGCGGCTCGCCTTCGCCATGCAGCCATAATTGCGCTTCATGGAACTGGCAAAATTCCTTGAGAATGGTCAGATCCGCTTCCGACAACGGCGCCATGTGCCGCAGCAGCACCGCCAGTGACGAGCCACTGAACAACTCGACATGGCCCAATGCTTGCGGTTTGCTCAAACGACGGAGCATCTCCGGCAAACGGGTCATGATCGGTTGCAAGGGCTGTACCAGCACCGGGCATTCGTTGATCGCGACGATGTCCTGGCTGCCGGCGGCACGGAAACCGACTTCGAGTTTCTTCGCCTTCATGTCCCAACGCACCGCGATGCGGGCACGACGGCGATAGCCAAATTCGGGACCGGTCAGCGGCGCTGCCCACGCGTCAGGTTCGACACCGGCGACACGCGACAATTGCTCGGCGAGCATGCGCTGTTTCAGGGCAAGCTGTTCGCTGTGGGGCAAGTGCTGGACGCTGCAACCGCCGCAACGACCGGCGTGCTGACACGGTGCCGGGCGACGCAGTTCGCTGGCCTTGAACACGCGCTCGGTGCGCGCCTCGACCACTTTGCCGTGGGCGCCGAGCACCCGCGCTTCGACCTCTTCGCCGGCGAGGGCGCCGAGGACGAACCAGGTTTTACCTTCGAAAAACGCAATACCGCGACCATCATTGGCCAGGCGCTCAATGGTCAAGCGCTGCTTTTTGCCGGTCGGAATTTGCGCGGCCTTGCTCCCGCCCGTGGGCTGGAAGCGCAGGCCTCTCTCGTGCTTGGCCATCAGTTAGGCGCGTCGAAAATGCCGGTCGACAGGTAACGGTCGCCACGGTCGCAGATGATCGCGACGATCACCGCGTTTTCAACTTCTTGGGACAGGCGCAGCATCGCTGCCACCGCACCGCCCGAGGACACACCGCAGAAGATACCTTCTTCGCGGGCCAGACGACGGGTGACGTCCTCGGCCTCGCTTTGCGCCATGTCGACGATACGGTCGACGCGGTCGGCCTGGTAAATCTTCGGCAGGTATTCCTGCGGCCAGCGGCGGATGCCGGGAATGGCCGAGCCTTCCATCGGTTGCAGACCGACGATCTGCACGCTGTCGCTCTGCTCTTTCAAGTAGCGCGACACGCCCATGATGGTGCCGGTGGTGCCCATCGAACTGACGAAATGGGTAATGGTGCCCTGGGTCTGACGCCAGATTTCCGGACCTGTGGTGGTGTAGTGCGCCTCAGGATTGTCGCCATTGGCGAACTGATCGAGCACCTTGCCACGGCCTTCGGCTTCCATCCGCTGGGCGAGGTCGCGGGCGCCTTCCATGCCTTCTTCCTGGCTGACCAGAATCAGCTCGGCACCGTACGCGGTCATCGCCGCTTTACGCTCGGCGCTGGAGTTGTCCGGCATGATCAGGATCATCTTGTAACCCTTGATCGCAGCGGCCATGGCCAGCGCGATCCCGGTGTTACCCGAGGTCGCTTCGATCAGCGTATCGCCGGCGTGGATCTGCCCGCGCAATTCGGCGCGAGTGATCATCGACAACGCCGGACGGTCCTTGACCGAACCTGCCGGGTTATTCCCTTCGAGCTTGAGCAATAGGGTGTTGCTGGTAGCACCGGGCAGGCGCTGCAAACGCACCAGCGGCGTGTTGCCGACGCAATCGGCGATGGTTGGGTACTGCAAGGTCATGGCGTATTCGCAATCCAGACGTGCGGGGGCGCCTATCATACCGGCAAACCCGCGCAGGCCATATCACGCAAAGTGCGGTGCTTATGGTTTATGGGAATAAGGGATTGAAAGTCGCACCAGTGGTGCGACTTTTGCGGTGGGTCATCTTAATTGGCGGTGATGCGTATGGCCTCTTCGCGAGCAGGCTCGCTCCCACAGGGAGTAGTGTCAGCAGTGATGACACTATTAACTGTTGATCACACAATCTGCGGCGAACCGAGTTCCAATGTGGGAGCGAGCCTGCTCGCGAAGGCGTCAGTCGGCGCAACACCGTCATCCGCCAGCAACCGCAAATTCAACCGCAACCCTGCCACGCTATTTTCCGCCCAAATACTCCCGCCCTGACGCTGCACGGCATTGCGCGCGATGCTCAGCCCCAAGCCAAAACCACCGTCCCCGGGCCGCGAGCCATCCAGTCGGGTGAACGGTGAGAAGATCCGTTCCAGATCCCCTTCCGCTACGCCGCCGCCCTGATCTTCCAGCCACAGGTGCCAGAAATCGCCATCGCGCCGTCCATCCAGTCGCACGATCCCACCCGGCGGCGAATGCCGAATGGCGTTGCGCAAAATGTTCTCCAAAGCCTGCGCCAGCGTATTCAGGTTGCCACGCACCCAGCACGACGCTTCGACCGAACACTGCAGCTGCAGACTCGGCCAGCCGCTTTCATAACAGGCGTTGTCCGTGAGCATTTCCCACAGGGCCTGAATTTGAATGGCTTCATCCGGCAGCGGCGTGCGGTCGGTATCGAGCCAAGCCAGTTGCAAGGTGTCTTCGACCAGTCTTTGCATACCGTCAACTTCACGACCGATGCGCTCGCGCAGTTGCATCAGTCCCTGTTCGCTTTCACTCGCGACACGCAAACGGCTCAGCGGCGTGCGCAACTCGTGGGACAGATCACGCAGCAATTGCTGTTGCAGAGCGACGGTGGATTGCAGGCGCTCGGACATCGAGTCGAACGCTCGCGCCAGCTCGCCGAGTTCATCTGGGCGCTGGGTGATACCGCTCGACAGCCGCACATTCAATTGATCGGCGCGCCAGGCGTTGGCCTGTTCGCGCAGGTTGTTCAGGGGCACGACCAGCAAGCGGTACAGACCGACACACAGCAATAACGTGAACAACCCGGGAATCACGCCGTTGGTGATGACGCGCCAGAACACCCGGTACTTGCCCGGAACAAATCGTTCGGGCAATTCGATCACCAGGCTGCCGGCAGACGGCTCTTTGGGGAAAGGAATGCGCAACCACGGCCGGCCTTTCTTGTGGATCGGCCAGTCGAGCCCGCGCAAGAAGGTCAGGTGCTGAACTTCCTGATCATTCAGCGGATCATTGCTCAGCGACTGTAAGTTGCCACCGATCACACCGACCCAACTGGCTTCACGCAACTCCATGCTCTGCAACCAGTCATCGACCCCGCTGCGGCCGCCGTGCTGCCAAGCCTGTTCCGCTTGCGCGGCGTAACGCGTCAGAGTGCCGCGCGCGTCGTCGGAGAGGAACTGGTTGCGCTCCTCCATATAACGTCCCCACGACCAGCTCAGCCAGATCATCAGCAGACAAAATGCGACCAGCAGAAACGCCAGTTTCCAGAACAGCGAATGCCGCCCCGGCAGTTCAGAGCGTTTCATCGGCGGCGCTCAGAACGTAACCCTTGCCCCAGACCGTACGCACTTCCCGCTCGGTGTAACCGATGGCTTTGAGCTTGCGGCGGATCTGGCTGATGTGCATGTCGAGGCTGCGATCGTGGGCCGCGTAGCCGCGCTGCAAAACGTGCTGATAAAGGAAGGCTTTGCTCAGTACTTCCTCTTCGTTGCGATTGAGGGTTTCGAGCAAACGGAATTCGCTGCGCGTCAGCCCGGCGGGTTGTTCGCGGAAAAACACATCGCACTGTTGGTCATCGAATCGCAGCGTACCGACCGCCACTGGCGCCGCCAGCGCTGCCGGGCGCCGATCCAGCGCGACCCGGCGCAGGATCGCTTCGATGCGCACATGCAACTCGGCCATGCTGAACGGCTTGGGCAAATAGTCATCGGCGCCCAGACGGAAACCGCTGATGCGATCCGCCTCGGCGCCGAGGGCCGACATCAGCAGTACCGGTGTCGAATGGCTCTGGCGCAATTGCGTTAACACCTGCAAACCGTCCAGGCCCGGCAAGAGGATATCCATCAGCACCACGTCGAACGGCTGGCGCGTGGCGATGTTCAGGCCTTCCTGACCGTTCTGGCACCACGTCACCTGAAAGCCGCTGCGGCCCAGATGTTCGTGAACATAGGCGCCGAGTACCGGATCGTCTTCGATGGAGAGAATGCGTGGCTGGCCAGCGGAAACAGGAGTCATGAGTATCTGCAAGTAATTCTCAGTTGAGACTGATTATTCAAGATTGCCGGGCATCGGGCAACTCAAGGTTGACCGAGCTGACCAACGAGCAGCGATGTCCTGCCCCGACGCGCGCGCATTTTTCCGGAGATTGCCCGCGAGCAAATCGCTACACTGCGCCAATGTCGCGTGCCGGATGCACGCATGAGTCAACAGATCAGCGGGATGCAGGAGATAGGCGTGCTCAAGAAACTGGGAATCAAAGGTCGCGTGTTATTGCTGACCTTGTTGCCGACCAGCCTGATGGCGCTGGTGCTGGGTGGTTATTTCACCTGGACGCAGCAGGCCGACTTGCAGACCCAATTGATGCAGCGCGGCGAAATGATTGCCGAGCAACTGGCGCCGCTGGTGGCACCCGCCATGGGCCATGGCAACAGCGAATTGCTGGAGCGCATCGCCACGCAATCCCTTGAACAGCCGGACGTGCGCGCGGTGACCTTCCTCGCCCCGGACCGCTCGCCGCTTGCCCATGCCGGCCCGACCATGCTCAATCAGGCACCCAGCGGCGACAGCGCGCATTTGCAACGGCGCAGCGGCAATGACGCGACGCGTTACCTGATGCCGGTGTTCGGCAAACATCGCAACCTCGCCGGCGAACTGATCCCGGAAGAATCCGAGCGACTGCTTGGCTGGGTCGAATTGGAGCTGTCGCACAACGGTATGTTGCTGCGCGGTTATCGCAGCCTGTTTGCCAGCCTGCTGCTGATTGCCGCGGGTCTGGCGGGCGCCGCCCTGCTGGCGTTGCGCATGGGCCGCACCATCAACCGGCCGCTGAGCCAGATCAAACAAGCCGTCGCGCAACTCAAGGACGGCCATCTGGAAACGCGTTTGCCACCGCTCGGCAGTCAGGAGCTGGATGAACTGGCCTCCGGGATCAACCGCATGGCCGGCACCCTGCAGAACGCCCGCGAAGAACTGCAACACAGTGTCGATCAGGCCACCGAAGACGTGCGCCAGAACCTTGAAACCATCGAGATCCAGAACATCGAACTGGACCTGGCGCGCAAAGAAGCGCTGGAGGCGAGCCGGATCAAATCCGAATTCCTCGCCAACATGAGCCACGAAATCCGCACGCCGCTCAACGGCATTCTCGGCTTCACGCATCTGTTGCAGAAAAGCGAACTGACCCCGCGCCAGCTCGATTATCTGGGCACCATCGAAAAGTCTGCCGACAGCCTGCTGGGGATCATCAACGAGATCCTCGACTTCTCGAAAATCGAGGCGGGCAAACTGGTGCTCGACCATATTCCGTTCAACCTGCGCGACCTGTTGCAGGACACCCTGACCATCCTCGCCCCCGCCGCACACGCCAAGCAATTGGAGCTGGTCAGTCTGGTCTACCGCGACACGCCGCTGTCGCTGGTCGGTGACCCGTTACGCCTGAAGCAGATCCTCACCAACCTGGTCAGCAACGCGATCAAGTTCACCCGCGAAGGCACCATCGTTGCCCGCGCGATGCTTGAAGATGAGCACGAGGACAGCGTGCAGTTGCGCATCAGCATTCAGGACACCGGCATCGGCCTGTCGAATCAGGACGTGCGCGCGTTGTTCCAGGCCTTCAGTCAGGCCGACAACTCGCTGTCGCGGCAACCGGGCGGCACCGGCCTGGGGCTGGTGATTTCCAAGCGTCTGATTGAGCAGATGGGTGGTGAAATCGGCGTCGACAGCACACCGGGCGAAGGCTCGGAATTCTGGATCAGCCTGAGCCTGCCGAAAACCCGTGACGACGCCGAAGACTTGCCGGCCGCGCCGCTACTCGGGCGCCGCGTGGCGGTACTGGAAAGTCATGAACTGGCGCGTCAGGCCTTGCAACATCAACTGGAAGATTGCGGCCTCGATGTCACGCCGTTCAATACATTGGAAACCTTGACCAATGGCGTCACCGGCGCGCACCAGACCGATCAGGCGATTGATCTGGCGGTCATTGGCATCACCAGCAACGACATGCTGCCCGAGCGTTTGAATCAGCACATCTGGGACCTCGAACATCTGGGCTGCAAAGTGCTGGTGCTGTGCCCGACCACCGAACAGACGCTGTTCCATCTGTCGGTGCCGAACCCGCACAGTCAGTTGCAAGCCAAGCCGGCCTGCACGCGCAAACTGCGTCGCGCGCTGGCCGATCTGGTCAACCCGCGCCAGCCGCGCAATGAGCCGGGGGAACCGCTGTCGAGCCGCGCGCCGAAAGTGCTCTGTGTCGACGACAACCCGGCCAACCTGCTGCTGGTGCAAACCCTGCTCGAAGACATGGGCGCCAAGGTGCTCGCGGTGGAAAGCGGCTACGCGGCGGTCAAAGCCGTACAAAGCGAGTCCTTCGATCTGGTGTTGATGGACGTGCAGATGCCGGGCATGGACGGCCGTCAGAGCACCGAAACCATTCGCCAGTGGGAAAGCGAGCGGCACTGCACGCCGCTGCCGATCGTCGCCCTCACCGCCCACGCCATGGCCAACGAAAAACGCGCGTTGCTGCAAAGCGGCATGGATGACTACCTGACCAAACCGATCAGTGAGCGGCAACTGGCGCAGGTGGTGCTGAAGTGGACCGGCCTGGCCTTACGCAATCAAGGGCCGGAGCGGATCAGCGACAGCGCGGCGGGCAATAATGAACTGCCGGTGCTCGATCACGAGGAAGGTTTGCGCCTGGCCGCCGGCAAGGCTGATCTGGCGGCAGACATGCTGGCCATGTTGCTCGCCTCACTGGAAGCCGACCGCGAGGCCATCCGCGCGGCGTGCGAAAACCGCGACCAGAATGCATTGATCGAACGCGTCCATCGCCTGCACGGTGCCACCCGTTATTGCGGCGTACCGCAATTGCGCGCGGCCTGCCAGCGCAGCGAAACCCTGCTCAAGCAGGACGACCCCAAGGCCGTGGCAGCGCTGGAAGAACTGGAGCGCGCGATCAACCGGCTCGCGGCACAAGCGAAGATCAGCGCCTGATCCACGGCAATGCCGGCCAACACCGGCAGCGCTAAAGTGGGTTCGGGTGATTCAATCCGTGTCGATGTTCCAGGAGGATTTCATGCGCACGCTCGTTTTCAGTAGCCAGACCTATGACCGCGACAGCTTTCTCGCCGCCGCTTGCCCGACAGGTATCGAGCTGCATTTTCAAGCGGCCCGGCTCAGCCTCGATACGGCAGCGCTGGCCGATAAACATGAAGTGGTCTGTGCGTTCATCAATGATGATCTCAGCGCTCCCGTGCTGGAGCGCCTGGCTGCGGGCGGCACGCGTCTGATTGCCCTGCGCTCGGCGGGCTACAACCATGTCGATCTGGGCGCAGCGAAACGTCTCGGACTGGCCGTGGTGCGCGTGCCGGCCTACTCGCCGCATGCGGTGGCCGAACACGCCGTGGCGCTGATCCTGGCCCTCAACCGTCGCCTGCACCGTGCCTATAACCGCACCCGTGAAGGCGATTTCAGCCTGCATGGCCTGACCGGTTTCGACCTGGTCGGCAAAACCGTGGGGATTGTCGGCACCGGACAGATCGGCGCCACATTCGCGAAAATCATGCACGGCTTCGGCTGTGAGTTGCTGGCCTACGATCCATTCCCGAATGCGGATGTGCTGGCGTTGGGCGCACGCTATCTGAGCCTGCCGGAACTGCTCGCGCAGTCGCGGATCATCAGCCTGCACTGCCCGCTCAACGAGCAAAGCAAACACCTGATCAACCGCGACTCACTGGCGCACATGCAGGCGGGCGCCATGCTGATCAATACCGGCCGTGGTGGGCTGGTCGACACACCGGCACTGATCGATGCCTTGAAGGACGGCCAACTCGGCTATCTGGGGCTGGATGTCTATGAGGAAGAGGCACAACTGTTTTTCGAGGATCGCTCCGACCTGCCTTTGCAGGACGATGTGCTGGCGCGATTGCTGACCTTTCCCAACGTGATCATCACCGCGCATCAGGCCTTTCTGACCCGCGAAGCACTGGGCGCCATTGCCGCAACCACCCTGCACAACATCGCGACCTGGGCGGCGGGAACGCCACAGAACCAGGTCGAGGGCTGAGATTTTTTGCGCTTATTTCGGTGAAAGCGAAGACGCCAGAATCAGCAGCGCCAGCCAGCCGAAACCAAAAAAGCGCTGTTTCATCGAGTGGCCGTAGCGCAGCAGGAACCAGACGAAAACCATCGGCAGCAGGAAGATCATGATTTTCAGCCAGCCTTCCACTGGACGACTGCCATCGGCATTGGCCTGCTCAGTGGCCGGTTGCTCGGTTGGCTGCTGGCGCCGACGCCGCGCGGCGGCCGGCATGACTTTCGGTAAAGGTTGCGGTTCAGGCGCTGGAGCAGTGACTTCGGGCACAGCCTTGTTACGCGGCAGACTGCCAAAAGAAATCGTCGAAGGCTGAGCCGGGGCCGCAGCTGCCTGCGCCTGGGCGTGAGCGGTTTGCTCCGCTATCGGAGCTCCACAATGAATGCAGGCCGAGGCTTCGGAGCTGATGCTCTTTTTGCATTCATAACATTCGATCAGCGCCATGTTCCGTTCCTTCAGATTCGAGGCCGGCAGTTTGCCATGAGTGTCGCTGTATTTGAACCGGATCGAAGGTCGCACGCGCGCATCATTCTGCAATCAACCCCGTGCTAGCATGTCGCGCATATTTGGAGGACCCATGGTCGAACACGATTTCCGCTACACCCTGATGAACCCGCAACACACCCTCACCGAATGTCGCGCCCTCGTTCCGGGCCGCTATCAGGTCACCGGCAATGGTGGCTCGATTCGCATCGGTGACGCGCTGTTGGTCACCCTCAAAGGCAGCAAGGACTTGTCCATGCGCCTGACCGTTGAAACCGTCCGCCATCTGATCAACCCGCCGGGCCAATGGACCGCGATGACCACTGGCCCGGTGTTCGGCGAACTGGCGATCCACACCTGGCAGGTCAATTGCGACAGCTGCGCCAAAGAGCTGAGCTTCGAATTTGCCGTGGACGCCAAACTCGGTAAGGCCGCCGAGAAACCGGCGGCCACCGCGCGCATCGCCGAGCTGGGCTGGAAAGCCGTTGGCGACAAGCACCTGTGCCCGAAATGCCAGGAGCCTGCGTGATGAAACGGCTTGCCCTGACCGCTATGGTCGGTGTGGGTCTGGTGGGTTGCGCGGCAGAGCCTGTGCAACTGCAACAGAACCGCAGCTACATTCTGGAGTGGATCGGCGAGCGCCCGCTGATGGATTACAGCCATCTGACCGTGACCCTGGGCGATGATGGCCGCGCCTACGGCAACGGCGGCTGCAACCATTGGTTTGCGCCGTATACGCTGGACGGCGACAAGCTGACCTTCGGCAAGATCGGCAAGACCCGCAAACTCTGTGCACCGGCGTTGATGGAGCAGGAACAACGCTTCCTGCAGGCGCTGGAACACGTCGAGCGCTGGGACATCTCGCCGATTGAGCAGATGCGCTTCTGGCCGGCTGAAGGTAAGCCTTTGCGTTGGTGGCTGGAAGAAGGCTAAAAAGCCCTCACCCTAGCCCTCTCCCAGGGGGAGAGGGGACTGATTGGGGGATATTGGAGAGCTACGCCGACCTGAAAGGCCTATGCCGAATCCATAATCGACCGGATTTTGCTTTGGCGACCCCATAATCGACCTGATCTTGCCTTGGCGAATCTACAATCGACTCGATCTCTCAGGTCGATGTACCTGGCCAGACACCTCGGTCGGCTCCCTCTCCCTCTGGGAGAGGGCTGGGGTGAGGGTTGCTCTTTAGCGGCAACTCACTTGGTTGCCTGCAACGCCTCCAGCTTCGCCATCACCCCCGCCGCCGTCTGCTCGCCCATCAACTGCTCACGCACCTTGCCTTTGTTGTCGATGATGTACGTCACCGGCAGCGCCTCACTGCGCGGCAACTCAAACAACTCCGCCGGATCCTGCGCCAGCACGGTGAACTTGATGCCCAGTTTTTCACTGGCGTCTTTCAGCTCCACACCTTGCACATTGTCAAAGTTGACCCCGAACACGCCGACGTTCTTGCTCTTCAGCTCGTCAGCCAGATGGTTGAGCTCCGGGATCTCGGTGCGGCACGGGCCGCACCATTCGGCCCAGTAGTTGAGCACCACCCATTGCTTGTCGAGACGTTCGGACGCGACCTTCTGACCGTTCTGGTCGATCCCGTAATCATTACCGCAGCCCCCCAGCATCAACGCCCCGATTATCGTCAATGCCGCTGCCAATCGCCGTGTCATGTCGTGTTCCTTGTGAAAATTTGAAGGCGCCTGCGACCCATTGCCTCCGAAGGTTCTGGATTGCGCGCTGCACAGTTAGAATAGCCGCCACTTTACGCCAGAAGCGACCCGCCATGACCGATCTGACGCTTTATCACAATCCGCGCTGCTCGAAATCCCGCGGCGCGCTGGAACTTCTTGAAGCCCGCGGCCTGACCCCGAACGTCGTGCGGTACCTCGAAACCCCGCTGAATGCAGCGCAAATCAAGGCCCTGCTCGGCAAGCTCGGGATCAGCGCACGTCAGTTGCTGCGCACCGGGGAAGATGAATACAAAATGCTTCAACTGGCTGACGAAAGCCTCAGCGAAGCGCAATTGATCGACGCTATTGCCCAGCATCCAAAACTGATGGAGCGACCGATTCTCGAGGTTGGCGACAAAGCGGTGATCGGTCGCCCACCCGAGAATATCCTGGAGTTGCTGCCGTGAGCGCGCCGTACATTCTGGTGCTGTATTACAGCCGCAACGGCTCGACCAACGAGATGGCCCGGCAGATTGCCCGCGGCGTCGAGCAGGCTGGCCTCGAAGCGCGCCTGCGCACCGTGCCGGCAATCTCCACCGAGTGCGAAGCCGTGGCCCCGGCCATCCCGGACGAAGGCGCGCTGTACGCAACGCTGGATGATTTGAAGAACTGCGCCGGTCTCGCCCTCGGTAGCCCGACGCGTTTCGGCAACATGGCTGCGCCACTGAAGTACTTCCTCGACGGCACCAGCAACCTGTGGCTGACCGGCGCCCTCGTCGGCAAACCGGCTGGCGTGTTCACCTCCACCGCCAGCCTGCACGGCGGTCAGGAAACCACCCTGCTGTCGATGATGTTGCCGCTGCTGCACCACGGCATGCTCATCACCGGCTTGCCGTACAGCGAGTCGGCGCTGCTGGAAACCCAGGGTGGCGGCACGCCTTACGGTGCCAGTCATCACGCCGGAGCGGACGGCAAAAAAGGCCTTGATCAACACGAAGTGGCGCTGTGCCGTGCGTTGGGTCTGCGGCTGGCCAAAACCGCTCAGAAACTGGTGGGCTGAGATGGCGAAGAAGCCGAAGATTCTGCCGAGTGTCGAGTGGCTTGAGCCACGGGTGAAGGCAATGCGGGTGCTCAGCCTGCTGAGCTTTTTCGCCCTCGCCGGTCTGCTCGCGGCCTACTATCTGCTGTTCGCCGACCTGCACGGCGCGCGGCCATGGGTGATTCTGCTGGTCGAGCTGATCCCGTGGATCGTCCTCGCCCCGGCGATGATCATGGGCAGCGCCCGTGGGCATTCGTGGATGTGCTTCGTGGTGAATCTGTATTTCATCAAAGGCGCACTGGCGGCGTATGACCCGAGCCGACATTGGTTTGGGGTGCTGGAGATGATCGCGAGCCTGGCGGTGTTCTGCTCGGCGCTGTTGTATGTGCGGTGGCGGTATCAGTTGAATCGTAAACTGGCTGGCGAGGGCGAGATCAGCGTCGCCTGACGAATAGCTATCGCGAGCAGGCTCACTCCTACAGGGGATCTGTGGCGTTCACAAATCCCTGTAGGAGTGAGCCTGTTCGCGAATGGGGCGACGCGGTCTTAATGGTTGACGGTGTACGCGAGCATCATCGAAATCTGGCTCATGGCCCGCCCGCCACTCTGTTCGTGCCACTGGTTGAACACATCCTGCACGATCGCCAGATCGCGCAGACTGGTCGGCACCTTGTCGACGATCTTCTGTGCATTCAGCGCCGCAACCACGTCGTAGCTCGGCACGAACGTATCCTTGCCGACCATGCGCAAAAAGCGTGGCGCCGACAGCCCGCCCAATTGATGGCCGTGCTTTTTCAGGTACGTCCACAGGCCGACGATATCGGTCACCGGCCAGTCGGCAATCAACGCGCCAAAACTGCCCTTGTCTTTCTCGACATCGAGAATGAACTGCGCATTGCGCGGCACGCTCTTGAGTTTGCCCAGGTGACGGATAATCCGCGCATCCTGCATCAGGCGTTCAAGGTGTTCGGCGCTCATCAGCACGACTTTTTCCGGGTCGAACTTGAAGAACACTTCTTCGAAGGCCGGCCACTTGGCGTCGACCAGACTGTGCTTGAGGCCGGCACGGAACACGCGCAGGGCCATGGTCGAGAGGTAACGGTCGTCGCTGATCTTGCGCAATTGCGCAGGGGTCTTGGGAACGGGCAGATGGGCTTCCAGTTCAGCCGCCGAACCGAAGCGGTTCAGACAGTATTCGTGCAGCCACTTGTAATCGCGCATGCCCTCTCCTGGGAATTGAAAATGAAATTCTACCTTTGAACACAAAACACTGTGGGAGCGAGCTTGCTCGCGAAAGCGGCATGTCATTCAACATTGATGCCGGCTGACACGACGCCTTCGCGAGCAAGCTCGCTCCCACAGGGAATGGGTTTACAGGTTAACGACGTTGACGAAGCGCGAAGCCGCGGTCTCGTCGATCTTCAGGCTGGTGAAGTCGAACAGGTTGCGGTCGGCCAGTTGCGACGGAATCACGTTCTGCAGGCTGCGGAAGATGCTTTCGGTACGGCCCGGGGTCTTGCGTTCCCAGTCCTGAAGCATTTCCTTGACTACCTGACGCTGCAGGTTTTCCTGCGAACCGCAGAGGTTGCACGGGATGATCGGGAATTCCTTGAAGTCCGAGTACGCCTGAATGTCTTTCTCGTTGCAGTAGGCCAGCGGACGAATCACCACGTTGCGGCCGTCATCGGCGCGCAGCTTCGGCGGCATGGCCTTGAGGCTGCCGTTGAAGAACATGTTGAGGAAGAACGTCTCGACGATGTCGTCACGGTGGTGACCGAGAGCCATTTTCGTCGCGCCGATCTCATCGGCAAAGGTGTACAGCGTGCCGCGACGCAGGCGCGAGCACAGCGAGCAAGTGGTCTTGCCTTCCGGGATCAGTTCCTTGACCACCGAGTAGGTGTCTTTCTCGACGATGTGGTACTCGACGCCCAGCTCTTTCAGATAGGCCGGCAGCACATGCTCGGGGAAGCCCGGCTGCTTCTGGTCCATGTTCACCGCAACGATCTCGAACTTGATCGGGGCAACCTTTTGCAGGTGCAGCAGCACGTCGAGCATGGTGTAGCTGTCTTTGCCGCCGGACAGGCAGACCATGACCTTGTCGCCATCTTCAATCATGTTGAAATCGGCGACCGCTTCGCCGGCCAGACGGCGCAGGCGCTTTTGCAGTTTGTTCTGGTTGACCGTAAGAGTGCCCATGACGCGAAATCCGTGAGGTGTGACGAAAGGCCGGCATTTTACGCAAAAACCCCGGGGTTGTGGGCACAGGTTGTCGCGGCCAGCCGACGGCGCGTTAACAGACCCCGAGGCGATTACCCGCCCTGTTTACAGCGCGATTTGCTCTAAGCCCCTAATACCTGTGCGGGTAAGACCTTTCTATACTGCGACATAAGGTCGCACACATCTGAAGACCTGAATTTGCTCGGCCACCTTGGCCCGTAGGCGCTCCGTTGGGGGGCGATGGCAATAACAAGAGGAGTGACTGGCATGATCCATCACGTAGTGGGACTTTTTACCCACCCCGATCAGGAATGGAAGGAAATCCGTGGCGACCAAGAGGAAAGCATCAGCCACATGTACCTCACTCACACGCTGATTCTGGCGGCGATCCCCGCTGTCTCGGCGTTTATCGGTACTACACAAGTCGGCTGGGTGATCGGCAACCGCGCGCCGGTGATGCTCACCGTCGAAAGCGCGATCTGGATGACGGTCATGTCGTATCTGGCCATGCTCGGTGGGGTCGCGGTCATGGGTGCTTTTGTGCACTGGATGGCCCGCACCTATGACGCCAATCCGAGCCTGGCCCGTTGCGTGGCATTTGCCACCTACACCGCAACACCGTTGTTTGTCGGCGGGCTGGCGGCGCTGTATCCGCATATGTGGCTGGGGATGATCGTCGGCACGGCGGCCATCTGCTACACGGTTTACCTGTTGTATGTGGGGCTGCCGACGTTCATGAACATTCCGTCGGACGAAGGTTTTCTGTTCTCGAGCTCGGTGCTGGCGGTGGGTCTGGTGGTACTGGTCGCCATCATGGCGTTTACCGTGATTGTCTGGGGGCTGGGCGTTGGTCCCGTCTATACGAACTGACTCGATAAGCCAATCGGAGGCCGCCGCAAGGCGGCCTTGTCGTTTGCGCGATGACCATTCGGCAGCTTGGCGATTCGCAAGTGCACAGGGTTGCGGCATACTCGACGCCTCTGGAGATCCATCAAGCATGCCCGAGCAACTCAATACCCGCGTCGAAGACTGTTACCAACTCGCTGAATCCTTTTTCAAACGCTCTTTCCCACGCCCTGTCGTCAGCCTCAAGCTGCGCGGGCAAAAAGCCGGTGTCGCGCATCTGCACGAGAACCTGCTGCGCTTCAATCCTCAGCTGTACCGGGAAAACACCGAACATTTCCTCAAGCAGACCGTGGCCCACGAAGTCGCGCACCTGATCGCCCATCAGTTGTTTGGCGAGCGTATCCAGCCGCATGGCGAGGAATGGCAACTGATCATGCGCGGCGTTTACGAACTGCCGCCGGATCGCTGCCACACCTATGCAATCAAGCGCCGCAGCGTGACCCGCTATATCTACAAATGCCCGTGCGCAGAAAGCGATTTTCCGTTTTCGGCACAGCGCCATAGTCTGGTGCGGCAGGGGCGGCGATATTTGTGTCGCCGATGCCGCAACACCTTGGTGTTCAGTGGTGAGATGCGCGTCGAATAGTCAGTTTTTTATTGCCTGTTCTGGCCTCTTCGCGAGCAAGCTCGCTCCCACCGTGGAATGCATTCTCCTGTGGGAGCGAGCTTGCTCGCGAAAGGGTCGGTACAGGCACTAAAGAATCACTTTGGATGAACGCAATTCGGCAATCCGCTCAGCACTAAACCCCAACTCGCCCAACACCTGATCCGTATGCTGCCCCAACGCCGCGCCAACATGCCGCGGCGCCGGCAACGCCTCGGAAAATTTCAACGGGCAGGCCATCTGCGCCTGCGTCGAGCCATCCCCACGCGGCACCTGCGTCACCAGTTTCCGCGCCTGCAATTGTGGGTGGCGCACCGCCTCACCCAGACTCAACACCGGCTCGACACACGCATCGATCCCGGCAAACATCTCGCACAACTCGGCAAAGTCATGTTTTTCAAACTCGACCGTCAGCGCGTATTTCAACGCCCGCTGTTGTTCAGGCTTGGGCGACAGGCCCTGCGCGGCCAACTCCGGCCGCCCCAGCGCCGCACACAATTGCTGCATGAACCCCGGTTCCAGACTGCCCACCGACATCCAGCGTCCATCGCGAGAACGGTAATAATCGTAGAAGCTGCCGCCGTTGAGCATCTGCTCTTCCCACTCGGGCTCTTCGCCGCAAGCCAGATAGCCGGCACCGGCCATGGCATTCAGGCTGAACGCGCAGTCAGTCATGCTCACATCCAGGTGCGTGCCCTGCCCCGATTGCTGACGGGCAATCACTGCCGCGAGCAAGCCGATCACCCCGTGCAGCGAACCACCCGCCACGTCCGCCACTTGCATGCCCAGCGGCAACGGCCCGCTATCGGCACGGCCGGTGTAACTGGCAAGGCCGGCCAGCGCCAGGTAGTTAATGTCATGCCCGGCGCGATCCTTGTACGGCCCGGTCTGGCCGTAACCGGTGATCGACACGTAAATCAGCTTCGGGTTGATCGCCTTCAGCGCCTCATAACCCAGGCCCAGGCGCTCCATCACACCGGGGCGAAACTGCTCAAGGACGATGTCGTAATCGCTCAGCAGCTGCTTGATCACTTCCAGCGCCTCGGGTTGTTTCAGATCCAGGGCCAGGCTGCGCTTGTTGCGATTGAGGTAGGCGTGACTGGCCGATACTCCGCCATCATGCGGCGGCAATACCCGCAGCAGATCCAGGCGCGTCGGCGACTCGATGCGCAGCACTTCAGCGCCCATGTCCGCCAGCAACAGCGAGGCGAACGGCCCCGGCAGCAATGTCGAGAAATCGAGGATCTTCAGTGAGGCCAGCGGTGCGGACATGGGCGAACTCCTTGAGCGATGCACTCAGCCTAGGCAGCGATGCCGTGTACGGCAATCACCGGAAATGTCAGCGGGTGTGACCGTTACGCTCAAACAGCAGGCAAGAAAAAACCCGCCGAAGCGGGTTTTTCCAGGCAAGCAGTGCTTATTTCACATTGCTTGGGGTTGGGCCTTCAGCCACACCCAGGTCATCTTCAGGACGGGTATCAGCGATACCACGACCGCCCGAGGCCAACTCGGTTTGCAGCGTGTCGGTGTCCAGCTCTTTCACCCACTTGGCAACCACGATGGTCGCAACAGCGTTACCCACCAGGTTGGTCAATGCGCGAGCTTCGGACATGAAGCGGTCGATACCGAGGATCAGCGCCAGACCGGCTACCGGCAGGTGACCGACCGCCGACAGGGTGGCAGCCAGCACGATGAAGCCCGAACCGGTCACGCCAGCCGCACCTTTGGAGGACAGCAGCAACACCACCAGCAGGGTGATCTGATGGGTGATGTCCATGTGCGTGTCGGTGGCCTGGGCAATGAACACGGCAGCCATGGTCAGGTAGATCGCGGTGCCGTCGAGGTTGAACGAGTAACCGGTCGGGATCACCAGACCCACTACCGATTTCTTCGCGCCCAGACGCTCCATCTTGATCAGCATGCGTGGCAGTACCGATTCCGACGAGGAAGTGCCGAGGACGATCAGCAGCTCTTCACGGATGTAACGAATCATCTTCAGCACGCTGAAACCGTGCATGCGGGCGATACCGCCGAGGACGATGAGGATGAACGCCAGGCAGGTGATGTAGAAGCAGATCATCAGTTGACCCAGCTGCACCAGCGAGCCGACACCGTAGGCACCGATGGTGAAGGCCATCGCACCGAAGGCACCAATCGGCGCAAGCTTCATGATCATGTTGATGATGTTGAACATCACGTGGGCGAAGCGATCGATGAAGTCGAGGATCGGCTTGCCGTAGGCACCCAGGCGATGCAGGGCGAAACCGAAGATCACCGAGAACATCAGCACTTGCAGGATGTCACCGGTGGCGAACGCGCCGACGATGGTGGTCGGGATCACGTTGAGCAGGAAGCCGACAACGCTTTGGTCAGCACCTTGGGCTACGTAGGTGGCGACTTTCGAAGCGTCGAGGGTGGCGACGTCAATGTGCATGCCGGCGCCCGGTTGCACGACGTTGACCACGACCAGACCAACCAGCAAAGCGATGGTCGAAACGATTTCGAAGTACAGGAGTGCGTAACCGCCGGTCTTGCCGACCGATTTCATGTTCTGCATGCCAGCGATACCGCTGACCACGGTGCAGAAGATGATCGGGGCGATGATCATTTTGATCAGCTTGATGAACCCGTCACCCAGCGGCTTTACCGCGACACCGAACTGCGGGTAGTAGTGACCGAGCGCAATACCGATGATGATTGCGATGATCACCTGGAAATACAGGGATTTGTACAGTGGCTGACGAGTCGTCATTGCAAGTGTCCTCAAGCGTCCCGCGTGGCAACATCCATCTGTTGGCCGCGAAACCTGAATTGCGAACCCTCCTGCACTGGAGGGATTTGTTGTTCGAGCGGCGCCTCTCCGGGCGGGATAGATGCACGCTTCTGTCGCTGTTATCGCAAACCTCGTGCCACTTTGGTGCAATTGCCTGCAAGCCTTTTGATATCAGGTATTACAGGTGCATGGATGTCACCGTCCCGTTACTCAAGTGTGGCGGATTTCCGCCAACTCGCCGCTTCTCGTCCTACAATTTGGCGGAAATCCGCCTTGTAGGCGCGCCCAGCCGCCGGCTACCATCCGGCGCCTGAGAAAGGATCTGCCGCTTATGCGCGAACGCACCATCGCCAGCCATTTCGCCCGTGCCGCCCTCGGTGGCGCGCGTCGCCAGGGGTTCGATTACTTGGGCCTGCTGCTGCAACTGGGCATCAGCCCGGAACTGCTCGACGAGCCGCGCGCGCGCATCGCTCCGGAACAATTCACCCGGTTGATTCAGGGCCTGTGGCTGGCGCTGGACGACGAATACCTGGGTTTCGGCAATGCGCCGAGCAAACCCGGCAGTTTCGCCATGATGTGCCACGCCTCGATCCACTGCCGCAATCTGGAGAAAGCGCTGCAACGGGGTTTATTGTTTTATAGCCTATTCCCCGAAGCCCCGCGCCTGAGCCTGACGCGCGAAGACGAATGGGTACGTTTGAGCCTCGATGATTCGCAAATGTGGGACCCGGATCACTTTCTCACCGAGAGTTTGCTGGTGATCTGGCATCGTCTGGGCAGTTGGCTGATTGGCCAGCGGATTCGCCTCGAACAGGCGACTTTCAGCTATCCCCGGCCCGAACACGGCGCTGAATATGACTTGTTGTTCCCCTGCCCGCTGACTTTCGGCACCGAGCAAAGCAGCCTTTTATTCCACAGCCGTTATCTGTCTATGCCGCTGTTGCAGGACGAACGCACGCTCAAACATTTTCTCGAACGCTCCCCCGCCGACCTGCTCTCACGCCCGGACGACGGCGACAGCCTGAGTAGCCGTCTGCGCCGTTTGCTCAGTCGCGACACGGCACGCTGGCCGGATCTTGAGGCAGTGGCGGCGCATCTGCACATCAGCCCGCAGACGCTACGCCGGCACTTGCGCGAGGAAGGCAGCAGTTTTCAGGAGTTGAAGGATCAGTTGCGGCGGGATATCGCCATTTATCATTTGGGCCGTGCGGATCTGTCGTTGCAGCAGATTGCCGAGCAGTTGGGGTTTTCCGAACCGTCGGCGTTTCATCGGGCGTTCAAGAAGTGGACCGGGCTGACGCCGGGGGCTTATCGGGCGCAGGAGCAGTGAGGCACAAAAATCAAAAGCCCCTCACCCTAACCCTCCCGAAACGTCGGACCGCCCGGAGGGAGAGGGGACTGATTGGGGGATGCTCAAGAAGTACGCCGACCTGAAACTTCGCGTTTGAATCCATAATCGACTGGCTATTTCAGGTCGATGTATAACGCCAGACACCTCGGTCGGCCCCCTCTCCCTCTGGGCGGTCCGACGTTTCGGGAGGGCTGGGGTGAGGGCAACTCCCGATCACACCGCCGGAAAATGAATCCTGAACGCCGCCCCACCCATCGGCGAATCCCCCAGGGCCAATTTGGCGTTGTAGCTTTCGATGATGTCCTTGACCACCGCCAACCCGATCCCCTGCCCCGGATGCTGAGCATCCAGTCGTTCACCACGCTCGAGAATCCGCGCGCGCTGATCGGGCGGCACACCGGGGCCGTCGTCTTCCACACACAACTCCACCCCGGCCAGCGTCTCGCGCACACTGATCCGCACCTCGCCCAGACACAGGCGATAAGCGTTTTCCAGCAAGTTGCCCATCATCTCCAGCAAGGCACCCTGCTCGATCGGCACATAGCAATGCTCGGGTAAATCAAACGCCACCCGCACGTGCTTATCGCGGTAAACCTTGTCCAGCGTGTCGCAGAGGCTTTTGAGCACCGGTTGCAGGCGCACCTGGTGCCGCACCAGTCCGCTTTTGCGCAAACTGGCCCGTTGCAGTTGATAGCTGATCTGCTGGCTCATGCGTTCGATCTGGCTTTGCAGCACCCAGGCCTGATCGCGTTCTTCGGGACGTTGAGCCATGTCCTCGCTAACGCCCTGCAACACTGCCAACGGGGTTTTCAGGCTGTGCGCCAAGTCATCGAGAGAGTCGCGATAACGACTGCGCTGTTGGCGTTCACTGTGCAGCAAACGGTTGAGCGAGCCGGTCAGGCGCAGCAATTCGCGCGGATGTTGTTCAGTGAGACTTTCCCGGGTGCCGCCTTCGATTTCGTCGAGTTCCTGGCTGAGCCGGCGCAAGGCTTTGAGGCCCCAGGTCAAGCCGATCCACAACAGCGCCAGCAACACGAGTAACGCAGCGCCGAAGCCCAGATAGAGATTTTCACGCAGGCCTTCAAGGGTGGTTTCGTACTCGCGCACCGGTTGCAGGGCGACGATGCTGAACGCCGCGCTTTTGCCGCCGAGCAATTTCACTTCAACGTCGTAGACGAAGAATTCCTGGCCGTTGGTTTCACGAATCCGCGCGAACTCGTTACCGAGGCCGTCGTAACGCGGTTTGTAGTTGATCTGCTCTTCCTGGGTGGCTTTCGAGCGCCACACCAGATGCCCTTCGCGGTCGTAGATGTAGCCGAGCAAACGGAAGTCGGTGAGATTGAAGCGCTCATCCGGCAGTTGCGTCGGCATCACTAGCCGACCGTTTTCAATGCGCGCGGCCGAGATCAGCGTGGTCACGTCCGAAGCCAGCCGCTGCTCAATGGAATCCTGCAAGGCGAGGCTGAACGCGCCTTGCATCGCCGGCAGCAAGGCAAGCATGAACAATACCGCCAACGTGGTGGCGGCGAGCATCAAGCGAACGCGAAGGGAACGAATCAAGTGCAGCGCTCATTGAACAGGTAGCCGAGGCCGCGCACGGTGTCGATCGGCTTGAACCCGGCCGGGCCTTCGAGTTTGCGCCGCAGACGACCGACCAGCACTTCGATGACATTCGGATCGCGCTCGTCGTCGTCCGGGTAGAGCTGCTCCATCAAGCGATCCTTGGGCACCACTTGCTGGTGATGGCGCATGAGGTATTCGAGGATGCGGTACTCGTAGGCGGTCAGCGCCAGCGGTTGCTCGTCGAGGCTCGCCTGTTTGCGATTGAGGTCGAGCAGCAGCGGCCCGGCGACGATGGTCGACTGGGTGAAACCGCTGGAGCGGCGCAGCAAGGCGTTCAGGCGCGCGTCGAGTTCTTCGAACTGGAACGGCTTGACCACGTAATCGTCGGCGCCGGCGGCGAGGCCTTCGACCTTGTCCTGCCAGTTGCCGCGCGCGGTGAGGATCAGGATCGGGAAGGTCTTGCCCGCCGCGCGCAATTGGCGAATCAGGTCGAGACCGCCCATACCCGGCAAGCCGAGATCGATCACCGCCAGGTCAAAGTTGAACTGTCCGGTCTGGTACAGCGCCTCTTCGGCATTGGCCACGGACTCGACCACGTGACCACTTTCTGTCAGGCGGGTTTGCAGGTGATGGCGCAACAGCGCTTCATCTTCGACGACCAACAGTTTCATGCCCTTCTCCTAATCACTTGAAATCTCCACAACCACCTGTGGGAGCGAGCTTGCTTGCGAAGGCGGTTATTCAGTCAACGATGATGTTGAATGAAACATCGCTTTCGCGAGCAAGCTCGCTCCCACAGGGTTCCAAGGCGATTCGCTCCTTAGAAATTGTAGTTAGCCGACAGGTAAGTCTGCGCGCTGCTGGTCAAATCCAGCGAACCTTGCTTGCTGCCACCGCGTTCGCTCATCTCGGTGCTGGCATTGCTGCGCAGGTAACGGTAACCGAGTTCGACCGAAGTGTTTTGCGATACTTGTTGCAACACACCGAGCTGACCGCCCACGGCGTAACCGATATCACTGTCGCGGCTAAAGCCTGGCGATTCCTGAGTCAGCTTGGTCAAACCCGCCGTCGCGCCACCGAACAACTGGGTGCTGCCGCCTACCGGGTAGAACAGATCGTAGCTGCCCAGCAGGTTTTCCTGACGCAGTTTAATGCCATTGTGCGAGCCCGACACGTTGTCGTAGGTGGCGTAGTAGCGACCCTGGCTGTTTTGCTGACCGAGGCGTACGC
Organism: Pseudomonas sp. ok266; assembly: GCF_900110195.1. Lineage (NCBI taxonomy): Bacteria > Pseudomonadati > Pseudomonadota > Gammaproteobacteria > Pseudomonadales > Pseudomonadaceae > Pseudomonas > Pseudomonas sp. ok266. Next base: position 29,051 of record NZ_FOCU01000021.1, on the reverse strand, counting down.
CGTAGGTGTTGTTACCGTCGATGGCGCCGGTGGCGTTCGGGTGGTCGAGGTTGTTGTTCAGTGCGTGGGACTTGTCAATCTTGTCGCTGGTCTGGCCAAAGGACAGGCCGGCGAAGTTCGAAGTGGTGTCAGCCTGGGCCGCGATACTGGCGCTCATTACGGTCAATGCCAGCAACAGTTTGTTAAAAGTCATGGGTATTTCCTCTTTCACAGTGCTGTTTGGGTATGGCGCAAGGTTACTGACCGCCCCCTGTACCGCCCCTGAACCGTCTCTGAACCTGACCTGAACCAAATGAACTAGGCTGTTTTGACCCTTTATTGTCAGGAGACCCGACCATGCGCCTGTTCCTCGCCCTTACTTTGCTGGCTGTCAGCAGCCTCACTCACGCTGCGATCAAGACTGAAGAAATTCCCTATCAGAGCGCCGACGGCACGAAACTGATCGGCTACTACGCCTACGACGACGCCATCAAAGGCAAACGCCCGGGTGTCGTCGTGGTGCACGAATGGTGGGGCCTGAACGATTACGCCAAACGCCGCGCACGCGATCTCGCCGCACTTGGCTACAGCGCGTTGGCGATCGACATGTACGGCGAAGGCAAGAACACCGAGCACCCGAAAGACGCGATGGCGTTCATGCAGGCGGCGACTCAGGATGCGGCGGCTTCCAGCAAGCGCTTTGAGGCCGGGCTGAATTTGCTGAAGAAGCAGCCGCAGACCGACGTCAACAAAATCGCCGCCATCGGTTACTGCTTCGGCGGCGGCGTGGTGCTCAACGCCGCGCGACAAGGAGAGCCGCTGGCAGGGGTGGTGAGTTTCCACGGTGCGCTGGCGACCAAGACCCCGGCGACACCCGGCAGTGTGAAGGCGAAGATTCTGGTCGAACACGGTGCGCTGGATAGCATGGTCACTGCCGACAACGTCACTGCCTTCAAGTCAGAAATGGACAATGCCGGGGCTGACTACAAGTTTGTCAGCCTGAAGGGTGCCAAGCATGGTTTCACCAATCCGGATGCCGATCGCCTGAGCCATGGCGAGCACGGTGGCCCGGACATCGGGTACAACAAAGCAGCAGACGAAATATCCTGGGCGGACATGAAAGCGTTCTTGCAGAAAATCTTCAGCTGATCAAAGACACCGCGCCGCGGCCTTCGCGAGCAGGCTCGCTCCCACACCGGATCTATGCCGCCCAGAAGATCCCCTGTGGGAGCGAGCCTGCTCGCGATAGCTTCACCGCTATCTCGACCTCGGCCCGACTAACCGGCAAAATGCCCGCCATGAATCTCACCCCCGCCCTCCCCGCCTGCTGCACCGCGCTCAACAGCCACTGGCCGTTGCCGACGGTGTTGCCTGATACCGTGCTGCTCAGCACCCATTTCGATCCGGCACAACTGCTCGGCGATGATTTCCAGCGCAGCGCCGTCGTTGCACCGCCAAGCATTCAACGTTCAGTGGCCAAACGTCAGGCGGAATTTCTCGCCGGACGGATTTGCGCCCGCGCGGCGTTGCAGCAATTGGAAGGCAGCAGCGTTGTGCCTGCGATTGGCGAGGATCGCGCACCGGTGTGGCCGGCACATATCTGCGGCTCGATCACCCACAGCACCGGTCGTGCCGCGGCGATAGTCGCCAACAAACAGCACTGGCGCGGTTTGGGCATGGACCTGGAAAACCTGCTCGACACCGAACGTGCCGAGCGGCTGGCTGGGGAGATTCTGACGCCACCTGAAATGCAGCGCATGACGGCCGCCTCGCGGGATCAGTTGGCGCTGTGGGTGACGCTGACGTTTTCGGTGAAAGAAAGCCTGTTCAAAGCGCTGTACCCGATTGTGCAGAAGCGCTTTTATTTCGAGCATGCAGAAGTGCTGGAATGGACGGAGGCGGGTCAGGTGCATTTGCGCTTGTTGACAGACTTGTCTGCTGAATGGCGCAACGGTACTGAACTGGAGGCGCAGTTCGGGGTGCAGGATGGGCAGTTGCTGAGTCTGGTCAGCATCAAGGCCTGAAATCTTTCGGTGCCTGCAAGGGCCTCTTCGCGAGCAAGCTCGCTCCCACAGGAAACCGCATTTCAAATGTGGGAGCGAGCTTGCTCGCGAAGGCGGCATCGCGGCCACCACAAGAATTACCGGCGTTCCTGATTGCGCGGCCAACTCAGGCTAAAGCAAGCCCCACCCAGACTCTTGCTCTTGCCAATAATCGCCCGGCCGTCATGCCAGTGAATGATCCGTCGCACAATCGACAAGCCCAGGCCATGCCCGCCCGACGCCCGCGTACGGCTGTCATCCAGGCGTAGAAACGGCGTGAAAATCCGCTCCCACGCTACTTCCGGCACGCCCGGGCCGTCATCTTCGACATCCACGCGACAGCGCAATTGCCCGACCTGATAACTCACCGTCACCTTCGAGCGTGCATGGCGCATGGCGTTGCTCACCAGGTTCTGTAGCGCCCGATGCAGATAACGCGGCTCGGCTTCGACCCAGGCATCATCGTTATCCGCCGCAGACAGGCACAAACCACGTTGCACCGTGACCTCGGCACGCAGCGGCGCCAGCTCCTCAATCACCTGATTGACCAGCGCATCCAGATCGATGCGCTGGAACGTCAGCGCTGGCGAACCCTGCTCCAGTCGCGCATAGGTGAGCATTTCATCGACCAGTTTATCGAGGTCTTCGATGTCGTGATCCATGCCTTCGCGGTATTTCTCCAGCGCTTGCGGGGTGGTCGCCGAGCCGATCATTTCCAGACCGAAACGCAGACGCGCCACCGGCGTGCGAAGTTCATGAGAGACCGCACGCACCAGTTCGCGCTGGATTGCCAGTAGCTGCTGCAAGTGCTCGGCCATGCCGTTGAACGCCGCCGCCAGACGCCCGACCGAGTCGGCACCGCGCGCCGGCACACGGGTTTCCAGGCTGCCCTTGGCAATCCGCGTGGCCGCTGCTTCGAGGCCGCGTAAACGGCGTTCGAGCTGGCGCACCAACAGATAAACAATGAGGCCGATCAGGCTCAGGCCGAGTGCCGCAATCAGCACCAGCCATTCCGGCGGATACGGGTTCATCTGATACAGCGGCCCGATTTCCAGCACCCACGGCGTGCCGACCATGCCGGCAAACACGCGGATCGAATCGCCGCCCTTGCCCAGCGCCATCACCGTGTCGCCTTCGGCCACGCGGCGGCTCTGGTCTTCGTCCATGTCGGCGTCATTCACCGTGACCAGGCGCAGATCGAAACCGAAGCCCTTCTCGTCCTTTATCTGTGCGAGGCGCTTGGGTTGCTCGGCGACCGGCACGCGCACCAGTTCATCGGCCAGCAGGTAAATGGTTGCGCGGGCCAGTTGCTCGCTGATCTGCTGAACTTCACCCACCAGTACGAGCTGTTCCTTGTCGCTGACCATCCGGTAAACCTTCGCCGCGTGCGGACCGGTCTGCTCGACCAACGCCTGCCCCCGTTGCACGCGGGTGCGCTGGGTCAGATCGAGATCGGTCTCGGCGAACTTCTTGAGCGCCAGCGGGATCCCCAGCAAACGCTCCCACACCAGCAACGCGCGATGGCGCTCGGTTTCATTCATCGGTTGCAGGTTGTCGGCCATCAGCGAGAACGTACCGTGGGCCAGCCGCTCGCGATACTGCTCGCTGCGCACCTGATTGAGCAGATTCAGCGCCAGCACGCCGAGCACCGCCACCAGAATCAGCGCTGCGCACATGCCGCCGTAGATGCGCAGGAAAATCGAGTTCACAGCGGCAGGTCTACGCAGGCTTCAGGAACGAACAGATAACCTTTGCTGCGAATGGTCTTGATCAGGCGTGGATGGTCGGGGTCGTCGCCGATTTTCGGGCGGATGCGCGAGATGCGCACATCAATCGAACGGTCCTGACCGTCATAGCCGATGCCGCGCAGTGCGGTGAAGATTTCTTCGCGGGACAGAATCCGCCCGGCGTTGGACACCAACAGCCAGAGCAGATCGAACTCGGCGCTGGTCAGCTCGATGCCGCTGTCGCTCAGCCACGCTTCACGCAAGGCGTTATCGACCACCAGCGGGCCGAATTGCAGACGGCGGGATTTTTCGGCGAGCGGTTCAGGTGTGTCGCTACGGCGCAGCAACGCCTGGATTCGTGCCAGCAACAGACGTGGGCGCACCGGTTTGCACACGTAATCGTCGGCACCGAGATCGAGCCCGTGGATCTGATCGGCATCGTCGGTGCGCGCGGTGAGCATCAGAATTGGCCCGTCATACTGATTGCGCACCTTGCGACAGATGCTCAGGCCATCCTCGCCCGGCAGCATCAGATCAAGGATCACCAGATCCGGCTGCTCCTGGATGATCCGCGCAGCCGCCAGCGCCCCGTTGCCTTCGATATCCACGCGCAGTCCATTGGCTTGCAGGTAGTCGCGCGTCAATTCGGCCAGCCGCTGGTCATCCTCGACGATCAATACCTCAAAGGCTTGTTGCTCCACCGCTGACCTCTGCTTTCTATTGTTATTAATAAAGGAGGAACGTCTGCCTCAACACAATTCCCTGTGGGAGCGAGCCTGCTCGCGAAGGCGTCGTATCAGCCAACATCTGAGTCAGCTGACATAGCGCATTCGCGAGCAGGCTCGCTCCCACAGCTTCAGATCCTCCCGACCTTTTGTCATGTTTAAGGAGGATAAGAATGCCTGCGCATGGGCCGATTGTATAAACGGCGTACAGCCAGAACACAAGTCGGTAAATGCGTTCGGACAAGGCCGTTTTTTGTGATAGGGTTCGCGCCCTTAAAAATCCGCTGAAGCGTTTTTCCCGGTGAAAAAACAGTGACAGACGGTCTAGCTCAGCAGGTTCGCGGCCTACACGCGAATTCCGGATTTCTTACACAATTTACGCACAGGTTTATCCACAGTTAGTACGTTGCAAGCACCCGTGAAACGCATTATCTTGTAGCACGGCGCAGGGAGAGACCCTACATATAGGGTTTTCCGCTTAAACGCCCAACCACATTTCAGACCTGAAACTCAAGCGATTTATTGCCTGTTTCCGGTTGAACCAAGCAAGTTTTTCAAAGCCCAAACCGCACTTGCGGATGGCACCGTTTTTTAGCTCGCAGCGGCGAGAACGGTACGGGTGTTGCAGTCATTACTGTCACCCGGGAAGGAATCCGGCTCGAGCCCTGGCTCGTAGCCAAAAACTTCGGCAAGGATGCGGCTTCATCAGCCTTTTTTCCTACTGTCCCGAAGTTGTTATACCCGACGCCCGTCGGCTGTAGTGCTTCTGGACAGAACGGTGGGCACCATGATGGTGCCCAAACAAACATAGAGAATGTGGAGACCACCCCCCATGCAAACCGACACAACTCGCGAGAACCCGCAGGGCACCTTGCCGCAGGCCGCTGATTCGAATTCGGATCTGGCAGCCACCGCGCCTGGTCAACTGCGCGTGATCAAGCGCAATGGCACTGTCGTTCCTTACACCGATGACAAGATCACCGTCGCTATCACCAAAGCGTTCCTCGCAGTTGAAGGCGGCACCGCTGCCGCTTCGTCGCGAATCCATGACACCGTTGCCCGTCTGACCGAACAGGTCACCGCGACCTTCAAGCGTCGCATGCCGTCGGGTGGCACCATCCACATCGAAGAAATCCAGGACCAGGTCGAACTGGCCCTGATGCGTGCCGGTGAGCAGAAAGTCGCTCGCGACTACGTGATCTACCGTGACGGTCGTTCGAAAGAACGCGCTGCCCACGCGCCGGCCGAAGAAGCGGTCAACGCTCACCCGTCGATCCGCATCACCCGTACCGACGGCAGCCTGGCGCCGCTCGACATGGGCCGCCTGAACACCATCGTCACCGAGGCCTGCGAAGGTCTGGAAGAAGTCGACGGCGACCTGATCCAGCGCGAAACCCTGAAAAACCTGTACGACGGCGTGGCCCTGACCGACGTCAACACCGCCCTGGTGATGACCGCCCGTACCCTGGTCGAGCGTGAGCCGAACTACTCGTTCGTGACCGCCCGCCTGCTGATGGACACCCTGCGTGCCGAAGGTCTGGGTTTCCTCGGTGTGGCCGAAAGCGCCACTCACCACGAAATGGCCGACCTGTACGCCAAGGCACTGCCGGCTTACATCGCCAAAGGTATCGAGTTCGAACTGCTGAACCCTGTGCTGGCTTCCTTCGACCTGGAAAAACTGGGCAAGGCGATCAACCACGAGCGTGATCAGCAATTCACCTACCTGGGCCTGCAGACCCTGTACGACCGTTACTTCATCCACAAGGATGGCGTGCGTTTCGAACTGCCGCAGATCTTCTTCATGCGCGTGGCCATGGGCCTGGCGATCGAAGAGAAGCAGAAAGAAGACCGTGCGATCGAGTTCTACAACCTGCTGTCGTCCTTCGACTACATGTCGTCGACCCCGACCCTGTTCAACGCCGGTACCCTGCGTCCACAGCTGTCGAGCTGCTACCTGACCACCGTGCCGGATGACCTGTCGGGCATCTACCACGCGATCCACGACAACGCCATGTTGTCGAAATTCGCCGGCGGCCTGGGCAACGACTGGACGCCTGTTCGCGCTCTGGGTTCGTACATCAAGGGCACCAACGGCAAGTCGCAAGGCGTTGTGCCGTTCCTCAAAGTGGTGAACGACACTGCTGTAGCCGTTAACCAGGGTGGCAAGCGCAAAGGCGCTGTCTGTGCCTACCTGGAAACCTGGCACATGGACATCGAAGAGTTCATCGAACTGCGCAAGAACACCGGTGATGATCGTCGTCGTACCCACGACATGAACACCGCCAACTGGATCCCTGACCTGTTCATGAAGCGTGTCTTCGATGACGGCAAGTGGACCCTGTTCTCGCCATCCGAAGTACCGGACCTGCACGACCTGACCGGCAAAGCCTTCGAAGAGCGCTACGAGTACTACGAAGCCCTGACCGAATACCCAGGCAAGGTCAAACTGTTCAAGACCATCCAGGCCAAAGACCTGTGGCGCAAAATGCTCTCCATGCTGTTTGAAACCGGCCACCCATGGCTGACCTTCAAAGACCCGTGCAACCTGCGCAGCCCGCAGCAGCACGTCGGCGTGGTTCACAGCTCGAACCTGTGCACCGAGATCACCTTGAACACCAACAAGGACGAGATCGCTGTTTGCAACCTGGGCTCGATCAACCTGCCGAACCACATTGTGGATGGCAAGCTGGACACCGCCAAGCTGGAACGTACCGTGAACACCGCTGTACGCATGCTCGATAACGTGATCGACATCAACTACTACTCGGTGCCACAAGCGAAGAACTCCAACTTCAAGCACCGTCCGGTCGGTCTGGGCATCATGGGCTTCCAGGACGCGCTGTACCTGCAGCACATCCCTTACGGTTCCGACGCTGCCGTCGAGTTCGCCGACAAGTCGATGGAAGCGGTCAGCTACTACGCGATCCAGGCGTCCTGCGACCTGGCTGACGAGCGTGGCGCGTACGAGACGTTCCAGGGTTCGCTGTGGTCCAAAGGCATCCTGCCGCTGGATTCGCAACAGATCCTGATCGAAGCCCGTGGCCAGAAGTACATCGATGTCGACCTGAACGAAACCCTCGACTGGGCACCGGTTCGCGCCCGTGTACAGAAAGGCATTCGTAACTCCAACATCATGGCCATCGCACCGACCGCGACCATCGCCAACATCACCGGCGTATCGCAGTCGATCGAACCGACCTACCAGAACCTGTATGTGAAATCGAACCTGTCGGGCGAATTCACCGTGATCAACCCGTACCTGGTTCGCGACCTCAAGGCTCGCGGTCTGTGGGACTCGGTCATGATCAACGACCTGAAGTACTACGACGGTTCGGTTCAGCAGATCGAGCGCATCCCGCAAGAACTCAAAGAGCTTTATGCGACCGCGTTCGAAGTGGACACCAAGTGGATCGTTGACGCCGCCAGCCGTCGTCAGAAGTGGATCGACCAGGCCCAGTCGCTGAACCTGTACATCGCTGGCGCATCGGGCAAGAAGCTCGACGTGACCTACCGCATGGCCTGGTACCGTGGTCTGAAAACCACTTACTACCTCCGTGCCCTGGCCGCGACCAGCACCGAGAAGTCGACCATCAACACCGGCAAGCTGAACGCTGTTTCCAGCGGCGGCAACCACGGCGACGATTCGGTTCTGGCAGCTCCTGCCGGTCCTGCGCCAGTGCCAAAGGCTTGCGCGATTGACGAGCCGGATTGCGAAGCTTGCCAATAAGCTGAGCTGAGTCAGGCGTTGCGAGACGTCTGATTCTTCCAGGCAAAAGAAACCCCCGACAGACTTCTGGTGTGTCGGGGGTTTTCTTTTGGCTGGAGTAAATATTGAAGCAAAAAAACGGCGAAACCCGGTTACAGGTTTCGCCGCTCATTGTGCTTTCAGTACCTCATCAGACCATAAAGGACTCGGCCATCGCCTGCCCCACTACTGGAATGGTGAACGTATCACCATTGGCAGTAGCGAAGGTTTCGATGGTGTTCGAGCCTGCATACCAGTCCGCAAGAATCACCGCGTTGCTCTGCTTACCGGCATTCCACTCCACAGCATTGAAGATGTAGGCATTGGTGCCGTCGGTCTTGATGATCACATCGGCATACGACTTGATATTCTGCAGCTCGACTCTATCGCCGCCTTGAAGACCATCGTCCTTGATCATCACATTGGTCGACGAATACACCTTGTAGGTATCGCTGCCCTCACCGCCGTAGGCATACCCACCGCCGAACATGATCAAGGTGTCGGAACCCGCGCCGCCAAACAGCTGATATTCAGGCCCATTGCCCACCAGCGAGTCACTGCCGTCATCACCATAGGCAATACCGGCGTAAACGTTAATATCGTCGTTACCGGCATCACCGTGCAGGATGCTGCCGACATCGTTGTTGGCGCTGAACATGCTGTCGTTGCCATTGCCGCCAAACAGCTGATCCGCCTCGGCCGGACCGCTGCGATCCGGACCGTTGATCGCGTAAGGCTCGTAGTTGCCGCCATAAATCGAGTCGTTGCCGTCCCCGCCGTAGATCAGGTCATTCCCTGCTCCACCATAGAGGGTGTTCCAGGCAGCGTTCCCGGTCAGGGTGTCGTTGAATGACGAGCCGTGCAGCCCCTCAATATTGACCAGTACATCGCCGCTCGCATCACCGCCGGTGACTGTATTGGCCAGCAAGTCGATTTGCACCGCAGCCGAGCTGCCGATGTACCAGGCTTCATCGGAAACACCTGCACCGCCATCGATAAAGTCAGCGCCCTTGCCACCAATAAACGTCTCGGCGCCGGCACCACCGATCAACGTGTCATTGAATGCAGTGCCTTCCCAGTTTTCGATGTTGGTGTAGGTGTCGCCTGCTGCGGCACCGGTCAATGGCTGAGTGAGGTCAAGCGTGATGGCTGAGCTTTCAAAGGCGAAGCTCACCGTGTCGCGCCCGAAAGCACCGTCAAAATTGTTGATTTGATCATTACCGATGAAGGTGTCGTCGCGTCCCGAGCCGACGAACTTCTCGATGCTCTGGAAGGTATCGCCCTTGGCTATAGCGGTGTGCTCGCCAGTTTTGAGATTGATGACCACGCCTACCGGCCCGACGTCGTTATAGCTGACCGTATCGAAACCATCGCCACCGATAAACGTGTCGCCGCCATCGCCCCCCATCAAAATGTCGTCCCCGGCCCCGCCCGTGATGACGTTATCGAGCGCATTGCCTCGCGCCTGGAACATCCCGGTACCGGTATAGGTCAAGCGCTCGATCCCGGCATTCATGAGGTAGTAAGACTGATTGGTGCGCACTTCATCATTACCGCCGCCAGCCAGTTCGATGATAGCGCCATAGTTTGCGTTGTTGAGGACGTAAACATCGTCGCCCAAACCACCTTGCACAGTGAAACCGGTCGAGTTGGCATTGGCGATAAAGACGTCGTTGTAAGCCGAGCCGATGATGGATTCGATACCGTAAAAACTGTCTCCCTCGGCATCGCCACCCGTGCCCGTGCCAGAGCCGACACCGGCAGCACCCAATGTCAGCGTCACGCCCTGAGTGGATTGCGAGTAATCCGCCACATCAATGCCCGTAGCACCGTCGAACTTGTCGGCACCCGCGCCGGCGATAAATGTATCGGCGTACTGCGTGCCGCGAATCAGTTCGATATCGGTGAAGGTGTCACCTGCGGCGATGCCGCTGTATACGCCCGTCTTGAAATTGAGCGTCACCGCCACCGTGCTGTCGTCATAACTGACGGTGTCCGTACCGGCACCACCGATAAAGCTGTCGGCACCCGCTCCGCCCAGCAAGGTATCGTTGCCAGCGCCACCGGTGATGATGTTGTCGCTGGCATTACCGCGACCGGTGAAGTTGCCCGTGCCGGTGTAAGTCAGGCGCTCGACGTTATTGTGCAGCCCCATGCTGAGCTGGTTGGTACGCACTTCGTCGTCGCCGCCGCCCTGCGCTTCGACGATCACCGCCGAGGCACCGGCGTTGACGATGTAGACGTCGTTGCCCGCACCACCCTGTAGGGTGAAGGAGCCGGACGTGGAAGTGGTGAACACATCGTCATACCCCGAACCGATCACCTTTTCGATTCCAGAGAACGAATCGCCCTCGGCATCACCACCGGTCCCGGTGCCAGTTCCGGAAACCAACGTCAGGTTGATGGCCGCGCCAGACTGCGAATAGTCGATGACGTCCATGTTGTCCGGGCCGGCCGTACCGCCGTCGAACTTGTCGGCAGCGGCGCCGGCCATGAACGTGTCACTGTATTTGGAGCCGCGAATGACTTCGATACCCTCAAAGGTATCGCCAGCAGCAATGCCCGTGTGAATACCGGTTTTCTGGTTGATCGTCACGCCTACGGTGGAGTCGTCGTAGGAGACGGTATCGAGGCCCGCGCCACCGATGAAGAGGTCCGCACCCGCCCCCCCCATTAGTACGTCGTTGCCAACGCCACCGGTGATGATGTTGTTGCCCGCATTGCCTGTACCGGTGAAGTTACCGGTGCCGGTATAGGTCAGGCGTTCGACTTCAGGACTCAAGGTCATGCTGCTCAGCGAGGTGCGTATTTCGTCGTCACCTCCACCCGCCAATTCAATGACCGACTGATTGGGCGAGCCGTTGATGATGTACAGATCGTTACCCGCCCCGCCCTGGAACAGGGAGGCTGCGGAGCCGCTGACAAACACATCGTCGAAGTCCGAACCGACGACTTTCTCGATATTGGTAAAGGTATCGCCCTGCGCGTCGCCGCCCTGACCACTGCCGGCGCCGAGCGTGGTAAGCGTGATGTTCACGGCCTGCGCCGACAACGAGTAATCGACGGTATCGACGCCACCCGCGGTGCCGCCATCAAAAATGTTGGCCTGCGCGTCACCGAAGAACGTGTCACCGTTCTTGCTGCCACGAATGATTTCGATACCGGAGAAAGTATCGCCTGCAGCGAAGCCTGTGTGTACACCGGTTTTCAGGTTGACCGTGACACCCGCAGCAAGGCTGTCCTCATAGCTGGCAACGTCGATACCGGCGCCGCCAATCAATTTGTCGGCACCTGCACCGCCGAGGAGCACATCGTTGCCAGCGCCGCCGGTGATGATGTTGTCGCCAGCGTTGCCAGTACCGGTGAAGTTACCCGTCCCGGTATAGGTCAAGCGCTCGACTTCGCCGCTCATGCCCATACTGGTCTGGTTGGTACGGATTTCATCATCACCACCACCGGCGGCTTCACCGATGCCACCTGTCCAAGGACCATTGATGATGTAGACATCGTTGCCGGCGCCACCACCGACGCTCGCGCTGCCGGAGTTCAGGGTAAAGACGTCATCGAACGCCGTGCCGATAACCGCTTCCATGTTGCTGAAGGTATCACCCTGCGCATCGCCGCCCAGACCGGTGCCGTTGACGCCGGTCAACGTCAGGTTGATCGCCTGCTCGGAGCTGGCGTAGCTCAAGGTGTCATAACCGCCCGCACCATCAAACGAGGTGGCCGTGGCGTCGGCGACAAAATTGTCGGTGTAACTGGTACCACGAAATGCCTCGATACCGTTGAACGTATCACCCGCCGCCAGACTGGTGTGAATCCCGGTTTTCAGGTTGATCGTCACGCCGACACCCTGGTTGGCGTCTTCGTAGCTGGCCGTGTCAAAACCCGCGCCGCCAATCAACTGGTCGGCACCCGCACCACCGATCAACACGTCGTTGCCAACGCCGCCGGTGATGATGTTGTTGCCTGTACTGCCGATGCCAGTGAAGTTACCGGTGCCGGTATACGTCAGGCGCTCGATGTCGCCACTCATGCCCATTTTGAGCTGGTTGGTACGAATCTCATCATCGCCGCCACCGGCGCCTTCACCTATCCCGCCCGCCCAGGGACCATTGATGATATAGACGTCGTTACCGGCGCCACCACTGACGCTTGTGCTACCAGAGTTAAGGGTAAAAACATCATCGAATGCAGTGCCGACAACTGCTTCCAGGTTGCTGAAACTATCACCCTGCGCATCACCGCCCAGACCGGTGCCATTGACGCCGGTCAGCGTCAGGTTGATCGCCTGCTCGGAGGTGGCATAGCTCAAGGTGTCGTAGCCGCCCGCACCATCAAAAGAGGTGGCCGTGGCGTCGGCGACAAAATTGTCGGTGTAACTGGTGCCGCGAAACGCCTCGATACCGTTGAACGTATCACCCGCAGCCAGACTGGTGTGAACCCCGGTTTTCAGGTTGATCGTCACACCGATACCCTGGTTGGCGTCTTCGTAGCTGGCCGTGTCGAAACCTGCGCCGCCAATCAACTGGTCGGCACCCGCACCACCGATCAGCACATCGTTGCCGACACCGCCGGTGATGACGTTGTTGCCTGCACTGCCTATACCGGTGAAGTTGCCGGTGCCGGTATACGTCAGGCGCTCGATTTCGCCACTCATGCTTATTTTGATCTGATTGGTACGAATCTCATCATCGCCGCCACCGGCGCCTTCACCGATGCCACCAGTCCAGGGACCATTGATGATGTAGACGTCGTTACCGGCGCCACCATAGACGCTCGTGCTGCCAGAGTTCAGGGTAAAGACGTCATCGAACGCGGTACCGATAACCACGTCCATGTTACTGAAGGCATCACCCTGCGCATCGCCGCCCAGACCGGTACCATTGACGCCGGTCAACGTCAGGTTGATCGCCTGCTCGGAGGTGGCGTAGCTCAAGGTGTCGTAGCCGATCACACCATCAAACGTGTTGGCCGAAGCGTCGGCGACAAAGTTGTCGGTGTAACTGGTACCGCGAAACGCCTCAATACCGTTGAACGTATCGCCCGCCGCAAGACCGGAGTTAACGCCGGTTTTCAGGTTGATCGTCACGCCGACTCCCTGATTGGCGTCTTCGTAGCTGGCGGTGTCGAAACCTGCGCCACCAATGAGCTGATCAGCCCCTTCGCCACCAATGAGAAGGTCGTTGCCATCCCCACCATTCAAAACGTCATCGCCCGCCAAACCACGTATTTGATCATCGCCGATGGTACCTACCAGCGAATCTGCACCATTGGACCCATAAATTACCGCCATTACATCTTCCTTGTGTGAGTGTGCTTGTGTTGGAAACTGCGTCAAATCGCCTGGCGCTGAGGACTCACCCTCTCTGATGCACGTAAGGCTTGATTGCAAAAAGGCTTGAGCATTTTGAAAAATCCGACCGCTTTGGGCTGGGGGCGGTGATGCTCGACACGATCAGAAAAATCACCGCGCACGACATCGGCCGCGCAGACGTTGCTGTGTGAACCCGACAACAGGAGAATTGATTTCAATCGGTTTGGATGAGGGGGCACTGACAGGGCAACCGGCAATGCCCGGGCAGTGCGGGCATATACGGCCCGGCCGGAGGCCGTCGAGCGCTGGCACCGCAATCGGCGCACTGACGTAATCATGACTGTTCAAAGTGTCGCATCCCTGGTGACTACTGATGGCTTCCAAGCCACCGGACCTTAGGCCCGGCTTGCAAACAGGCGGAGTGAATGAAAGTTTGACGCGCACCGCCACCGCTTCCCGAGAGTGCAAGTTCCACACCACAGCGACCGACAAACGGTAGATAGCTGAACACACGTCCCAAATACTACGCCAAAAAAAACCGACGCATTGGCGCGTCGGTTTTCAGTGCAGCTCTCAGATCACATCAGGTCATCTGAATGATGGTCTGCATGATGGTGCTCTGAGTGGAAATGGTCTTGGCGTTCGCCTGATAGTTGCTCTGGCCCTTGATCAGGTCTACCAGTTCGTTGGTCAGGTTAACGTTCGACTCTTCCAGCGAGTTGGAAGCGATCGAACCCAAGGTACCGGTTTCCGGTGCATCGTAGCCCGGGATACCCGAAGCAAACGTCTCTTTCCAGCTGGTGCCACCGATAGCCTGCAGGCCTTGTTCGTTGGTGAAGCTGGCCAGCGCAACCTGGCCGATGGCCTTGCTCTGGTTGTTGCTGAAGTTGGCGAACAAAGTACCGGTGCCGTCGATGGTCAGGTTGGTGATCTGGCCAGTGGCGTAACCGTCCTGAGTCGGAATCGAACGCGCGGTGTCAGCGTTGTACTGAGTGGTCTTGGACATGGAGATGGTCACGCCAGCCGTGTTGGCTGCTGCGCCGTTAGGTACAAAGTTACCGTTGACCACGTTGCCCGGCTTCCAATTGGCCAGCTTCAAGTCGCTGCTGATGATCGGATTGGCCGGATCCGCCGGATTAGGTGTGCTGACCTGAGTCAGATTGCCCGAACTGTCAAACGTCAGTGTCGAAGCAGTTGGAGGCGTCGTGAGTGGATTGCTACCGGTTGCATCCGGATTACGCCCGTCCACCAGGGTGTAAACCTTCCAAGTGTTTTGGCCGGTTTTCACCATGTACTGATCCATGACGTGCGAGTTGCCCTGCGAGTCGTAGATCGGAGTGCTGAAGCTCTTCGTGTACGTCTCAAGCTTGCTCGGATCAAACTTGCCGGCCGCCACTGTGTCGTTGATCACCGGCGCAGTCGAGTTCAAGTTGATGCTCGACGTCACCAGGGAAGTCGATTTCGGCGCCAGGTTCGAGGTATCGATCTTCAGGTCGGTCAACACACCGTTGATGATCTTGCCATTGGCGTCCACGCCGTAACCCTGCAGGCGCGAGGTGTAGTCGGTGTTGGTGATGTAACCGGCGTTGTCGACCTTGAACGTACCGGCACGGGTGTAGGACACCGAGCCGTTGTTGCTCATGGTGAAGAAGCCCGAACCGTTGATGCCCATGTCCAGCACGTTACCGGTGTTGTTGATGTCACCCTGGGTGAACTGCTGGGAAACATTGGCCAGGCGCACACCGTTGCCGATCACTTTGCTGCCGCTACCCAGGCGAGTGGCCGAGTAGACGTCTTCGAATTCTGCACGGGACGATTTGAAACCGGCGGTCGCGACGTTGGCGATGTTGTTGCCGGTCACGTCCAGTTGCTTGTTGGCTGCATAGAGACCGCTAAGGCCGATATTGAAAGACATATTCCACTCCTTTGTGCCGGTTAGTCGGCTCTATATACCAATGGTTTGTACTTTGGACAGGGCAACGGTGCCCTTGCCGGACAGGTTGAGCATCAGCTCGCCGCCGGTCTGGCTGATCGTCACGCTGGTGACAGTGGCCGGCAGGTACGTCGCCATGTCGGTCGAGGTGCCATTGATCGATGCGTTGGCCTTGACGGTATAGGTACCGGTCTTGACCACATTGCCGTCCTTGTCCTTGCCGTCCCAGGTGAAGCTCGCGCTGCCTGCGGCGCGGCTGCCCAGATCGATGGTGCGAACCACCGTGCCGCTGCTGTCGGTGATGCTGACGGTGCCGCCGGCAATCGACGACGGAACGCTGACCGAGCCGGTCATGCCTTTGCTCGGATCGTCGAGCTGAACCGAGTTGGTCTGCACGATCACATTGCGGCCCACCAGCGACGAAGCCTGCAACGCCTGCGAGGAGTTGTAGTTGCCAGCCAGCGAGCTGACAGTGCTGTTGAGGGTGGTGATCCCCTCAAGACTGCTGAACTGTGCCAACTGCGCAACGAAGGCACTGTTGTCCTGCGGATCAAGCGGGTTCTGGTTTTTCAGCTGGGTGACCAGCAATTGCAGGAACGCATCCTTGCCCAGTGCCTGGCCGCCGGTGGCGCTGTTGGTCGCCGAAGCAATGCCACCGGTGGTCGAACTGGTCTTTTTCGACGAGTTCGCCAGGATGTCATTCATGCTCAGGCTGCTGGTGGTATCGGAAACACTCATGGCAGTCGCCCCTTATTACTGACCGAGGGTCAGTACCTTCTGCATCATGGTTTTGGCGGTGTTCATCATTTCGGCGTTGGTCTGGAACGAGCGGCTCGCGGAAATCATGTCAGCCATTTCTTCCACCACGTTGACGTTCGGGTAGTAGACGTAGCCTTTGGCGTCGGCCGCCGGATGGTTCGGCTCGTAACGCGCTTCGAGGTTGCTCTGGTCTTCGACTACACCGAGCACCTGTACGCCCTGACCGGCCGCGTCCTGGCTCTGGAACAGCGAGTTGCTGCCGCTGTTCTGGCCGCCCTGGAACATGGTGGCGAATACCGGGTGACGGGCGCGATAGGTCTGGTCGATGCTCGACGAGACGGTTTCGGCGTTGGCGATGTTCGACGCCACGGTGTTCAGACGCGTGGTTTGTGCGCTCATGCCGCTGCCGGCAATGTTGAAAACGCTGGACAGGGACATGGATTACTCTCCGCGCAGGGCTGACACCAGCCCTTTGAATTTGCTGTTGAGCAGGGTGAAGCTGGCCTGGAAGCCGACGGCGTTTTCCGCGTAGTTCGACTGTTCCAGTTGAGCGTCCACGGTGTTCTGGTCGATCGACGGTTGCATCGGCGTGCGATACATCAGCGATTCGTCGCCATTGCCCAGGCCTTCAGCTTCGATGTGACGGCTGTTGGTCATGTTCAGGGCGATGGTGCCGTTCGCATTTTTCTGGGTCTGTGCTTCAAGCACTTTGGAGAAGTCCAGATCCCGCGCCTTGTAGTTCGGGGTGTCGGCGTTGGCGATGTTGTTGGCCAGCACTTCGGCACGCTGGGCGCGGAAGCCCAATGCCTTTTCGTGAATGCCGAGCGCTTTATCGAAGCTGATGCTCATGTCGGGAACCTTCAGGTGACCGGTTTTTCGTAACTGAGCTTTAGCAAGCGCCGTGCCAAACCACAAAAGCCGCATAAACCGGGGCTTTGCAGGGAGTCGGCAAAGCGGCAATGCCAGAAAAGCGGCAACCGGTTTCCGCCGGATGCCGCTTTTCTGCCGCTTGCCGTCCATCTCATACACACCACGATCCCCTGTAGGAGTGAGCCTGCTCGCGATAGCGGTGTGTCAGGTACCGATGCTGCTGAATGTGCTACCGCTATCGCGAGCAGGCTCACTCCTACAGGGGGTTTATGGTGTCAGGGAGAATTTCTTTGGGCATAAAAAACGGCAGGTCTTTTTGGGACCTGCCGTTTTTTGGTGTTGCCGATACGGTTATTTCGCCTGGTAAATAATCCCCGGGCTGCACTGCACCATCTGGTAATGGTCCGGCAAACCGTTCAGCGCTTCGGAAGCGCCAAGGAACAGATAACCGCCCGGCTTCAACGTGCTGTGAATGCGCAACAGGATGTCTTTCTTCACTTCGGCAGAGAAGTAGATCAACACGTTGCGGCAGAACACGATGTCGAACTTGCCCAGCGCGGCATAGCTGTCGAGCAGGTTGAACGAACGGAACTCTACCCGGTTCTTGATCGGCGCCTTGATCACCCAGCGGCCCGGCCCTTTCGGGTCGAAGTAACGCTGCAGGCGTTCCGGCGACAAACCACGACCGATGGCCAGGCTGTCGTACTCGCCGGTCTTGCAGTTGGTCAGCATAAGACCGGACAGATCGGTGGCAACAATCTGCACGCCCATCTTCAGTTGACCAAGGTTGGTCCGCTCGAACTCGTCGATCGACATCGACAGCGAGTACGGTTCCTGGCCCGACGAGCAGGCGGCCGACCAGATCCGCAGACGCTGATTGGGGCTGGCCTTGATCGCTTCAGGCAGCACCTTGTTCTTCAAGACTTCAAACGGATAGGTGTCACGAAACCACAGGGTTTCGTTGGTCGTCATGGCATCGACCACCTGCTCGCGCAAACCGCTGCGCGGCTGGGTCTGGATGCGCTGAACCAGCTCACCCAGGGATTTGATGCCTTGCTGCTCCATCAGTTTGTTGAGACGGCTCGAGACCAGGTACTGCTTGTTTTCACCGAGCAGAATGCCACAGGCTTTTTCCAGGAAGACCCGGAACTGTTCGAAATCCAAATTACCCGTAGACAATGATGCCGCCTCTTAAATCGTGTTGACCGCCAGGAGCAAAACGCCCCTAGCTGATATCTGCTGCTTTGATCCGGTCGACTACCCGGGATGCGAGGTCATCAGGACGGAACTTGGCCAAAAAGTCATCGGCACCGACTTTCTTGACCATCGCCTGATTGAATACCCCCGACAACGAAGTATGCAGGATGATATGAAGCTTTTGCATGCGTGCGTCGCCGCGGATTTCCGCCGTCAGGGTGTACCCGTCCATCTCCGGCATCTCGATGTCGGAAATCATCATCAGGAACTCTTCTTCCGGCTTCTTGCCCTCATCGACCAGCTTGCGCAGGTAATCCAGCGCCTGTTTGCCGTCGTTCAGCGCCACCACTTCGACCCCGATTGTCTGCAGACAACGCGTGACCTGCTTGCGCGCCACCGACGAGTCATCGACCGTCAAGACACGCAATGACAGTGCCTTGGTCTGGGTCTCGACATCGACCACGCCCACCGAAATCGCTTCCGGTGTCGGCGCAACTTCCGCCAGCACTTTCTCGACGTCGATGATTTCGACTAACTGATTGTCCACCCGAGTCACAGCGGTCAGGTAGTGATCGCGACCCGTGCCCTTGGGCGGTGGATGAATCTCTTCCCAGTTCATGTTGACGATGCGCTCCACCGAGCGGACCAGGAAACCCTGGGTCTTGGTGTTGTACTCCGTGATGATCACGAACGGGTTGTTCTTGTCCTTCAACGCTCCGGAACCGGTGGCCATTGCCAGATCAAGGATCGGAATGGTCGCCCCCCGGATATTTGCCACCCCGCACACGACAGGACTGGACTTGGGCATCAACGTCAGCGACGGGCACTGCAACACTTCCCGCACCTTGAACACGTTGATTCCGTAGAGCTGCTGACCGTCGAGACGGAACAACAACAGCTCCAGGCGATTCTGCCCCACCAGTTGCGTGCGCTGGTTCACCGAATCCATTACACCAGCCATGCCCAGACTCCTACACCAACGCCAAGTGTTGTTGCGACGCACATTCATTGCTAAACGGCACGGCGCTTGCTTTTTAACTCGTATGAACGCTCAAACGACATTTTTCCGACACCTGACCTCCCGCGCTCGCAAAAGCCTTTGCGCGATGTCCGCCGTCTGCTGCTTTTTCGCTGGCAGCCCTGCCATTGCTGATGCGGTTACCTTGCCTGACATGCTTATCGGCGTCACTCAGGGCTTTCTTGAGTTCACCGTAGAAGACTATCTGGCCACCAGTCAAACGGAAGGCCGCTACGAGATCGAAGTAAACCAGCTCGACCCCCGTATGCGCATGCCTATGTGCGACAAGGAATTGACAGCGACTTTGGAGAGTCCGGCACGTCCGCTGGGCCGGGTTACCGTGAAGGTCCGCTGTGAGGGCGCCTCGCCCTGGACTGTGTTCGTACCCGCTCAAGTCCGCCTGTTTCGCGAGATTGTGACAACCACCCGACCGCTGAAACGTGCAGGGATCATCGAACCACAGGACGTGACCCTGCGTGAACGCGACGTGAGCACGATCAACCAAGGCTTTCTGACCTCGGTAGACGAAGCGATCGGGCAGAAATTAACCCGACCAACGGTAGCCGATCAGGTCATTACCCTGGTCCATCTGGAACAGGCGGAAGTCATTCGCAAGGGTGATCAAGTGGTCATTACTGCGCGCAGCGGCACGCTCGCCGTGCGCATGCCCGGGGAAGCGCTGGCCAATGGTGGTTTGAAAGAACAGATCCGGGTGAAAAACCTCAACTCGCAACGGGTCATCAAGGCGCAAGTCACCGCGCCGGGCCAAGTGGAAGTGGCGATGTAGAAAACTGGCGCTGGCCCCGGCTGTTCCCTAAACTGTGCCGCAGCAGGACACGCGCCGGCGCATGCAAGGCTCATTGTAAATGTGCCTAAAGTTTTCCAGGGGATGGCCGAAAACATGGCAAGCGTCCAAATTCCCAGAGGTTTTTATCATGGTCATCGATTTCAGCCGTTTGAACAGCTCCTCGTCACTTACGGGCAGTACACGTACCAGCAACGCCAAGGAAACCGCCGAAACCGGCACCTCCGCGCCGCTGAATACCCAGGCCGAACCGGCCAGTACCGCAAAAAGCGGGGAATCGGTACACCTCAGCAATGAGGCTCAACAGTTGCAGAAGGTCACTGACAAGCTGCGCGATCAGCCTGCTGTCGACAAAGCCCGTGTGGCCGAGTTGAAAGCCGCGATTGCCGATGGCAGCTATAAAGTCGACAGCAACCGTGTAGCCAGCAAACTGCTCAACTTCGAAGCCCAGCGCTAGGCTTTTGCCGGCGCCAGGCTTTTGGACGCTTAAAACCCAAGGCCAGCCATGCACGACACTAATTTATTGCAATTGATCAACGACGACTTTGCTCCAGCTCAACAATTGCTGGAGCTGCTGCAAACCGAATCCCTCGCGTTGCACGGTCGCGACATGCCCTTGCTGGAAAACATTCTGGCGCATAAACAGGCATTGATCATTCTGCTTGAACAGCATGGCCGCAAGCGCAGTGAAATCCTCGCCAGCCTCAACTTGCCGACAGACCGCAGCGGTCTGGAGCAACTGGCTGGCCAGTCGAGCATTGGCGACCAGTTGCTGAGCCAGGGCGATGCCCTGACCGATCTGATCGCTCAATGCCAGGCCGCCAACCTCAAGAACGGCCAGTCGATCCAGATCCAGCAGGCCGCCACGGCCAATCAGCTGAAGATCCTCACCGGCGGTGAAGCGCCGGCGCTGTATAACGCCAGCGGTACATTTGCCAAACCCGCCACACCGCGTCCGCTCAGCCAGGCATGAGCCGTTGATGCGCCAGCTCTATCAACCCGCGAAACATGCTGGCAAAATGCTGGCTAGTCGTCATATTTTGTCTGGAGATTGATAAACCGTGTCCAACGCCCTCAGCGCGGATGATGCTCCGCAGCCCCCTAAGGTGCTTACCACGCCACTGGAAATCTCCAGCAACCTGCGCCAGCTGCAAGAAAGCCACGATCCGCTGATCATCACCTTTCATGAGCGCAGCCAGCGCTTCCAGAGCTATCTGATCAAAGTCGACCGCGACAGCGCTACGATCGCACTGGACGAGATGATTCCGCGTGATGGCGAACGTTTCCTGCAGGCCGGTGAGCCATTCAAGGTTGAAGGTTTTCATGAAGGCGTGCGCATCGCCTGGGAATGCACCGGCACGCTGAATATCGAAGAATCCGAGGGTGATCGTTTCTACACCGGCGCACTGCCGACTGAAGTGGTTTACCACCAGCGCCGCAATGCCTTCCGCGCGGCACTGAAACTGACCGACCTGGTCAGCGTTGAACTGGGCGGCGAAAAACTCAAGGCGCCAATCAACGGCAAACTGCTGGATATCTCCGCGACCGGCTGCAAGCTGCGTTTCGAAGGTGATATCACCGACCGCCTGCAATTGGGCCAGGTTTATGACCGCTTGATCGCCCCGCCACTGTTCGGCAACCAGCCGATCTCCGTCGAATTGCGCTATCTGCATTTCGAAGAAAAACTCAACATTACCTTTGCCGGTCTGCGCTTCCACAACATCAGTGGCCAGGCTGCGCGCAACGTTGAGCGTTTCGTGTATCAGTTGCAACGTGAAGCACGCCGTTTCGACAAAGACGATCTCTGATTCGTTGCGGCCAATAAAAAGGGCAGTCCTTGGCGGGACTGCCCTTTTTTATGCGCGATGTTTTTTGTTCAGTTCAGGGTCTACCGCCGCTGAGATCAGGCGCGGGTTTATCGGTATCCGATTCGACTTCTGCCGCAGGCTCTGACGGAGTATCAGCTTCAGGCTCGGGACTTGCCGGCGCCTGCACAGGGTCTTGCACCATCTGCTCCTGCACCACCTGCTCGTCTACCCGAGGATCGAGGGCCGCCACCAGCGGTGAGCTGGACATGCTGTCCGGCATGGCCACGTGATGCAGCGGCGCGTCGTCGACCTGATGCAGATTGGTCACCGCTTTCGGCCGGATCCGCCACACCAGCACCAACGCGAAGAAGCTGAAGAACGCATACAGGCTCTGGCTGCCAAACAGCTTCATCAACACGCCCGCAAGCAACGGCCCGATGCTCGCACCGACACCATAAGTCACCAGCAGCATCGCCGTCAGCGACACGCGACGATCGCCTTCGACGTGGTCGTTGGAGAATGCCACTGCCAGTGGGTACAGACAGAACTGCACCAGTGAACACAGGAAACCAACCCCGAACAGGACCTCCAGCGGAACCTGCGGCAGCACGGCCAACGGCAACGCCGCCACCGCCAGAAACCCGGCAAAGCAGCGAATCAGCAGCGCCCGGTCATAACGATCGGACAACCAGCCCAACGGCCACTGCACCAGTAAACCGGCAAAGATGCAGCTACCCATGAACAGACCAACCTGCTCGGTCGATAGCCCTTGTTGCGAGGCGTACAGCGGTGCCAGACCGTAAAACGAGCCGATGATCAAACCGGCACCCAGCACCGTACTCAACGACTGCGGTACGCGCTTGATAAAGAAGCGTGGCTCCATCGGCGCCGGATGCAGTGGCGCCGGGTGAATCCGCCGCGTTAATGCCACGGGCACCAGACACAGGGCGAAACACAGCGCGACCAGCATCAGCAGTTCCAGCCCCAGGCCCGGGTGCATGACCAGAATCAGTTGGCCGAGGACCAGGCCCAGGTACGAAGCGATCATGTAGCCGCTGAACACCAGGCCACGCTGATTGGCGTCCGCCTGTTCGTTGAGCCAGCTCTCGATCACCATGTACTGGCACATCATGCCCAGACCGACGATGGTCCGCAGCACCAGCCACGCCGGCAGCCAATCGACCAGACCGTGGCCAAGCACAGCCGCCCCAACGATCCCGGCACAGGCCGAATAAGCACGGATGTGCCCGACCCGGGCAATCAGTCGGTGACCGATCTTGCCGCCCAGCACCAGACCGAAATAGTTGGCCGCCATCAACGCGCCGACCCAGAGGCCGTCGACATTGTCAGCGGCCAGTCGCAATGCCAGATAAGTGGATAGAAGGCCCGAGCCGATCAACATCATCAGCGAGGCGAAATACAGTGCTCGAAAGGATTTCCAGATTTGGCGCATCGGCGTTCCGAGCGGCTCCTTGCAGTTAATATCGGGCTACCAGAACGATAGCCCGATGGCGGCGGTACGTCAGGCCTGGGCTGCTAGAACACGTCGTTCCCAGGGAGTGATTTCATCAAAGAAGCTGGTCAACTCCATGGTCTTCGAAGCGATGTAGCCTTCGATGAACTCCTGTCCGAACAGTTCCCTCGCCAATTGGCTACGTTTCAGACGTTCGAGCGCGGCGTGCAAGGTACACGGCAGCGCAAGATTGTCCGGCACCGCGAACTCGCCCTGAATCGCTTCGCTCGGTTCCAGCTCATTCTCGATCCCGTGCAAACCGGCAGCCAGACTGGCGGCGATCGCCAGATACGGATTCGCATCGGCGCCCGGCAAACGGTTTTCCACCCGACGGGCAACCGGCGAGCTGGCCGGAATTCGCAGGCCGGCCGCCCGGTTGTCGTGCGACCAGCAGGCGTTGTTCGGTGATGCGTACGGATGGCACAGGCGCTGATAGGAATTCACATTAGGTGCAAACAGTGCGGTGAAATCAGCCATGCCCGCCTGCTGGCCACCGATGAAGTGACGGAACATCGCGGTTGGCTCGCCGTGCGCATCACTGAAGACATTCTTGCCGCTAGCGGTCTCGACGATGCTCTGATGAATGTGCATCGAACTGCCTGGCGTGTGTGCCAGCGGCTTGGCCATGCACACCACGGTCAAGCCGTGCTTAAGCGCGACTTCCTTGAGCAGGTGCTTGAACAGGAACGTCTGATCGGCCAGCAGCAGTGGATCACCGTGCAGCAGATTGATCTCGAACTGGCTGACGCCCATCTCGTGCATGAAGGTATCGCGCGGCAGACCGAGTGCCGCCATGCACTTATAGACTTCGTTGAAGAACGGCCGCAGACCGTTATTGGAACTGACGCTGAACGCCGATTGGCCATCCTCGCGACGCCCGTCAAGGCCTACTGGCGGACGGAACGGCTGGGTCGGATCGGTATTCGGCGCGAAGACAAAGAATTCCAGCTCGGTCGCCACCACCGGCGCCAGGCCGCGCGCGGCATAACGGGCAATGACTTTCTTGAGCTGACCGCGAGTCGACAGGTTGGAGCTTTCGCCGCTCAACTCATCGGCATCGCAAATCGCCAGGGCACGCGGGTCGTCACTCCATGGCAAACGATGGATCTGGGTCGGGTCAGCAATCAGGGCGAGATCGCCGTCGTCGCTGCCGTAAAACCGTGCTGCCGGGTAACCGCCCATGATGCATTGCAACAGCACGCCACGGGCCAGTTGCAGACGCCGCCCTTCGAGGAAACCCTCAGCGGTCATCACTTTGCCGCGCGGCACGCCATTCAGATCCGGCGTAACACATTCAATCTCATCAATGCCGGTCAATCGCTGCGCGAGTGAACCCTGGCCATCGGTTGTCATGACGCAATCCTTGTTATTGTGCGAGCCGCGAACGGCGACCCGCACAAAATAGGCTCCGGCTGTTCGGAATATCAAGCAGCGTCAAACAAAAACCTGTGTCACGGCAGATAAAGGCTGAACACCCCGCCGCCAAGCGGTCCACCGTTGCGGATTTCGGTGCGCCCTTCGACACCATTGCGCTGATGCAGCGCCGCGATACGATTGGCGAAATACAAACCGAGCCCGGTGCTGCCACTGCTGTGATTGATGCCCTGTACATAATCGGCCTGGCGCTCGAGCATCTCGGCCGGATAACCGTCGCCGTCGTCGTTGATACTCAGCACCAGTTGCCCGGCCTCGTCACTGACGGTGATCAGCAGCGATTCGCGGGCGTAACGAATGGCGTTATTGATGCAGTTGCCCAGCACCGAGGCAATCAGCTCACGGTCGAAGAAACCCAACGGACTCAGCGGATCGACTTCATAGGTGGCGATGATCCCGCGACTGGCAAACACTTCCTGATGCGCCGCCAGTTGCGCCTCGATAAAGTCATCGAGTTCGTGATACGCCGGTTGCAGCGGCATCTGGTTGACGCCGAGCTTGTACAGCCCGAGCAGTTGCACCAGCATGCCGTTGAGATGGGCAAACTCGAAGTCGATCACACCCTGCTCCGCGCCTAGCCGTTGCGCCTCAGGCAACCGCGCCAGCCATTGGCTGTGGGCCTGCATGAGCATGGCCAGCGAGTTCTTCATGTCGTGGACGGTGGAGGCGATCACCGTAGAAAAATCCAGAGCTTGCTCGTCGTGGTTCATTCGCCAAACGCCTTGCTTTTCAGCTTCTGATAACGCGCAAAACGCGCGTCGGTGTCGGGCATCAGGCCAACCATTTTCAGGCAGGCCCGACATTCTTCCAGTTCCGCCGACGGCACACTGGTGTCGGTGCCGTGGAGCAGCGACTGGGCCATGTTCAGCGCGATACTGATGTTCTTCGGTTGCATCTTCAGCGCCTTGCGGAACACCTCACGGGCCTCCACCAGGTTGCCGGTCTTGTACACGCGCACGCCCTGACGGTTGAGGTCAGCGGCAGCGTTGCTGGAACTGAGGATGGTCGGGTCATCAGTGAGCTTGGCGATGTCTTTCATTACTGCCGGATCGTCACCGTAGATCTCTGCGCAGCTCTTGAGCATCGAGGTGCCCGCCTCGGCCTGTCCGAGCATCTGCAATTGCTTGGCGACCAACAGCGCAGCTTCCGGACTCATGAACTGCTCCATGCCGTCGAGGCGCATAAGCGCTTGCTCGGTGAGCTTGTCAGCGGTCTCGGCATCGTTGAGCAGCAGGCTGGTGGCTTTCATCAGACGCGCGCGAATCTGCAGGCCGGGGTCGCTCGGGTTTTCTTTGGCCACCGCACTGAGCGTGGTGTTGATCTCCAGGCGTGTGCGCGTGTCGAGACCGCGCTCACTGCCTTTGCTGATCAGCGCGTGAGCCAGGCCGAGATTACTTTCCGGATCCTTGAAGCGCGACTGCGCGCCTTGCGCTACGGCCTGACGATAGGCGCGGGACGCGGTGTCGAAGTCTTCGTTGGCCATCGCCAGTTTGCCCAGCAACGCCTGCCGACGCACCGCCAAGGGAGACAGGCGAATCGCCTCCTCCAGCACCCGTTGCGCACCTTTGCTATCGCCTTCGGCGACCAGTACATCGGCCATGCCGTCGTACAGCGCCGGCATCATCGGGAACACCTTCAGGGCCTTTTCATAAACGCCCTTGGCTTGCGCCACCTGGCCACGCTTGAACAGCAATTTGCCAAGTCCGGCAAATGCCCATGGCAACGGCCGGTCAGCAATGATGCTGTCATAGAGACGTTCCAGCGCTTCGTTCTGATTCATCTCGCGCAGCGCATCGGCGCGATAACGCAGGCACAGCGGTGAATAGCGAATGTCCTGCTTGCACAGGGCGATGCAGGCATTAAGCACCTCGACCGGTTTGCCACGATCGAGGGCTTGTAGAATCGGCTTGAGCAACGTCTTGCGCTGTTCCAGACGCTCCAGGCGCTGGGCCAGGCCGGAGCGGTTGAACGGCTTGGTCAGGTACGCATCCGGTTCGTGCTCCAGAGCACTGAGCACCATCGCCTGACTGGTCTCGGCCGTCACCATGACAAACACCGCTTCATGGCTGATAAGCTTTTCCGACATCAGATCTTCGAGCACCTGCTGGCCGTTCTTCTTGCCATCGCCGAGATGGAAATCCTGCAGGATGAAATCGTAGGACTTCTGCGCGCACATCTTCAGCGCCTGCTCACCGGTGTCGGCCGTGTCGACGTCCTTGACCCCGAGCTCACGCAGCATCGAACGCACGGAACTGCGGAAATCCGAGAAATCATCGACGATCAGAAAACTTTTTTGGTGATACGACAGCATCGAAGATTTCCAGGCAATTGAAGTGAGGGCAATTTCAGGCGCGCAGATGATAGCTGGCGGCAAAATGCTATCAAGCGATTTCGCGCCACTTTTAAGTCACCGAATGGGTTATCGGCCAGAAGTGCGGTTCCCTGAAGCCAGTGCTTCAAGATTCCTCTGCGAGCATTTACCCTGCGCGCCAGGACAACTACCCACTACAAGGCTTACATCGTGGACATCAAAGGACGCTACATCGTGTCCGCCTGCGCTCTGCTGTTTGTTCAGCAGGCAATGGCGGCTGGAATGGATTGCACAAAAGCGGCGAATGCCGTCGAAAACACTGTTTGCGCGAACAAGTCGCTGTATGAACTGGATGCGCAGATGGAGGTGGTTTATCGGGATTTATTCAAGGTTTCTGCTCCCGCACAACCTGAGCTCAGGCGCACTCAACGACTGTGGCTGAAAGCCCGCAACGAATGCGCCGAAGACATTTCGTGCCTGGATCAGCACTATCGCGAGCGCCTGCAAGTGCTGCTGGCACAGTGGCAGGCAGCCGTTGCCTATCAACCGGATGACCTCGATGAACAGGCGCTGGACGACCTGCAAAAGAGCATTCAAGCCGCCAGTAAAGATGATCCCGAATTTGCGCTGGACCGAGCACTCGCCGCGCTCGCCGTGAAAACAACTGCCGGCGGTTTTCACGGCGATGCCAGTGAAGAGGATTCGTCGATAACGCACTTTCCGACTGCACAACCCAAAGGCGTTACTGCAAATGAATGGCGAGCCTTGACCGCTTCGCGGATCACTGACGCTGCCGAAACCGGCCTGACCTCTTACACTTTGCAGGATCTGGATGGCGACGGGCAGCGCGATCTGATTGTGAATACCTACGCCGGGGGCACAGGTCTGTTCACCTATGTGGAAACCTGGCGTCGCGACGGAGAACGGTTCGTCAAACGCTCTGTTGAGCCCGAAAGTTCGCTGTTCTACACCAACGATCGCGGTGCCAATCAGTCGGTAGACTGGATAAACCTGCGTGGCAAAACTTACGCGGCTTATCGAAACAGCGAGTACGGCGTTGATCGGATCTACTTGCTCAACCCGCTGCAAATCAACGTCCAGGTGCCTACGGTGACGATCCGTTATCACTACGACCTCAACGTGCCCGTTCTTCAACACAAAGATGACGGCAACAGCACGTTTGAACTCGAACCCGATCTGCACCGAGCGCTCAATCTGGCAGTGGCGAAAGTAAATGAAACCGCTGCTATCCCTTCAAAAGAACCGCTCTGCCCTATTCCGGCTACAGGCGCTGGTGAAAACGATTACTACAGCTTTGGCCCGGCGCATTACAGCATTGAAAAAGTAGCCGACCTGCCAGTCTTCATTGGCAATGATTGTTACATCGGCGCCTTGATCGACTGGTTCGGCAGTTACAGCGAAAAGAATGGTTTGTTCGCGCAACTGGCATTGCGTAAACCGGACAGCGATGACGGCAGCCGCACATACGAAGTCTACGGTCGCCGACACATAACCGAAGTCAGTACCTCAATGGGTAAAATTGAGCTGAACGAGGGTTAACCGCGTATCCAGTCTGATGTTGAAGATCAACGACGCAGTCGCGGCACGTTGTGGCAATTCGTCGGCTGACGGTAAAACAAAAGCCCCGTCGCAATTTCGATTGCGACGGGGCTTTTGTATTTGAACTTGATAGTCTTCCCGAACTTTTTATCCCTGATAAACTTTCCTGCGGGCAAAACAAAACCCCAACTGCTTTCGCAATTGGGGTTTCGGAATTTAATCTTGACGATGACCTACTCTCACATGGGGAAACCCCACACTACCATCGGCGATGCATCGTTTCACTGCTGAGTTCGGGATGGGATCAG
>NZ_FOCU01000003.1:0-522384 GCF_900110195.1 Pseudomonas sp. ok266 | reverse complement strand
ACGTACGGTGTCGATTTCGCCAGCCAGAGTACTGGTTTCGATGATGGTGTCGCCGGCGTTGTCGACGATATAGGTATCGTTACCCAGACCGCCGAGCATGGTGTCAGCGCCAGCCTTACCATCAAGTGTGTTGTTGCCGTCATTGCCGGTCATGCGGTTGTTGAGTTCGTTGCCGGTGGCATTGAGGGCAGAGCCGATGAGCAGAACGTTCTCGACGTTGCTCCCCAGGGTGTAGTCGATGGAGGCAAAGACTCGATCGATTTCAGTCAGTGAGGTGCCGGTTTCGACGACGACATCGCCGAGGTTGTCGACGTAATAGGAGTCGTTACCTGCGCCGCCGATCATGGTGTCGGCGCCCAGGCCGCCATTGAGCGTGTTATTCAGCGTGTTACCGGTCAATACGTCGTCGAAGGCAGAACCCGTGGCGTTTTCAATTTTTGCCCCATACGCGATCGCCAGGCCATCATTGATCGCCGTCATATTATTCAGGTCAACGAAAGCCTTGCCGATTTGGCTGTAAGCACCTTCATTGAGATTGATGGACACCGCAGCAAGCTGATTGCTGCCATCGATCGTGTCGTTACCACCGGCATCCCAGATTGTTTCGAAAATCGACTGGTTCGCCGCCCATTTGTAGACGTTGTCACCGGTCTGCCACGCCATATTGGCGCCGTACAGGCTCTGGATCGCAAGGATGTCCAGAACCATCGGCGTGGTCGGCTGATAGGAATAGTTACTGTTGTAACTCATCACTGTGAAGTGCACGTCGTCGAGCGAAGGGTCCAGCAGAGTGTTGTTGGTAGCGCTGGTGTCGAACGGATGCTTGAGGCCCAACGCGTGACCGATTTCATGCACGAACGTCATGAAGTCGTAACTGCCTTTAACGGGATTCGGGTCGTTGGTTGCCTCGCCGACCCAGACATCGCCTCCCGCAGGTAGATTCTCAGGAAAGTAGGCCCAGGCCGCGGTTTTGTCATCCATCAACCGATAGCCGCCAAAGCGCAGGTCGCCAACGTTGGTCAGGGTGTCGCTGGTCAACGTGAAATTGAGGTTGGCAACCGCGCTCCAGGCGCCCAACGCACCGGTTATTGCAGTTTTCTGTGCTGTCGTCAGCTCATACAGAGCGTTGTATTCATTTTTTGGGCTGTAGTCGGTGACGAAGTATGACGTTACCGGCGCCATGAAGCTGTAGCTCAAATTAGTCGCCCCGGATGGATTCCAGCCGGATCCCAGCCAAAACTTACCGGAAATTAGGCTGTCGACGATAGCGCTGCCAGTCAATGAGGCGGGGAAGGCGAAGGAATAAGTCTTGGGCGTTGGCATGCGGAATTTCCTGAGTACTATGCGGCCCTTCCTGAATGCGACCGCTACAAAAAAATGCGATTTTGCACCAGAATTTGTGTACTTGATATCATTAGGCCATTATTTTTTGATTAATGGCGCCAAATATCTGACCTGGCGTTCTTTATCGGCCCTTGCAGTAGAATCCTGAGAAACGTTAATTGCCGTTTGTCGAGGATGTTCATGCCTGCCCCAACTTCTGCGCTGATTCGCGAAACCTTCCCCGTCGGCCCGCTCCAGTGCAACTGCACCATCATCGGCGACCCGATCAGCAAAAAAGCCATCGTCGTCGACCCCGGTGGCAATCCTGACCTGATCATGGCGCGCCTTGATGCGCATGGCCTGAAAGTTGTCAGCATCATTCACACCCACGCGCATCTCGATCACTTCCTCGCTTCCGGGCAGATGAAGGAAAAAACCGGCGCGACCCTGCATTTGCACAAGGAAGACCAGTTCCTTTGGGACAACCTCGAAATGCAGTGCCAGATGTTCGGTGTGCCGTACACACCGGTGCCATCGCCAGATCGCTGGTTGAGTGACGATGAGGAACTGGCCTGCGGTTGCGGTGTTGCCCTGCACACGCCGGGACATACACCCGGTTCCATGAGCTTTTGGTTTTCCGAGGCTAAGCTGTTGATAGCCGGCGACACGTTGTTTCGTCGCGGCGTAGGGCGCACGGATTTATGGGGCGGCGATCAGGCGACCATCGTGCGTTCGATCAAGCAGCGGCTGTACACCTTGGACGAGGACGCGACCGTGATTACCGGACACGGGCCGGATACGCGCCTGGGTGATGAAATGCGCGAAAACCCGTTTGTACGCGCCTGAATATTTTGTCACGAGTGCCCGGCGGAATTTTTGTGCATTGTCATGATCCAACGCCCGCACAAGTCCATTAACCCAGTGGCCGCTGCACCACAGAATGCGAAAAACCAGGAGCTCTCCATGTTCACCACGCGTCGTTTGATTATTGTCGCTACTGCCGTGGCCTTGCTGTCCGGCTGCGCCTCGCCTAACCCGTATGACAATCAGGGCCAGGCCGACGGTGGCTCCCAAGGAATGAGCAAAACCGCCAAATACGGCGGCCTCGGTGCACTCGCCGGCGCACTGGCCGGTGCCGCCATCGGTCACGACAACCGCGGCAAAGGTGCCTTGATCGGTGCGGCGGTGGTGGGTGCGTCCGCCGCCGGTTACGGTTATTACGCCGACCAGCAAGAAAAGAAACTGCGCGCGAGCATGGCCAACACTGGCGTTGAAGTGCAGCGCCAAGGCGATCAGATCAAACTGATCATGCCGGGCAACATCACCTTCGCTACCGATTCGGCGAACATCGCGTCCAGCTTCTACCAGCCGCTGAACAACCTGGCCAACTCGTTGAAAGAATTCAACCAGAACCAGATCGAAATTGTCGGCTACACCGACAGTACCGGCAGCCGCCAGCACAACATGGACCTGTCCCAGCGTCGTGCGCAGAGCGTGGCGACTTACCTGACTTCGCAAGGTGTCAGCGGCGCCAACCTGTCGGCCCGTGGCGCCGGTCCGGATAACCCGATTGCCAGCAACGGTGATGTGAATGGCCGGGCGCAGAACCGTCGGGTTGAAGTCAACCTGAAGGCGATCCCGGGCCAGCAGTATGGTGCTCCGCAGCAACAGCAGCCGGGTACGGTTCAGCAGTATCCGTAAGCGCTTGTCAGAATGAAAAAAATGCCCGGTCCTGTGATCGGGCATTTTTTTGTCTGGCCTGTGCCGGCCCCTTCGCGAGCAAGCTCGCTCCCACAGGGTTAGGTGTGGAACACAACTTTTGTGTACATCATCAATTCCTGTGGGAGCGAGCTTGCTCGCGAAGGGGGCATAACAATCAGGCACAAATCATCGGATACAAAAAAGCCCTCGGATACATCACTGTCCGGGGGCTTTTTGTTTTCAGCGAAGACTGATTACTTCTTCAGACCATAATGCTCATCGAGCATGCCCGGCGAGTTCGGGGTCTTCGGTGCGTAGTCGCGCGGCGGCTCCTGATCGCGCGGTGGCGTCAGGCGTTCGCGTGGCGCGACTGCCGCGTCAGCGTGCAGGGCAGCGATCAGGCGCTGGCGGGTCTGCTCGTCCAGGGCCAGACGATTGGCGCCCTCGGCGAGATGATCCTGCACTTCCTGATAGCTCTGGGTCAGCTTCTTGACCAGCATCGCAGTGCTGTTGAAGTGGGTGACCACCTCGTTTTGATAACTGTCGAAACGCTCCTGGATATCATCCAGTTGACGCTGCGTACGGCTCGGCGCGGCGTTCGGCGCAACGCGCGCGATCAGGAATCCAATGGCGACACCCACAACCAGGGCAAGAGTCGGTAACAACCAAACTAAGAGCGAGTGTTCCACGAGTCCTTCCTCTATAAACGGCTTTGCTTTACGTTAACGGCTCGAACCTGCGCTGTATACCGCGATTCACTCGCAATAGATTGGCACAGACAATTTGCTAGACGAGTCGACCCGATTCGAGGTCACGGAGTTCCTTCCTTGCTGATGCGTGAAACCCCTGTAGTGATTGACGGCCCGGTGGGTCAACTTGAGTCTCTGTACCTGGATAACGAGCAGCCGATCGGCATCGCGCTGATCTGCCATCCGAACCCGGTGCAGGGCGGCACCATGCTCAACAAGGTTGTCTCGACCCTTCAGCGCACCGCGCGCGACGCAGGTCTGATTACCTTGCGCTTCAACTATCGCGGCGTTGGCGCCAGCGAAGGCGCGCACGATATGGGCACCGGTGAAGTCGACGACGCCCAGGCGGCGGCCAAGTGGCTGCGGGAAAAACACCCGAATCTGCCGCTGACCCTGTTCGGTTTCTCCTTCGGCGGATTTGTTGCAGCAAGTCTCGGCGGTCGACTCGAAGCGCAAGGCGTGCAGCTCAAGCACCTGTTCATGGTCGCGCCGGCGGTGATGCGTCTGGGCGAGCAGGATCAACTGCCGCAGCACGGCGAACTCACCGTGATCCAGCCGGAAACCGACGAAGTCATCGACCCGCAACTGGTCTACGCCTGGTCGGAAAAACTCCAGCGCCCCCATGAGCTGCTGAAAGTGGCAGAATGCGGACACTTTTTTCATGGCAAGCTGACCGATCTCAAGGATCTGATCCTGCCGCGTCTCTCGAATTGATTGCAGTCTGACAAGCGATTACCCATGACGAACCGTACCCGTATCCTCACCGGCATCACCACCACCGGCACGCCGCACCTGGGCAACTACGCCGGCGCCATCCGCCCGGCGATCCTCGCCAGCCGCGACAGCAATGCCGATTCGTTCTACTTCCTGGCCGACTACCACGCCCTGATCAAATGCGATGACCCGCTGCGCATCCAGCGCTCGCGTCTGGAAATCGCCGCGACCTGGCTGGCCGGTGGCCTCGATGTCGACCGCGTGACCTTCTACCGCCAGTCCGACATCCCGGAAATCCCTGAGCTGACCTGGCTGCTGACCTGCGTCGCCGCCAAAGGCCTGCTCAACCGCGCGCACGCCTACAAGGCCTCGGTGGACAAGAACGTCGAAACCGGTGAAGACCCGGATGCCGGCATCACCATGGGCCTCTACAGCTATCCGGTGCTGATGGCGGCGGACATCCTGATGTTCAACGCGCACAAGGTGCCGGTCGGTCGTGATCAGATCCAGCACGTTGAAATGGCCCGCGATATCGGCCAGCGTTTCAACCACCTGTTCGGTCAGGGCAAAGAATTCTTCACCATGCCCGAAGCGCTGATCGAAGAGAGCGTGGCGACGTTGCCGGGCCTCGACGGTCGCAAGATGTCGAAGAGCTACGACAACACCATTCCGCTGTTCTCCAGCGCCAAAGAGATGAAGGACGCGATTTCGCGGATCGTCACCGACTCCAAAGCGCCAGGCGAAGCCAAGGATCCGGACAACTCGCACCTGTTCACCCTATTCCAGGCCTTCGCCACACCGGCGCAGGCTGACGAGTTCCGCAGCGAATTGTTGGGCGGTCTGGGTTGGGGCGAGGCGAAGAACCGTCTGTTCCAGTTGCTCGACAACGAACTGGGCGAAGCGCGCGACAAGTATCACCAGTTGATCGAGCGCCCGGCAGATCTGGAAGATATCCTGCAGATCGGCGCCAAGAAAGCCCGTGCCGTGGCAACGCCGTTCCTCAATGAACTGCGTGAAGCGGTGGGCCTGCGTTCCTTCGTCAATCAGGTGCAAGTCGCCGCGACCACCAAGAAGAAAGCTGCGAAAGCCGCGCGTTTCGTCAGCTTCCGTGAAGACGACGGCAGCTTCCGTTTCCGTCTGCTGGCGGCCGATGGCGAGCAATTGCTGCTGTCGCGCAACTTCGCCGACGGCAAAGCCGCAGGCCAGGTGACCAAACAGCTGCAATCCGGCCAGCCGCTGGACGTTCGCAGCGAAGACCTGAGCTTCAGCGTCTGGCTGGAAGGCGAGTGCGTTGGCGACAGCCCGGCATTCGCTGACACTGCTGCGCGAGATGCGGCCATCGAGGCGCTGCGCGCCGCGCTGACCCCGGTTCAGGACTAATCGGCGGCACGGTCCGACCAAGGGCCGATTGCCATTCCCACGGGCCGTCGCTACAGTGACGGCCCGTTTTTGTTGCCTTGCTAACGAATTATGACGCCCCTAGAACGATACCAAGCTGATCTGAAACGCCCGGACTTCTTCCATGATGCCGCGCAGGAAACTGCTGTGCGTCATTTGCAGCGCCTGTACGACGATCTGATCGCCGCCGATCAGAACAAGCCGGGCCTGCTGAGCAAACTGTTTGGCAAAAAGGATCAGACGCCGGTCAAGGGCCTGTACTTCTGGGGCGGCGTAGGTCGCGGCAAAACTTACCTGGTCGACACCTTCTTCGAAGCGCTGCCGTTCAAGGAAAAGACCCGCACTCACTTCCACCGCTTCATGAAGCGTGTGCACGAAGAAATGAAAACCCTCGGCGGCGAGAAAAACCCGCTGACCATCATCGCCAAGCGCTTTGCGACTGAGTCGCGGGTGATCTGCTTCGATGAGTTCTTCGTCTCCGACATCACCGACGCGATGATCCTCGGCACGCTGATGGAAGAATTGTTCAAGAACGGCGTGACCCTGGTCGCGACCTCGAACATCGTTCCGGACGGCCTGTACAAGGACGGTCTGCAACGTGCGCGTTTCCTGCCGGCGATTGCGCTGATCAAGCAGAATACCGAGATCGTCAACGTCGACAGCGGCGTCGACTACCGCCTGCGTCACCTCGAACAAGCCGAGCTGTTCCACTATCCGCTCGACGAAGCTGCTCACGAAAGTCTGCGCAAGAGCTTCAAGGCGCTGACGCCGGAATGCACTGCTGCGGTCGAAAACGATGTGCTGATGATCGAGAACCGCGAAATCCGTGCCCTGCGTACGTGCGACGACGTGGCGTGGTTCGACTTCCGTGAGCTGTGCGACGGCCCGCGTAGCCAGAACGACTACATCGAACTGGGCAAGATCTTCCACGCCGTGCTGCTAAGCGGTGTCGAGCAGATGAGCGTCACCACTGACGACATTGCGCGCCGCTTCATCAACATGGTCGACGAGTTCTACGACCGTAACGTGAAGCTGATCATTTCGGCTGAAGTCGAGTTGAAGGATCTGTACACCGGCGGCCGTTTGAACTTCGAATTCCAGCGTACGCTGAGCCGTCTGCTGGAGATGCAATCGCACGAATTCCTGTCGCGGGCGCACAAGCCTTAAGCAGAATCGCGAAACAAAAAAGGGCCTGCAATTGCAGGCCCTTTTTTTATCTCGAATTCACCGGCCCGCGCACACTGATCGTTCCCACGCTCCGCGTGGGAATGCATACCGTGACGCTCTGCGTCACATTCCGGGGCGGACGCAGAGCGTCCATTGGCAGCATTCCCACGCAGAGCGTGGGAACGATCAACGGGGGGGAGGGTTAGGCGGCTTGTTGGAACTGCTGTCGATACTGATTCGGCGACAGTTCAGTGTGCTGCCGGAACAGTCGCGCAAAGAAGCTCGCATCGTCGTAACCGACCTCATAACTGATGGTCTTGATGCTCTTGCGGCTGCCGGACAGCAAACCTTTCGCGGTTTCGATACGCAGGCGTTGCAGGTAATGCAATGGCTTGTCACCGGTGGCGGTCTGGAAGCGGCGCATGAAGTTACGGATGCTCATGCCGTGCTCGCGGGCCACGTCTTCGAAGCGGAACTTGTCGGCGAAATGCTCTTCGAGCCAGTGCTGGATCTGCAGGATAATCACGTCCTGATGCAGCTTCTGCCCACCGAAACCGATGCGTCCCGGCGCATAGCTGCGCTGCACTTCATAGAGAATGTCGCGGGCCACGGCTTGCGCGACGTTGGCCCCACAGAAACGCTCGATCAAGTAGATGTACAGGTCGCAGGCTGACGTGGTGCCGCCGGCGCAATACAAGTTGTCGGCATCGGTCAGGTGCTTGTCCTGATTGAGATAGACCTTGGGAAAGCGCTCGGCGAATGCATTGAAGAAACGCCAGTAGGTGGTCGCTTCCTTGCCGTTGAGCAGGCCGGCCTCGGCCAGCCAGAACACCCCGGTGGCTTCGCCGCACAACACCGCGCCACGAGCGTGCTGTTCACGCAGCCAGGGCAACACTTGGGGATAACGGCCGCACAGCGTGTCGAAATCGTCCCAGAACGCCGGGAGGATAATGACGTCGGCGTTTTCCAGGCCACCGTCGACCGGCATTACCACGTCACTGAAGCTGTTCACCGGTTTGCCGTCGGGGCTGACCAGGCGTGTTTCAAACGCCGGTGTCAGGCCGTGACCCAGTTGTTTGCCATAACGCAGGCTGGCCAGATGGAAGAAATCCTTGGCTTGCATGAGAGTGGAGGCGAAAACCCGGTCGATTGCCAGGATGCTGACGCGCCGCAAGGGCGTGGAGACTTGCTTGGACATAATTCAACTTTTGTTTTGTTTTTATAAGGGAAAGTGGTCACCAGACGGCTGGATCGTCTTATTTTTTGTCGGATGTGTCCAGTGTCCTGTGTCAGAGGGGAGGCTTAGTCTCTGAAGGCCATCTCCCGCCAACAACAAAGAAAGGTGCCGCATGATCCCCAGAACCTTGTTCAGCTCCGAGCACGAATTGTTTCGCGACAGCGTCCGCACCTTCCTCGAAAAAGAGGCGGTGCCGTTCCATGCGCAATGGGAGAAACAGGGCCATATCGACCGCAAACTGTGGAACAAGGCCGGGGAGGCGGGGATGCTCTGCTCGCACCTGCCGGAAGAATACGGCGGCCTGGGGGCGGACTTTCTCTACAGTGCGGTGGTGATCGAGGAGGTCGGGCGACTGGGCCTGACCGGCATCGGCTTCTCGCTGCATTCGGACATTGTCGCGCCGTACATCCTGCATTACGGCAGCGAGGCGCTGAAGCACAAATACCTGCCGAAACTGGTTTCGGGCGAGATGGTCACGGCCATCGCCATGACCGAGCCGGGGGCGGGTTCCGATCTGCAAGGTGTGAAGACCACCGCTGTGCTGGACGGTGACGACTATGTGATCAACGGTTCGAAAACCTTCATTACCAACGGCTTTCTCGCGGATCTGGTGATCGTGGTGGCCAAGACCGACCCAAAGGCCGGCGCCAAGGGCACCAGCCTGTTTCTGGTGGAAGCGGGTACGCCGGGTTTCGATAAGGGCAAGCGCCTTGAGAAGGTTGGCATGAAGGCGCAGGACACGTCGGAATTGTTTTTCCAGGACGTGCGCGTGCCGAAAGAAAACCTGCTGGGGCAGGCCGGGTCCGGGTTTGCTTATCTGATGCAGGAATTGCCTCAGGAACGTCTGACGGTGGCGATCGGTGGCCTGGCTTCAGCTGAAGCTGCGTTGCAATGGACGCTTGATTACACCCGCGATCGCAAGGCCTTCGGCAAAGCCATTGCCGACTTCCAGAACACCCGCTTCAAGCTGGCCGAGATGGCCACGGAAATTCAGATCGGCCGAGTGTTCGTCGATAAATGTCTGGAGCTGCACCTGCAAGGCAAGCTCGACGTGCCGACGGCGGCGATGGCGAAATACTGGGGCACCGATCTGCAATGCAAGGTGCTCGACGAGTGCGTGCAGTTGCATGGCGGTTACGGCTTCATGTGGGAGTACCCGGTGGCCCGGGCGTGGGCGGATGCGCGGGTGCAGCGGATCTATGCCGGCACCAATGAGATCATGAAGGAGATTATTGCGCGGTCGCTTTGAAGTGCTAGTGACTGTCAGACCGCTATCGCGAGCAGGCTCACTCCTACAGGGGATCACCGTACCTGTGGGAGCGAGCCTGCTCGCGAAGCTTTTTAGTGGTGGATCAAGGTGCAGGGTTCGGATGATCTTTGTGAATCGCCTCGATCCCTTCCAGCACCTCGTCCGATAGCTTCAGATCGAAGCTGGCAATGTTGCTGTCCAGTTGCTCAAGCGTCGTCGCGCCAATGATGTTACTCGTGACGAATGGTTGCTGAGTGACGAACGCCAATGCCATCTGCGCCGGGTCCAGACCGTGCTCCCGGGCCAGCGCGACATAACGGCTGCACGCTGCTTCCGACTGCGCATTGAAATAGCGGCTGAAGCGACTGTAGAGGCTCAGGCGACCTTTCGGCGGACGAGCGCCACCCTCGTATTTACCTGACAGGAAACCAAACGCCAGCGGCGAATAGGCGAGCAGGCCGCACTGTTCGCGGATGGCGATTTCCGCCAGGCCCACTTCAAAACTGCGGTTGAGCAGGTTGTAGGGGTTCTGGATCGACACCGCGCGCGGCCAGCCACGCGCTTCGGCCAAGGCCAGAAAACGCATGGTGCCCCACGGGGTTTCGTTGGACAGGCCGATGTGGCGGATCTTGCCGGCCTTCACTTGCTCGTCGAGTGCTTCGAGAGTGTCTTCGAGCGGGGTCAGGTTGGCTTCGATCTTGTGCTTGTAACCCAGTTGTCCGAAAAAGTTGGTGCTGCGTTCCGGCCAGTGCAATTGATACAGGTCGATGTAATCGGTCTGCAGGCGCTCGAGGCTGGCGTCCACCGCTGCGGTGATGTGCTGGCGGTTATGGCGCAGGTTTTTGTCGCGGATGTAGTCGATGGTGTTGCCGGGGCCGGCGATCTTGCTGGCGAGGATCCAGTCGGCGCGGTCGCCGCGACTTTTGAAGTAATTGCCGATATAGCGCTCGGTGGTGGCGTAGGTTTCGGCTTTCGGCGGCACCGGGTACATCTCGGCGGTGTCGATGAAATTGATCCCGGCTTCTTTGGCCCGTTCAATCTGCGCGAAGGCTTCAACTTCAGTGTTTTGCTCGCCCCAGGTCATGGTGCCGAGGCAGATTGCACTCACGTTCAGGTCGGTACGGCCTAGCTGGCGATAGTCCATCGGGTGCTCCTTGGGCAAAACAATCATAAAAGCAGGTTGAAATATTTTTCGCAATCTGCATAATTGCCGACCTCTTTCTGCAGTGGAAGTGATGCGCCGCCGCCGAAGAATCTTGCCGTTGAACGGACGCGCCGACCCGAGCCCCCGAAAGCGTCTGTATCCGGCTGCCTTTGACTTGTCAAAGTACGCACTATTCAGTAAGATCCGCCGTCTAATTTACAGGGCGGCCCCTGAGGCTATAAAGAATGAAAACTTTTACTGCTAAACCGGAAACAGTAAAGCGCGACTGGTTTGTCGTCGACGCTGCTGGTCAGACCCTGGGTCGTCTGGCCACCGAAATCGCGAGCCGTCTGCGTGGCAAGCACAAGCCTGAGTACACTCCTCACGTTGACACCGGCGACTACATCGTCGTAATCAACGCCGAGCAGATTCGTGTTACCGGTGCTAAAACCACTGACAAAATGTACTACTCCCACTCCGGTTTCCCGGGCGGCATCAAGTCGATCAACTTTGAAAAGCTGATCGCTAAAGCCCCTGAGCGCGTGATCGAGACCGCGGTTAAAGGCATGCTGCCTAAAAACCCACTGGGTCGCGACATGTACCGTAAGCTGAAAGTCTATGCGGGCGCTGCACACCCACATACTGCTCAGCAGCCCCAAGAACTGAAGTTTTAACGGAATAGTACATTATGTCGGCGACTCAAAATTACGGCACTGGCCGTCGCAAGACCGCAACCGCACGCGTTTTCCTGCGTCCGGGTACTGGTAACATCTCCATCAACAACCGTTCGCTGGAAAACTTCTTCGGCCGTGAAACTGCCCGCATGGTAGTTCGCCAGCCGCTGGAGCTGACTGAGACTGTCGAGAAGTTCGACATCTACGTCACCGTGATCGGCGGTGGTGTAAGTGGTCAAGCTGGCGCAATCCGCCACGGCATCACTCGCGCTCTGATGGACTACGACGAAACCCTGCGTGGCGCTCTGCGCAAAGCTGGCTTCGTTACTCGCGACGCCCGTGAAGTTGAACGTAAGAAAGTTGGTCTGCGTAAAGCGCGTAAGCGTCCGCAGTACTCGAAGCGTTAATTCCGCTTCCGCGTTCAAAAAGAACGCCCGCCTCCTCACGGAAGCGGGCGTTTTTTTATGCCTGTGATTTATCAAAGAATTGCGCTGCGACAACTTGCCACTTCCGTAGACCCCCTATACTGCAAGGCTTGAGGGTAAGAGCTCCGGGTAATTCCCTTGTCAGAATTGGGGCTTTTCATTACCATTCGGCAAAATTTTTATAAGTAACATTGATTTATTTAGTAGATGCCTGATTTAACAGGCCACAAAAGCTGATGGGAGAGGACTGAATGAGCAATGACGGCGTGAATGCAGGCCGGCGTCGCTTCTTGGTAGCAGCCACATCCGTGGTGGGTGCTGCAGGAGCGGTGGGGGCTGCGGTCCCGTTCGTGGGGTCATGGTTTCCCAGTGCCAAGGCGAAAGCCGCCGGTGCACCGGTGAAAGTGAATGTCAGCAAAATCGAGCCAGGACAGCAGATGATTGCTGAATGGCGCGGCCAGCCGGTGTTCATTGTCCGCCGTACTGCGGAAATCCTGGGGAATCTCAAGAAGATCGAGGGCCAGCTCTCCGATCCAACCTCCAAAAACTCCAC
Source organism: Pseudomonas sp. ok266 (assembly GCF_900110195.1). Taxonomy (NCBI): domain Bacteria; kingdom Pseudomonadati; phylum Pseudomonadota; class Gammaproteobacteria; order Pseudomonadales; family Pseudomonadaceae; genus Pseudomonas; species Pseudomonas sp. ok266. The sequence goes on along the minus strand of NZ_FOCU01000003.1, from coordinate 510,050 downwards.
GCAACCCACCTATGTCGACCCTGAAGTGCGTTCGATCAAGCCGGAAATTCTGCTGCTGATCGGGATCTGCACGCACCTGGGTTGCTCACCAACTTTCCGTCCCGAAGTGGCACCTGCGGATCTCGGCAAAGACTGGGTCGGTGGCTATTTCTGCCCTTGCCACGGCTCCCACTACGATCTGGCTGGCCGCGTCTACAAGTCGCAACCTGCGCCTTTGAACCTGCCAGTTCCCCCGCATTCCTATGAGACCGATGACCTGATTGTCATCGGCGTCGATACGGAGAAAGCGTGATGAGCAAGTTCATGGATTGGGTTGATGCGCGCTTTCCTGCGACCAAAATGTGGGAAGACCATCTCAGCAAGTATTACGCTCCAAAAAACTTCAACTTCTTCTATTTCTTCGGCTCTCTGGCGCTGCTGGTGCTGGTCAACCAGCTCGTCACCGGCGTCTGGCTGACGATGAGCTACACGCCATCGGCAGAAGAGGCTTTTGCGTCTGTCGAAGGCATCATGCGTGACGTCAATCACGGCTCGATTTTGCGCCTGCTGCACGCTGTCGGCGCTTCGATGTTCTTCATCGTGGTGTATCTGCACATGTTCCGGGGCCTGCTTTACGGCTCGTACCAGAAACCGCGCGAGCTGGTCTGGGTGTTCGGCATGCTGATTTACCTGGCGCTGATGGCCGAGGCATTCATGGGTTATCTGCTGCCGTGGGGCCAGATGTCCTACTGGGGTGCCCAAGTGATCATCTCGCTGTTCGGTGCGATTCCGGTGATCGGTAACGACCTGACCCAGTGGATTCGTGGTGATTACCTGATCTCCGGAATCACTCTGAACCGCTTCTTCGCCTTGCATGTCGTGGCTCTGCCGATCGTGATTCTCGGTCTGGTGGTACTGCACATTCTGGCATTGCACGAAGTCGGTTCGAACAACCCTGACGGCGTCGACATCAAGAAGCACAAAGATGAAAACGGCATCCCGCTGGACGGCATTGCTTTCCACCCGTACTACACCGTGAAAGATATTGTCGGTGTCGTGGTGTTCCTGTTTATCTTCTGCTTTATTGTGTTCTTCTTCCCGGAAATGGGTGGCTATTTCCTCGAAAAACCAAACTTCGAGCCGGCCAACCCGTTCAAGACGCCTGAGCATATCGCGCCGGTCTGGTACTTCACGCCGTTCTACGCGATCCTGCGAGCAATCCCTGACAAGCTCATGGGCGTTATTGCCATGGGCGCTTCAATTGCTTTCCTGTTTGTCCTGCCGTGGCTCGATCGCAGTCCGGTCAAATCCATGCGCTATAAAGGCTGGATGAGCAAAGTCTGGCTCGTCATATTCTGCGTTTGCTTTGTGCTGCTTGGCTGGACTGGCGTGAAAGCTCCGACGCCGTCTCTGACGTTGCTGTCGCAGGTCTGCACCTTCCTGTACTTCGCGTACTTCATCCTGATGCCGTTCTACACCAGGCTCGAGAAGACCAAACCGGTTCCGGAAAGGGTGACTGGCTGATGAAAAAGTTATTTTTTGCTCTGATTTTTGCTGCTCTGCCTGTTCTGTCCTTCGCCGCTGAACACGGTGGTCCGGAGCTGGAAAAGGTCGACATCGACGTTTCCGACAACGCTGCGCTGCAGGATGGCGCACGTACCTTTGCCAACTATTGCATGGGTTGCCACAGTGCCAAGTTCCAGCGTTACGAGCGGGTGGCCGATGATTTGGGCATTCCTCACGAAATGATGCTGGAGAAGCTGGTGTTCACTGGCGCCAAGATTGGCGATCACATGAACATCGGCATGCAGCCGGCAGACGCCAAGACCTGGTTTGGTGCCGCACCACCGGATCTGACCCTGGTCGCTCGCGTACGCGGCACCGACTGGCTCTACGGTTACCTGAAGTCGTTCTACGAAGATCCTGCACGTCCATGGGGCGTGAACAACAAGGTTTTCCCGAACGTCGGCATGCCTAACGTGCTGGTCGGCCTGCAAGGTCGTCAAGTCGTGGGTTGCAAACAGGTGCAGATCGTCGAAGACGGCAAGAAGCAATATGATCCGCTGACCGGTACGCCTCTGACTCATGAAGCGTGCGATCAGCTGACCATCGTGCCGAAAACCGGTGCGCTGAACGAAGAGCAGTTCGATGAGAAGGTCAAGAATCTGGTAACCTTCCTGGCTTACTCGGCTAACCCGGTTAAGCTGCAACATCAGCGCATCGGTACTTATGTCTTGCTGTACCTGGCGTTCTTCTTTGTGTTCGCCTACCTGCTCAAGCGTGAATACTGGAAAGACGTGCACTGATACGCTTCAAGCATTGCTGTTAATCGCGCGCGCCCAAGGGCGCCTCCGATAGCGCAACGTCTGGTTTGCCAGGTGTTGCCGGAGGCGCCCTCTGGGCGCGCGCGTTTTTCCGGTTCCGATAATTTCAACAAGCGAGGAGGATCGCCATGGGCGTGACCAATCGGTTGGCCTGTTACTCCGACCCCGCCGACCACTATTCCCACCGAGTGCGCATCGTGCTTGCAGAGAAGGGTGTCAGCGCCGAGATCATTTATGTGGAAGCTGGTCGCCAGCCGCCTAAACTGATCGAGGTAAACCCTTACGGCAGTCTGCCGACGCTGGTCGATCGTGACCTGGCGTTGTGGGAGTCGACCGTGGTGATGGAATATCTGGATGAGCGTTACCCGCACCCGCCATTGATGCCGGTTTATCCGGTGGCGCGTGCCAACAGCCGTTTGCTGATTCATCGAATTCAGCGCGACTGGTGTGGTCTGGTGGATCTGATTCTGGATCCCAAGTCCAAGGAGGCCGCGCGTGTCGTGGCGCGCAAGGAATTGCGTGAAAGCCTGACGGGCGTGTCGCCGCTGTTTGCCGACAAGCCGTTTTTCCTCAGTGAGGAACAAAGTCTGGTGGATTGCTGCCTATTGCCAATACTCTGGCGTTTGCCGATTCTGGGTATTGAACTGCCGCGGCCAGCCAAGCCGCTGCTTGATTATATGGAGCGCTCGTTTGCGCGTGAGGCTTTCCAGGCGAGTCTGTCTGGTGTCGAACGCGATATGCGCTAAGGCTTAAGGAGCCGCTATGAACTCCAGTCGACCTTATCTGGTCCGCGCGCTCTACGAGTGGATTGTTGATAACGATTGCACCCCGCACATGCTGGTCAATTCCGAGTACCCGGCAGTGCAGGTGCCGCAGGGTTTCGCCAGCGACGGGCAGATTGTCCTGAACATCTCGCCGAGTGCTGTGCGTCATCTGCACATGGACAACGACGTGGTGACCTTCGAGGGTCGCTTCGGTGGCGTTCCGCACAGCTTGTACGTGCCGATCAGCGCGATTCTGGGTATCTACGCCCGGGAGAACGGTCAAGGCATGGTGTTTGATCTCGAGTCGCCGATGGATGACGAAGAAGAGATCGAGTCGGATGACGACTTGCCGCCACCGGACAGCGAGCCGCCGCGACCTAGCGGCCGGCCAAGCCTGAAAGTGGTGAAGTAATAAAAAAGGCGATCCGGATGGATCGCCTTTTTTATTACATAGGGTTGTGCGTCAGTCGATGTATTCGAACAGCTTGACGATCTTCTGCACGCCGGAAACGCCCTGAACCAGATTGGTCGCCTGAGTGGCTTCCTGTTTGGTCAGCAGGCCCAGCAGGTAGACGATGCCGTTCTCGGTCACGACCTTGATGCGCGAACCGGGAATGCTGGCGTCGGTGAGCATCTGGGTTTTGATCTTGGACGTCAGCCAAGTGTCATTCTGGCGAGCCAGGAAACCGGACGGCGGTATGACCTGCAGTTCGTTGTGAACAGTTTTTACCCGTTGCACGGCGGCTGCCGCTTGCTCGGCTTTGGCTTTCAAGTCAGCGCGAGGCGTTTGACCGGCCAGCAAGACAACACCGTTGAAACTGGTGACGACGATGTGCGAGTCGTTGTCCAGTGCCGGGTCGGCCTTGGCCACGTTCACACCGACTTTGGTTTCGATCAACGAGTCATCGATCTTGCTACCGAAGGTGCGCGTGCCACGGTCGTCGTCGATCGGTGCTTCACGGCTGGCGTTCACCACTGAGGTGCAGCCGCTGATGCCGAGGCACAGGGTCAAGGCCAGAAGGCCAAGGCGATTAGGGGTCATTCTTCACTCCCGAACAGTTGGCTGTCGATCAGATCGCAGAGGCAATGGATCGCCAGCAAGTGGACTTCTTGAATACGTGCAGTGACATTGGCCGGTACGCGGATCTCGACGTCTTCGGGCAGCAGCAGTGACGCCATGCCGCCACCATCGCGTCCGGTCATAGCTACGACAATCATTTCGCGATCATGTGCGGCCTGGATCGCTTGAATAATGTTCGCCGAGTTACCGCTGGTCGAAATCGCCAGCAGCACATCGCCCGACTGGCCGAGGGCGCGGATCTGCTTGGAGAACACTTCGTTGTAGCTGTAGTCGTTGGCGATCGAGGTGATCGTCGAGGTATCGGTGGTCAGCGCAATCGCCGGCAGGCTCGGACGCTCGCGCTCGAAGCGGTTGAGCAGCTCCGAGGAAAAATGCTGAGCGTCGCCGGCCGACCCACCGTTGCCGCACGAGAGCATTTTGCCTCCGTTGAGCAGGGTGTTGACCATGATCTGGCTGGCTTGCTCGATGTGCGGTGCAAGTACGTCCATCGCCTGTTGCTTGGTGTCGATACTGGCCTGGAAAAGCTGGCGAATTCGGGATTGCATGTCCATCTGTGTGACCTTAAGTAGCGCGGCTGTCCGGCACATGAATGTGCAGCCCGCAAAGCAAAGAGCAAAATTTGTCGGTGGGATTGTCCGGGTCGCAACGCCGACGATCAACTGTCGAAAGCATTCTGCAACCAGTTCAGCTGACTCGGATGGCTGTCGATGGCCACCACGTCGAAGCGGCAAGGGGAATTGGCCCAACGCGATTCGCGCTGAAGAAAATACTGTGCAGCGAAAATCAGTTTCTGCTGCTTGCGCCCATCGATGCTAGCGAGCGCGCCACCCCATTGAGTGTTTTTTCTGTAGCGAACTTCAACGAATACTACTGTATCGCCATCAAGCATGACCAGATCAAGCTCGCCGCGTTTGCATAACCAGTTCTGCGCCAGCAGGCGCAGACCTTGTTGTTGCAGATGCTCGAGCGCCTGGCGCTCGGCATCCTTGCCGCTTTGCGAGCGTGACCTGTCAGGCATCAGTGCGGGGTGTCCGGCAGGCGCTGCACCTGCCCGCTGACGAACTGCGCCCAAGGCAACTGGCGCACAACGCGTTGGGTCTGAGTCATGCCGAGGCTGCCCGACTCACCGTCGATGCGGCTGTCCGGCAGGGCCTTGAGTTGACCCAGGCGCGGTGCAAGACGATAGGCATCCACACCCATCGCGTACAGGCGGCCGAGGCTACCGGCGGCTTGCGGCCACTGCGCAACCACTTGCTGACGCAGTGGATCGCTGGAGTCCAGCAGCCATGGGGTTTCGCAGAAGCGAATGCCGTTCATGTCGTTGTACTGATTCACGTCGCCGCTGGCGCTGTAAACGTGCGACGTCGCGTACACCGGAACGTCACCTGCGTACTGGAAGTTCAGGGTTGGCTTGATCTGCTGAGCCTGTTGCGGGGTTGCGGCGAGGAAGATGAATTCGATGTCCTGACGGCGCGAAGGCTGCGCGGCGACGTTGGTGCCGGCGGCATTCTGCAGGCTCTTGGCGCGCGCTTCGCTTTGACGCAGCTGGAACATGTCGGCGATCTGCTGGGCCAGTTGCACCGGCTGATCAACGCGCTCGGTCGCTACGATGCTGCCACCATTCGCTTGCCAGTCCTGGCTGAAAGCACGCAGTACGCGATCGCCCCATTCGCCTTTCGGCACCATGATCGCGGCGCGGTGCAGGCCATCGGCACGGGCGCGGCGTGAGACTTCGCGGGCTTCGTCTTCAGCGGCCAGGCCAAACTGGAACAATTGCGCCGGGCCTTGATCGCCTTCGCTGTAGTTCAGCGCAAGGGTGGTGATCGGCAGCTGCGGGCGAGTGCTCAACTGTTTGACCAGTGGTTTTTCCAGCGGGCCAACGACCAGTTGCACGCCGTCAGCCTGAGCCTTGCGGTAGAACTCGTCCATCGAAGTCAGTTTCGAGCTGTCGTAGAACTCGATTGCTGGTGGCTTCTGTCCGGCCTGTTGCGCCTGGTAGTGCGCAGCCATGAAGCCTTCACGTAGTGCCTTGCCAACAGCGGCCAGCGGGCCGTCCTGTGGCAGCAGCAGGGCGATTTTGCTCAGGGGCTGGCTGGCCAGTTCCTTGAGTTTGGTCAGCGGCAACGGCAGGTTGATCGCCGCCGGGTGCTTTGGATTCTGCGCGCGCCAGGTGTCGATCGCCGCTTGCTGCTGTTCCAGGGTGCCAGCGGATTTCACTGCCATGGCCAGGCCCATCCAGCCGCCGAGGTCGTCGGTGCTGTTCGGTTGCAGTTGATCAGTTGGCAGCGAGCCGATCAGGGTCCAGATCGCTTCGTGGTTCTTGCTCGCGGCTTCGCCTTGCAGCATCGGCGCGATGAACACGCGCTCGCGGGCAGCGGCCAGGGTCTGGCCATCGGCCTCAAGGGCGCGGGCATGTACGGTGCCGGTGCGCACTTGCTGCTCTTCAGGCATCTCGCCCAAGTGCTGCAGGCTTGGGTGGCTCAGGGCGGTCAGCGCGGCTTTCGGCTGATTGCGCGTCATCGCCAGTTCAGCGTTCAAGGTGCTGGCGAAAATCTGCTGGCCGGGCTTGAGTTGCTCCATCGGCACTTGTTGCAGGATTTGCGCGGACTGTCCGGCATTGCCCTGACGGTAGGCCAGGTCTGCGGCGCTCAGGCGCAACAGGGCGGCTTTTTCCGGGGTTTTCGCCTGGCTAGCCTGTTCGAGCAGTTGCTCGATGCTGGCATCCGGGGTCCGTGGAAGTTCGCCAAGGCTGGAGGAAGGGGAGCTGACGCAAGCCGCCAACAGGGCAGCGAGGCAGAAGGCAGTGAACAGCCGCAGGCAAGCGATCATGTAAGTGTTCCTGATACTCGATCAAATTAGCGTCGAATTGTACCCAAGCACTGGCCGGGGCGCGATGTTACTGGCGTGAATCGGACGATTTAGCTGAAGTAAATGTTGCAGTGCTGCATAACCACGCACAAAACCGTGGTGGCTCGAAGCGCGTCGCAAGCCTCGTGTCGCGCTACAATGGCCGCTTTTACCGATCACGAGGTGTGCGCTTTGACTGCTCCAGGTTCCCTGAATTCCGCTGCTGGCTCGCTTTATGTGGTGGCGACGCCCATCGGCAACCTGGACGACATCAGCGCCCGGGCCCTGAAGATCCTCCGCGAAGTGGCATTGATCGCTGCCGAAGACACCCGTCACTCGGCGCGCCTGATGCAACACTTCGGGATCGGCACGCCGCTGGCCGCGTGTCACGAACACAATGAACGAGATGAAGGTAGCCGTTTTATTACCCGCTTGCTGGCGGGTGATAACGTCGCGTTGATTTCCGATGCGGGGACGCCGCTGATTTCCGATCCGGGGTATCACTTGGTGCGTCAGGCCCGCGCGGCCGGGATCAATGTCGTGCCAGTGCCGGGTGCCTGTGCGCTTATTGCCGCGCTGTCGGCGGCCGGTCTGCCGTCTGACCGTTTCATCTTCGAAGGTTTTCTGCCGGCCAAATCGGTCGGACGCAAGGCGCGACTGGAAGCGGTTAAAGAAGAGCCGCGTACGTTGATTTTCTACGAGGCCCCGCACCGCATTCTTGAATGTCTGCAGGATATGGAAGCCGTGTTTGGCGGTGAGCGCCAGGCATTGCTCGCCCGCGAGATCACCAAGACCTTCGAAACGCTCAAAGGTCTGCCATTGGCCGAGTTGCGCGCGTTCGTCGAATCCGACAGCAATCAGCAGCGTGGCGAATGCGTAGTGCTGGTGGCGGGCTGGACGGCACCGGAGTCCGAGGATGCGGTCAGCAGCGAGGCGATGCGTATTCTTGATCTGTTGCTCGAAGAGATGCCGCTCAAGCGTGCCGCCGCGTTGGCAGCACAAATCACTGGCGAGCGCAAAAACGTGCTGTATCAGGTCGCGCTGGAGAAACAGAAAGGCGTGTAGGCCGTCACCCATAGCGGTCTTGAGGCTTTTAGCGCTTGTTCTTCGGGCGCTCTGCCGTTAACCTTCGCGGCGGAGAGTCGATCGGACAGTCGCTGCCCTCTATGAAAATTAGGGGGGGGAGGAAAGTCCGGGCTCCATAGGGCGAAGTGCCAGGTAATGCCTGGGAGGCGTGAGCCTACGGAAAGTGCCACAGAAAATAACCGCCTAAGCGCTCAAGCGCCGGTAAGGGTGAAAAGGTGCGGTAAGAGCGCACCGCACGTCTGGCAACAGTTCGTGGCTAGGTAAACCCCACTTGGAGCAAGACCAAATAGGGTCCCAAGGCGTGGCCCGCGCTGGGACCGGGTAGGTTGCTAAAGATGTCCAGTGATGGCCATCGTAGACGAATGACTGTTCAAGACAGAACCCGGCTTACAGATCGACTCTCCACCTTTTTCTTTCCCTGCTTGAATCATTGGCAACAGGGCTGTGTAATATCAGCAGGCCTGCTCTGAAAGTCCGGCAGCGGCAAACGCAGTAATAGCCATTTCCCACCTTGCTTCAATCAACAGCAGAAGCGCTTTTGTAATACCGAAAAAATCTTACTCTTAACAAATTACTTTAACTTTCGAGCGCAGCTTTCAGTTCTGCATCAAGTTATTGGTCAAAAGTATCCGTCAGATTCTCGTTGCACCTCCTTTTATGCTCCTAAATCTCCGTTCTGTAAGGGTTTTCCTTTAATCCGCGCCTTGACGGTGTGGTGGGCGCATTCCTATAGTGTGCGCAAGTGGCGGAAAGTGGCATGAAGTGGGTTTTTTGAGCTCAAAACGATAAAAATTGGAGAAACGCAGACGTGTTTCGCGGAGCTAACGCTATCAGTCTCGATGCAAAGGGCCGTCTCGCCATGCCGAGCCGGTACCGTGACGAGCTCGATTCGCGTAGTTCTGGCCAATTGATCGTGACCATTGATGCCGTTGATCCGTGTTTGTGTGTCTATCCGCTCGACGAGTGGGAAATTATTGAAACCAAGTTGCGCGCGCTTCCTTCGCTTCGCGAAGAGAACCGTCGCCTGCAACGTTTGCTGATTGGTAATGCCGTCGACCTTGAACTCGATGGCAGTGGTCGTTTTCTGGTTCCACCGCGTCTGCGCGAATACGCCAAGCTCGATAAGCGCGCGATGCTGGTAGGCCAACTGAACAAGTTCCAATTGTGGGACGAGGATGCATGGAATGCGGTATCTGCCGCTGACCTTGCTGCTATTCAACAACCGGGCGCGATGCCTGATGAACTGCGTGATTTGATCCTGTGACTATTGATAGCGGCTTTAACCACATCACCGTACTGCTTGACGAAGCCGTCGAGGCTCTCGCCGTACGTCCTGATGGCTGCTATCTGGACGGTACGTTCGGGCGCGGCGGACACAGCCGGTTGATCCTCAGCCAGCTCGGCACGGACGGCCGGCTCATCGGATTCGACAAAGATCCACAAGCGATTGCCACCGGGCAAACGCTAGCGGCCGAAGACGGCCGCTTTGTCGTTGTGCAGCGCAGCTTTGCCGAACTGGGTTCGGTGGTTGCCGAGCAAGGTCTGGCCGGCAAGGTCAGCGGCATTCTGCTTGACCTCGGCGTGTCTTCGCCGCAGCTCGACGACGCTGAGCGCGGCTTCAGTTTCCTCAATGACGGCCCGCTCGACATGCGCATGGACCCGTCCCGTGGCATCAGCGCTGCCGAATTCGTCAACACCGCGCCGGCTGAGGAAATCGCCCGGGTGTTCAAGGAATACGGCGAAGAACGTTTCTCCGGTCGTATGGCCCGCGCCGTCGCCGAGCGTCGCGATATCAAGCCGTTCGAGCGCACTGCCGATCTGGCCGAAGTATTGAAAGTCGCCAACCCGGCATGGGAAAAGGGCAAGAACCCGGCCACCCGTGCATTCCAGGGTTTGCGTATTCACGTCAACAACGAACTGGGTGATCTGGAAGCCGGCCTCGAAGCCGCGCTGGACGCGCTGGAAATCGGCGGCCGTCTGGTCGTGATCAGCTTTCACTCGCTGGAAGACCGTATCGTCAAACTGTTCATGCGCAAACTGGTGAAAGGCGAAGCCGACAACCTGCCGCGCAACCTGCCGGTGCGCCATGTCGCGTTCGAACCGAAAATCAAAGTCCATGGCAAAGCGCAGACGGCCTCCGACGCCGAACTCAAAGCCAACCCACGTTCCCGTAGCGCCGTCATGCGCGTCGCGGAGAAGCTGCGGTGAGCAAGCTTTTCGCCAAGCCACTGCCCGGCGGCAGCTTTCTGATGCTGCTGCTGTTTATCGGCGTGCTCGTCTCGGCCATCGCCGTGTCGTACAGCGCGCACTGGAACCGGCAGTTGCTCAACACCCTTTATAACGAACTCAGCGTGCGCGACAAGGCGCAGGCCGAGTGGGGGCGTCTGATTCTCGAGCAGAGCACCTGGACCGCGCACAGCCGCATCGAAGTGCTGGCCACCGAACAACTGAAAATGCACATTCCGGGCGCGGCTGACGTGAAGATGGTGGCGCCATGATGAAACTCGAAGGCGCACTGTTCCCATGGCGCTTCCGCCTGATGGTGGCGCTGCTCGGCGTGATGGTCGCGGCGATCTGCTGGCGCATCATCGACTTGCAAGTGGTTGACCGTGACTTCCTCAAAGGTCAGGGCGATGCGCGCAGCCTGCGTCATATTCCGATTCCGGCTCACCGTGGTCTGATAACCGACCGTAACGGCGAGCCTTTGGCCGTAAGTACCCCAGTGACCACGCTGTGGGCCAACGCCAAGGAAATGCAAACGGCCAAAGAGAAGTGGCCGGCACTTGCTGCCGCGCTGGGTCAGGATCCGAAAGCCCTGACCGAACGCCTCGAAGCCCAGGCCAACAAAGAATTCATTTATCTGGTGCGCGGGCTGACCCCCGAGCAAGGCCAGGCTGTGCTCGATCTGAAAGTCCCTGGCGTCTACGGCATCGAAGAATTCCGCCGGTTCTACCCGGCCGGTGAAGTCACCGCGCACATGGTCGGTTTTACCGACATCGATGACCACGGTCGTGAAGGTGTCGAGCTGGCTTATGACGAATGGCTCGCCGGGGTGCCGGGCAAACGACAAGTCATCAAGGATCGGCGCGGTCGGCTGATCAAGGATGTTCAGGTCACCAAAAACGCCAAGGCCGGCAAGCCCTTGGCGTTGTCCATTGACCTGCGTCTGCAATATCTGGCCAACCGCGAACTGCGCAACGCGATCATTGAGAACGGCGCCAAGGCCGGCAGCCTGGTGATCATGGACGTCAAGACCGGCGAGATTCTCGCCATGGTCAACCAGCCGACCTACAACCCGAACAACCGTCGCAATCTGCAACCGGCAATGATGCGTAACCGCGCGATGATCGACGTGTTCGAACCGGGTTCGACCATGAAAGCCATCTCGATGGCGGCTGCAATCGAAACCGGCCGCTGGAAACCGAGCGACACCGTCGAGGTGTATCCGGGATCCCTGCAGATCGGCAAATACACGATCAAGGACGTTTCCAAGAGCGAAGGTCCGGTGCTCGACTTGACCGGCATCCTGATCAATTCCAGTAACGTCGGCATGAGTAAGGTCGCGTTCGATATCGGCGGCGAAACGATTTTCCGCCTCGCGCAGAAAGTCGGCCTCGGCCAGGACACCGGCCTTGGCTTCCCGGGCGAACGTGTCGGCAACCTGCCGAACTACCGCGATTGGCGTAAGGCTGAAACCGCGACCCTGTCCTACGGCTACGGTATTTCCGTGACCGCGATTCAGCTTGTGCACGCGTTCTCGGCGCTGGCCAACAACGGTCGTCTCGCGCCGTTGACCCTGATCAAAACCGACAAGCCGCCGCAGACCACGCAAGTGCTGCCGGAAGCCGTGGCGAAAACCTTGCAAGGCATGCTCACCCAGGTGATCGAAGCGCCGCGCGGCGTGTTCCGTGCGCAGGTGCCGGCGTATCACGTGGCGGGTAAGTCGGGTACTGCGCGTAAGACCTCGGTGGGTACCAAGGGCTACGCGGAAAACTCTTATCGCTCGCTGTTTGCCGGTTTCGGCCCGATGAGCGATCCGCGTTACGCCATCGTTGTCGTGATCGATGAGCCAAGCAAGGCCGGTTACTTCGGTGGTCTGGTTTCCGCGCCGGTGTTCAGCCGTGTGATGTCCGGCACCCTGCGTCTGATGAACGTAACGCCGGACAACTTGCCGACCACACAGCAGGCCAACGCCACCCCGGTCATACCGCTGAAAGCCAATGGAGGGCGCGGCTGATGTCATTAAGTCTGAACAAGATATTCCCCCACGCCGGCCACGATCTGTTGATCCGTGAATTGGCGCTGGACAGCCGCAACGTACGCGCGGGCGATTTGTTCCTCGCCGTGCCCGGCGGCAAATTCGATGGCCGTGCACACATTGCCGATGCTCTGGCGCGCGGCGCTGCCGCTGTGGCCTATGAAGTGGAAGGCGCCACCGTGCTGCCGATCACTGACGTGCCGCTGATTCCGGTCAAAGGCCTGGCCGCGCAACTGTCGGACATCGCCGGGCGTTTTTACGGTGAGCCAAGTCATCACCTGAACCTGATTGGCGTGACCGGTACCAACGGCAAGACCAGCGTGACTCAATTGGTTGCGCAGGCGCTGGATCTGCTCGGCCAGCATTGCGGCATCGTCGGGACCTTGGGTTCCGGCTTCTATGGCGCACTGCAAAGCGGTCTGCACACCACGCCGAATCCGATCGCCGTGCAAGCGACCCTGGGCGACCTGAAAAAGGCCGGCGCCAAAGCCGTGGCCATGGAAGTGTCGTCCCACGGTCTGGATCAGGGCCGCGTGACGGCGCTGGCGTTCGACGTGGCGGTGATGACCAACCTGTCCCGCGATCATCTGGATTATCACGGCACCATGGAGGCGTACGCCGAGGCCAAGGCCAAGCTGTTCGCCTGGAATGATCTGAAGTGCCGCGTGGTCAACCTCGACGACGATTTCGGCCGGCAGTTGGCCGCGGAAAAACGTGAATCGCGCTTGATCACCTACAGCCTGCTCGACAGCAGCGCTTACCTGTTCTGCCGCGAAGCACAGTTCGACGACCACGGCGTGCGCGCCACGCTGGTTACGCCGCAGGGCGAACATCATCTGCGCAGCACCTTGCTCGGTCGTTTCAACCTGAGCAACGTACTGGCAGCCGTCGGTGCCTTGCTCGGTCTGGATTACGCGCTCGACGAAATTCTCAAAGTACTGCCGAAACTCGAAGGCCCGGCCGGGCGCATGCAGCGTCTTGGTGGTGGCACTCAGCCGTTGGTGGTGGTCGATTACGCGCACACCCCAGACGCGCTGGAAAAAGTCCTGACCGCGCTGCGCCCGCACGTTAAAGGTCAGCTGCTGTGCCTGTTCGGCTGCGGCGGCGACCGTGATCGCGGCAAGCGTCCGTTGATGGCCGAAGTGGTCGAGCGTCTGGCCGATCAGGTGCTGGTCACCGACGACAATCCGCGCACCGAAGATCCAGCAGTGATTTTCGACGACATCCGCGCCGGCTTCACGGCTGTGGATAAAGTCACCTTCGTCGCCGGCCGGGGCCAGGCGATTGCGCAACTGATTGCCGGCGCCTCGGCTGATGACGTGATTGTTCTGGCCGGTAAAGGTCACGAGGACTACCAGGAAATCAACGGCGAGCGCCATGCCTTCTCCGATCTGGTCGAGGCTGATCACGCCCTGACCGCGTGGGAGGTGGCCCATGCTTAAGGCCCTGAAACTCAGCGCACTGACCAACGCGCTCGACGCACGTTTGATCGCCGCCGATGCCAGTTTCGACGGCGTCAGCATCGACAGCCGTGCGATCCAGCCGGGTCAACTGTTTATAGCGTTGACCGGCCCGCGTTTCGACGGTCATGACTACTTGAACGATGTCGCCGCCAAAGGCGCCGTCGCTGCGCTGGTCGAACGTGAAGTTGCCGACAGCACGCTGCCGCAACTGCTGGTCAAGGACACCCGACAGGCCCTCGGCCAGTTGGGCGCGCTGAACCGTGCCGCGTTCACTCAGCCAGTTGCTGCGATCACCGGCTCCAGCGGCAAGACCACCGTCAAGGAAATGCTCGCGAGCATCCTGCGCACGCGCGGTCCGGTGCTGGCGACCCGTGGCAATCTGAACAACGATCTCGGCGCGCCGCTGACCCTGCTCGAACTGGCCCCGGAGCACACTTCGGCGGTGATCGAACTGGGTGCCTCGCGTCTCGGCGAAATCGCTTACACCGTCGGCTTGACCAAGCCGCACGTGGCGATCCTGAACAATGCCGGTACCGCGCACGTCGGTGAGTTTGGCGGTCCGGAAAAAATCGTCGAAGCCAAAGGCGAAATCATCGACGGCCTCGCGGCTGATGGCATCGCCGTGCTCAATCTCGATGACAAGGCCTTCGGTATCTGGAAGACCCGTGCCGGCGCTCGCAAAGTATTTAGCTTCTCTCAGCTGAATGCTGAGGCAGATTTCTACGCAAGCTTCATCGTCCCTGACGCACGTGGGTGCCCTGCGTTCGAACTGCATACCCCGCAAGGTGTTGAACGGGTCCAGTTGAACTTGCTTGGCGGCCACAACGTCACTAACGCCGTTGCCGCCGCCGCTGCCGCTCACGCCCTGGGTGTGTCGCTGTTCGGCATCGCCACCGGGCTTGGCGCCGTGCAACCGGTCAAGGGTCGCACTGTCGCGCAACTGGCAAAAAACGGTATGCGCGTGATTGATGACACTTACAACGCAAACCCCACCTCGATGTGCGCGGCCGTTGATATACTCGCCGGCTTTTCCGGCCGCACCGTCCTGGTGCTCGGAGATATCGGCGAGTTGGGCGATTGGGCGGAGCAGGGGCACCGCGACGTGGGCGAGTACGCCCGGGGCAAGGTTTCCGCGCTTTATGCCGTTGGGCCAAACATGGTTCACGCCGTAAACGCTTTCGGTGAACAGGCGTATCACTTCGGCAGCCAAGCCGAACTGATTCAGGCCCTCGACGCCGAGCAGGACACAAACACCACCATTTTGATCAAGGGTTCGCGCAGTGCGGCGATGGAAAACATCGTTGCGGCTCTGTGCGGGTCCAGTCTGGAGAAACATTAATGCTGCTGCTGCTAGCGGAGTATCTGCAACAGTTCTACAAAGGCTTCGCGGTCTTTCAGTACCTGACCCTGCGCGGGATTCTCGGTGTACTGACCGCGCTGGTTTTGTCGCTGTGCTATGGCCCGTGGATGATCCGCACCCTGCAGAACCGTCAGATCGGTCAATCCGTGCGTAACGACGGCCCGCAATCGCACCTGTCCAAGTCGGGTACACCGACCATGGGCGGCGCACTGATTCTGTCTTCGATTGGTGTCAGCACACTGCTCTGGGCTGACCTGAGCAACCGTTACGTCTGGACTGTTTTGCTGGTGACTCTGCTGTTCGGCGCCATCGGTTGGGTCGACGATTACCGCAAGGTCATCGAGAAGAACTCGCGTGGCTTGCCGAGCCGCTGGAAGTATTTCTGGCAATCGGTATTCGGCCTCGGCGCGGCGATCTTCCTTTATATGACCGCGTCCACCCCGGTGGAAACCACGCTGATCCTGCCGATGCTCAAGGACTACAGCATTCCGCTGGGCCTCGGTTTCATCGTGCTGACTTATTTCGTGATCGTTGGCTCGAGCAACGCGGTCAACCTGACTGACGGCCTCGACGGCCTGGCGATCATGCCGACCGTGATGGTCGGTGGTGGCCTCGGCATCTTCTGCTACCTGTCGGGTAACGTGAAATTCGCTGAATACCTGTTGATCCCTTACGTGCCGGGCGCGGGTGAACTGATCGTGTTCTGCGGTGCGCTGATCGGTGCCGGCCTTGGCTTCCTCTGGTTCAACACCTATCCGGCGCAAGTGTTCATGGGCGACGTCGGTGCCCTGGCACTCGGTGCGGCACTGGGCACCATCGCGGTGATCGTCCGTCAGGAAATCGTCCTGTTCATCATGGGCGGTGTGTTCGTGATGGAAACCCTGTCAGTCGTCATTCAGGTTGCGTCCTTTAAGCTGACCGGTCGCCGTGTGTTCCGCATGGCACCGATACACCACCATTTTGAACTCAAGGGCTGGCCCGAGCCGCGCGTGATCGTCCGTTTCTGGATCATCACCGTGATTCTCGTGCTGATCGGCCTTGCCACCCTGAAGCTGAGGTAGAACGAGTGTCTCTGATCGCTTCTGACCACTTCCGCATCGTTGTCGGCCTCGGCAAGAGCGGCATGTCCCTGGTTCGCTTCCTGGCGAACCGGGGCACGTCGTTTGCCGTGGCGGACACGCGGGAAAATCCACCGGAACTGGCCACGCTCAAGCGTGACTATCCGCACGTGGAAGTGCGTTGTGGCGAGCTGGACGTCGAATTCCTCTGCCGTGCCGACGAGCTCTACGTGAGCCCCGGCCTGGCGCTGGCGACCCCGGCCCTGCAAGCCGCTGCGGCCCGTGGCGTGAAACTGTCCGGCGACATCGAGCTGTTCGCGCGTAACGCGCAGGCGCCGATCGTGGCCATCAGCGGTTCCAACGCGAAAAGCACCGTCACCACCCTGGTCGGCGAAATGGCGGCTGCGGCCGGCAAACGTGTCGCTGTCGGCGGCAACCTCGGCACCCCGGCGCTGGATCTGCTCAGCGACGACGTCGAGCTGTACGTGATGGAACTGTCGAGCTTCCAGCTGGAAACCACCGACCAGCTCAACGCCGAAGTGGCCACCGTGCTGAATATCAGCGAAGACCACATGGATCGCTATAGCGGCCTGCCGGCTTACCACCTGGCCAAGCACCGGATCTTCCGTGGCGCCAAGCAGTTCGTGGTCAACCGTCAGGATGCACTGAGTCGTCCGCTGATGGGCGAGGGTCAACCATGCTGGACCTTCGGATTGACCAAACCGGATTTCAAGGCATTCGGTATCCGCGAAGAAGACGGCGAGAAGTATCTGGCCTTCGAATTCCAGAACCTGATGCCGGTGCGTGAGCTGAAAATTCGCGGCGCACACAACCAGTCCAACGCCCTCGCGGCGCTGGCGCTGGGGCATGCCGTGGGCTTGCCGTTCGACGCCATGCTCTCGGCGCTGCGTACATTTGCCGGCCTCGAGCATCGCTGCCAGTGGGTCCGCGATCTCGACGGCGTGGCGTATTACAACGACTCCAAAGCGACCAACGTTGGTGCCGCACTGGCCGCCATCGAAGGCTTGGGCGCCGACATCGAAGGCAAGGTCGTCCTTATCGCCGGTGGCGATGGCAAGGGTGCCGAATTCAACGATCTGCGTGATCCGGTCGCGGCCAACTGCCGCGCCGTGATCCTGATGGGCCGCGACTCCGACAAGATCGGCGCAGCCATCGGTGATGCCGTGCCACTGATTCGCGCGACCTCGCTGGTCGATGCCGTTGCGCAATGCCGCGCCGCTGCCCAACCGGGTGATGTGGTGCTGCTGTCGCCGGCCTGCGCCAGTTTCGACATGTTCAAGAATTATGAAGACCGTGGTCACCAGTTCGTCCGCGCTGTGGAGGAATTGGCATGAGCCTGCGCAATATCATCAAACCGTATCCGTCGCCGATCATCACCGGGCGCGGTATCGACCTCGATTTCCCGATGCTCGCCGGTTGCCTGGCGCTGCTCGGCCTCGGTTTGATAATGATCGCCTCGGCGTCCACCGAAGTGGCGGCCGCACAGTCCGGCAGCCCACTGTATTACATGATTCGCCACCTTATTTATGTGGTGCTGGGCCTGGGCGCGTGCATCGTCACCATGATGATTCCGATCGCCACCTGGCAACGTCTCGGCTGGTTGATGCTGATTGGTGCGTTCGGTTTGCTGGTGATGGTGATCATTCCCGGCATCGGTCGCGAAGTGAACGGTTCGATGCGCTGGATCGGTTTCAGCTTCTTCAACGTGCAGCCGTCGGAAATCGCCAAAGTATTCGTGGTGATCTACCTCGCCGGTTATCTGGTGCGGCGTCAGAAAGAAGTACGCGAAAGCTGGATGGGCTTCTTCAAGCCGTTCATCGTGCTGCTGCCGATGGCCGGCCTGTTGCTGATGGAGCCGGACTTCGGTGCCACCGTAGTAATGATGGGCGCTGCGGCGGCCATGCTGTTCCTCGGCGGGGTCGGGCTGTTCCGCTTCTCGCTGATGGTGGTGTTGGCGGTCGGAGCGGTGGTCTTGCTGATTCAAATGCAGCCGTACCGAATGGCGCGTCTGACCAACTTCGCTGACCCGTGGGCCGACCAGTTCGGCGCCGGCTATCAGTTGTCGCAAGCCTTGATCGCGTTCGGTCGTGGCGAATGGCTCGGCGTCGGTCTGGGTAACAGCGTGCAGAAGCAGTTCTACCTGCCGGAAGCGCACACCGACTTCGTGTTCTCGGTTCTGGCTGAAGAATTGGGCGCCGTCGGTTCGCTGTGCACCGTCGCCCTGTTCGTGTTCGTGTGTATTCGTGGCATGTACATCGGTCTGTGGGCGGAAAAAGCCAAACAGTTCTTCGCCGCTTACGTGGCGTACGGCCTGTCGTTCCTGTGGATTGGTCAGTTCCTGATCAACATCGGCGTGAACGTCGGCCTGCTGCCAACCAAAGGTCTGACCTTGCCGTTCCTCAGTTATGGCGGCAGCTCGTTGGTGATCTGCTGTGCCTGCCTTGGCTTGCTGCTGCGGATCGAGTGGGAGAGTCGAACCCATTTGGGCAGCGAAGAGATGGAATTCCATGAGAGCGACTTCGCCGAGGAGCCGAATCATGGGCGCTAATGTATTGATCATGGCCGGCGGCACCGGCGGCCACGTGTTCCCGGCGCTGGCCTGTGCCCGCGAGTTTCAGGCGCGCGGCTACACCGTGCACTGGCTCGGCACACCACGCGGGATCGAGAATGAACTGGTCCCGGCCGCAGGGCTGGAACTGCACCGCATCAACGCCACCGGCCTGCGCGGCAAGGGCAAGCTGTCGCTGCTCAAGGCGCCGTTCATGCTGCTCAAGTCGGTATGGCAGGCGCGGGCAATCATTCGTCGCTTGAAGCCAGTGTGTGTGGTCGGCTTCGGTGGTTATGTGACTGGCCCCGGTGGTCTTGCCGCGAAACTGGCCGGTGTGCCGGTGATCGTTCACGAGCAGAACGCAGTGGCCGGCACCGCCAATCGGTTGCTGGTGCCGTTCGCCGCCCGGGTGTGTGAAGCGTTCCCCGACACCTTTACTCTGTCGGACACCCGCCGTACCACCGGAAACCCGGTGCGCAGCGAGCTGTTCCTCGACACATCGCGACCTGCTCTGGCCGGTCGCAAAGCGCGTTTGCTGATCCTCGGCGGAAGCCTGGGCGCAGAACCGTTGAACAAATTGCTGCCTGAAGCCCTGGCCCAAGTCGCTGCCGATCTGCGCCCGGAAGTGTTTCATCAGGCCGGCAAAAACCACGATGAAGTGACTGCAGAGCGCTACCGCGCCGCCGGCGTGGATGCGCAGGTGCAGCCGTTCATCAAAGACATGGCCCAGGCCTATGGCTGGGCTGACCTGGTGGTGTGCCGCGCAGGCGCGTTGACCATCAGTGAGCTGGCTGCCGCCGGTCTGCCCTCGATGCTGGTGCCTTTGCCCCACGCGATCGACGATCACCAGACTCGCAACGCCGATTATTTGGCCCGCGAAGGCGCTGCCTTCCTGATGCCACAAAGAACGACTGGTGCCGCGGACCTTGCCGCGCGCCTGACAGAGGTCTTGATGCAACCGCAACGACTCGAAGATATGGCCCAAGCGGCCCGCCGTCTGGCGAAACCCGATGCCACCCGTAGCGTGGTCGATACCTGTCTGGAGGTGGCTCATGGTTGAGAATCAGAAAGCCATGCCGCAACCGGAAATGCGCCGCATCCGTCGCATCCACTTCGTCGGCATCGGCGGCGTGGGCATGTGCGGTATCGCCGAAGTGTTGTTGAACCTGGGCTATGAAGTCTCCGGTTCCGACCTGAAAGCGTCGCCGGTGACCGAGCGTCTGGAATCGTTCGGCGCGCACATCTTCATTGGCCACCGTGCCGAGAACGCCGCTGCCGCCGACGTGCTGGTGGTGTCGAGCGCTGTGAACACCTCTAACCCGGAAGTAGCGAACGCGCTTGAGCGTCGTATTCCGGTGGTGCCGCGTGCCGAGATGCTCGCTGAGCTGATGCGCTATCGCCACGGCATCGCCGTTGCCGGTACGCACGGCAAAACCACCACCACCAGCCTGATCGCTTCGGTGTTCGCCGCCGGTGGTCTGGACCCGACGTTCGTCATCGGTGGCCGTCTGAATGCTGCGGGCACCAATGCCCAGCTCGGCACCAGCCGTTACCTGATCGCCGAAGCCGACGAAAGCGATGCGAGCTTCTTGCACCTGCAACCGCTGGTGGCCGTGGTTACCAACATCGACGCCGACCACATGGCGACCTACGACGGTGACTTCAACAAACTGAAGAAAACCTTCGTCGAGTTCCTGCACAACCTGCCGTTCTACGGTTTGGCAGTGATGTGCCTGGACGATCCGGTGGTGCGTGAAATCCTGCCGCTGGTGAAACGTCCGACCGTGACCTACGGCTTCAGCGAAGACGCTGACGTGCGCGCGATCAATATTCGCCAGCAAGGCATGCAGACGTTCTTCACCGTGCTGCGTCCGGATCGCGAGCCGCTGGACGTGTCGGTGAACATGCCCGGCAACCACAACGTACTCAATTCGCTGGCGACCATTTGCATCGCCACTGACGAAGGCGTCAGCGATGAAGCCATCGTCCAGGGCCTGTCGGGCTTCCAGGGCGTTGGTCGGCGCTTCCAGGTTTACGGCGAACTGCCGGTGGACGGCGGCAACGTGATGTTGGTCGATGACTACGGTCACCACCCGACCGAAGTCGCCGCAGTGATCAAAGCCGTGCGCGGTGGCTGGCCGGAGCGCCGTCTGGTGATGGTTTACCAGCCGCACCGTTATAGCCGCACCCGTGACCTGTACGACGACTTCGTCAATGTACTGGCCGACGCCAACGTCCTGCTGCTGATGGAAGTCTATCCGGCCGGCGAAGAGCCGATCCCGGGTGCCGACAGCCGCAAGCTGTGCAACAGCATCCGCCAGCGCGGTCAGCTCGACCCGATCTACATCGAGCGTGGCGTCGATCTGGCGCCGCTGGTCAAGCCGCTGCTGCGTGCCGGCGACATCCTGCTGTGCCAGGGGGCCGGTGATATCGGTGGTCTCGCGCCGAAGCTGTTGAAAAGTGAATTGTTCGCTGGCGCCGTGGCGGCGTCGGTCGAGGGGAAGTTGAAATGACTGCTGCCTACGCCAAGCTGTTTTCCACTATCGCGCCGAAAGACTTCGGCCGTGTCGCCGTGCTCTTCGGTGGCCTGAGTGCCGAGCGTGAGGTGTCGCTGAAATCCGGTAACGCCGTACTCGACGCGCTGCAAAGCGCTGGCGTGGACGCGTTCGGCATCGACGTTGGCGAAGACATTCTGCAACGGCTGCTCAGCGAAAAGATCGACCGCGCGTTCATCATTCTTCACGGCCGTGGCGGTGAAGACGGCTCCATGCAGGGCCTGCTTGAAGTAGCGGGCATTCCGTACACCGGCAGCGGCATCCTGGCCTCGGCACTGGCGATGGACAAACTGCGCACCAAGCAGGTCTGGCACAGCCTCGGGATTCCGACGCCGCGTCACGCCGTGTTGTGCAGCGAAGCCGATTGTATTTCGGCAGCGACGGAACTGGGCTTCCCTTTGATCGTCAAACCGGCGCATGAAGGTTCAAGTATCGGGATGGCCAAAGTGAGTTCTGCGTCCGAGTTGATCGACGCATGGAAAGCGGCCAGTACCTACGATTCGCAAGTCTTGGTTGAGCAATGGATTCAAGGTCCGGAGTTCACCATCGCCACCCTGCGTGACCAGGTGTTGCCTCCTATCGCCCTGGGTACACCGCACACGTTCTACGACTACGACGCCAAGTACATCGCCAACGATACCCAGTACCGCATTCCGTGCGGGCTGGATGCCGCCAAGGAACAGGAACTCATGGATCTCACGGCCAAGGCCTGTGAGGCGCTGGGTATTGCCGGTTGGGGCAGGGCGGACGTGATGCAGGACGCCGACGGGCAGTTCTGGTTCCTGGAAGTGAACACCGCACCGGGTATGACCGATCACAGTCTGGTGCCGATGGCCGCGCGTGCGGCCGGTCTGGATTTCCAGCAACTGGTTCTGGCCATTCTGGCCGCCAGTGTTGAAGACGCTCGAGGTTAAGACGATGCAAGGCGCTCAGCTCCGACATCAGCCTCCCGCACCCGGCCGCAAGCCGGTGCCACGGGGTGCCAGCCGAATGGTGGCGAAAGAGCCGATGTCCGCGCGCCTGCCGAAAGCCAATTTCGGCTTTCTGAAAAGTCTGTTCTGGCCAGTGCTGCTGGTGGTGCTGGGCTTTGGTACTTACGAAGGTGCAACGCGTTTGCTGCCGTACGCCGACCGGCCGATCACCAAGATCGCCGTGCAAGGCGACCTGAGCTACATCAGCCAGCAAGCGGTGCAGCAGCGGATCGCCCCGTACGTGGCGTCGAGCTTCTTCACCATCGACCTGGCCGGTATGCGTACCGAGCTTGAGCAGATGCCGTGGATCGCCCACGCCGAAGTACGTCGGGTGTGGCCGGACCAGGTGGTGATCCGCCTCGAAGAGCAACTGCCGGTGGCGCGTTGGGGTGATGAGTCGTTGCTGAACAACCAGGGCCAGGCGTTTACGCCCAAGGAACTGGCGAACTACGAACATCTGCCACAGCTGTTCGGTCCACAACGGGCCCAGCAGCAAGTGATGCAGCAGTATCAGGTGCTGAGCCAGATGCTGCGGCCGTTGGGCTTCTCGATTGCACGCCTGGAACTGCGTGAACGCGGGAGTTGGTTTCTGACCACCGGTGCCGGCAGTTCCGGCCCCGGCATCGAGTTGCTGCTGGGACGCGGCAACCTGGTGGAAAAGATGCGCCGCTTTATCGCCATCTATGACAAGACGCTTAAAGACCAGATTACGAACATTGCGCGCATCGATCTGCGCTACGCCAACGGCCTCGCTGTTGGCTGGCGGGAACCTGTAGCGCCGACGACAGCCCAACCCGCTGTCGCGAAGAATTAAGAAGAGGCAGGACCCATGGCAAACGTGCAAAGCGGCAAAATGATCGTCGGTCTCGATATCGGCACCTCCAAGGTGGTGGCGCTGGTCGGCGAGGTTTCCGACGACGGCTCGCTGGAAATCGTCGGGATCGGTACCCATCCGTCCCGTGGCCTGAAGAAGGGCGTGGTGGTCAACATCGAGTCCACCGTGCAATCGATCCAGCGCGCGATCGAAGAAGCCCAACTGATGGCGGGCTGCCGCATTCACTCGGCGTTCGTCGGTGTGGCGGGCAATCACATCCGCAGCCTGAACTCCCACGGCATCGTCGCGATCCGCGATCGTGAAGTCAGCTCGGCCGACCTTGAGCGCGTGCTTGACGCCGCTCAGGCCGTGGCGATTCCGGCTGACCAGCGCGTGCTGCACACCCTGCCGCAGGATTACGTGATCGATAACCAGGAAGGCGTTCGTGAGCCTCTGGGCATGTCCGGCGTACGTCTGGAAGCCAAGGTTCACGTAGTCACCTGCGCCGTCAACGCCGCACAGAACATTGAAAAATGCGTGCGTCGCTGCGGTCTGGAAATCGACGACATCATTCTCGAGCAACTGGCCTCGGCCTACTCGGTACTGACCGACGACGAGAAAGAACTGGGCGTGTGCCTGGTCGACATCGGCGGCGGTACCACCGACATCGCGATCTTTACCGAAGGCGCGATTCGCCACACGGCGGTGATCCCGATTGCCGGTGATCAGGTGACCAACGACATCGCCATGGCGTTGCGCACCCCGACCCAGTACGCCGAAGAAATCAAGATCCGCTACGCCTGCGCCCTGGCCAAACTGGCCGGTGCCGGTGAAACCATCAAGGTGCCGAGCGTTGGCGACCGTCCACCGCGCGAACTGTCGCGTCAGGCCCTGGCCGAAGTGGTCGAGCCGCGTTACGACGAACTGTTCACGCTGATTCAGGCCGAGCTGCGTCGCAGCGGCTACGAAGACCTGATCCCGGCCGGCATCGTGCTGACCGGTGGCACTTCGAAAATGGAAGGCGCCACTGAACTGGCCGAAGAAATCTTCCACATGCCGGTCCGCCTCGGCGTGCCGCATGGCGTGAAGGGTCTGGATGACGTGGTGCGCAACCCGATTTATTCCACTGGCGTTGGTTTGTTGATGTACGGCCTGCAAAAGCAGTCCGACGGGGTTTCGTTCTCCGGCATCGGCAGCCGCGACAGCTACAGCAACGAAGAGCCACAGGCGCCGTTGCTGGACCGATTGAAGAAGTGGGTTCAAGGCAACTTCTAAAGCTTTACCGCAACACCGCAACAAACAGCAGTAGGCGAAAAAACTAGAGAATGTAAGGAGAGGGAAAATGTTCGAACTCGTAGACAACATCCCCGCAAGCCCGGTAATCAAAGTTATCGGTGTTGGCGGTGGCGGCGGCAACGCTGTCAATCACATGGTCAAGAGCAACATCGAAGGCGTTGAATTCATCTGCGCCAACACTGATGCTCAAGCGCTGAAAAACATCGGCGCGCGTACCATTCTGCAACTGGGTACCGGCGTGACCAAAGGTCTGGGCGCTGGCGCCAACCCTGAAGTAGGTCGTCAGGCCGCTCTCGAAGACCGTGAGCGCATTGCCGAAGTCCTGCAGGGCACCAACATGGTGTTCATCACCACTGGCATGGGCGGCGGTACCGGTACCGGTGCTGCGCCGATCATCGCCGAAGTGGCCAAGGAAATGGGCATTCTGACCGTTGCTGTCGTAACGCGTCCGTTCCCGTTCGAAGGCCGCAAGCGTATGCAGATCGCCGATGAAGGCATCCGCATGCTCTCGGAAAGCGTTGACTCGTTGATCACCATTCCCAACGAGAAGCTGCTGACCATCCTCGGTAAAGACGCCAGCCTGCTGTCGGCTTTCGCCAAGGCTGACGATGTACTGGCCGGTGCCGTTCGCGGTATCTCCGACATCATCAAGCGTCCGGGCATGATCAACGTCGACTTCGCCGACGTACGTACCGTGATGAGCGAAATGGGCATGGCGATGATGGGCACTGGCTGCGCCAGCGGTCCGAACCGTGCACGTGAAGCCACCGAAGCGGCGATCCGCAACCCGCTGCTGGAAGACGTGAACCTGCAAGGCGCACGCGGCATCCTGGTGAACATCACCGCCGGTCCTGACCTGTCCCTGGGTGAGTACTCCGACGTGGGTAGCATCATCGAAGCCTTCGCTTCCGAACACGCGATGGTCAAGGTCGGTACCGTTATCGATCCTGACATGCGCGACGAACTGCACGTGACCGTGGTTGCCACGGGTCTGGGCGCGAAAATCGAGAAGCCTGTTAAGGTCATCGACAACACCGTTCATACCTCCATGGCTTCTGCCCAGGTACAACAACCGGCTCCGGCCCGTCAGGAAGCGCCTGCGGTCAACTACCGTGATCTGGACCGTCCGACCGTCATGCGCAACCAGGCTCAGGCCGGTGCTGCGGCTGCCGCGAAGATGAATCCGCAAGATGATCTGGACTACCTGGACATCCCGGCTTTCCTGCGTCGTCAGGCCGATTGATGGAATGTATCAGGGCTATGAAGGTGATTGGTGTTCAGCAAAGGCATGGTCTGCTATCATCGCCAGCCTTTGTTGATACCAGTTCGCAATTTGCGCTGAAGCGGCCCAAGCCATGATTAAACAACGCACACTGAAAAATATTATCCGTGCCACAGGTGTAGGCCTGCACTCCGGTGAGAAGGTCTATCTGACCCTCAAGCCTGCGCCTGTCGACACTGGCATTGTGTTTTGTCGCGCTGACCTCGACCCTGTGGTGCAGATTCCTGCCCGCGCGGAAAACGTCGGTGAAACCACTATGTCGACGACGCTGATTAACGGCGACGTCAAAGTGGACACGGTAGAGCACTTGCTCTCGGCCATGGCTGGCCTGGGCATCGATAACGCCTACGTCGAGCTCTCCGCGTCCGAAGTCCCGATCATGGATGGCAGCGCTGGACCCTTCGTATTCCTGATTCAATCGGCAGGCCTGGAAGAACAGGACGCCGCCAAGAAATTCATCCGCATCCTGCGTGAAGTGACAGTGGAAGACGGCGACAAGCGCGCCACTTTCGTCCCTTTCGAAGGATTCAAGGTGAGCTTCGAGATCGATTTCGATCACCCGGTATTCCGGGACCGCACCCAAAGTGCAAGCGTGGATTTTTCCAGCACTTCGTTCGTAAAAGAAGTCAGCCGCGCCCGTACCTTTGGTTTCATGAGTGATATCGAGTACCTGCGCAAGCACAACCTCGCACTCGGCGGCAGCGTTGAAAACGCAATCGTGGTCGATGCCGATGGCGTACTGAACGAAGACGGCCTTCGCTATGAAGACGAATTCGTGAAGCACAAGATCCTCGACGCGATTGGCGACCTGTATCTGCTGGGTAACAGCCTGATTGGTGAGTTCAAGGGCTTCAAGTCCGGCCACGCACTGAACAACCAGCTGCTGCGCAAGTTGATTGAGCAGACAGACGCTTGGGAAGTGGTGACGTTCGAAGACGCCAGCACCGCACCAATCTCTTACATGCGCCCGGTTGCGGCGGTGTAAGTAAAAAACCTCTCTAGTTTTTTGAAGGCCATCCTCGGATGGCCTTTTTTTATGCCTGCAATTGCTCTAGTGCCTGATCTGGCCTCTTCGCGAGCAGGCTCGCTCCCACAGGGGAATGCATTTCAAATGTGGGAGCGAGCCTGCTCGCGAAGGCGTCGGTGCGATCGCCTCAGAACGTTCAGGCAGCCACCACCACCCGATTGCGCCCACTTTCCTTGGCCTGATAAAGCGCCTTGTCCGCCGCAAACAACAACTGCTCCAGCGTCATCTCACTCGCCGCCGTCCAGCTCGCAATGCCGATACTCACGGTCATCGGCCGCTCGGCCCCGTCGACCAACGGCAACTGCTCCACCCCCTGACGAATATGCTCGGCTATCTGCTGTGCGCCATGGCCATCGGTCTCGGCGAGAATCACCGAAAACTCTTCACCTCCGTAGCGCGCCACCAGATCCGTCGGTCGCCGCACGTTTTCCGTGATGACCCTGGCCAGCGTCTTCAGCGCCAGGTCGCCGGCCTGATGCCCATGTCGATCATTGAAAGCCTTGAAGTGATCGGCATCGATCATCATCACCGACATCGGTTTGCCCGAGCGCTGGGCGCGGAACCACTCATGGCGTAGTGCCTGATCGAGCATCCGCCGATTGGCCACGCCCGTCAGCGCATCGGTAGCGGCCAGTTGGGCCAACTCGCGCTCGGCCCGTTGGCGCAGGCGCAACTCGCGGGCCAACAGCCAGGTCAGCCACAGCAAACCCATACACAACACGCCCGTGGCACCACTGATCAGCATCGCGGTGCGCCGCCAGGTGCCAAATACTTCATCGCTGGACAGCGCGACCATCACCGTCAGTGGCAGATTGCCGACCCGCGAATAGGTATAGAGGCGTTGTTGATGGTCCATGCTCGAGGTGCTGGTAAAACTGCCATTGCCATCCTTGTCACCCAGAATACGCACGACATTCGGTCGGTTGCCGTAGCTCTTGCCGATGGAATCGCTTTGCAGATACGGCTTCTGCGCCAGCAGGACGCCGTCGTTGTTGATGATATTCAGCGTGCTGTCTTTGCCAATGTCGAGGCTGTTGAACAACTGATCGAAGTAATCGAGCTTCATCGACGCCACGGCCACACCGGCGAACTCACCAGTGTCCGAGGAAATCCGTCGGCTGAAGCTGATGCGCCACTGGTTGGCTTCGTCGCAGTCGCAACGGGTCTTGAACGGGCGGCTGATAAACATGCCGACATCGCGATTGAATGCGTGGGCGAGGAAATAATCGCGGTCGGCAAAGTTGCCCGGTTTCGGCTCGATTCGCGAAGAGTCGGCGACCACATCGCCGTGTTTGTCGAGGAGCAGTATGTCGCCCTTGAAGCGCGCGGTGGTCGAGCGGTCGAACAGCGCCAGATGGCGGATCTGCGGTGAGACATCTTGCAGGTCATCGCGCTGGGCGGCGGCGATCAGGCCTTGCAGGGTCAAGTCGTACAACTCGACGGTGCGCAGGACATCGGCGTCGATCAACTGGGCGATGGTGGTGGCACTGCGGGTCGCCGATTCCTGAGCGTTGGCATGCTCGCGGATCAGCAGGAACGTGACGATGCACAGAATCGCGATCACGGTCAGCGAACTGCCGCAGATCAGCAGCAACTCGGGGCGTCCGGTCTTGCCCGCAACGGGAGGGGTACGGCTCGCGATCATGATTGGGCTGTCGGTTGGGGAAAGTCTTATAAGCGTAGTTGCACAACACCACCGAAGCGCCTGACGCAAAATACCTGTGGGAGCGAGCTTGCTCGCGAAGGCGTTGTGTCAGCCAACATCAATGTTGCTGAAAGATCGCCTTCGCGAGCAAGCTCGCTCCCACAGGGTTGGTCATTGCTTGAGCTATCGGAGTGAGTCTGCAGTCAGCTTAGCGCGGATCTTAGAAGACGTTGATCGGGTAGTCGATGACAACACGGTATTCATCTGTGTCCGAATCAATCACGCCGTAGCCGTTGCCGCCTCGGTTGGTCGCCCATTGCAGGTGGACCGCCAGATCCTTGGCCTGACCGCTCTGCACCACGTATTTCAGATCGAGATCGCGTTCCCAGTGCTTGGCGTTGCGGCCATCGGCGCTGTACCAGTTGGAATAGCCTTTGCTGTCGGGGTCAACCTTGGTCAGGTCGACAGTGCCGCGCGAGTAGGACACCGACGAGGTCAGCCCCGGCACGCCGACACCGGCGAAGTCATAGGCGTACTTGAGCTTCCACGAGCGTTCGTTCGGGCCGTTGAAGTCGGAGTATTGCTGGGAGTTGTCGAGGTAAACGCTGTCGCCTTGGCTGATGTAGTCGAACGGCGTGTTGCCGTTGACCCGCTGATACGCGGCGGTAACGCTGTGATTACCGACGCCAACGGTGAAATGCAGGCTGTAGGTGTTGTTGTCGATGTTGCCCAGCAGCGCATCACCGGTGTCTTGCGTGTGATAGAAGTGCAAGCCCGGGTTGAGGCTGACCAGATCGTTCAACTGCCAGGTGTAGTCGAGGTCGTAGTAATACTGGTTCCAGATGTCCTTCAACTCAGAGGCATAAAGACTGCTGGTCAGGCCTTCGACACCGCTCCACGCCACGCCGGCCCAGTTCAGGTGCTGGCTCTCATCGCCGTCGGCAAGAGTGCCGTAGGAAGTGCCGATGCGCGTGTGCCCACTCTGGTTGTAAGGCTTGGTGAAACTGGCTTGGCCGCCTTCGATCAACCAGCCGTCGAAGCTGTGGTTGGTCAGGCTCACACCACGGAAAGTCTGCGGCAGCATGCGCGTATCACCGCCGGCGATGACCGGGTTGGTGAGGAACAGGTCACCGGCCTTCAACTCGGTATCGAACGCGCGCATTTTCAACGTGCCACCCGCCGTGGAGAACGCCCCCGGCGCTTTGCCGCCATTCTCTCTGACCGGCAGGATGCTCGAGCCGTCGGTGCCGCCACCGCCATCGAGCTTCAATCCCAGCATGGCGTGGGCATCGATGCCGAAACCGACCGTACCTTCGGTGTAGCCCGACTTGAAGATCCCGAGAAAGCCCTGGCCCCACTCGATGTTGTCGTCCGCCTTCTGCAAGCGGTTGCGATTCATGTAGTAGTTGCGAGTGTTGAGGTTGAGGCTCGAACCCTCGACAAAGCCATCTTTGGCAGGCTCGTCAGCGTGAGCGGCAGGGGCAATCGTTGCGGCAATTGCAATGAACAGCGGGGTGCAGCGAACTGGGTAACGCACGTGCGATGGAGCTCCTTGGGTCAACTGGCCCTTCAATGGCTTGAGGGCTTGATGTTTCTTGTTGTTACAGACGAACCAAACGGCTTTCAGACCACAACGAAAAAAGGCCGCTGAAAGGCAGCGGCCTGGAATGACGACGGTTGAACGGGAAGAGCCAAACAACCGCGTCGAGGGAAACGTTGGCGCGGTGCGCGACTCAGCTGTCTTTCTCGGCAGCTTGAGCCTGTGAGGTGGCAGCCTGCGGGGCTTGCGTGGCGTCTTGTGCCTTGGCCATCACTTCGGCCTGATGCTGATCGAAGGCCTGCGCGCGAGCGATATTTTGCGCTACGAACGACTGCGATTCTTCAGCCATCGCCATCGGCGACAGGATCAATGAGGACAAAACGAAAGCGCTGGCAATACCCATACTGTTGGACATCTTGAAAACCTTCTCGCTTGGCGAGTGCTGTTTGGTGCGGGCAAAGATAAGGTCGCCGGGCGTTGGGAAACAGCGTGATTTTCATAAATGACTGTTACAGCAGAAGCAAAAGTCACCCCCTCACCCCAGCCCTCTCCCCCAGGGGGGCGAGGGGGAAAGGGAGCAGATCTTCATGCTTTTCAAAGCCTGAGTTCGACGGGATATTTCAGGTCGGCGTACTTCGAAAGAGCACCACGGTAAGTCCCCTCTCCCTCGGGGAGAGGGTTAGGGTGAGGGGCTTTCAGACCGGCAAATAAATCCCGAAGGTATTCATCCCCCGATCACTGCGCACGAACACATCGCCGCCATGCATCAGCGCAATCGCCTTGACGATCGCCAGCCCCAGCCCATGGTTATTGCCACTGTTGCTACGCGACGCATCGACCCGATAAAAGCGCTCGAACAACCGTGGCAAATGCTCGCTGGCAATCGGCGAACCGGGGTTGGCCACGCCGATACTCACCTGCTGCTCTTTAACCTCGATGTGCACCTCGATCACCTGACCCGCGCCGGTGTGCTGCACCGCATTGCTCAGCAAATTAATCAACGCCCGGCGCAAATGCGCGACCTCGATCTGCACCTGCGCATCGCCGCTGACCTGCACCTCAACTTGCGCATCTTCAAGAATGAAATCCAGATATTCCAGGGTCGTTGCCACCTCATCCGCCAGCGAAGTCGAGGTCAGTTTGGTCGCCTTGTTGCCCTGATCGGCACTGGCCAGAAACAGCATGTCGTTGATGATCGAGCGCAGCCGTTCCAGCTCTTCCAGATTGGATTGCAGCACTTCGAAATAATGTTCGGCAGAACGCCCACGGGTCAGCGCCACCTGAGTCTGACCAATCAGATTGGTCAGCGGCGAACGCAGCTCATGAGCGACGTCGGCGTTGAACGATTCCAGCCGCGAGTAGGCCTGCTCAACCCGTTCCAGCG
This sequence comes from Pseudomonas sp. ok266, assembly GCF_900110195.1. Classification (NCBI taxonomy): domain Bacteria; kingdom Pseudomonadati; phylum Pseudomonadota; class Gammaproteobacteria; order Pseudomonadales; family Pseudomonadaceae; genus Pseudomonas; species Pseudomonas sp. ok266. Next base: position 478,747 of record NZ_FOCU01000003.1, on the reverse strand, counting down.
TCGAGTTGAAGGAGTCGACAAACTGCTCAAGTTCCGGTGGCAGCGGCGACAGACGCAAGCGCCCGGCCCGCAGTGGAGGCGCCAGTCGTTGAGCTTCATGGGACAGTTTGATCAGCGGTTTGAGACCAATCCGCGCGACCCAATAGCCCAGCGCCGAAGCCATCAGCACACCGACAATCGCCAGCCCGATCAAGGCAATCAGCAGGTTGTGCTGCGTCTCATGAAAGGTCTCGGTATCGATGCCGATCATGAACCGTAGCGGCGGACGCTGATCCTTGGCCGGCAACTCGGTCAGCAGCACTTTCAGTGGATAAGGCTGGCCGGGCAACTGCAAGTCATGCATGCCCAGCGGGCCTTTGGCAAAAGTACGGATCGCCGCATCGGGCTGACCGTATTCGTAACCCGGATCGCCGCTCACCACCCAGAAACGAATGCGTTTGTCCTCTTCACCCAGCAGCTTCAACTTGGCGTTGATCTTCACCCAATGCTCGGGCGTACCGAAGCGATTGAGCGCCGATTCGAGCACGCTGTAACGCGCATCCAGCTCGGCTTCCGGCAGCAGACCCAAGCCTTTATCGACCTGCTGATACAGCGCGCCGCCGATCAACAGAAACACCAGCAGCGCCACCAGCGTGAACATGCCGCTCAGGCGCAGCGCGATGGAATTACTGGACACCACGGCTCTCCAGCACATAACCCATGCCACGAATGGTGTGCAGCAGTTTCTCGTCGAACGGCCCGTCGAGCTTGGCGCGCAGGCGTTTGATTGCGACTTCGACAACGTTGGCATCGCTGTCGAAATTGATGTCCCAGACCATCTCGGCGATGGCGGTTTTCGAAAGGATTTCACCTTGCCGGCGGGCGAGAACGCTCAACAGGGAGAACTCTTTGGCGGTCAGATCCAGTCGCGTGCCGGCGCGGGTAGCCTTGCGGCTGATCAAATCTATCCACAGGTCGGCGATGCTCACCTGCACCGGTTCATGCCCGCCGCTGCGCCGGGTCAGCGCTTGCAGGCGCGCGACCAGCTCAAGGAAGGAAAACGGTTTGCCGAGGTAATCGTCGGCACCGTCGCGCAGGCCTTTGATGCGGTCTTCGACGCGCTCGCGGGCGGTGAGCATGATCACCGGGGTTTGCTTGCGCGCACGCAACGCGCGCAACACGCCGAAGCCATCGAGGCCCGGCAACATGACGTCGAGGACGATCACCGCGTAGTCGCTTTCCAGCGCCAGATGCAGACCCTCGACGCCGTCACGGGCCAGATCCACGGTGTAACCCTGTTCCGTCAGACCGCGGTGCAGATAGTCCGCGGTTTTTTCCTCGTCTTCGATAATCAGAACGCGCATGACCCGCCTCAGTCTGTGGTCGCCAGCGCCGCTACGGGCGCAGGTTTGGGCCTGTGGAACAGCCGCTCAAGCCACAAGTATATGACCGGAGTGGTAAACAACGTCAGCATCTGGCTGACCAGCAAACCGCCGACCACCGCGATCCCCAGCGGCTGACGCAGTTCGGCGCCGGTGCCGTAACCGAGCATCAGCGGCAGGGCGCCGAGCAGGGCGGCGAGGGTGGTCATGATGATCGGCCGGAACCGCGTGATGCATGCTTCGAAAATCGCATCCTGCGGCGACAAGCCTCGGTGGCGCTGCGCTTCGAGGGCGAAGTCGATCATCAGAATGCCGTTCTTCTTGACGATACCGATCAATAGCACCAGCCCGATCAGCGCCATGATCGAAAAGTCCTGGCCGCAGATCCACAGCATGATCACCGCACCCAAACCTGCCGCCGGCAGCGTCGAAATAATCGTCAGCGGGTGCACGAAGCTTTCATAAAGCACGCCGAGAATGATGTACACCGCCACCAGCGCCGCAAGAATCAGCCACGGCTGACTGGCCAGCGAACTCTGGAACGCCTGCGCCGCGCCCTGGAAATTGCCGCTGATCGCCGTCGGCATGCCGATCTCGGCCTTGGCCTGATTGAGCAGAATCACCGCATCACCCAACGCCACACCGGGCGCAAGGTTGAACGACAGGTTGGCCGCCGGGAACATGCCGTCATGGGCGATCGACAACGGACCAATGGTCGGCGCATCGAATTTGGCCAGCGCCGACAGCGGCACCATCTCGCCACTCAGTGGCGAGCGCAGGTAGAAATAGTTGAGGCTTTCGGCCTTGCCGCGTTGTTTGGTGTCCAGTTCCAGAATCACGTTGTACTGGTTGACCTGGGTCTGGAATTCGTTGATCTGCCGTTGGCCGAAGGCGTCGTACAGCGCCTCGTCGACATCGCTGGCGGTCAGACCGAAACGGGCGGCGGCGCTGCGGTCGATGCTGATGTGGGTGATGCTGCCGCCCAGTTGCAGGTCGTTGGAAATATCGCGGAACGCCGGGTTGCTACGCAGTTTTTCCGTGAGGCGTTGCGTCCATGTCGCGAGGGTTGCGCCGTCGTTACTCTTCAGCACGTATTGATACTGCGCGCGGCTCGGGCCGGAGCTGAGGTTGATGTCCTGGCCGGCGCGCAGGTAGAGGACGATGCCGGGGACCTTCATCAGTTGCGGACGGATGCGGTCGATGAACTGACTGGCTGAAACATCACGGTCGCCACGTTTTTTCAGGGCGATCCAGAAGCGGCCGTTGGCGATGGTCTGGTTACTGCCGGAGACACCTACCGAGTGGGAAAACGCTTGCACGGCCGGATCGGCAGCGACGATTTCGGCCATCGCCAGGTGTTTTTTCACCATGTCGCCGTAGGAAATATCCGCTGCAGCTTCGGTTGTCCCGAGGACGAAACCGGTGTCCTGCACCGGGAAGAAACCTTTCGGGATAAAGATGTAACCGCCAATCGCCATCGCCAGCGACAGACCGAACACGCCGATCATCAATTTCTGATGGGCGAGGGCGCGGCGCAGGCCTTTCTCGTACCAGCCGAGCAAGCGTTCGCTGAAGCCCGGTTTGGCGTGGGCGTGATGCACCGGTTTGCGCATAAACAGCGCCGCTAGTGTTGGCGCCAGAGTCAGCGACACCACCACGGAAATCATGATGGTCGAGGTCGCAGTCAGGGCGAATTCCTTGAACAGTCGACCGACTACGCCGCCCATGAACAGCAGCGGAATAAACGCCGCCACCAGCGAGAAACTGATCGATACCACGGTAAAGCCAATCTCGCCGGCGCCCTTGATCGCCGCTTCGCGCATATCGTCGCCGGCCTCAAGGTGCCGGTGGATGTTTTCCACCACCACGATCGCATCGTCGACGACGAAGCCGACCGCGACGACGATCGCCACCAGCGTCAGGTTGTTCAGGCTGAAACCGAGGAGGTACATCAAAGCGAAACTGGCGATCAGCGAAACACCCAGTACCGCCGAGACAATCAGGGTCGCCGACAACTGACGCAGGAACAGCGCCATCACCGCGACCACCAGCAGGATCGCGATCAACAGGGTAATTTCGACTTCATGCAGCGAGGCGCGAATGGTCTGGGTGCGGTCGATCAGGGTTTTTACTTGCACCGAGGCCGGCAGCATGGCTTCGAGGCCGGGCAGGGCGGCTTGAATGCGGTCAACGGTTTCGACGATGTTGGCGCCGGGTTGGCGCGAGATCACCAGGTTTACCCCCGGTTGATCGCCCGCCCACGCTTGCACATAGTCATCTTCCGAACCGTTGATAACGTTAGCGACATCTCTTAGGTGAACCGGGGCGCCGTCCTTGTAGGAAACGATGAGCTGGCGGTATTCCTCGGGCTGGAACAACTGGTCGTTGGTCGACAGTGTGGAAATGCTCGATTCGCCGTACAGCGCACCTTTGGCCAGGTTGAGGCTGGTCTGCTGAATCGCCAGTCGGATGTCGGCGAGGGTCAGGCCGATCGCCGCCAGTTTGTCCGCCGAGGCTTGTACGCGAATCGCCGGACGTTGCTGACCGGTGATGTTGATTTGGCCTACGCCGTCGATCTGACTGATCTGACGCGAGAGCAGGGTTTCCACCAGGTCGCTGAGTTCGGTGCCGGGCATTTGCGTCGAGCTGACGCTGAGAATCAGCACCGGGCTGTCGGCCGGGTTGACCTTCTTCCAGGTCGGTAGCGTCGGCATGTCCTTGGGCAGTTTACCGGCGGCGGTGTTGATCGCTGCCTGGACTTCCTGCGCAGCGGTGTCGATGCTTTTATCGAGGGTGAATTGCAGGGTCAAAAGGCTTGAGCCCAGCGCACTGCTCGATGTCATCTGGGTCATGCCGGGGATGGCGCTGAATTGCACCTCCAGCGGCGTGGCGACGGACGAGGCCATGGTGTCGGGGCTGGCGCCGGGTAACTTCGCCGAAACTTGAATCGTCGGAAATTCCGCTTCCGGCAGTGGGGCGATTGGCAGGCGCGGGAAGGCAATTGCGCCGACCAATACCAGCGCGATGGTCAGCAGAATCGTCGCCACCGGATGATCGATGCACCACGTGGAGACGCCTTTGTGCGCCTTCATGGTTTCGGCTCCGCTTGCACCACCTGCGCCGGTTCGGTCATGACCTGTACGGTCGAGCCGGGCTTAAGCCGCGACTGGCCGTCGGTGACCAGCACGTCACCGGCCTTCACGCCTTTGATGATGTCCTCGCCGCTGCCTTGATAAACCATCTGCACCTGCACCGCTTCGACCTTGTCGCCGTTGACCCGATAAACGAAGTGTTGATCGAGGCCACGTTGTACGACGGTGGGCGGGACGACCAGCGCATCTTTGTCGAGGGCTGTCTGAATTTTTACCGTGACCAGCAGGCCGGGCCAGAGCTTCTGGCTGGCGTTGTCGAATTCGGCCTTGGCGCGGATGGTGCCGGTGTTGGCGTTGATCTGGTTGTCGATGAGGGTCAGGTGACCTTCTCCGAGCAGGTTGCCGGTTTCGCCATCGGTGTCGGCGCCGATGTAGGCCTTGACCTGCGCGCGTTGCGGGTCGTTGATCAAGCCTTGCAGGGTCGGCAGCATTTGCTGGGGCAGGGAGAATTCGACGGCGATCGGGTCGATCTGGGTGACGGTGAACAGGCCGGCGGTGTCGGTCATGCGCAGGAAATTGCCTTCGTCGACGGTGCGAATACCGACACGGCCGGTGACCGGGGAGCGGATCTGTGTGTAGGAAAGTTGTACTTGCGCAGCATCAATCGAAGCCTGGTTGCCTTGGGCGGTGGCTTTCAGTTGGTTGACCAAGGCTTGTTGTTGGTCGTAGGTCTGTTTCGAGATGCCGTCGTCGACGGTGAGCAGTTTGTAGCGCTTGAGGTTGACCAAGGCGACTTGCAGTTGCGCCTGGCTTTCGCCCAGTTGGGCGCGGGCCTGGTCGAGGCTGGCGCGAATGGAGCGGTCGTCGATGGTGGCCAGCAGGTCGCCTGCTTTGACGAGTTGGCCTTCTTTGACGAGGATTTTGGTGAGGATGCCGTCGATCTGGGGGCGTACTACGACGCTGTGTAATGAGAGTACGGAGCCGATGCCGCTGGTGTAGCGGGGGACGTCTTTTTCGCTGACCGCTATGACTCGCACGGGGATGGCGGTGGGGGTGGCGAGTTTGGTGGGGGCGGGTTTCAGGGTGTGCCACAGACCTGCGCCTGCGAGGACGATCAATAGGGTGGCGAGCAGGGCTTTGTTTTTTTGGATTCGCATGCGGGGTGGGCGCCGGACGGATTTTGGGCAGGGTTAGGGTCTTTATAAACTTGTTTGGGGGTCAGGAGGGTGACGGCTAGCTGTCGGCGCTGTCAGTTTTCTCTGGGTGTATATCCGTTTTTGCGGGTGTGGCTGATTACGGTTCCGCCCTTACGGCGGGTCACTTTTTACAAACGCCTAAAAAGTAACCAAAAACGCTTGCTCCTGCGTGCGGCCCGCTCGCTGGGGCTCGGGGTTCCTTCGCTGCGGGATCGATCCGGGCGCAGCGCCTACGGTTTGCTTCGCTGCACCTCCTCTCGCTGTGTTTGGCTGCGCCAAACGGTCGCTGCGCTCCCACGCCCGGATCAATCCCTCCACTCAGCCTTCCGACGTCGCTCGTGGATCAAGATCAAGAGCAGGCGAGCTGACACTCGGCCTATTGAGTGGTGAAGAGCGGGGCGTGGTCGGCGTTGGTTTTGTGTTGGATTCGCCCCTCACCCCAGCCCTCTCCCGGAGGGAGAGGGGGCCGATTTGTGTGTTTTTCAGAGCCTCAGTTCGACGCGGTATCGCACGTCGGCGTAGTTCTCCCAAACAACTCGGTCAGTCCCCTCTCCCTCCGGGAGAGGGCTAGGGTGAGGGGCTTTTGATCTGTTTCAGAATCTGAGTTCGACTCGGTATTTCACGTCGGCGTAGCTCTGCCAAACACCACGGTCAGTTCCCTCTCCCTCTGGGAGAGGGCTAGGGTGAGGGTTGGCTTTTGGCTGTTTAAATTTGTGTCAAATAACCAGAACCTTCCCACAATGTTTTCAGGTTGTCCGTCGGACGTGCGCTCTCTAGTCTTTGGCTGTCGCCGAAAACTCGGTGATCGGGTGTGAGAACCCGGAAAAATTAGTGATTCAGTCCATCAGTCCGCATAATTGCCGGCAGCTTGTCCGCTGCTCGCAAATGCTTCATGGCGGCTATGTGCGGGCAGACTTCGGTCTGGCCGGTTTCCTATTTTTCCGGTTTCTCACCCCGCACATAGCTGCCACCCACTTCGCCGCGTGAGAAACGGCAAGGGATGGCTCCCATTTGCAAAATAGGGTTTCCAATGACTAAGCCAGTTCCAGATCCACCCATCGATCCCACAACCCCACTCGAAGACGCCATCCGCGCCGACGACCAGATCAAAACCCGCGAAGCCATCAAGCGCGCGCTCGATTTCTACCTTTGCCCCGAACCGGTCAAACCGCGTCAGCCCAGTACGATGTTCCTCATCCACCCGAACATCGATACCGAAAGTCTGCTTGCCCACGCCTGCGAATCGCTGGCTTCAGCCAATGTCATGGCCGGTGATCTGGCCGATCAGCTCAGTCGCCCGCAGCGCAGTACGGCGCTGGCGATCCAGCAGATCGTCATGCTCGCCGAGCTGGCGGTAAACCGGGCGCTGGATCGGGTTGATCCGCAGGGTTGAACACCGCGTCATCGTTCATCGCCAGCAGGCTGGCTCCCACAGTTAAAACGTATTCCAATTGTAGGAGTGAGCCTGCTCGCGATGGCGGTATAACGGTCCCAAAAAGGGACCGATCAGTCCCTATTCGGGACCCATTTGCCAACTATGCTTCTCAAGATCCGTCCCAGCACGCGGATAACATGGTATAGCCCGGGTTCTCTGGGCCGCTCACCCCGGGAGTGTCTTGAAATGCAGCTGAAAACCGCTCTGCCGTATGTGCTTCTCTTGCTTCCACTCACAGCATTCGCCGCGCCGGCCAGTCAATCCGGTGAGATCCGCTTCACCGGGCAAATCGTTGATTCGGGTTGTCAGGTCGGGCCGGTCGGGGCGTTTGTTGCTCGTGAGTCTCGCCAGATTGAAATCAAGCCCGGCGTGAAAGTCGATGTCGACACTGAGCGCAACGCCTGTAGCCATCAGTCGCTGCCGATTTCCATGCGCTATGAAGCGCTGAAGACCTCGGCCGACAAAGGCATCGTCACCATCACCTACCTGTAAACCGTTCGGCGTGCGCTGCAAATCTTCAGGTGCCGAGCCATGGCGCACAGGTATACTGCGCGCCTTCGCGGCTCACTGATCGGGCCCGACTTTTTGCTTTCCGGAGCTTTTATGACTTCCCCGACCCTGCCGCCGGTTGACGACGCTGTGAGCGATGTCTCGGCTGAACTGGCCGATACCAGCGAAACCAAAGCCGATATCCCGGCGTTCAAATTTCCGTTCAAACCGGGCGAGCTGGCTTCTGCCAAAGGCTCGAACCAGCCGTGGTACAAGAACGGCGCCAAGAACGGCCACACCAAGACCCCGGGCATGGCGCCGCCGGGCACCCGTCGTTCGATGGGCAAGCGCTGAGTTTTATTCGCGCTATCCCATGAAGATCAATCTCCCGGTGACCGGTCGCAACGTTGATGTGGCGCTGGATGAGGGGCGGCAGAGTCAGCGCAACTCCGAGGACGTGGCGGGGGTGGCCGGTGATTTAAGGTTGCTGGCGCGGGAGTTCTGGGTGCGGCGGCAGATCCGCGATTGAGATTGTCCGGGCCGGCGTCTTCGCGAGCAAGCTCGCTCCCACGGGTTTTTCGGTCGTTCATACAATTCGTGCACGACACAATCTCTGTGGGAGCGAGCTTGCTCGCGAAGAGGCCCGGATAGGCGCTTAAGAATCTGGATCAAGCCGCGCGCAGCGAGATAAACGCATACGTCTGCGCCGGCTCAGTCACCACCTGTGCCCCGGCGGCCAGCACTTGCCCGGCCACATCATCCCCGGACACATGAAACACCCACTCACTCGGAGTCGTCGTCAGCGGTTGCGCGGTGACCTGATCAATCACCGAAGCAAAAGCACTCATATTCGGCAAGTACGCAGTAAACCCGTCTCCCTTCAGCGCTGTGGTGCGAATCCCGAGCATCGCGCAGATCGCGTCCTTGATGCCGATGTCATCCCGATCGGCCTGGCGCGAGCGCTGAATCAACTCCACCAGTTCCTGATCCACCAACTCACCGCCGGCAATCAACACCGGCCCCTGTTGCCAGGACTCCGGCGGACAATCCTTGGCGGCAGGGTTGAGCGGGATATGCGGATTGATTTCTGCCGGATAAATGCGGCACACCAACGGCCGTCGCTCGTAGATCCGGCACAACTTGTCTTCGTCAAGATTCCGACAGGGGCCGACGTTGTACGCGGCGAAAGTGATCGCCACATGGGCGTCTGCCGCGCCGCTGCGAACGAGCGCTGAGCGCCGTTCGGCATGTTCCCGCTGCTGCGCCGGCAAACCCAGGCCATTACCGAGAAATGCCTCGACCAGCACGATCACCTGACCGCCATCCGCCGCCCACATGCGGGCTTCGGTCAGGGTCAGCGGGACATGGTGATCGGTGCAGCATTTGCCGCAGCCTACGCAGGAAAACGTCGTATTCATTGAGCGATCTGTCTTCAATCAGGGTGTGAAACGGTGGCGGAAAACCACCGCACAGAACTGGATCGAAGCAAGTTATGCGCCATTCACTTGGTTTTAACGGGCGGGCGGATCGAATCCCACTCGCTGACGAAGGCGGTTTTCGACTGTTTGTTGTACAGACACAGTTCGGTGCCTTGCTGACCTTTCATGTGTTTTTGTGGGTATTGGCCTTGCAGCAACACGGCGGTGTAGCCGACGCGGTCATCGAATTGTGCGGGGGTGCCGACCGGTTTGGCGTTTTTCAAGCCGCTGGCTTTGCTGCAACTGGCGAGTACGGTTTTGTCGTAGGCGGCCCAGGCGTCGGGGCTGGATGCGTGCGCCTGGGAGGCGAGGGCGGTGAGGCAGAGCAGGCTTAAGGTGATGGCTTTCATGGGGAATCCTTGGTCGTGGGTGGCCAAGGTTTGAGTCTGTCTGAGAAGGGAAGTTGCCTGTGCTGGCCTCTTCGCGAGCAGGCTCGCTCCCACCGTTTGAAAAGCATTCCAGGGTGGGAGCGAGCCTGCTCGCGAAGACGGTCGATCAGTCCGGCACCAGCTCGCGGCGGACCACATACATCCCGGCACTTTCATACAAGCGCTGCGCCCGCTGGTTGTCCTCCAGCACTTTCAGATCAACAAACCCTTCCCGGCGCTGCTGAAACACCTTGAATGCATTGAACAGCAACGCCCGGCCTAATCCTCGGCCCTGCATGCGCGGATGCACCACCAGATTTTTGATATACGAGCTGGTCCAGCATTGCGCCACGCCGACCACGCCTTCGCCATCACGGGCAATCAAACACAGGCTCGGATCGTATTCAGGATCGGTTTCGAACTGCTGCTGCCAAACGTCCAGCGCCGGCACTCGGCCGCCACCTTCGCGGTAGCCGAGTTGCATCAAGTCATGCACGTCCGCCGCCAGTTCGACGGAGTACGTACACAGTTCAATGCCTTGAGGCCAAGGCACATCCGGCGCGTCCTTGCCCAGATCGCGCCGCATCAAAAAACAATACCTCTGGGCCAAGACTCAGTGCCCGTGGGCGGCGACGTGTTTGGCCGCTTCGATCAGGCAGTGGGTCAGTTCTGGAGAGGAGAACTTGGTCAGCACACCGTTCGCCCCGGCCAGGCGCGCTTTTTCGCTGTTCATCGCGCTGTCGAGCGAGGTGTGCAGCAGCACGTACAAATGGGCGAAGTCCGGAGTCTCGCGCAGGGTACGGGTGAAGGCGTAGCCGTCCATCTCGGACATTTCGATGTCGGAGACGATCAGGTTGATCTGCTGCGCCGTGCCTTGCAGGTCGAGCAGGCAGTCGATGGCTTCCTTGGCGCTGCGTGCTGTGTGGCATTGCAGGCCGAGGTTGCGCAGGGTGTGCACCGATTGCTGCAGCGCCACCTGGCTGTCGTCGACCACCAGGATGCGTGCGTTGCCGAGCACCTCGGCATCTTCCATGGTCAGGTCGGTCGGGGCCATTTCGATCTGCGCCGGGGCGATGCTGTGGATAACCTTTTCGATATCCAGCACCTGCACCAGCGTGCCGTCCACCGAGGTCACGCCGGTGATGTAGGCACGCGAGCCGCCGGAACCGAACGGCGGCGGTTTGATGTCGGTGGTCAGGCAGTGGACGATTTTGCTCACCGCTTGTACATGCAGGCCCTGCTTGGAGCGGCTGACGTCGGTGACGATCAGGCAGCCGCCGTTCGGGTCTTCCAGCGGGCGTTCGCCGATGGCGCGGCTGAGGTCGATCACCGACAGCGAAGCACCGCGCAGGGTGGCGATGCCTTTCACGTGCGGGTGCGACTCCGGCAGCTTGGTCAGCGGCGGGCAGGGGATGATTTCACTGACTTTCAGCAGGTTGATCGCCATCAGCTTGCCGCTGCGCAAGGTAAACAGCAGAAGCGAAAGTGAGTCTGCGCGGGCTTTGGTGGAGGACATATGAACCTTCTGTGGAAAGGTGGTGGGCGAGGGTGCAAATCGCCAAAAACTATTGATGCCGGGTTATCGGCGTTAAAGGGGTGGGCTTTAGGTTAGTTGTCGGGTGGTCGGCTTGAGTTGATCGCTGTTCTCTCTATCACTGCCCCTCACCCCAGCCCTCTCCCAGAGGTAGAGGGGGCCGACCGAGGTGTCTGGCGTTGTATATCGACCTGAACGACCGAGTCGATTATGGATTCGGTAAAGCAGATTCAGGTCTGCGTGTTTCTTAAGCATCCCCGGGTCGGTCCCCTCTCCCTCCGGGAGAGGGCTAGGGTGAGGGTGTGCTTTTAGCTCTTCATCCCCAACCGCTTGGCCATACGCCCAAGATTCGCCCGATCCAACCCCAACTCCCGCGCCGCACTCGCCCAGTTATCCTGATTACGTTCCAGCGCCGCACTGATCAAGCGCCGCTGATACTGCTCGGTCGCACTGCGCAGATCCCCGCTGATCAGCGGCATCTCAGCCACAACTCCGGCAACCGCTTCAACCGAGTTATCCACAACCTCGCGCGGTAAATCCAGATCCGCCGCGCTCAAACTGAGAATCTTCGGCCGCACCTTGCAGTTGCCCAGCGCCTTCAACGCACTGCGGCCGATCAAGTGTTCCAGCTCTCGCACGTTGCCCGGCCAAGTGTAGGCGAGCAGTGCTTCCTGGGCGTCGCTGTTCAGGCGCAGGCTGTTGAGGCCCATGCGCGAGCGGTTCTGTTCGAGGAAGAAACCACTGAGCAACAACACATCGCGGCCACGATCACGCAGCGCCGGCACGCGCAACGGGTAGACGCTGAGGCGATGGTAGAAGTCGGCACGATAGCGACCGCTGCGCACTTCTTCGGCGAGGTCGCGGTTGGTCGCTGCAATCAGACGCACATCGACCTGATGCTCCTTGTCCGACCCCAAACGCTGCAACTGACCGCTCTGCAAAACGCGCAATAATTTCGCCTGCACGGTCAGCGATAACTCGCCGACCTCATCGAGAAACAGCGTGCCGCCATTGGCCAGTTCGAACTTGCCGCGTCGATCGCTGGTGGCGCCGGTGAAGGCACCGCGCACGTGGCCGAACAGTTCGCTTTCTACCAGCGTGTCGGGCAGGGCGGCGCAGTTGAGGCTGATGATTGGTTTTTCGGCACGGGGCGAGGCGGCGTGAATCGCTTGGGCGACCAGTTCTTTGCCGACGCCGGTTTCCCCGGTAATCAACACCGTCAGATCGCTGCCGCCGACCAGATTGATTTCCTCCACCAGTTTCTTCAGCGCCTTGCTCTGGCCGATCATTTCGCGGTTCTGCTGGCCGCTGGCCTGACGATAAACCTCGGCGCGCTGGTGCTCGTCTTCTGCGCGATTGGCCAGACGTTCTATACGTTCGGCGGCGTTGACCGTGGCCGAGGCGAGGCTGGCGAAGGCTTGCAGGGCGTCGAGTTCGATCGGTTCGAAACGCTCGGGGTCGAGAGCGTCGAGGGTGATCAGGCCCCAGAGTTTTTCATCGACAAATAAAGGGCAGCCGAGGCAATCGTGAACCTCCAGATGCTCGTCGAGTCCGTCGACGAGACCGTCATAAGGATCGGGCAAGTCGCTGTCGGCGGCGAAGCGCGTGGGTCCGGCTCCGCTGAGGAGAATTTCGAAACGCGGGTGCTCGCTGACTTTGAAGCGCCGACCGAGGGTGTCCGTACTTAAACCGTCCACGGCCAGCGGCACCAGCGATTCGCCGTCGAGGCGCAACAATGCAGCGGCATCGCAGGGCAGCAGGGCGCGCATGGCTTCGAGCAGGCGTCGATAACGCTCGCCCTCGGGCAGTTCGCGGGACAAATCGGAAACTAAGGGCAGCAGGGCGGTGAGCAGGGATTTGGCGGTCATGGTCTTGTAGTCAAAGAGACAAGATGTAGTCGGGATGACTATAAAGGCCTTTGGGTCGTTATGACTACATAGTTATTAAGTTATTGATTTATTTGAAAAAATAAATTGGCACGGAATCTGATAACCCTAAGGTAACTTTTCAAAGAAGCTCAGGAGTCAACCTTATGCTTAGCGTTCAGGATCGTGCCATCGTCAAATCCACCGTGCCTCTGCTGGAAAGCGGCGGTGAAGCGCTGATCACTCACTTCTACCGCATGATGCTCTCTGAATACCCTGAGGTCCGGCCGCTGTTCAACCAGGCCCACCAGGCCAGCGGTGACCAGCCGCGCGCCTTGGCCAACGGCGTGTTGATGTACGCGCGGCACATCGATCAGCTCGACCAGTTGGGTGATCTGGTGGCGAAGATCATCAACAAGCACGTTGCCTTGCAGATTCTTCCGGAGCATTACCCGATTGTCGGTGCCTGTCTGCTCCGCGCTATTTCCGAAGTGCTCGGCGAAGAGATTGCCACGCCAGAAGTGATGAGCGCGTGGGGCGCGGCGTACGGTCAACTGGCGGACATTCTGATCGGCGCCGAAACCGCGATCTATGACCAGAAAGAACAAGCCGTCGGCGGCTGGCGCGGGGCGCGTGAGTTCATCGTCGCGGCCAGGGTCGAGGAGAGCGCGGAAATCATTTCGTTCTACTTTGAGCCGGCAGACAAAGGCCCGATTCTCGCGGCCGAACCGGGTCAATACATCGGCATGAAGCTGATCCTCGATGGCGAAGAAATCCGCCGCAACTACTCGCTGTCGGCACTGGCGAACAACGGTCAGTACCGCATCAGCGTCAAACGCGAACCGGGTGGTCGTGCCTCCAATCACTTGCACGATCAACTGCAGGTCGGCGCGAGCATCCAGTTGTTCCCGCCATCGGGTGAGTTCACCTTGGCTGCGAGCGACAAACCGTTGGTGCTGATCAGCGGTGGCGTTGGCATCACGCCGACTCTGGCGATGCTCGAAGCCGCGCTGGAAACCGAGCGTCCGGTGCACTTTATCCACTGCGCGCGCAATGGCAGCGTGCATGCGTTCCGCGACTGGATTGATGAACTGGCTGAACGTCATCCGCAACTCAAGCGTTTTTATTGCTACGCCGAGGATGACGGTGTGAGTCCGGCAGCGGACAAGGTCGGGATGTTGAGTCAGGAGTTGCTGGGCGAGTGGTTGCCGGCTCAGCGTGATGTCGACGCCTACTTCCTTGGGCCGAAGGGTTTCATGGGGGCGATCAAGCGGCATTTGAAAGCGCTGGGTGTGCCGGAGAAACAAAGCCGTTATGAGTTCTTCGGGCCGGCTTCGGCTTTGGAATGATTTAAGACCGAGGCGCCATCTTCGCGAGCAAGCTCGCTCCCACAGGATTTGTGTTTGACGCAAATTCAAAGTGGGAGCGAGCTTGCTCGCGAAGGCCGTTATGCGGTCTGAATTTGTGAAACATGATCCAAGGTTAATGGTTGCTTAACCGCTTTATCGTTTATTCCCCCGGTGTAGACTTGCGACAACCTTCAGCCGCGAGCCGGTTGAACCATGGACATAAAAGGGAAACGCGATGAGCGAGGAAACGATTCGGTTGGGCCGTGAGCGGCGCTTTCTGGTGCTGTTGGGGATCATCTGCCTGGCGCTGATCGGTGGCGCTCTATATATGCAGATCGTGCTCGGCGAAGCGCCGTGCCCGCTGTGCATCTTGCAGCGCTATGCGTTGCTGCTGATCGCGCTGTTCGCGTTCATCGGCGCGGCCATGCGCACCCGTCGCAGCATCACCGTGTTCGAGGTGCTGGTGGTGATTTGTGCGATTGCCGGGGCCGGTGTGGCCGGGCATCACGTGTACACCCAGTTCTATCCGGCGGTGAGTTGCGGCATCGATGTGCTGCAGCCGATTGTCGATGATCTGCCGCTGGCGAAGATCTTCCCGCTGGGCTTCCAGGTTGACGGTTTCTGCTCGACGCCGTACCCGCCGATCCTTGGCTTGTCGTTGGCACAATGGGCACTGGTGGCGTTCGTGCTGGTGGTGATCCTGGTGCCGCTGCTGACCTCGCGTAACCGAAAAGCACTGCGCTGAGTCAACTAATCGGCTGTCTGGCCGATACAGAAAACGCCTCGATTTGCGGATCAGCCAATCGGGGCGTTTTGCTTTTCACGGTGTTTGTGAAAACACCGTGACGGGTGGCAAGGAAGGGTGTGGCAAGTGTGCGACATGTTGTCACACGCGCCATGTCGCAGGGCCATTGAGTGACGCGGAATCGGCCGTTGTTACAAAAAAGGATTGGTCAGTTTCGGGGTTTTTCGGCTTTAGCACGCGAGTGCCAGAGCAGGCAGTTTTAACAAGCGCGGGTATATGGCCAAAAGCCTTGGGTTATCGGGCTTTGCGCTGTTCCAGCGTTCGGAAATAGCCTTCGGAGCTGTCTGAACTGACGCGGGTACACCTACATTTTTTGGTGTTTTTGTTGAGAATCTATTTCGATAACATGTGGAACTTTTGCAAAAATGGCGATGCATTGTTGCTCGAACGGATAAAAATTATTTCGGGATAAGACATGGTGTATAGGGCGCTACCTATCTACAATCGCCCGCACTGAATTCCCGGCACTGTTCAGCCTTTATTAAGGAACGCTTTTTTATTAAGGCGCTGCGCAGAAAGTCGGGTGTCGAGTGAGTCGAAAGGCTTTCAAGACACCCAGGTGTCGGTGCCTTCCAACTTTCCGCACCAAATGGAATTGGTCTGTAACAAGGCCTTTGACCACGAATTCGAATAAGAACTGACCGCTGTCCCAGGTTTTGTCGAGCGTCTGACGCGCGACGGGCGGCCCTTATTCAATCCAAAGAAAATGCCAACCCTTGGCAGGGTGAAGTGTTGGCGATCAAAACCCAACTGCATTGCGCAAGCTGCTTTAGAGGTCGTGAGATGAGTAAAAACAGGTACCCCAGATTACTAGGCCTAGTGCCGCTGCTCGGCACGTTGTTGCTGGGAGGCTGCAACATGACCTTGCTCAATCCAACGGGCCAGGTTGGCCTGGAACAGCGAAACCTGATCATCACCGCGACCCTGCTGATGCTGTTGGTCGTTGTGCCGGTTATCGTCATGACCTTCCTGTTCGCCTGGAAGTACCGCGCGTCGAACAAGAACGCCGTCTACACCCCGAAATGGTCGCACTCGACCAAAATCGAAGTGGCAGTCTGGACCATCCCGGTCCTGATCATCATTGCCCTGGGTTACATCACCTACATTTCGACCCACGAACTGGACCCGTATCGTCCGATTCAATCCGACGTCAAGCCAGTGACCATCGAAGTCGTTGCGCTGGACTGGAAGTGGCTGTTCATCTACCCGGAACAAGGCATCGCCACGGTCAACAAGATCGTGTTCCCGGCGCACACGCCAATCAACTTCAAGATCACCTCTGACGCTGTGATGAACTCGTTCTTCATCCCGGGTCTGGGCGGCCAGATCTACGCGATGGCGGGCATGCAGACCAAGCTGCACCTGATCGCTGACCGCAACGCTGAAATGGACGGTATCTCCGCCAACTACAGCGGCGCGGGTTTCACCGGTATGAAATTCAAGGCTATCTCCACCACTCAGGAAGATTTCGACGCCTGGGTAAGTGAAGTCAAGAAGTCACCTAAACAGCTTGATCAAGCTGAATACGCGGCCCTTGCCAAACCGAGCCAGAACAACCCAGTCGAGCTCTACTCCTCGGTCACGCCGAACCAGTTCCAGATCATCGTCGACAAGTACGAAGGTATGAAGCCGGGCAAGCCGCTGAAGCACGAGAAGAAAGAGAAAGAAGTGGCGGCCACGGAAATTGACTCGAGTTCGCATTCAGCTGCCGGGGCAGAGGAGTAAACGATGTTTGGTAAATTAAGTTGGGAAGCAGTCCCATTCCACGAGCCGATCGTGATGGTGACCATCGCCATGATCGCCCTCGGTGGTCTGGCGCTGTTCGCTGCAATCACCTACTTCAAGAAGTGGACCTACTTGTGGACCGAGTGGCTGACTTCGGTTGACCACAAGAAAATCGGCGTGATGTACATCATCGTCGCCATGGTCATGCTGCTGCGCGGTTTTGCCGACGCCATCATGATGCGTACCCAGTTGGCCATGGCCACCGAGGGTTCGCCTGGCTACCTGCCACCTGAACACTATGACCAGATCTTCACCGCTCACGGTGTGATCATGATCATCTTCATGGCGATGCCATTCTTCACCGGCCTGATGAACCTTGCAGTGCCGCTGCAGATCGGCGCGCGTGACGTTGCGTTCCCGTTCCTGAACTCCCTGAGCTTCTGGCTGCTGGTATCCGGCGTAGTGCTGATCAACCTGTCCCTGGGCGTCGGCGAATTCGCCAAGACCGGTTGGGTTGCCTATCCACCATTGTCGGGTCTGCAATACAGCCCTGGCGTGGGCATGGACTACTACATCTGGGCGCTACAGCTATCCGGGTTAGGTACGACGCTAACGGGGGTTAACTTCCTCGCGACCGTACTGAAAATGCGTACCCCTGGCATGAAACTGATGGACATGCCGATCTTCACCTGGACCTGCACCTGGGCAAACGTTCTGATCGTGGCTTCGTTCCCGATCCTGACCGCTACCCTGGCACTGCTGACCCTTGACCGTTACATGGATTTCCACATTTTCACCAATGAACTTGGTGGCAATCCAATGATGTACGTCAACCTGTTCTGGGCCTGGGGCCACCCTGAGGTTTACATCCTGATCCTGCCGGCATTCGGCATCTTCTCGGAAGTGATCTCGGCGTTCACCGGCAAGAAACTGTTCGGCCACCACTCGATGATCTACGCCTCGGGCGCGATCTCGGTACTGGGCTTCATGGTTTGGCTGCACCACTTCTTCACCATGGGTTCGGGTGCCAGCGTCAACGCCTTCTTCGGTCTGGCGACGATGCTGATTTCCATCCCGACGGGTGTGAAACTGTTTAACTGGCTGTTCACCATCTACCAGGGCCGTCTGCGCTTCACCAGCCAGGTTCTGTGGACCCTGGGCTTCATGGTGACTTTCGCCATCGGCGGCATGACCGGCGTACTGCTGGCCATCCCGGGTGCTGACTTCGTTCTGCACAACAGCCTGTTCGTGATCGCGCACTTCCACAACGTGATCATCGGCGGTGCGGTATTCGGTTACATCGCTGGTTTCGCGTTCTACTTCCCGAAAGCGTTCGGCTTCAAGCTGCACGAAGGCTGGGGTAAAGCAGCGTTCTGGTTCTGGATCTCGGGCTTCTTCGTCGCGTTCATGCCGCTCTATGCACTGGGCTTCATGGGCATGACCCGTCGTCTGAACGCCACCACCAACCCTGAGTGGGTACCGTACCTGTACGTTGCCATGTTCGGTGCGGTGATGATCGCTGTGGGTATTGCCTGCCAGCTGATCCAGCTGTACGTGTCGGTGCGTGACCGCAACAAGCCAGAGAACGTTTGCGATCACGGTGACCCGTGGAATGCACACACCCTGGAATGGTCGACCTCGTCGCCACCGCCGTTCTACAACTTTGCTGTGCTGCCTAAGGCTGACTGCATCGACCCGTTCACTGAAGCCAAGGAAAACGGTACTGCGTACCAGCGTCCGGCCAAGTACGAGCCGATCCACATGCCGAACAACACCGCCACTGGCGTGGTGATGGGCGCACTGTTGACCGTCTTCGGTTTCGCAATGATCTGGCACATCTGGTGGCTGGCGATCGCGAGCCTGGTAGGCACCGTCGTTTACTTCGTGATCCACGCTGCACGTGACGACCAGGGCTATATGGTTCCGGTTGAAACGATCGAGCGTATCGAAGCCGAGCAGCACAAGCGTCTGGTTGCGGCAGGGAAAATCCCGGCCGGTGCCACCCGTGTTGAAACCTCGTTGGAACAGGCTTAAACCATGTCGAACTTAGTGACCAATGTTGGACACGCCCATGGTGACCATGGGCACGATGACCATCACCACGATTCGGGCGAGATGACCGTATACGGTTTCTGGCTCTACCTGATGACCGACTGCATTCTGTTTGCGTCGATCTTCGCGGTGTACGCAGTACTGGTAAACAACGTAGCCGGTGGCCCGTCGGGCCACGACATCTTCGAACTGCCATACGTGCTGGGCGAAACCGCTCTGCTGTTGTTCAGTTCGATCACCTACGGCTTCGCCATGCTGGCGTTGTACAAAGGCAAGAAGCAGGCGGTCCTGGGTTGGTTGTTCATGACCTTCCTGCTCGGCGCAGGCTTTATCGCCATGGAGATCAACGAGTTCCACCTGCTGATCTCCGAGGGCTTCGGTCCTAGCCGTTCGGGCTTCCTGTCCGCGTTCTTCACCCTGGTCGGTACCCACGGTCTGCACGTATCTGCGGGTCTGATCTGGATGGGCATCATGATGTACCAGGTCAACAAGCACGGCCTGACGGCGACCAACAAGACCCGTCTGAGCTGCCTGAGCCTGTTCTGGCACTTCCTGGACGTGGTGTGGATCTGCGTATTCACCGTTGTTTACCTGATGGGGACTCTGTAATGGCTAATGCACACTCCCATGACAGCCATGATGCTGGCCACGGCAGCGTAAAGTCGTACGCCATTGGCTTCATCCTGTCGGTGATCCTGACCGTCATCCCATTCGGTCTGGTGATGTACCCGAGCCTGCCGAAGGCCACCACGCTGGCAATCGTTCTGTTGTTCGCAGTGATCCAGGTGATCGTTCACCTGTATTACTTCCTGCACCTGGACCGCTCCATTGCTCAGCGTAACAACGTGATCGCGTTTGTCTTTACGGCCATTGTGATCGTGCTGCTGGTTGGCCTGTCGTTGTGGATCATGTTCAGCATCCACACCTACATGATGGCGAAGTGAGGTAAGACCCGATGTCGCTCAAGCACTTTATCCAAATCACCAAACCGGGGATCATTTTCGGTAACGTGCTTTCTGTGGCAGGCGGGTTTTTCCTGGCCTCGAAAGGGCATGTGGATCTGGCGGTGTTTCTGGCTGCCATGATCGGTACATCCCTGGTTGTTGCCTCCGGTTGCGTGTTCAACAACTGCATCGACCGCGACATCGACCTGAAGATGGAACGCACTAAAAACCGGGTGCTGGTGCAGGGCTTGATCTCCCTGAAACTGGCCCTGGTCTACGCGACCATCCTTGGTGTTCTCGGCGTTGCGTTGTTGTACAAGGTGGCCAACCCGTTGGCCGCTTTGTTCGCGGTGATCGGCTTCATCATCTACGTCGGCTTCTACAGCCTGTACCTCAAGCGCAAGTCGGTTCACGGCACGCTGGTGGGCAGTCTGTCGGGCGCCATGCCGCCAGTGATCGGTTACGTTGCCGTAACCAACAGCTTCGACATGGCCGCGCTGACGTTGCTGGTGATGTTCAGCCTGTGGCAGATGCCGCATTCCTACGCCATCGCGATCTTCCGCTTCAACGATTACCTGGCCGCATCGATTCCGGTGTTGCCAGTGAAGCGCGGTATTCAAGTGGCCAAGAAGCACATCCTGCTCTACATCCTGGCGTTCCTTGTAGCGACCTTGATGCTGACCTTCAGCGGTTACGCTGGCATGAGCTATCTCGCGGTGGCTGCGGCCATGGGCATGTACTGGTTGTACATGGCCTGGACCGGCTACAAGGCAGTGGATGACACGGTCTGGGCACGCAAGCTGTTCGTGTTCTCGATCTTCACCATCACTGCGTTGAGCGTCATGATGTCCCTGGACTTCAAGGTGCCTGCAGAGTTGCTGCTGACGTACGCGCCGTAAGGTTCGAGGCTTGAAGAAAAACCCCGCACATTGAGAGATGTGCGGGGTTTTTTGTTGCCTGGCGTAAAGCCCCTCATCGGAACGCCGCCCGCCCAGCCCTCTCCCAGAGGGAGCGGGGGCCGACCGAGTTGTCTTGAATCCGCCGTCGACCTGAAGAATCTTGGCGATTCTGGATTCGGTAGAGCGCTTTCAGGTCGGTGTATCTCGTCAATATCCCGCAATTAGTTCCCTCTCCCTCTGGGAGAGGGCTAGGGTGAGGGTTGCGAGTGGAGTTCAAAACCCCTAGATTTGGATCCAACCCCGACAGTGATAGCACCAAGCCATTTTTTCGGTGTTTTACTGCCGTGATTCGAGCTTCTTCATGCACTGATCATAAGGCTGGGCGAAATGACTGAGAGGATGACCTGCGACGAGCGTTTTATTGCCCTGGCCCAAGAGCTGAACTACGACATCTATGGTGAGAACACCGCCGGCGGCAATTACGCGCCGCTGATCCGTCATCATGATGAGCTGTATATCAGCGGCATGGTGCCGCGCACTAACGGCAAGATTCAGTACCCGGGGCGTGTCGGCCTGGAGTTGACCCTCAAGGATGCGCAAGCCGCTGCGAGCATCAGTGCGATGCGTTGCCTGGCGCTGATCGTCGATGCCGTCGGTTCGCTGGACAAGATCAAGGCGTTGTTGCGGGTCACTGTTTACGTGAAGTCGACGCCGGATTTCGTTGACCTGAGCGAAGTGGCCAACGGTGCGTCGGACGTGTTCAGTCATGTGCTCGGTGATGCCGGCCGGCATACGCGCACTACAGTTGGCGTGTATCAGTTGCCGAAGAACGCAGCGATTGAAGTGGACATGATTGTAGCGTTGCATCCTTCGGCTTGAGGGTGACTTCACGGCTTGCCCTCACCCTAACCCTCTCCCTCGGGAGAGGGGACTGACCGAGGTGTGTTGCGCTATACATCGACCTGAGAGATTGAGGCGATTGTGGATTCGGCGCAGTACTTTCATTTCGGTGCATCTCTTGAATATCTCCCGATCGGCTCCCTCTCCCCCGGGAGAGGGCTGGGCGGGCGGCGTTCCGATGAGGGGCGAGGATTTTCGCCTCCTCACGAATCCCAAGCCGGACAACAAAAAGCCCCGCACTGAATCTCAGTGCGGGGCTTTTTCGTACAGCGGCTGCGCTATTACTGCGCGGCAATGCTGTAACCATCAAACGCAGTCTGCTGTTGCAGTGCGGTGATGATGTTCTTGCGGTTTACCGCCTGCTCGGTACCCGCGTTGTCGACGAAGACTTCGCTTTCCAGCTCCGCTTCTTCGCCTTCACCGACGAAGGTGAAACCGAGGAACTCCAGCGCTGCACGGTCTACGTTCAGACGCGAGCGTGGCGTGCGCAGCGGCAGGGTCACGCTGATGCCGTCCTTGCTGATGGTGAAGATTTCGACTTCTTTCTTCTTCGCAGCCTTGCTCTTGCCGCCGCTCGGGTTGCTGATCGCCTGATGGGTCTGGTTCAGCACTTTGAGGGCCAGGCCATAAACGATTTCCTGGAACGCCGGATCATCCTTGAAGCTGGACAGAATGCGGCCGATCGAGAACTTGCTGCTGAGGTCTTCGAGAGCGGCGAGGTCGGCCGCTTCGGCATCTTTCAGCGCCTTGAGTTCGCCCATCAGCTCGTAGGCCTTGTCGTCATCGAAGCTGTCGTGAGCCTGACGGATCGCCGCACGCAGCTCGCGGATCTGGTCGCTTTCGCGGGTCGACTGGAACGCGTCCAGGACCATCTCGCTGATGATTTTGGCTTGTGGCAGGTGTTGTGAAAGATTGATGGAGTTTTCGTATTCCGCTTTGGACGATTCGGTGACTACGGATTCAGCGGTGTTGAAATCGGACATTGAAATTTCACTACTTTTTAACTTGAGTGGAGATGAGAAAGCCGCGGGCTTTTTCAGGCCGACTAATTTAGGGGAGCGGGGCGGCGTTGTCACGGAGCAACGGGCCGGCGGTCTCAACTATTTGCCGGGGCAGTTCAAATTCATTGAACGCATCATCCACTGTTCGGCGGTTTGCTGATCCGTCGGTAGCGAGAAGCGGAACGTCGCGCCGCGCTCGCTGACCTCCAGCAATTGAATGTCTCGCCCATGCAATTGCAGGATGCGGTGCACGATACGCAGGCCCAATCCCCCGTCACGCCGTGCGCCACCGATATTGAACGGGCGCAGGAACAGGCCTTCGCGCAACTCGGGAGCGATGCCGGGGCCGGTGTCACTGACCGTCACGTCGACCAAAGCCCCTTGGGGTTTCAGATCGAACTCGATCTCGCCGCCCTGAGGTGTATGCCGTAAAGCATTGTCCACCAGATTGGTCAGCACTCGTTCGATCAGCCCGAGGTCGGCGCAGACCGTTGGCAGGTTCGGCACAAAGTGAGCCTTGAGTTCGACCTGCCGCGCTTCCGCCGTCAGTTCGAATTTCTGGAAGATATCCTGCACCAGATCGATAAGCGAAAAACGCTCCAGCACCGGTTGTACAAAGCCGTGTTCCAGTCGCACCAGTTCCAGCAGCGATTGCGCCAGACCGCCGACCTTGCGGCTCTGATCCAGAGCGATGCCGAGATAGCGGCGGCGTTCTTCGGCCGACAGCGTGGCGTCTTTCAATTGCAGGGTTTCCAGATAACCGTGCAACGAAGCCAGCGGCGTGCGCAAGTCATGGGAAATATTCGCTACCAACTCGCGGCGCTCCTGATCCTGTCGCGTAAGCGAGCGCCATTGTTCGCCGAGGCGATTTTGCATTTGCCGGAACGCTGCATCGAGCAGGGCGATTTCGTCCGGATCGGCGGTTTTATCCACAGGTGTCGTGAGGCGCTGAGGTGACGGCGCCCCGTCAATGTCGAAGCGGCTGACGGTTTCGGTCAACCTGCGCAGTGGCCGGGTGATCAGATTGAATGCTGTCAGGCCGGCGATCAGGCACAACAAAGCGACCAGTCCGATTGAAAGCAATGCGGTGTTGAGTGCGGCGCTGGTGGCGCCTCGCTCGGCATAGCGATCATGAGCTTCGCTCAGCAGGACTACGTACAGATAGCCGGCGGCTTTGCCATTGACCTGCAATGGCGCGGCGCTGAACACCTTGCGCCCATCAACACTGCGCGGGTCATCGCCGAGGATCGGCAACGGCCCGTCATTGAGCAGTTGGCGAATCGGCACCAGATCGATCTGCTGGCGGCGTATCCGCCCTTCGGGCGCAGCACTTCCGACAATCCGTCCCTCGGTGTCGAGCAGGTACACCTCGACACTCGGGTTGACCAACATCAACTGGCTGAACAGTTCGCGCACGGCACCGGGCATCAGACCGTTGCTGTCCATCAGCACCGTGTCGTGGGCGATGTGTTGTGCCAGATCTCGTGACAGGCCTTGTACCACTTCCAGCTCATGCATGTGACTTGAGCGCACCTGCAGCCATGCCGATGTGCCGCAGCACACCAACAGCAGCACGGCGAATACCACGGACAGGCGCTGCGTCAGGGTCAGTTTCATGGCTGCTCGGTACCGAATTTATAGCCACGACCCCACACGGTGAGGATGCGAGAGGGCTGGGCCGGGTCTTTTTCGATCTTCGCCCGCAGGCGATTGATGTGGGTGTTGACCGTGTGTTCGTAACCTTCGTGGCTGTAACCCCAGACCGCGTTGAGCAGGTCCATGCGCGAGAAAACCTTGCCCGGTTGGCGGGCGAAGAAATACAACAGGTCGAACTCCCGTGGCGTGAGGTCCATACGCTGAGCGTCGAGGCTGACTTCGCGGGTGATCGGATCGATGGTCAGGCCATCGAGGCTCAAACTGCCGGCGTCCATCTTCAGATTGCGTGCCATGGCATCGACACGACGCAGCAGGGCTTTGACCCGAGCCACCAGTTCGAGCATCGAAAACGGCTTGGCAAGGTAATCGTCGGCGCCCAGTTCCAGACCAAGGATGCGGTGCAATTCGCTGGAGCGGGCGCTGGTGATGATGATCGGTGTGTAACGCGCCATCGCCCGGGCACGGCGGCAGATTTCCAGACCGTCGACCCCCGGCAGCATCAGGTCGAGGATGAGTGCATCCCAGTGACCTTGCTGCAGCAGGCGCATGCCCTCGTCGCCGTCGGCGCTGTGTGTGACCTCGAATTGTTCGTCCCGCAGATGCAGGCAAATCAGGTCGGCGATGTGTTGGTCATCCTCGACCACAAGGATGCGTTTGGTCTGTTCCATGAAGCTCAATCCTTCGGCGCGATAAGCGCATTGTGCGGGTTTTCCTCCGGGCGAGTTATCACGAATTCGTTAACTCCCCGTGAGGATTTGGCGATCAATCCAAGCCTAGGCTGTGTTCCATGAAGGGCATCTGGAATTTTTGGAGACGGCCATGTTTTCACGGCGGCAGATTCTGTTAGCGGGCGGCGGGCTGGGCGTTGCTGTCCTGGTCGCGGGTGTATTGCCAAAATTGTCGACTGCTACTGCAGTGATCAGCGAGGCCCATGCGGACGAGGCGTTCGAAGTGACGCACAGCGACAGTGAATGGCACTCGATCCTGAGCGATGAGCAATACCAGATCCTGCGTGAGGAAGGCACCGAACGGGCCTACACCAGCGCGCTTAACAACGAACACCGCACTGGCACGTTTGCCTGCGCCGGCTGCGATCTGGCGCTGTTTTCATCCTCGACCAAATTCGACAGTCGCACCGGCTGGCCGAGTTTCTGGGCACCACTGGAACACGCGGTGGCGACACGTCAGGACCGCTCGTTCGGCATGTCCCGCGACGAAGTTCACTGTCGCCGCTGCGGCGGTCATCTGGGTCATGTTTTCGATGACGGTCCCAAGCCCACCGGCCTGCGCTACTGCATGAACGGCCTGGCGATGACCTTCCAAGCCGTGGCGGCTTGAGTCATGACCCGCTCGCGATCTTCACTTCAGACAGGACGAATTTATGTGGCTCTTGGTTCTCGCTTATCTCGGTGGTGTGCTGACGATCGTCAGCCCGTGCATCCTGCCGGTGCTGCCTTTTGTCTTCGCTCGCACCGGTCAGCCGTTTATCAAAAGTGGCTTGCCGCTGCTGGCGGGGATGGCGGTGACCTTTGCGCTCGTCGCCTCATTGGCAGCGGTGGGCGGCGGTTGGGTGGTGCAAGTCAATCAGTACGGGCGCTGGCTCGCGTTGCTGTTCGTTGCCCTGTTCGGGCTGACCTTGCTGCTGCCGCGTGTAGCCGAGCGTCTGACCCGGCCGCTGGTGTCGGCCGGCAGTCGTCTGTCGGAGGCCGCCGGGCAGGACAATCGCCCGCGTCCCGGCGCTTCGTTTCTGATCGGGGTCGCGACGGGGTTGCTGTGGGCACCTTGCGCCGGGCCGATCCTGGGGCTGATTCTGACCGGCGCCGCGTTGCAAGGGGCAAGCATCGCCACCACGCTGTTGTTGCTCGCCTACGCGGCGGGTGCCGCCACCTCGTTGGCCGCGGCGCTGCTGCTCGGCGGTAAGGTTTTTGTGCTGATGAAGCGCTCGATCGGTACCGGTGAATGGATTCGTCGTGGTCTCGGCGCCTTGATGTTGGCCGGCGTCGCGGCCATTGCACTGGGGCTCGATACCGGGGCTCTGGCACGGTTATCGACGGCGTCTACCGGAGGTCTGGAACAGGCGTTGGTCGGCAAGCTTTCGACCCGTTCTGCCCGCGCAAACGGCACGATGATGACGCAGGTTCCCGCTGAGGAAGGCGCTGCGAACGGCAGCATGATGGCCGCTGGCGGTGCGATGAAAATGGCCGCGAAGGCGCCGGGGACTTTACCGGTCGAGGGTCAGTTGCCGCCGCTTGATGGCGCCGTGCAATGGCTCAATTCACCGCCGCTGGATGTTCAGGCATTGAAAGGCAAAGTGGTACTGGTGGATTTCTGGACCTACTCCTGCATCAACTGTCTGCGCACTTTGCCGTACGTCAAAGCCTGGGCTGAGAAATATCGCGATCAAGGTCTCGTAGTAATCGGTGTACACGCACCGGAGTTCGCCTTCGAACGTGATGTGGGCAACGTCACCAAAGCCATGAAAGAACTGGGTATCAACTACCCGGTCGCCATCGATAACGACTACAGGATCTGGCGTGCTTTCAACAACGAATATTGGCCGGCACATTACTTTGCCGACGCTCAGGGACGGATTCGTTACCACCATTTTGGCGAAGGGGACTACGCCGAGTCGGAACGCGTCATACAACAGTTGCTGCGTGAAGCAGGTGCGAAAACCGTGGCCGATGGTTTGATCGACACAGATGCCAAGGGCGTGCAACTGGCGCCGGACATGAATGAAGTGCAGTCGCCGGAAACCTATGTCGGCTACCAACGTGCGGAACATTTCGTACCGGAAACCGGCCTCGTGCCTGACAAGGTCGCATCCTATAACCCGCCAGCCAATCTGACCCTGAATGACTGGAGCCTCGCCGGCCAATGGTCGGTGAGTGCTGAGCGTGCCACGGCCAGTGCGCCGGCCAGTCGCATCGTTTATCGCTTCCATGCCCGCGACTTGCATCTGGTGCTCGGCCCGGCAGCGGACGGCAAACCTGTGCGCTTCAAGGTGATGATCGATGGCCAGACTCCGGGCAAGGCCCATGGCGTCGATGTCGCTCCTGACGGCACTGGCCGTGTGACCGAACAGCGCTTGTATCAACTGGTGCGGCAAAACGACGGCGTGCAGGACCGAACCTTCACCATCGAATTTCTCGACCCGGGCGTATCAGCTTACGCCTTTACCTTCGGTTGATCAGGAGTCCTTGAAATGAAAATCACATGGCGTCGCGTGTTGTTGGGAGTTGCAGTGGCCGGAGTGATTGGCCAGGTTTCGGCGTTCTCCTTTGGAGGCGAGGATGCTGTGCTGATTCCGCCACCAACTCTTGATGAAGTGACCCAGGCACACAGCGAAACCGCAGTGTTCGCCGGTGGTTGCTTCTGGGGTGTGCAGGGTGTTTTCCAGCATGTCAAAGGCGTGCAGAAAGCCGTCTCGGGTTACGCCGGCGGCGCGGCCGGCACGGCGGAATATGAGCGTGTCAGCGAAGGCGATACCGGCCACGCAGAATCCGTGCAGGTCACCTTCGACCCGACTCAGGTGAGCTATGGCAGCCTGTTGCAGATCTACTTCTCGGTGGCCCATAACCCGACAGAACTCAATCGCCAAGGCCCGGACAGTGGCACGCAATATCGCTCGGCACTGTTCCCGGTCAACGCCGAGCAGCAGAAGGTCGCGCAGGCCTACATCGCCCAACTGGATGCAGCTCATGCCTACAGCAAACCCATCGTCACCAAACTGGAAAGCTACAACGGCTTCTATCCGGCAGAGGACTACCACCAGGATTTCCTGACCGAGCATCCGAGCTATCCCTACATCGTGATCAACGACATGCCGAAGGTGGCGAATCTGAAGCAGGTGTTCGCGCAGCGTTACCAGGAAAAACCGGTGTTGGTGAAAGACGGGTCTTGATCAAGGCTCGTTATTTGAGCCTCGGTCGCTCCATGGCAATCACTGACGTCTCGAAACCCAGGCTGGCAAAAAATGCCTCGGCTCCTTCTCGCCCGGCACGCAGTACCCAGGTGATGTCGGGGTTATCGCCCATGACATGTTTAACCAGTCTGCGGCCAATGCCTGCGCGCCGATGCTGGCCATCGACCACGACCATCGAAAGATAGCCGTTGCACAAACCATCGCTGATGCCTCGGGCGAAGCCGACGACCTGGGTGTCGTGCAGGGCAATCACCGTGCGTTGAGAGTTTTTGATGAGTTGCGCGAAATGTTTGCTGGAACCGGTTCGGTGAGCCCAGCCGTTTTGGCCGAGGAACAGTCGTAACGGCTCCACTTCGTCAGGCCGCAGGTCGCGTACGGTCAGATTGTTATTCATCTACGGTTCGACTCCTTGTCGGTTGTCGCTCGATATCATTATCTGCCCCACGTCTGCATCGCAAATTCGACGAAGCGGCGCAGCTTCGGCAAACGATAGCGATCCGGCGCATAAAGCAAATGCAGGGGGCGGCTTGGAGGTTGATAGTCGGGAACGACGGTCACCAGTTTGCCGTCGCGCAGATCCTGTTCCACCAGCGCATCGGGCAGCATCACGATGCCCATGCCGGTGCGTGCGGCCTGGTGCAACCCGGCGGAAGTGTTCATCAGCATCGGCCCGCTGACGTCGACGAGAATTTCTCCCTCCGGGCCGCTGAGGCGCCAGCGTTTTTCCACCGATTGCCAATCGTCGCCGGCAGGGTAGGCGAACGACAGGCAGTCGTGTTGTTGCAAATCTTCAGGGGTTTGCGGCATGCCGCGCCGGGCCACGTATTGCGGGGAGGCACAGACAGTCAGTGTGTAATCGATCAGAGGACGGGCGATCAGGTTTGATTCTTCGAAATGGCCCAGCCGAAAGGCTACGTCGAGGCCGCTTTCCAGCAAGTCTGGACGACTGTTGGTCAGCACCACATCCATTTTGACCTGCGGATATTGCAGGGAAAAATCACTGAGCGCCGGTGCCAGGCGTTCTACGCCAAAGGTCAGTGGCGCGGTAATGCGCAACAAGCCACGGGGCTCATCGAGTGCTTGTTCCGCCAGGCGTTCGGAGTCAGCCACCAGTCCCAAGACATCCAGACAACGCTGGTAGTAAACACTGCCGAATTCGGTAAGACGCTGGCGTCGAGTCGTGCGCTGCAACAGTTGCACACCGAGCCGCTGCTCCAGCGCGCGCAGGTGATTGCCAACCATGGTCGTCGACATGTCGCACTGCAACGCGGCCGCCGTCATGCTCCCGGCTTCGACGACTTTGACGTACACGCTCATCGACTGGAACAGGTCCATTATCAAGCTCAGCTTTTAAATGAATGAAGTTTTGCCGAGTTTATCCAGTTTCGGTGGTTAACCATACTGCCAGCACACCGACCTGCACTGGAGTTTGAAGTCATGACCGCCGCCCTGATGAACACCTACCAACCGCTGGCCCTGAGTTTCACTAAAGGCCTGGGCACTCGCCTGTGGGATCAGGCCGGTCGCGAATATCTGGATGCGGTTGCCGGTGTGGCGGTGACCAACGTCGGCCACTCGCACCCGCGGATCGTTTCGGCGATCAGCGAGCAGGCCGGGTTGCTGCTGCACACGTCGAATCTGTACAGCATCGACTGGCAGCAACAATTGGCCAAACGGCTGACCGAGCTGTCGGGGATGGAGCGTGCGTTCTTCAATAACTCTGGCGCCGAGGCTAATGAAACGGCGCTGAAACTGGCGCGTTTATACGGCTGGCGCAAAGGCATCGAACAGCCGCTGGTGGTGGTCATGGCCAACGCGTTCCATGGCCGCACACTTGGCACCTTGTCGGCCAGCGATGGCCCGGCGGTGCGCCTGGGTTTCAACGAATTGCCGGGGGATTTCGTCAAAGTGCCATTTGGTGATCTCGCAGCGCTGGAGCAGATGCAGCAAAAGCACGGCGAGCGCATCGTGGCGATTCTGGTTGAACCGATTCAGGGCGAAAGCGGTGTGCAGCTCGCGCCGCCGGGTTACCTGAAAGCGTTACGCGAGCTGTGCAATCGCCATGCGTGGCTACTGATACTTGATGAAATCCAGACTGGCATCGGCCGTACCGGCCGCTGGTTTGCGTTCCAACATGAAGGCATCGTCCCGGATGTCATGACATTGGCCAAAGGACTGGGCAACGGTGTGCCGATCGGCGCGTGCCTGGCCCGGGGCTGGGCGGCGGATCTGTTTACGCCCGGGAGCCATGGAAGCACTTTCGGCGGCAATCCGCTGGCGTGCCGGGTCGGTTGCACGGTGCTGGACATCATCGAAGAACAGGGCCTGCTGGAAAACGCCAGGATTCAGGGGGAACGGCTATTAACTCGCCTGCGCGCAGAGCTCGCGGACAATCCCAACGTGCTGGCGATTCGCGGGCAGGGCTTGATGATCGGGATCGAGCTGAAACAACCGGTGCGTGATCTAACGCTGATCGCGGCGCGGGATCACGGGCTGTTGATCAACGTCACGCGGGGCAAAACGATACGGCTGCTGCCACCGTTGACGATTGATGAGCGGGAGGTGGAGATGATTGTCCGAGGTGTGGGATGTGTCGTTCAGTCGTGACGATTTTCACTCTTCGATCAAATGTCTGACTTTGGCTTTTCCTGCGCGCATTTCGCCGATCGATTTGATCAACCGGTCGGCGTTTGCGGATGAGCTCATCAAGTAGGCTGTTTCTTCGAGTGTGCTGTTTTCGCTAAGAGGCATCATCACGACAGGCTCAGATTCTTGTCGGGATTGCGAAGTTAGGTCTCGATCCTCGCTGGATGCCAAGAACGTATGGAGGTGAGTACAGGATGACAAGGCGACACCTACTAGTGGCTGTTTCGCAGAAAGGCTTACTGCGAGCACCTTCAGTATCACTTGAGAACGCTGGAGACGTTTCTGAGAAGGTTGTAATCCTTGTCCACTGTCTCGGGCAGTGAGAAACCGCCGCGTTGTCGGCATTCGGCATTCCCGGTGTAGGAAAAAACTATGGCTAGTCCGGATAATCCGCCAGATCCGGCGCCAGCATCCGCGTCTTCGCCTTGCCATTCGAATTGTGCTGAATGATCTCGCGCGGCTGCCCCTGTTCATTGAAAAACACCTGACCGATCCCCGCCGAATTCCATAAGCGTTCACCTGCCTCAGCATGTTCCGGCGTATACGGCACGATGCGCATGCGTCGGCGTTTGGTGAACCAGTTCAGCGGTGAGCGTGGCGAGTAGAGCCAGCGGTTGAGGCGGTCGAACCATTCCAGCAGGGTTTTCGGAAACTCGTTTTTGATCCCGCTGCTGGTGATCTGCCAGATTCGCGGCCCGGCCTTGCGGTGTCGGATAAGCACTTCGTAGACGAAGGAATAATGCACATCGCCCGACAGCACCACGTAGTTACCCGGTGTGCGCGAGTGGCGGAAAATGTTCAGTATTACCTGCGCGGCACCGCGATGGGCCATCCAGTTTTCCGCGTCGACCAGCAGCGGATAACCGCACCAACTGAAAACCTTCTGCACGGTTTCAATCAGCTTCACGCCGAAGATCGGCGCCGGGGAAACGATGATCGCTGACGGGTGATCGAGCAGTTCCTGTTGCAGTTCGCTCAGCGCCTCCCAATCGAGCAGGCCCGAGGGTTGCTTGAGCGCCATCTCACTGCGCCAGCGGCGGGTACGGGTGTCGATGACTACCAGCGCCGGACTGCTCGGCAGGACGAAATGCCATTGCTGAAAGCGCAGCAAATCATCGATCAGAGTATCTTGCACCGGGCTGTCGAGATACTGGTCATCACCGCTGGCGCTCAGTCCCAGTGTTTTCTCCAAGACATCCTTGAAGGCATCGGGATTGTTGCCCCAGCCCTGACACAACATATAGGCGATCAACGCGTTGCCGATGATGCGTTTGGAGAACGGATGGCCGTAGGCCGTTTCCTCCCATTGCGCAGACAGGTTCCAGTCATCGGTGATGTCGTGATCGTCGAAAATCATCAGGCTCGGCAGATGCGCCAGCGCGCGGGCGACCTTGCCCAATCCAGCCTTGAAGGCATCGATGCGAGTCTGTTCGAGGGTATAGCGCTTGAGGCGTTCGGGCGTCAGTTCAGGCGCTTGCGGATTGATCAGCGACCAGGCCGTCGGCGACCACACCAGCAAGTACATCGCCATGACTTCGGCGAAGGTCACCAGGTGATTGTCAGCGCTGCTGCTGGTGAAAATCGGCTTACGCGCACCGCCGAAAAATCGCTCGCGCAATGTCTCGTTGCTCTCCAGCGCCGGTAACAATTCCGCACGGTGGTAGTAACTGGCCGGGTGTTCGTAGAGCTTGGCGCTGTCGCTGACTACCGCGCCTTCGAGGTGTTCGTCGAACAGGCCGAGCCTTTCGATCAGGGCATGAATCGCCCGCAGCATCGGGCCGGCCACATCGTCGGCGTAGACCTGGTCGCCGCTCATCATCAACAGGGCCGGACGTTGTTGCGCGTCGGTTTCCGTCGCCAGCAATTGGTCGACGCACAGCAAACCATCCGCCGTCGGGTGATGCGGTTTGCGGCAGGAGCCGTGTAGCAGTTGATCGATCCGTGAGCGCAGAACGAAGTTCGGGCTGGTCGCATCGCCGTACAGCAGATGCGGCGCCCAGTCGGCGATGCCCTCAGCGTTGTCGATCAGCAGGTCATAGGCGATCCGCGTGTCGCAGGGCAGGGCGCTATCGAGAGCAACATCGATGAGATGAACAAAGGCCTCGCGGCCTACGGGAATGATCGTGCATTTCCCGGCATCGAGTGGAATGTCTCCTACACCTTGCAGGCGTAAGGTCAGCGCCAGTGGCCGTGTGCCGACCAGCCACATGACCACGCGCGTTGGCTCAAGCCGTCGCAGCAGCGGGCCGGCCAGGACAGGAGGCAGCGGGATCAGGTCAGCGGGTGTCGAAGACATCGAGGGCAAAGCTCAAGGCGCACAGGCCGGCGATGATAGCGCAGGCGGCGCCTTGAACCCTTAAATCAGCCTTAAGAGTCGGCTTTTTGCAGTTTCAGCGCCAACAAACGCCATTGAGCAGGCAGCGCGTCAACTCGCGGCTGCTCTTGCACCGAGCAATCGAAACGGTAGGTGACATCGTCGCCGTTCATGTTGCGCGCGGTGACGGTGTTGTTGAAGGTGTAGACCTGATCCTTGAAGCGGTGGCTGACCAAGGCTTTGCTGTCAGCAAAACGCGCCGACGCGGGAAAGCGCAACGTGCTGGTCACAAACGGGCTGCACATGACATACGCAATCATCGACTTGTCGGCCTGGGCGTCGCCGCGCAATTTCTTGTTCAGCGCTGCCAGGGCCATGCGACCGTCATAGTCGCTTTGATCCAGCACGGTCTGTAACCCGATCGATTTCGGCGCCCGGCTGGCGTAGTTCGGCAGCAATGCGGAATCGGGAGGAGAGGGCGTGTCGTCCGGCTCGATGGCAGCAAAAGCCGGCGCATCTTTCAGTTCGGCGGCGGGTGTGACTGCCTCGGCTTCAGGCAATAAAGAGCTCGGCTCGGTGACCTGCGTGTTTTCGGCCTGCGGCGCTTCGTAGTCATGCGACGAAGGAAACAACGACAACGTGATCGACAGCACCACCATCGCCACAATGAAGCCGCCCGCAGCACCCACGATGTTGCCGTAGAAAATATTCCAGCTGCCGCGGTTCTTGACCACCCAGCGCCACATGAACCCCCACACCGCGACAAACGCCAGAAAACGCAGAAACTCCATTTGATCCTTTCCTTAAACCTTCAAAACCTGAAATCAACGCACGCCCAAGGTGAACGCTGACGATGGGCGGCAAGATAACAAAACAGACGTGTAATGCCAGTGGCGATAGCCGTGCTCAGTGAAAATTGAGCGCGAAAAACGCCAGCGTCGTCACACCCCCAGCCAAGCCACAGATACCAGCGAAAAGTTGCCGGGCCAACGGATGCTCTGGCCGAGGGCGCCTGACCAGCCACATCCAGACGCCCGCCAGCACGCCGAACGTGGTGATCATTTGCAACACGCTACTGGCAAGATTTTCCGGTGAAGGAGAAACGTGCGCCGGGAAAAGGCTCGAACAGATCACCGAAAAAATCATCGCTACGATGAAGCCGCTGGCGGCACCCGCCAGGTTGGCGAGGATCAGGTTCCAGGCACCACGAGTCTGCACGACCCAAGCCCAAACGGCTGCCCAGACGAAAAAGTACAACACGGCCATCAAGGTGTTTCTCCCTCTGAAAATTGACTCCATCGAGGCGCTGGCGACCTCGTTACTGGCAGTGGACGGCAAGATAGCAAAATAGTAGCTTCGCGCCATCGCTCTTCTCTGTAATGGACTACCTATGCCTGTCAGAACTCATTTTTTGCGCCTGTTCTGCGCAATCACAATTGCCATCGCAATAACCCCCGCATTCGCCGCCGTGCAAGAACACCCGGAAAACAGCTGGAAGTATTACGCCGGCAACTGCCAGCGCGTGCTGGAAAAAATGGCCGACGTACAAAGCGGTCGGACCACGGCCTACGACGTGATGTTTGCCCTGGAAAGCAACCTGCAGATCATGAATGAACACCGCTCCAACCTGACGCCCAATCACTTGGGCTCGCGAGAATTCGCCGAATGCGAAAACTTTGCGGGCCAGGCTGAATCAATCATTGCCCAAGGCAAAGCCGAGTTCGCCGCGAAAATGCAAGGCGCTGCGGAGGAAGGCCGAATTGCCCACCAGAACTCCCCCGCCTACCAACGCGCCCGCGCCCTCGGCTACAGCGACGTCGGCGACATCTCCTTCCTGAAACTGCACGAAGACACCGACGGCGAAGCACGCTTGAAAACCATGCTGATCACCGTCGACGAAATCTGCGGCCAGTACTTCCGCGCCACGCAATACGTGAAGCCGTATGTGATCTATACGGTTCGGCCTTCTGACGGCGGTTGTGGTGAGGTGAAACGCGTAGCGGTGGTTGGCGGCCGATCAGTGGAGAAGGGCGATTACATTGATGAGAAGGGCGAATTTCAGTATCTGGGCTGGAAAAAGCTTGTTGGCGCCGATGGCTTCCCGACGGATATCCGCGTGCTGAAAGCCCGTCGTTGAACCAAAGAAATACCGGGATGTTTTCTTGAAGATGAGGATGGACAAATGATCGACTTCAACAACAAAGGCTTCTTCAAACTCAAGCAGAACGATGAGTACGCCGAACGCGTAAGCGCGCTGCTGCTGGATGGCGAAGAAGTGATCGACTCTTACAAGGCCATGCGTGACGGCGTGGTGTTTACCAACAAACGTATCATCGCGGTCAACGTTCAGGGGATTACCGGCAGCAAGAAGGATTTCACGTCCTTGCCGTACAAGAACATCGTCGCCTACTCCGTGGAAACCTCGGGCACCTTCGATCTGGATTCGGAGCTGGAGATTTACTTCTCGTCACTGGGGAAGGTGAAGTTCGAATTCACCGGGAAGACGTCGATGGTGGAGATTTCCAAGTACATCTCGAAGCATCTGCTGTAATGGCAGGACCGATCACAAAATGTCTTTCAAATAACCCTTGAGCGCAAGGAGCGGCTGATCCAGCTGCTCCAGCGAACGCGCCTCGCTGAACTCAGCGGACAACTTGTGCAGCTCGCGCCCCAGCGGTTTCTCGACACCGCCCAAGGCATCCATCGCCAGCCCCAGGCATTCATTCATCTTGAACTGAATGGTCTCGACATCCCCACGCCGCACCAATAGTTCGAAAATGTCTTTCTGGTAATCACCCATGATCATGTCATCCCGCAGGATCGGGCTCAGGCCTTCTTCCTCATAAGCAATCTTGAGGGAGAAAAGGGCGACTGTTTCCAGTGACGTTTCCATGGGTGGGTCCTTGGGGGTTCGGTTGACCAAGAAGTGGTGGATCAAAAGATCGCAACCTTCGGCGGTTCCTACAACAGCAGCCACTTTCCGACAGACGAAAAAAAAGGCCTTGCTAAGCAAGACCTTTCTTAATTTTGGTGCCCCGAGGGAGACTCGAACTCCCACTCCTTTCGAAAACGGATTTTGAATCCGCCGCGTCTACCAATTCCGCCATCAGGGCTCAATGGCGGCGAAGTATAGAGATGAGATTACCGTCGGTCAATCAGGTACATAGAGAATTTTCGATATTTCCGCTAGACTTTCCGGCCCTGCTAGACGAACCCCATCATGCGCGTTGCTGACTTTACTTTCGAGCTCCCTGATTCGCTGATCGCCCGCCACCCTTTGGCCGAGCGTCGCGGTAGTCGCCTGCTGACCCTTGACGGGCCGAGCGGCGCCCTCGCACACCGTCAATTCACTGATTTGCTTGAGCATTTGCGCCCGGGCGATTTGATGGTGTTCAACAATACCCGGGTGATTCCGGCGCGGCTGTTCGGGCAGAAAGCGTCCGGCGGCAAGCTGGAAATCCTCGTTGAGCGGGTGCTCGATACGCACCGCGT
The DNA here is from genome assembly GCF_900110195.1 of Pseudomonas sp. ok266. NCBI lineage: Bacteria > Pseudomonadati > Pseudomonadota > Gammaproteobacteria > Pseudomonadales > Pseudomonadaceae > Pseudomonas > Pseudomonas sp. ok266. The sequence continues at coordinate 442,221 of NZ_FOCU01000003.1, read as the reverse complement.
GCTGGCCCATGTGCGTTCCAGCAAGTCGCCGAAGCCGGGTTCGAAGATCCTTATCGACGGCGGTGGCGAAGCCGAAATGCTCGCGCGTCACGATGCGTTGTTCGAGCTGGGCTTCGCTGAAGAAGTGTTGCCGCTGCTCGATCGCGTCGGGCACATGCCATTGCCTCCTTATATAGACCGCCCGGACGAAGGCTCGGATCGCGAGCGTTATCAGACCGTGTACGCCGATCGTCTGGGCGCGGTGGCGGCGCCGACCGCCGGGCTGCATTTCGATCAGTCGCTGATGGACGCGATTGCCTCCAAGGGCGTCGAGACCGCATTCGTCACGCTGCACGTGGGCGCGGGGACGTTCCAGCCGGTGCGCGTCGAGAAGCTTGAAGATCACCACATGCACACCGAGTGGCTGGAAGTCGACCAGGACGTGGTCGATGCAGTCGCGGCGTGCCGTGCGCGCGGTGGTCGAGTGATTGCGGTCGGCACCACCAGCGTGCGTTCGCTGGAGAGCGCCGCGCGCGATGGCGTGCTCAAGCCGTTCAGTGGTGACACCGATATCTTTATCTTCCCGGGCCGGCCGTTCCATGTGGTCGACGCCTTGGTGACCAATTTCCATTTGCCGGAATCGACGCTGTTGATGCTGGTTTCGGCATTTGCCGGTTATCCCGAGACCATGGCCGCCTACAAGGCCGCCGTCGACAACGGTTACCGCTTTTTCAGCTACGGTGATGCGATGTTCATCACCCGTAATCCCGCACCTACTGCCCCTAAAGAAACCGGCCCAGAGGAAACAGAATGAGTCGCGAATGTCGCATGTCCTTTGAACTTCTGGCCACCGATGGCAAGGCCCGGCGTGGTCGCCTGACCTTCCCGCGTGGCACCGTCGAGACCCCAGCGTTCATGCCGGTGGGCACCTACGGCACGGTCAAGGGCATGTTGCCGCGTGACATCGTTGCCACTGGCGCAGAAATCATTCTCGGCAACACCTTCCACCTGTGGCTGCGCCCTGGCACCCAAGTGATCAAGGAACACGGCGACCTACACGATTTCATGCAGTGGAAAGGCCCGATCCTCACCGACTCCGGTGGCTTCCAGGTGTTCAGCCTCGGCGCGATGCGCAAGATCAAGGAGGAGGGCGTTACCTTCGCCTCTCCGGTCGACGGCGCCAAGGTGTTCATGGGCCCGGAAGAGTCGATGCAGGTGCAGCGCGATCTCGGCTCCGACATCGTGATGATTTTCGACGAATGCACGCCGTACCCGGCTGACGAAGACGTCGCTCGCGTGTCGATGGAATTGTCGCTGCGCTGGGCTCAGCGTTCGAAAAATGCCCACGGTGAAAACACCGCGGCGCTGTTCGGCATCGTGCAGGGCGGCATGCACCAGGATCTACGCATGCGCTCGCTGGAAGGCCTCGACAAGATCGGCTTCGATGGTCTGGCCATCGGCGGTCTGTCGGTGGGCGAGCCGAAGCACGAGATGATCAAAGTCCTGGATTATCTGCCGGGCATGATGCCGGCTGACAAACCTCGTTACCTTATGGGCGTTGGCAAACCGGAAGATCTGGTTGAGGGTGTGCGCCGCGGTGTGGACATGTTCGATTGCGTGATGCCAACCCGTAATGCCCGCAATGGGCATCTGTTCATTGATACCGGCGTGCTGAAGATCCGTAACGCGTTCCATCGCCATGATGAAACGCCGCTGGATCCGACCTGCGATTGCTATACCTGCCAGAACTTCTCCCGCGCTTATCTGCATCACCTGGACAAGTGCGGCGAAATGCTGGGAAGCATGCTCAATACCATCCATAACTTGCGCCATTATCAGGTGCTGATGGCTGGTTTGCGCGAGGCTATTCAACAGGGTACATTGGCCGCCTTTGTCGATGCCTTCTACGCCAAACGCGGGCTCCCCGTTCCGCCTTTGGACTGAGTTTTCTGACCCCAAGATTCAACATTTGCAACTGGAGTGCTAAATGAGCTTTTTTATCTCTAACGCCATGGCTGACGCGGCTGCACCGGCTGCTGCCGGCCCAATGGGCGGCGGTTTCGAGTGGATTTTCCTGGTCGGCTTCCTGGTCATCTTCTACCTGATGATCTGGCGTCCACAGGCCAAGCGCGCCAAAGAGCAGAAGAACCTGCTGAGCAGCCTGCAGAAAGGTGACGAAGTTGTGACCACTGGCGGCATCGCCGGCAAGATCACTAAAGTTGCCGATGACTTCGTGGTTCTGGAAGTTTCCGACACCGTGGAAATGAAGTTCCAGAAAGGCGCCATCGCCGCCACGCTGCCAAAAGGCACGCTGAAAGCGATCTGAAGCAACAACTTCTACTCAATCGACGGGGCGCGCAAGGCGCCCCGCGTTCATAACGGGCGGCGTGATGCTGAACAAATATCCTCTGTGGAAATACATTCTGATCCTGGCGGTGCTGGCGGTCGGTCTGATTTATTCCGCTCCCAATCTTTATCCTGATGACCCGGCCATTCAGGTCAGCGGTGCAAGCACTGCGCTGCAAGTCAATCAGGCTGATCTGGACCGTGTGAGCACTGCGCTCAAGGAATCCGGGATCAACGTCAAGGCAGCCACGCTGGCGGCAAACGGCAAGGGCGGTCTGATCCGTCTGAGCAAAGCTGAAGATCAGCTGCCGGCCAAAGACGTTGTGCGCAAGGCATTGGGTGATGACTACGTCGTCGCGCTGAACCTGGCACAGACCACCCCGCAATGGCTGCGCAACCTGGGCGCGCACCCGATGAAACTGGGTCTGGACTTGTCCGGTGGTGTGCACTTCCTGCTGGAAGTGGACATGGATAAAGCCCTCGATGCACGCCTGAAAGTTTACGAAGGCGACGTCAAGAGCCTGCTGCGCAAAGAGAAGCTGCGCTATCGCAGCCTGCCGCAACTGGGCGGTGCCATTCAGTTGGGCTTCAGCGATGAAGACTCCCGCGAACAGGCCCGTGCACTGATCCGCAAGAACTTCAACGATTTCGACATTGTTCCGGCCGACCTCAACGGTCAACCGGTGCTGCGTCTGGCGATGACCCCGGCCAAGCTGGCGGAAATCCGTGAATACTCCATCAAGCAGAACTTGACCACGGTACGTAACCGCGTCAACGAGCTGGGTGTTGCCGAACCAATCGTTCAGCGCCAGGGCGCCAACCGCATCGTGGTTGAGCTGCCGGGCGTGCAGGACACTGCCGAAGCCAAGCGTATTCTCGGCAAGACGGCCAACCTTGAGTTCCGTCTGGCTGCAGAGCCGGGTGCTTCGAAAGCCACTTCGGAAACCTTCGAGTTCCGCGAAGGCAAGCGTCCGCCAGCACAGATCGAACGTGGTCTGATCATCACCGGTGACCAGGTTACCGATGCCAAGGCTGGTTTTGGTGAGCACGGCACACCAGAAGTGAACATCCGTCTGGATGGTCATGGTGGTGAGCTGATGAGTCGCGCCACCCGTTCGAACGTTGGTCGCAGCATGGCGGTGATCTTCATCGAACAGCGTCCGGTCACCACTTACACCAAGCAAGTGGTGAATGGCGTCGAGAAAGACGTTGCCGTTCAAACGTTCAAAGAAGAGAAGAAGATCATCAGCCTGGCGACCATTCAGTCGCCGCTGGGTGCTCAGTTCCGCATCACTGGCCTGAACGGTCAGGGCGAATCGTCCGAACTGGCGCTGTTGCTGCGTGCCGGTGGTCTGGCTGCACCGATGTACTTCGCTGAAGAGCGCACCATCGGCCCGAGCCTGGGTGCGGACAACATCACCAAAGGTATCGATGCGTCGCTGTGGGGCATGCTGTTCGTGTCGCTGTTCATCATCGCCATCTACCGCTTCTTCGGCATCATCGCCACCGTCGCACTGGCGGTGAACATGGTGCTGCTGCTGGCCTTGATGTCGCTGCTGGGTGCAACGCTGACCCTGCCGGGTATCGCCGGTATCGTGCTGACCATGGGTATGGCGGTCGACGCCAACGTGCTGATCTTCTCGCGGATCCGTGAAGAGATCGCCGCCGGCATGACCGTGCAGCGTGCAATCAACGAAGGCTTCGGCCGGGCATTCACCGCGATTCTCGACGCCAACCTGACCACGTTGCTGGTCGGCGGGATTCTCTTTGCCATGGGCACCGGCCCGGTCAAAGGCTTCGCAGTGACCATGTCCCTCGGGATCTTTACCTCGATGTTCACGGCCATCATGGTGACCCGCGCAATGGTCAACCTGATCTTTGGCGGACGTGACTTCAAGAAGTTGTGGATTTAAGGGGCTGCCATGTTACGTACAATCAACTTCATGGGCGTTCGCAACTTCGCGTTCGGCGTCACAGTGTTTCTCACGTTGCTGGCTATTTTCAGCGTCGCTACCAAGGGCATGAACTGGGGCCTGGACTTCACCGGCGGTACGCTCATCGAGCTGACCTACGAGCGTCCGGCCGATGTCACCAAGGTGCGTGAAGAGCTGGTGACTTCGGGTTACCACGAGGCCATCGTGCAGAGCTTTGGTGCAACCACCGATCTGCTGGTGCGTATGCCGGGTGAAGATCCGCAGTTGGGGCATCAGGTCGCGGAAGCGCTGCAGAAGCTCGGCGGTGACAACCCGGCGACGGTCAAGCGCGTCGAGTTCGTTGGCCCGCAGGTCGGTGAAGAGCTGCGTGACCAAGGCGGCCTCGGCATGCTGCTGGCGCTCGGCGGCATCCTGATCTACCTGGCTTTCCGCTTTCAGTGGAAATTCGCGGTCGGCGCCATCGTTTCGCTGATCCACGACGTGATCGTGACCATCGGTATCCTGTCGTTCTTCCAGATCACCTTCGACCTGACGGTGCTGGCGGCGGTACTGGCGATCATCGGTTACTCGCTGAACGACACCATCGTGGTATTCGACCGGGTTCGTGAGAACTTTCGCGTGCTGCGCAAGGCTTCGCTGATCGAGAACATCAATATCTCGACCACTCAGACCCTGCTGCGGACCATGGCGACGTCGATCTCCACCTTGCTGGCGATCGCGGCACTGCTGTTCTTCGGTGGCGACAATCTGTTCGGTTTCTCGATTGCCCTGTTCATCGGTGTTCTGGCGGGTACTTACTCGTCGATCTACATCGCTAACGTGGTGCTGATCTGGCTGAACCTGAGCACTGAGGATCTGATTCCTCCGGCCAACACTGAAAAGGAAATCGACGACCGTCCATAACGGTCATCGTTTTCCCGGCTGTCAGCCCAAGAAAGGCGCGAGTTGAACTCGCGCCTTTTTTTATGCTCCAAGGCTGGGAGAAGCGCGGGCGTGTCCCGCATGTGATGGTCAGGAGGTTCATGTGAACAAGTCGTTGCTGGTTGGTGCGGTATTGGGTGCTGTCGGTGTAACTGCCGGGGGTGCTGTTGCCACCTACAGCCTGGTTAAAAGCGGCCCTGAGTATGCGCAAGTGTTGGCCGTCGAGCCGGTTAAAACACAGATCAAGACTCCACGTGAAGTGTGCAAGGACGTGACAGTGACGCGTCAGGCACCGGTAAAAGATCAGCACCAGATTGCCGGTACCGTTGTGGGTGCGCTGGCAGGTGGTTTGCTGGGTAATCAGATTGGCGGCGGCACCGGCAAGAAAATTGCCACGGTGGCCGGTGCGGTCGGTGGCGGTTATGCGGGTAACAAGGTGCAGGAAGGCATGCAAGAGCGTGACACCTACACCACCACGCAAACCCGCTGCAACACGGTCAACGACATCAGCGACAAGGTCGTCGGTTACGACGTGCGTTACTCGCTCGATGGCAAGGAAGGTAAAGTGCGGATGGATCGCGATCCGGGCAACCAGATTCCGGTCGACAAGGAAGGCAAGCTGATTCTGTCGCAGAATGAGCCAGGTCAGTAACAGGCCGACTGTTTAGAAAGAAGCACCCTGCGGGGTGCTTTTTTTGTGCCCGCCATTTCTGGCACGCCCCGGATCTCCTGTGGGAGCGAGCTTGCTCGCGAATTCGGTCTGGCATTCAGCATCTATGCAGGCTGTTCCACCGCTTTCGCGAGCAAGCTCGCTCCCACAAGGATTTGTTTCGGCCTGAATACAGGCATAAAAAAAGCACCCCGAAGGGTGCTTTTTTCCTTTCGCGTGAAGCTTAGCGCTTCAGCGAAGTCGGCAGGTGCGGCTGGATCGCCGTCAGTACTGCCTTGAAGCATTTTGTGTTGCCGGCAACGATGTGGCCTTTTTCAAGGAAGTCGTGACCGCCGGTGAAGTCGCTCACCAGGCCGCCGGCTTCTTGAATCAGCAGGGCGCCTGCAGCCATGTCCCACTCGGACAGGCCCGACTCCCAGAATGCGTCGAAACGACCGGCAGCGACGTAAGCCAGATCCAGGCTTGCCGACCCGGCGCGGCGGATGCCGGCAGTCTGGCCAACCAGAGCGCGGAACATGCCCAGGTAGTTGTCGAGATTATCCATCTGGTCATCACGGAACGGGAAGCCGGTACCCAGCAGGGCGCCGTCAAGGCTGGTGCGACCGCTGACGCGCAGGCGACGACCGTTCAGTTGGGCGCCGCGACCACGGCTGGCGGTGAATTCTTCCTGGCGAACCGGGTCCAGAACCACTGCGTGTTCCAGGCGACCACGGTACTTACAGGCAATGCTGACAGCGAAGTGAGGAATGCCGCGCAGGAAGTTGGTGGTGCCGTCCAGTGGGTCGATGATCCACAGGTACTCTTCGCCTTCGATGCCGGTGCCGGCGTGCAGGCCGGTTTCTTCACCCTGGATCGAGTGATTCGGGTAAGCCTTGCGCAGCGCGTCGATGATTTTCTGTTCAGCGGCGCGATCGACCTCGGATACATAATCCTTGGCGTCTTTTTCGTCGACCTTGATGGTATCCAGGCGCTCGATGGAGCGGAAGATCAGTTCACTGGCGCTGCGGGCGGCGCGCAGCGCGATATTCAGCATGGGCTGCATGGATGTGTCACCTAAGGTTGTTAAAGAAAGCCGCGCATTCTATCAGAACTTTTCTTCAGGTGAAGGACGCTGTTCGCTTTCATAGCTTAACGGTAGGCTGTTCTGTAAGATTTGCACCCCTTTCCTGTGTCCGAGAGCGCCTCCCTTGCTGCAGAACATTCGTGTCGTCCTGGTCAATACCAGCCACCCCGGCAACATCGGCGGGGCCGCGCGCGCCATGAAAAACATGGGTCTGTCGCGATTGGTGCTGGTCGAACCGCGGGTCTTCCCGCACCACGAAGCCGATGCTCGTGCTTCCGGTGCCGGTGACATCCTTGAAAATGCGCAAGTCGTCGCCACCTTGGAAGATGCCTTGGTCGGCTGCAATCTGGTGCTTGGCACCAGCGCCCGTGACCGCCGGATTCCCTGGCCACTGCTGGATCCGCGCGAGTGCGGCACCAAAGTGGTTGAAGAAGCCGGGCAGGGCGCCGAAATCGCTCTGGTATTCGGTCGTGAAGATTCCGGTCTGACCAACGAAGAGCTGCAGCGATGTCACTTTCACGTGCACATCCCGTCCGACCCTGCGTTCAGCTCGCTGAACCTCGGCGCGGCGGTGCAGGTGTTGAGCTATGAGGTGCGCATGGCCTGGCTGGCCGCCCAAGGTCAGCCGAGCAAGATCGAGAAGGAAGAAGTGGCTTCGGTGAAAAGCGCCGAGCTGGCGACCATGGATGAGCTGGAGCGCTTTTATGAGCATCTGGAGCAGACGCTGGTCGCCATCGAATTCCTCGATCCGGAAAAGCCGCGGCACTTGATGGCGCGCCTGCGCCGGTTGTACGGACGCAGCTCGGTCAGCCGGGCGGAAATGAATATTTTGCGTGGCATCCTCACGGAAACCCAAAAAGCGGCCCGTGGTGAGCTTCTTAAGCGGAAGGACTAAATGATGTTTGAGCGTTTGCGTGAAGATATCCAGAGCGTATTCCATCGAGACCCGGCGGCGCGTAACGCTTTTGAAGTCCTGACCTGCTACCCCGGCATGCATGCGATCTGGATTCATCGATTGGCCGGCATGCTGTGGCGCAACGAACTGAAATGGCTGGCGCGGCTGGTGTCGAACTTCGGTCGCTGGCTGACCGGGATCGAGATTCATCCGGGGGCCAAGGTCGGTCGTCGTTTCTTTATCGACCATGGCATGGGTATCGTCATTGGTGAAACCGCCGAGATTGGCGATGACGTGACTATTTATCAGGGCGTGACCCTCGGCGGCACTAGCTGGAATAAGGGCAAACGCCACCCGACGCTGGGTGATGGTGTGGTCGTGGGCGCGGGCGCCAAGGTGCTCGGCCCGTTCACCGTCGGCGCTGGTGCCAAGGTTGGTTCCAACGCCGTGGTGACCAAAGAAGTACCGCCGGGCGCCACGGTTGTCGGTATTCCCGGGCGCATCATCGTCAAGTCCGATGAAGAGCAGGATGCCAAGCGCAAGGCCATGGCCGAGAAGATCGGTTTCGATGCCTACGGCGTCAGCGAAGACATGCCCGACCCGGTGGCGCGTGCCATTGGTCAGTTGCTCGATCACCTGCAAGCGGTGGACGGGCGGCTGGAGGGGATGTGCGGCGCGCTGAAGGATCTGGGTAGCAATTACTGTGCGAAAGATCTGCCTGAGCTGCGTGAAGAAGACTTTGCCTGTGTGAAGGGTAAGGATCAGAGTCAGGCCAGCTAAACCGCGCCGATTCCTTCGCGAGCAGGCTCGCTCCCGCAGGGAATAGCGTTCCAGTGTGGGAGCGAGCCTGCTCGCGAAGAACGATAACGCGGTACTGCTGGCTGCAAGCCGCCAGCCTTTGCTATGATGCGCGCGCTCTTTTGCGGGTAATCCTGACTAAAGTACTAGGTCTTAAAGTTGACTTAAATACTCGGGAATTGCATACTCGCCCCATTCTGAACTCCGTGGTAACTGTCCATGCGACTGACTACAAAAGGCCGATACGCCGTGACCGCCATGCTTGACCTGGCGTTGCACGCGCAGCACGGGCCCGTGTCCCTGGCCGATATCTCCGAGCGCCAAGGCATCTCCCTGTCCTACCTCGAACAGCTGTTCGCCAAGCTGCGCCGCAGTAACCTGGTTTCCAGTGTTCGCGGCCCGGGTGGTGGCTACCAGTTGTCCCGCGAGATGCAGGGCATCCAGGTCGCCCAGGTGATCGATGCAGTAAACGAATCGGTCGATGCCACCAAATGCCAGGGCCAGGGCGATTGCCATTCCGGCGACACCTGCCTGACCCATCATCTGTGGTGCGATTTGAGCCTGCAGATTCACGAATTTCTAAGTGGTATCAGCTTGGCTGATCTTGTGACTCGCCGTGAGGTGCAAGAAGTAGCCCAGCGTCAGGACCAGCGCCGTTGCAACAGCAAGGCGCCACGCCTGGACAAGATTGAAGCGTCCGCCGTCGAATGACAGCCAGAGAGCTAGCGGCACGCCAGCCCTGATTTAGGAGATAGTCCATGAAATTGCCGATTTACCTTGATTACTCTGCGACCACCCCGGTTGATCCGCGTGTTGCGCAAAAAATGAGTGAATGCCTGCTGGTCGACGGAAACTTCGGTAACCCGGCGTCCCGTTCCCATGTGTTCGGCTGGAAGGCTGAAGAGTCCGTTGAAAACGCCCGTCGTCAGGTGGCCGATCTGGTCAACGCTGATCCGCGCGAAATCGTCTGGACTTCCGGTGCTACCGAGTCCGACAACCTGGCAATCAAGGGCGCGGCACATTTCTACGGCTCCAAGGGCAAGCACCTGATCACCTCCAAGATCGAGCACAAGGCTGTCCTGGACACCATGCGCCAACTGGAGCGTGAAGGTTTCGAGGTTACTTACCTCGAGCCGACCGAAGACGGTCTGATCACCCCGGCCATGATTGAAGCTGCACTGCGCGAAGACACCATTTTGGTCTCCGTAATGCACGTGAATAACGAAATCGGCACCGTTAACGACATCGCCGCGATCGGCGAAATGCTCCGCGCCAAGGGCGTTCTGTTCCACGTCGACGCCGCTCAGTCCACTGGCAAAGTCGAGATCGACCTGCAGAAACTGAAAGTCGACATGATGTCGTTCTCCGCCCACAAAACCTACGGCCCTAAAGGCATCGGCGCGCTGTACGTCAGCCGCAAGCCGCGTGTGCGCATTGAAGCGACCATGCATGGCGGCGGTCACGAGCGCGGCATGCGTTCCGGCACCCTGGCGACCCACCAGATCGTCGGTATGGGTGAAGCGTTCCGCGTAGCCAAAGAAGACATGGCTGCTGAAAACGTCCGTATCAAAGCCTTGAGCGACCGCTTCTACAAGCAGGTCGAGCATCTGGAAGAGCTGTACGTCAACGGCAGCCTGACCGCCCGCGTTCCGCACAACCTGAACCTGAGCTTCAACTACGTTGAAGGCGAGTCGCTGATCATGGCGCTCAAGGATCTGGCGGTATCGTCTGGTTCGGCCTGCACCTCGGCGTCGCTGGAGCCTTCGTACGTGCTGCGCGCCCTGGGCCGCAACGACGAACTGGCACACAGCTCGATCCGCTTCACCTTCGGCCGTTTCACCACCGAAGAAGAAATCGACTACGCCGCGCAGAAAGTCTGCGAGGCCGTTACCAAGCTGCGCGCTCTGTCGCCGCTGTGGGACATGTACAAAGACGGCGTCGATATCTCGAAAATCGAGTGGGCGGCACACTAAATATAGAAGCCGCCAGATACAGATCCTGTAGCGACGCGGCGGTTTACGCAGCGCAGTTGCAGGGTCTCAAGAGCGGCCCTGATGAGTGAGGATTGAGAATCATGGCTTACAGCGAAAAGGTCATCGACCACTACGAAAACCCGCGCAACGTCGGCAAGATGAACGCGGAAGATCCTGATGTCGGCACCGGCATGGTCGGCGCTCCGGCGTGCGGCGACGTGATGCGTCTGCAAATCAAGGTCAACGACGCTGGCATCATCGAAGATGCCAAGTTCAAGACCTACGGCTGCGGTTCGGCCATCGCTTCCAGCTCCCTCGCCACCGAGTGGATGAAGGGCAAGACCCTGGACGAAGCCGAAACCATCAAGAACACCCAGCTGGCCGAAGAACTGGCCCTGCCGCCAGTGAAAATTCACTGCTCGGTACTGGCTGAAGACGCTATCAAAGCGGCTGTTCGCGATTACAAGCAGAAGAAAGGCTTGATCTGACTTTCTGGATTTGGCGACGAGTAAGGAGTCACCGATGGCTATCAGCATGACAGAAGCGGCTGCTCGACACGTGCGGCGCTCCCTCGACGGGCGCGGCAAAGGTGAAGGGATTCGTCTGGGTGTTCGCACCACAGGCTGTTCCGGCCTTGCCTACGTGCTGGAGTTTGTCGACGAGGTGGTTGCAGAGGATCAGGTGTTCGAGAGTCACGGCGAAAAAGTGATCATCGACCCGAAAAGCCTGGCCTACCTGGACGGCACCGAGCTCGATTTCGTCAAGGAAGGGTTGAACGAAGGCTTCAAGTTCAACAACCCCAACGTACGCGGTGAATGTGGCTGCGGCGAAAGCTTCAACATCTGAGGCTTGTCGTGGGTATTCCTTGTCATTTCGCTTTATTCGAGCTGCAACCGGGTTTCCGTCTGGATCTCGAACAGTTGGCCACGCGCTATCGTGAGTTGGCGCGCGGCGTTCATCCTGACCGTTTTGCCGACGCTTCCGAGCGTGAGCAACGGTCGGCTCTGGAGCAGTCTGCACGGCTCAACGACGCCTATCAGACGCTCAAGAGTCCGGCCCAGCGCGCACGCTACCTGCTGACCATCAGCGGGCATGAAGTGCCGATGGAAGTCACGGTCCATGATCCCGAGTTTCTTCTGCAGCAGATGCAATGGCGCGAAGAGCTCGAAGACCTCCAGGATAGTGCTGACCTCGACGGTGTCGCGGTGTTCAAGCGGCGCCTGAAAGTGGCTCAGGAAGAACTCAATGAAAGCTTCGCAGCCTGTTGGGATGATGCGGCGCAACGTGAACAGGCCGAACGCCTGATGCGGCGCATGCAGTTCCTCGACAAGCTCACCTACGAAGTGCGCCAGTTAGAAGAGCGCCTCGACGATTAACCCAGTGCCGCTCCGGTCGCACGCCTGATATACAGATAAGTCCTGATCACGATGGCCCTACTGCAGATCGCCGAACCCGGCCAAAGTCCTCAACCGCACCAGCGTCGTCTGGCTGTGGGGATCGACTTGGGCACTACCAATTCGCTGGTCGCTGCGTTGCGCAGTGGTCTTTCCGAGCCGTTGGCCGACGCAAACGGGCAGGTCATCCTGCCGTCCGCTGTGCGTTACCACGCCGATCACGTCGAAGTCGGCGAGTCGGCCAAACTGGCCGCTGCGTCCGATCCTTTGAACACCGTGCTGTCGGTCAAGCGCTTGATGGGTCGTGGTCTGTCCGACGTCAAGCAATTGGGCGAGCAACTGCCATACCGCTTTGTCGGTGGCGAATCGCACATGCCGTTCATCGATACCGTGCAAGGCCCGAAAAGCCCGGTCGAAGTCTCCGCCGATATCCTCAAGGTGCTGCGTCAGCGTGCTGAAGCGACGTTGGGTGGCGAACTGGTTGGCGCGGTGATCACCGTTCCTGCTTACTTCGATGATGCTCAGCGCCAAGCCACCAAGGATGCGGCGAAACTTGCCGGTCTGAACGTGTTGCGCCTGCTCAATGAGCCGACCGCTGCCGCTGTGGCGTACGGTCTGGATCAACACGCTGAAGGCCTGGTCGCGATTTATGACCTGGGCGGCGGTACTTTCGATATTTCGATTCTGCGTCTGACAGGCGGTGTTTTTGAAGTTCTGGCCACTGGCGGCGACAGCGCGCTGGGTGGCGATGACTTCGATCACGCGATTGCCGGCTGGATCATCGAGAGCGCGGGCCTGTCTGCCGATCTCGATCCGGGCGCACAACGCAATCTGCTGCAAACCGCTTGCGCGGCCAAAGAAGCCCTGACCGATGCGGCCAGCGTTGAAGTGGCCTATGGCGACTGGAAAGCACAGCTGACCCGTGAAGCCTTCGATGCGCTGATCGAGCCGATGGTCGCTCGCAGCCTGAAAGCCTGCCGTCGCGCCGTTCGCGATTCCGGTATCGAGCTGGAAGACGTGCACGCTGTGGTCATGGTCGGCGGTTCGACTCGCGTGCCGCGCGTTCGCGAAGCCGTTGCCGAAGCCTTCGGTCGTCAGCCTCTGACTGAAATTGACCCGGATCAAGTGGTGGCCATCGGTGCCGCGATCCAGGCCGATACATTGGCAGGCAACAAGCGCGATGGTGGCGAACTGCTGCTGCTCGACGTGATTCCGCTGTCCCTGGGTCTGGAAACCATGGGCGGTCTGATGGAGAAGGTGATTCCGCGTAACACCACCATCCCCGTCGCTCGCGCACAAGATTTCACGACTTATAAAGATGGCCAGTCGGCCATGGCGATCCACGTATTGCAGGGCGAGCGTGAGCTGATCAGTGACTGCCGCTCGCTGGCGCGCTTCGAATTGCGCGGCATTCCAGCGATGGTCGCCGGTGCGGCGAAGATTCGCGTGACCTTCCAGGTCGATGCCGACGGTCTGCTCAGCGTTTCCGCCCGTGAGTTGGGTTCAGGCGTTGAGGCAAGCATTCAGGTCAAACCGTCCTACGGTCTGACCGACGGCGAAATCGCCAAAATGCTCAAGGATTCGTTCCAGCATGCCAATGACGACAAAGTCGCCCGCGTTCTGCGTGAGCAGCAAGTCGATGCCCAGCGCCTGATCGAAGCGGTGCAGGGCGCTCTGGAGGCGGATGGCGAGCGTTTGCTCGACGCTGAAGAGCGCATGGTCATCGATCTGCAGTTGCAGGAACTGGCCGAACTGATGAAAGGTACGGATGGTTACGCCATCGAGCAGCAGACCAAGCGTCTGTCGCAAGTGACCGATGCTTTTGCTGCCCGCCGCATGGATCTGACGGTGAAAGCCGCTCTGTCGGGGCGCAATCTGAATGAAATCGAGGATATCTGATGCCGCAGGTCATTTTTCTGCCACACGAGAAGTTCTGCCCTGAAGGCATGGTGGTCGAGGCTGCGCCCGGCACATCGATTCTCGAACTGGCCCACGAACACCACATCGAGATGGAAAGCGCCTGCGGCGGCGTCTGTGCTTGCACCACCTGCCACTGCATCATCCGCGAGGGTTTCGACTCGATGGAAGAGGCCGACGAGCTGGAAGAAGACTTCCTCGATCGCGCCTGGGGCCTGGAAGCGCAATCGCGTCTGGCTTGCCAGGCGATCGTCGGTGAAGAAGACATCACCGTCGAAATTCCGAAATATTCGCTTAACCATGCGGCTGAAGCGCCGCACTGACTGGTAAGACTGTCATGAGCTACGGTTGGAATGATGTTCAACGTATTGCAGAAGAATTGGCCGAGGCCAAGCCGGGTGTAGATCCGTTTTCTGTCAATTTCGTCGACTTGCAGCAATGGATCAAAGAACTGCCGGATTTTGACAATACCTCTGGTCGCGTAGGCGAGAAGGTGTTGGAAGCGGTTCAGACGCTCTGGGCTGAAGAATTGGACTGATCGTCCTCGCAGGTTAGGCAATACCCAAGAACCCGCGTATAATTCGCGGGTTTAATTTTTCGCAAATTACCGTTTCTGGAGTTACACCATGGCTGTTCAACGCACTTTCTCCATCATCAAGCCTGACGCTGTTGCAAAAAACGTCATCGGCGAAATCACCACTCGTTTCGAAAAAGCCGGCCTGCGCGTTGTAGCTTCGAAACTGAAGCAACTGTCCAAAGCTGAAGCTGAAGGCTTCTACGCTGAGCACAGCGCTCGTGGTTTCTTCGGCGACCTGGTTGCTTTCATGATCTCCGGTCCTGTTGTTGTTCAGGTTCTGGAAGGCGAAAACGCTATCGCTCTGAACCGTGAGCTGATGGGCGCTACCAACCCTAAAGAAGCTGCTGCCGGCACCATCCGCGCTGACTTCGCTGATTCCATCGACGCCAACGCTGTTCACGGTTCGGACTCCGAAGCCGCAGCTGCTCGTGAAATCTCGTACTTCTTCGCAGCTACTGAAGTAACCACTCGCTAAGCATTGGCTTAAGAGTGAAGGTGAATCCATGACTACATCGACTGTAAAAACCAACCTGCTGGGTCTGACTCAACAGGAAATGGAAAAATTCTTCGACTCAATCGGGGAGAAGCGTTTCCGTGCCGGTCAGGTAATGAAATGGATTCACCACTTTGGCGTCGATGATTTCGACGCCATGACGAACGTCAGCAAGGCCTTGCGCGACAAGCTCAAGGCTATTGCCGAGGTCCGTGGTCCGGAAGTGGTCAGCGAGGACATCTCCAGCGACGGCACCCGTAAGTGGGTGGTGCGCGTGGCGTCCGGCAGCTGCGTCGAGACCGTATACATTCCCCAGGGCAAACGCGGCACTCTGTGCGTTTCGTCCCAGGCAGGCTGTGCCCTGGATTGCAGTTTCTGCTCCACCGGCAAGCAAGGCTTCAATAGCAACCTCACCGCCGCCGAAGTCATCGGTCAGGTGTGGATTGCCAACAAATCTTTCGGCAGTGTCCCGGCAACCGTCGACCGTGCCATCACCAACGTGGTGATGATGGGCATGGGTGAGCCGCTGCTGAACTTCGACAACGTCGTTGCCGCCATGCATCTGATGATGGATGACCTCGGCTACGGGATCTCCAAGCGCCGCGTGACCCTGTCCACCTCGGGTGTGGTGCCGATGATCGATGAGCTGGCCAAGCACATCGACGTTTCCCTGGCGTTGTCCCTGCACGCACCGAATGACGCATTGCGTAACCAATTGGTGCCGATCAACAAAAGATATCCGCTTAAGATGCTGCTCGAGTCGTGCCAGCGCTACATGTCCGCCCTTGGCGAGAAACGTGTGCTGACCATCGAGTACACCTTGCTCAAGGACATCAACGACAAGGTTGAACACGCCGTCGAGATGATCGAGCTGCTGAAGAACATTCCGTGCAAGATCAACCTGATTCCGTTCAACCCGTTCCCGCACTCCGGGTACGAGCGGCCAAGCAACAACGCGATCCGTCGTTTCCAGGATCAGTTGCATCAGGCCGGTTTCAACGTCACTGTCCGCACCACCCGTGGTGAAGACATCGACGCTGCATGTGGTCAATTGGTAGGGCAGGTGCTGGATCGCACCCGTCGCAGCGAACGTTACATCGCAGTGCGCGAGTTGAGCGCCGACAGCGATCTGGCACAGAACGCCGCGAACACAAATTAAGAGAGGATCTCTATGTCCCTGCGCTTTGCGCTGCTGTTGCTGTTGGCCAGCCTGTGTGCTGGTTGTGTCCTGTCGGGTGACTACAACCCGATGAAGACCAGCAAGGGCCGCGATGAAGCGCGGGCTGCCTACGTGCAGTTGGGGCTGGGATACTTGCAGCAAGGCATGACCGAGCGGGCCAAGGTGCCGCTGAAGAAGGCGCTGGAAATCGACGGTTCCGATCCTGACGCCAACGCTGCCCTCGGGTTGGTGTTTCAGTCCGAAATGGAGCCGGAGCTGGCCGACGAACACTTCCGCAAGGCTTTGTCCTCCCGTCCCGCCGATGCGCGCATCCTCAACAATTACGGCAGTTTTCTCTACGAACAACAGCGTTATAAAGAAGCCTACGAGCGTTTTGAACAGGCGGCCGCCGATACCCTGTATCCTGAGCGTTCGCGTGTGTTCGAGAACCTCGGCATGACGGCGGCGAAGCTCGGTCAGCGTGATCTGGCGCAGCAACAGCTGGAAAAAGCACTGCGTTTGAACCGTCAACAACCACGCGCGTTGCTGGAAATGGCTGAGTTGTCCTTCGAAGACAGGCATTATGTGCCCGCGCGAGACTATTACGACCGTTTCAGCCAGTTGACCGAACAAAATGCACGTAGTCTATTGCTCGGCGTTCGGCTGGCAAAAGTGTTTGAAGATCGCGACAAGGCCGCCAGTTATGGCCTGCAATTAAAACGACTCTATCCCGGTACGCCGGAATATCAGCAATACCTGTCGGAGCAATGATGAAAGCGGCGCATCCCGAAGTTGTAGCAGCGAATCGCGTTAACCCCGGTGAGACCCTGCGCCAGGCCCGCGAAAGCAATGGCTGGTCGCTGGCCGAAGTGGCCCTCAAGCTCAACCTCACCGTGACTTCCCTGAGCAATCTTGAAGCCGGCGCTTTCGACAAGCTGCCGGGGCATACCTTCGCTCGCGGTTACATTCGCGCTTATGCCAAATTGCTCGGCATGGACCAAACCGTTCTGGTTCAGCAGTTCGACCAGTCCACCGGTACCGATTCCCAGGGCAGCAATGTTCACGCCCTCGGCCGTATCGAAGAGCCAGTGCGGGTTTCCCACACCATTTTGCGTATTGTCAGCCTGCTGTTGCTGATCGCGGTCATCGGCGGCGGTTTCGTCTGGTGGCAGGATCAGACATCCCAGCGCACCAAGGACCTGACGTCCCTGGCCCCTGAGCACGTTGAAGTCGAAGGTGCTGACGGCACGACTCAGATTCACCCGATCGACGAGCCGGAGGACCAGGCTGTCGAGGAAAACCAGGCCGATACTTCAACGGCGTTGGCGCTGCCTCAGTCGGAAACCACGGCTGAATCGACTGGTGCAGAAGGCGCTGCTCCGGCAACTGCTCCAGCAGCACCGGCTGCAACGCCGACCGCCCCGGTTCATACACCGGCGCCGGTTGTCGCTACCCCGGCTAGCCCCGCGCCAACCACTCCAGCGCCGACCGTCACCGCTCCGGTCGTTCCTGCTACACCGGCAGCGACCGCAGAAGCAACCGCTCCGGTGGCTGGCGATGGTCAGGTACAACTGCAGTTCAGTGCCGATTGCTGGGCACAAGTGACCGATGGCCGTGGCAAAGTGATTTTCAGTGGTCTGAAGCATAAAGGCGATAGCGTCACCGTTTCCGGCAAGCCGCCGCTTAACGTACGTCTGGGCGTTGCCCGCGCCGCGCAGGTCAGCTACAACGGCCAGCCGGTCGATATCGCTCCGTTCACCAGTGGCGAGACTGCTCGCCTGAAGTTGGGTCAATAAGTCATGCACGGCGAATCTCCAATCAAACGTCGCGTTTCGCGCAAGATCTGGGTCGGCAACGTACCGGTGGGCGGCGACGCGCCGATCGCGGTGCAGAGCATGACCAACAGCGACACCAATGACGTCGCCGCCACCGTTGCACAGATCAACCGTCTGGAAGCCGCTGGCGTCGATATCGTCCGCGTCTCGGTGCCGGACATGGACGCCGCCGAGGCGTTCGGCAAGATCAAGCAACTGGTCAAGGTGCCGCTGGTTGCCGACATCCACTTCGACTACAAGATCGCTCTGCGCGTGGCCGAACTGGGCGTGGACTGCCTGCGTATCAACCCGGGCAACATCGGTCGTGAAGACCGTGTTCGGGCGGTGGTCGATGCAGCGCGTGATCGCGGCATTCCGATCCGCATCGGCGTCAACGCCGGATCATTGGAAAAAGACCTGCAAAAGAAATACGGCGAGCCGACCCCTGCTGCGCTGGTCGAATCTGCTTTGCGTCACGTTGAGCACCTCGAACGCCTGAATTTTCAGGACTTCAAAGTCAGCGTTAAGGCCTCTGACGTGTTCATGGCCGTCGAAGCCTACCGCTTGCTGGCGAAAGAAATCGTTCAGCCGCTGCACCTGGGCATCACCGAAGCCGGTGGATTGCGTTCGGGCACAGTGAAATCCGCCGTGGGCCTAGGTATGCTGCTCGCCGAGGGGATTGGCGATACTATCCGCATCTCGCTGGCGGCCGACCCGGTCGAGGAAGTGAAGGTCGGTTACGACATTCTCAAGTCTTTGCATCTGCGTTCCCGTGGCATCAACTTCATCGCCTGCCCGAGCTGCTCGCGGCAGAACTTCGATGTGGTGAAAACCATGAACGAGCTGGAAGGGCGCCTTGAAGACCTGCTGGTGCCGCTGGATGTCGCGGTGATCGGTTGTGTGGTCAACGGCCCCGGCGAAGCCAAGGAAGCCCATATCGGCTTGACCGGCGGCACGCCAAACCTGATTTACATCGACGGCAAGCCGTCGCAGAAACTGACGAATGACAATCTGGTGGACGAGCTGGAAAAGCTGATCCGCCAGAAAGCGGCCGAAAAGGTCGAAGCTGACGCTGCGGTTATTGCGCGCGGCTGAGCCTGATTGAAGCGCCGAACGAATTTAAGGATTTAAAGTGAGCAAGTCTCTGCAAGCCATTCGTGGCATGAATGACATCCTGCCCGAGCAGACCCCGTTGTGGCGTTATTTCGAGGGCACCGTTGCGCGTCTGCTGGATAACTACGGTTACAAGCAGATCCGCATGCCGATCGTTGAATTCACCGAGCTGTTCAAACGCTCGATTGGTGAAGTCACTGACATCGTCGAAAAAGAGATGTACACCTTCGAAGACCGCAACGGCGACTCCCTGACCTTGCGTCCGGAAGGTACCGCGGCGTGCGTGCGTGCCGTACTCGAGCACGGCATCACCGGCGGTGGCCAGGTGCAGAAACTCTGGTACATCGGCCCGATGTTCCGCCACGAGCGTCCGCAGAAAGGCCGTTATCGCCAGTTCCACCAGATCGGTCTGGAAGTGTTCAATCTCGACGGCCCGGACATCGACGCCGAGCTGATCACCATGACCTGGCGCCTGTGGGGCGAGCTAGGCATTCGTGATGCGGTCAAGCTTGAACTCAACAGCCTCGGCACCAGCGAGTCCCGTGGGCGTTATCGTGAAGCGCTGGTCGAGTACCTCTCGGCGCACCACGACAAGCTCGACGAAGACAGCCAGCGTCGCCTGAAAACCAACCCGCTGCGCGTGCTCGACACGAAAAATGCCGACACTCAAGCGGTGCTGGTCGATGCGCCGAAAATGGCCGATTACCTCGACGACGAATCCCGTGCGCACTTTGAAGGTTTGAAAGCGCGTCTGGATGCCGTTGGCATTCCTTACGTGCTCAACCCGAAACTGGTGCGCGGCCTCGATTACTACAGCAAAACCGTATTCGAATGGGTCACCGACAAACTCGGCGCCCAGGGCACTGTTTGCGCGGGCGGTCGTTACGACGGTCTGGTCGAGCAAATGGGTGGCAAGCCGACCACCGGCGTCGGTTTCGCCATGGGCATCGAACGTCTGGTGCTGATGCTGGAAACCCTTGAGCAGATCCCGGAAGAAATCTCCCGTCAGGTCGATGTCTATCTGTGCGCCTTCGGTGAAGAAGCCGAGCTGGCCGGTCTGGCTCTGGCTGAACGTGTTCGTGATCAACTTCCAAACCTGCGTCTGCAAGTCAATGCCGGCGCCGGCAGCTTCAAAAGCCAGTTCAAGAAGGCCGACAAGAGCGGTGCGCTGTACGCACTGATCCTCGGTGACGACGAAATGGCCCAGCAAGTGGTAGGTTTCAAACCCCTGCGTGGCCAGGGCGAACAACAAAGCATTGCCTGGGATGCGCTCGCCGCTCACCTGGCCACCTGCGTCGTGCAGGGTTGAAGCTGTCCAAACAGCCGATTTAGCGATTAAGGAGTATTGGGGTGTCGAGTACCGAAGACGAACAGTTGGCGGATTTGAAGGACTGGTGGACACGCAACGGCAAACCTCTGGTCACTGGCGGCCTGTTGGCGCTGGTCATCGTGTTCGGCTGGCAGGCATATCACAAATACCAGAGCAACCAGTCGCAAGGCGCCTCGGTGCTCTATCAGCAACTGCTGGAAACCACGCTGACGCCTGACGGCAAGCCTGATGCGGCCCGCGTTGCGGATCTGGCCGGCAAGCTCAACAGCGAATTCAGCGGTTCCGCCTACGCGCAGTACGGCAGCCTGTTCGTGGCCAAAGTGGCGGTCGACAGCGGCAAGCTGGATGACGCCGCGGCCGAACTGAAAGCCATTGTCGACAAACCGGCCAACCCGGCGCTGGGCGAAATCGCCCGTCAGCGTCTGGCGCAGGTACTCGGCGCGCAGAACAAGGCTGAAGATGCCCTGAAACTGCTCGACGGCGATGCCGACAAAGCGTTCCTGGCCACTCGCGAAGAACTCAAGGGCGACCTGCTGGTACAGCTGGGCCGTACCGATGACGCGAACAAGGCGTATCAAAAAGCCAAGGCGGCACTGTCGGATGAAGCGGCGGTCGGTGGCCTTCAAATCAAGCTCGACGACCTGGCCAAAGGGGATGCGTGACGTGATCCGTTGGAAGCATGCAGCATTGCTGGCTCTGGCCCTTCTGGCCGCGGGTTGCAGCAGCAACAGCAAAAAAGAATTGCCACCGGCTGAACTGACCGACTTCAAAGAAGAAGTGGTTCTGCACAAGCAGTGGAGTCGTTCGATCGGTGACGGTCAGGGCGAAACCTACAACATGCTGGTGCCGGCGATCGACGGTGACACCATCTACGCCGCCGATGTAACCGGCGTGGTGATGGCCATGGATCGCGGCAATGGCGACGTGAAATGGAAGCAGGATCTTGACCTGCCTGTCTCCGGCGCCGTTGGCGTGGGTTACGGGCTGGTTCTGATCGGTACGCTGCGCGGCGAAGTCGTTGCCCTGGACACCAGCAACGGTGAAGAGAAGTGGCGCGCTCGTGTGAACAGCGAAGTCCTCGCGCCGCCGGCCAACAACGGCGACGTGGTGGTGGTACAGACCCAGGACGATCGTCTGATCGGTCTGGATGCTTCCACCGGTACTCAGCGCTGGGTGTATGACAGCACCCCGGCCGTGTTGACCCTGCGTGGCACCAGCGCACCGCTGGTCACCAACCGCCTCGCGGTGGCTGGCCTGTCGACCGGTAAAGTGGTCGCTCTGGATATTTCCAACGGCGTGCCGGTCTGGGAACAACGGATCGCGATTCCACAAGGTCGTTCGGAACTGGAGCGCGTAGTCGACATCGACGGCGGTCTGCTGTTGTCCGGCGGTACGCTGTACGTTGCCAGCTACCAGGGTCGCGTTGCGGCACTGGACCTGGAAAGCGGTCGTCAACTGTGGCAGCGCGATGCGTCGAGCTACGCCGGTATCGCTCAGGGTTTCGGCAGCGTTTACGTGAGCCTGTCCTCGGGCACCGTTGAAGGCGTCGACGAACGTTCCACCACAGCATTGTGGAGCAACGATTCGCTGGCTCGTCGTCAACTGTCGGCTCCGGAAGTGTTCTCCAGCTATGTTGCAGTCGGTGACCTGGAAGGTTATCTGCACCTGCTGAGCCAGGTTGACGGTCGTTTCGTCGGCCGTGAGCGCATCGACAGCGACGGCCTGCGTGCCCGTCCGCTGGTGGTGGGTGACACGATTTATGTCTATGGCAACAGCGGCAAACTGGAAGCCCTGACCATCAAGTAACAACTATGCTTGGGGTTAAACCCCCAGGCGGCCCCGGATTCATGGGGCTTGCAGCGCTAACAGGCGTTGCCCCGAGCACCAGCCGCTGCCTCGCAGCGGCTTTTGTATTTTCTGAAATAACGAAGTGGAGAGCCGCATGGTTCCCGTAATCGCCCTGGTGGGCCGACCGAACGTCGGCAAGTCCACCTTGTTCAACCGCCTGACCAGGACTCGCGACGCCATCGTCGGCGACTTGTCCGGTCTGACCCGTGATCGCCAGTACGGTGAGGCCAAGTGGCAAGGGCGTTCCTACATTCTGGTCGACACCGGTGGTATCTCCGGTGACGAGCACGGTATGGACGAAAAAATGGCCGAGCAGTCGCTGCTGGCCATTGAAGAAGCGGATGTTGTGCTGTTCCTGGTAGATGCCAAGGCCGGTTTTACCGCCGCCGACCAGATGATCGCCGAACACCTGCGCAAACGTAACAAGCGTTCCTACGTGGTCGCCAACAAGGTCGACAACATCGACCCGGAAATGGCCCGCGCTGAATTCGCCCCTCTGGGCATGGGCCACGCGATCCCGATCGCCGGTGCTCACGGCCGTGGCATCACGCAGATGCTGGAAATCGCCTTGGGTGATTTCCCCAAAGACGAAGAAGAGCCGGAAGACGGCGAAGAAGAGATCGTTGCCGAAGGCGAGGAAGCCAAGCGCATTCCTGGCCCGAGCGAAAAAGACGGGATCAAGATCGCCATCATCGGTCGTCCGAACGTCGGCAAGTCGACGCTGGTCAACCGCATGCTCGGTGAAGACCGGGTTATCGTCTATGACCAGCCGGGCACCACCCGCGACAGTATCTACATCCCGTTCGAACGGAATGAAGAGAAGTACACGCTGATCGACACCGCCGGTGTGCGCAAGCGCGGCAAGATCCACGAAGAAGTCGAAAAATTCTCCGTGGTGAAAACCCTGCAGGCGATCAAAGACGCCAACGTGGTGATCTTCGTGATGGACGCCCGCGAAGGCGTGGTCGATCACGACCTCAACCTGCTGGGCTTCGCTATCGAATCCGGTCGTGCACTGGTGATCGCGATCAACAAGTGGGACGGCATGACGCCGAGCGAGCGCGACTTCGTCAAGGTCGAGCTGCAACGTCGCCTGTTCTTCGTTGACTACGCCGACATCCACTTCATCTCGGCCCTGCACGGCACTGGCGTGGGTAACCTCTACGCGTCCGTACAGAACTCGTTCAAGTCGGCGGTCACCCGCTGGCCGACCAACCGTCTGACCCAGATTCTGGAAGACGCGGTGGGCGAGCACGCGCCACCGATGGTCAACAACCGCCGGATCAAGCTGCGCTACGCCCACTTGGGTGGTGCGAACCCGCCGATCATCGTGATCCACGGTAACCAGATCGAGAAAGTGCCGAAGTCGTACGTGCGCTATCTGGAGAACACTTACCGCCGTGTGCTGAAGCTGGTCGGTACGCCGATCCGCATCGAGTTCAAGGGCGGCGAGAACCCGTACGAAGGCAACAAGAACACGCTGACCGACCGCCAGGTCAACAAGAAGCGTCGCTTGATGTCGCACAACAAGAAAGCCAGCAAGAAGCGCCGCGACAAGAAATAAGGTCGCGGCTCGTTGATCGTTCCCATGCTCCGCGTGGGGATGTATCCCGTGACGCTCTGCGTCACATAAGCGGTGGACGCAGAGCGTCCAAGGCTGCATTCCCACGCAGAGCGCGGGAACGATCAACATGAGAGAAGGGTGCCATCCGGCGCCCTTTTTTTATGGGCGCCGGATGGGCTATCCTCGGGCTCTCCCGCGCCGTCGTCAGAGCCGGGTGTTGAGCAGGGAACCCCGATGATCACCAGTAAGCTGCCGAATGTCGGCATCACTATTTTCACGCAGATGTCTCAGCTCGCGGCCCAGACCGGAGCGATCAATCTGTCCCAGGGTTTTCCTGACTTCGACGGCCCGCAGTCCCTGCGTGACGCGGTCGGTCGGCACATCGCCAGTGGCCACAACCAGTATTCACCGATGACTGGCCTGCCGGCGCTGCGCGAGCAGATTGCGGCGAAAATCGCTCGCAGCTATGGCGTGCAAGTCAATGCCGACAGTGAAGTGACGGTCACGCCGGGCGCGACCCAGGCGATCTTCTGTGCGATTCAGGCGGTTATCCACAGCGGCGACGAAGTCATCGTGTTCGATCCGTGCTACGACAGCTACGAACCGGCGACAGAGTTGGCGGGCGGTCGTTGCGTACATGTACAACTGAATCCGAACGACTTCTCCATCGATTTCGATCAACTCGCTGCTGCCCTGAGTCCGCGCACGAAAATGATCGTCATCAACACCCCGCACAACCCGAGCGGCGCACTGATCAGTCGTGCCGAACTCGATCAACTGGCAGAGTTGATCCGTGGTCGCGACATCTACCTGATCAGCGATGAAGTCTACGAACACTTGGTGTTCGACGGCGTGCCGCACGTCAGCGTGCTGGCCCATGAAGAGCTGTATCAGCGCGCATTCGTGGTCAGCTCGTTCGGCAAGACCTATCACGTCACTGGCTGGAAAACCGGTTACGTCGTCGCGCCGCCAGCGCTGACCACCGAACTGCGCAAGGTCCACCAGTACGTCAGTTTCTGCGGCGTCACGCCGTTGCAATATGCGCTGGCCGATTACATGGCCGAGCACCCGGAACACGTCGAAGAGTTGCCGGGCTTCTACCAAGCCAAGCGCGATCTGTTCTGCGATCTGCTGGCGCCGTCGCGTTTCAGTTTTACCCGGGTCACCGGCACCTATTTCCAACTGGTCGATTACTCGCAGATCCGTCCCGACCTCAACGACGTCGAGATGGCCATATGGATGACCCGCGAACACGGCGTGGCGAGTATTCCGGTGTCGGTGTTCTACCAGAACCCACCGCAAGGCCAGCGCCTGGTGCGCCTGTGTTTTGCCAAACGCGAGGAGACGCTGCGCGAAGCGGCGGCAAAACTATGCGTGATCTGAGTGCGTTACCCGATCTCAACCTGGCGCTGATCCAGACCAGCCTGGCCTGGCATGACCGCCAGGCCAACCTTGAACATTTCGCGGTGTTGCTGGAGCAGGCGCGCGGGGCGGATCTGATCATCCTGCCGGAAATGTTCACCACTGGATTCTCCATGGAATCTGAAACCCTTGCCGAAGCCGAGAATGGCCCGACCAGCAAATGGCTGCGGGTTCAGGCGGCAAAGCTCGATGCAGTCATTACCGGCAGCGTGATCATTCAGGCCGCCGACGGCAGCCATCGCAATCGCCTGCTGTGGGCGCGGCCTGACGGTGAAGTGCTGCATTACGACAAGCGTCACCTGTTCCGCATGGCCGGCGAGCACAATCACTACACCCCCGGCGAACGTCAGGTGCAGTTCGAACTCAAGGGCTGGCGCATCCGTCCGCTGATTTGTTATGACCTGCGCTTCCCGGTGTGGAGCCGCGATGCGCAGGACACCGATCTGTTGCTGTACACCGCCAACTGGCCGGGCGCGCGGCGTCTGCACTGGAATCGCCTGTTGCCGGCGCGTGCCATCGAAAACCTTTGCTATGTGGCGGCGGTGAATCGCGTCGGCACCGACGGCAAGGGCTTTGCCTACACCGGTGACAGTCAGGTGCTGGATTTCCAGGGGGAAACCTTGCTGGCGGCGGGGGAGGCGGACGGGGTGTTCAAGGTGGTTTTGGAGGCGGCGTCACTGGCGGCGTATCGCGAGCGCTTTCCGGCGAATCTGGATGCCGACACCTTCGAGTTCACCTGATACTCGCAGCGCCTGTCAGGACGCCTTCGCGAGCAGGCTCGCTCCCACATTTGGAATGCATTTCCCTGTGGGAGCGAGCCTGCTCGCGAAGGGGCCATAAAAGTCAGCCAAAACGTGTAGGCAAAAAAGGCCCCGGAGTTCAAACGCCGGGGCCTTTTGCATTTCAGCGATCGATTACGCCGCTTTCGCCTCAGGCTGGCTCAGCGAGCGGTTCAGCGCGCTGAACAGGGCCTTGAAGCTGGCCGTGGTGATGTTTTCATCGATGCCCACGCCGTGCACTGCACGTTCGCCGTTCACACGCAGTTCGATGTACGCCGCTGCTTTGGCGTTGGTGCCCGCGCCGATCGCGTGTTCGTTGTAGTCCATGATCTCCACCGGAATCGGCAGACCGGCGACCAGTGCTTCCAGCGCACCGTTGCCCTTGCCGCGCCAGTGCAGGTTGGTTTCGCCCTGACCTTTGCTTGCCACTTCCACTTCGACGGCGCTGTTGCCGTTTTCTTCCTGCAGGCGATGGCTGACCAGCGCATACGGGGTGTTGGCTTGCAGGTATTCGCTGATCAACAACGAGTGAATCTGTTTGGCGGTCATCTCCAGGCCCAGACGATCGGTTTCACGCTGCACAACCTGGCTGAATTCGATTTGCATGCGACGCGGCAGGCTGATGCCGTATTCCTGCTCCAGCAAGTAAGCGATGCCGCCCTTGCCCGACTGGCTGTTGACGCGAATCACCGCCTCGTAGCTGCGGCCGATGTCGGCCGGGTCGATCGGCAAGTACGGCACTTCCCACAGTGCATCCGGTTTCTGCTGGGAGAAACCTTTGCGGATCGCATCCTGGTGCGAACCGGAGAACGCGGTGTGCACCAGGTCGCCAACGTACGGGTGACGTGGGTGAACCTGAATCTGGTTGCACTCTTCGACCACTTTGCGCACGCCGTCGATGTCGGAGAAGTCCAGCTGCGGGTCAAGACCCTGGGTGTACATGTTCAGGGCGACGGTGACGAGGTCAACGTTACCGGTACGCTCGCCGTTGCCGAACAGGCAGCCTTCGACGCGATCGGCGCCGGCCATCAGGCCCAACTCGGTAGCGGCGACACCGGTGCCACGGTCGTTGTGGGTGTGCAGGCTGATGATCACGCTGTCACGACGGTTGATATTGTGGCCGAACCACTCGATCTGGTCGGCGTAGACGTTCGGGGTCGCGCACTCAACGGTAGCCGGCAGGTTGAGGATCATCTTGTGCTCAGGCGTCGGGTTCCACACCTCGATCACCGCGTCACAGACTTCCTTGGCGAATTCCAGCTCGGTGGCGCTGAAGGTTTCCGGCGAGTATTCGAAGGTCCATTCGGTGTCCGGCTGCATCGCCGCGTATTTGACGAACAGCTTGGCGGCGTTGACTGCAATGGCCTTGATACCGTCCTTGTCCTGGTTGAAGACGATGCGACGGAAAGAAGGCGAGGTGGCGTTGTACAAGTGAACGATGGCTTTTTTCGCACCGCGCAGGGATTCGAACGTACGCTCGATCAAATCTTCACGGCCCTGGGTCAGCACCTGAATGGTGGTGTCGTCCGGGATGTGGCCTTCTTCGATGAGGGTACGCACGAAGTCGAAGTCAGTTTGCGAAGCGGCCGGGAACGACGCTTCGATTTCCTTTACACCGACCTGCACCAGGGTTTTCCAGAAGCGCAGCTTTTTCACCGCGTCCATCGGCTCGATCAGCGACTGGTTGCCGTCACGCAGGTCGGAACTGCACCAGATCGGCGCGGTGTCGATGGTTTTCGACGGCCAGGTGCGATCCGGCAAGTTGATGACGGGAAACGCGCGGTATTTCGAAGACGGATCTTTGAGCATGCTCATCGGGAAATTCCTTATTGTCTGGGCCGAAAAGAGGCGGCCTGCCGGTGTTACGAATGTTCATGGAAAAGCGTGGGACGAGGTGCCGCGATTCAGCCTGGCAGTCGTGCGCTGACGAGGCACAGGCTGCGGTGCTGGCGAAGCTGAATGAGGGTGTGAGAGGTTTTCATGCCTTCAACCCTAACCGCGAGGGGAGAGGATGGCAAGCAGTCGGAAAAAATTGAGAGGAATACTCGGAAAGCGGGTTTTTGCAGGATTTTATTGCGCTGGAGGTCGCTGATCGTTGTGATATTTGCGCGAGGTTTGATTGGGGCGCAATTGGGGTTTATAGCAGTTCAGTAAGTATTGATGTGCGTTGTAGGCCGCCTTCGCGAGCAAGCTCGCTCCCACAGGGATTTGTGTTTTGAACGCAATCCAATGTGGGAGCGAGCTTGCTCGCGAAGGGGCCATCAGCCCATCGGCTGTCTTAAGGCTGAAATGCGCCAATGAAAATCGCCGGATCCACCCGCGCATCATTCAGGCTGACATTCCAGTGCATGTGCGGCCCGGTTGCCCGACCAGTCGAGCCAACCTTGCCGACCACAGCGCCTCGCGCCAGTTGATCGCCGACTTTCACATCAATCTTCGACATATGGCAGAACATGCTGATAAAGCCCTGCCCATGGTCGACAAACACGGTGTTGCCATTAAAGAAGTAGTTGCCGATCAGAATCACTTTGCCCGCCGCCGGGGTCTTGATCGGCGTGCCCGCTGGCACCGCGAAGTCGAGGCCTGCATGTGGATTGCGCTCTTCACCATTAAAGAAGCGACGCACACCAAACTTGCTCGACAACGGACCGTTCACCGGTTTGTCCAACAACAGATTGCTCGGCGTGTTCGGGCTGAAGCTGCGATACGCCTTGATCTGTTCGGCCAGTTCGCCCTCGATGCGTTTGAGGTTCGACTGATCCGGGTTGACTTGCTGTTTGTTCTTCAGGGTGATGCGTTGTTCCGGGTATTTCTTGTTGCCCACGGTGAATGGCAAGTTACGTCCGCCGCTGCTGATCTGCTGCGCACCCGGTTTAACGGTAAGTGGCACGCCGACGATCGCCAGCCAGGTGTTCTGTTCTTTTACCACCAGCACCGGTTTGCCCTGATACGTGGCTTTCGGTGCCTGCGCGGCGGTGCCCAGATCAACCACCGCCACACCGCCCGGCACCGGTTTGTTCAGTAGCCGGGTGATGTAACTGTCGGCGTGGGCATTGAAGGTCAGGCAGAGCAAAAACAGTGGAGCGAGAAAGCGCGGCATGGATCAGTCCAGTAAAGAGAGAGTGACAGGCGTCAGGTGATTGTCCTCGACGCGCACTTGCAGTTCGCCTTCGCCGAGCTTGGCTTTCAGGCGCTGACCGGTGTGGGTCTGCGCGGCGTTGCGGATCGCATGGCCACGCTCATCGAGCAAAATGCTGTAACCGCGACCGAGCGTCGCCAATGGGCTGACCACGTGCAGCGTCTGCATCTGGCTGTGCAGTTGCAGGCGACGGTTCTTCAGACCTTCGCGCATGGCGCGAGGCAAGCGTTCGGCGAGGCTGTCGAGTCGCTGGCGCAACATCGCCAATTGCCGCCCCGGATGCTGGCCGGCGAGGCGGGTTTCCAGGCGGATCAGGCGCTCGCGACGGGTATTGATATGACGCTCGAACGCTCGGCGCATGCGCATGTCCAGATCGTCCAGGCGCTGGGCCTGTTGGCGCAGACGTTCGCCGGGATGGCGCAAGCGACGGGCCATGCCTTCCAGGCGCAGACGATCACGCATCAAACGGTCGCGCATGCGCATCACCAAGCGCCGATGCAGGCTTTCGACCTGACGGATCAGATGGCTGGAATCAGGAGCGAGCAGTTCAGCTGCTGCGGACGGCGTGGGTGCGCGCACGTCAGCGACAAAATCACTGATCGACACATCGGTTTCGTGACCGACGGCGCTGACGATTGGCGTTACACACGCATCAACGGCGCGGGCTACAGCTTCTTCGTTGAAGCACCAGAGGTCTTCCAGCGAGCCGCCGCCACGGGCGAGGATCAGTGCGTCGAAACCACGGGCATCGGCCATTTTCAGCGCGCGGATGATTTGCGCGGTGGCTTCGCGGCCTTGTACGGCAGTCGGAATCAGCGTCAGTTGCACCTGCGGCGCACGGCGGCGGAATACGCTGATGATGTCGCGAATCACCGCGCCGGTTGGCGAGCTGATGATGCCAATGCGCTGCGGATGCGCGGGCAACGGCACTTTGCGTTCGGCACTGAACAGACCTTCGGCGCTGAGCTTTTCCTTCAGCGCATCGAAGGCCAGACGCAGTGCACCGTCACCGGCAGGTTCGACAGTGTCGAGAATCAACTGATAGTCGCCACGGCCTTCGAACAGCGAAACCTTGCCACGCACCTTCACCGCCAGGCCATCCTTCAGCGCCTGACGCACGCGCGCCGCGTTCTGCCGGAACAACGCGCATCGAACCTGAGCGCCGCTGTCCTTGAGGGTGAAATAGATGTGGCCTGACGCCGGGCGCGCGAGGTTGGAAATTTCGCCTTCGACCCAGATGTTGCTGAACACGTCTTCGAGCAACACCCGCGCGCGGCCGTTGAGCTGGCTGACGGTCAGTACCTCACGGTCCAGGCCAAGTCTTGCAAAGGGATCTTTAATCATGGGGCGCAGTTTAAAGGCATTTGCTGATCAATCTCCATGAATGACCATAAATCCCTGTGGGAGCGAGCCTGCTCGCGAAGGCGTCTTATCCTTCGACACCTTCAGTGGCTGACGGTCCGCTTTCGCGAGCAAGCTCGCTCCCACAGGGGGGATTGGTGAAAGTCTGGAGGAAGTGTTGGATCAGCGGCGTGGGGTTCTGTGGGTAGGCGAGCGCGACGGTGCTTTGGCAATCGGGATCGGTCAGCGGCAGAAATCGTACACCGCTCGGAGCGATGTCCTGCATCGATTCCGGCAGCAGGGCGATGCCGAACCCGGCCTGAATCAGCTGGAGCTGGGTGGTCTTGCGCGACATGACCCGCGCCGCTCGCGGAAAGAAGCCCTGACGCATGCACAATTCAGCACACAGATAACTCAGACCGCCGCGTTGCGGATGCGGGATCGAGATGAATGCCTCGTCCTTCAGTTGGGCCAGATCGACACGCTCAGCCTCGGCCAATCGATGATTCATCGGAACCGCCAGCAGTAAGCGCTCGGTGAACAGCGGCACGATCTGAATACCTTCACGCTGGCGCAACACCGGCAGGCGCAGCAGGCCGACGTCGAGGCGTCCTTCGGCCAACTCTTCCAGTTGCGCCTCGGAAGACAACTTGCCGATGTCCAGCGACACACCGGGTTGTTGCTGCAGATAAGCGCCGATATCACTGAGCAGCCGGCCACTGATAGACACAGTGCTGGAGTGACTGAGGCGCAAGGTGCCGAGCTGGCCATTGCCGACTTCGGTGGCCATGGCGCTGGCCTTGCTCAGCTCGTTCAGCAGATTTCTTGCTCGCGGCAAAAAAGCTTCCCCAGCCGCAGTGAGGCGAGGCTGGCGCGCGGTGCGCTCGAAAAGCGGGGTTTGCAGGCGCGTTTCCATGTCCTTGATTTGCCGGCTCAGCGCCGATTGCGCAACGAATAAACGTTCAGCCGCAGCACTGAAACTGCCACATTCGGCAATTTCGACGAAGTAACGCAATTGACGGGTTGAAAGCACCAGTTATGCCTTTTTGAGATGGGTGATCGACTTTGAAGATATTAGTCGCAACCCTCGGCGCTGGCTAAAGTCATCTGAGGCTTATTAAGGAAGCGGATCGATGAGTGTGGCGGGGTTGTTGAGTGAATGGGCGTGGGGCGCTGGCGGCTGGGCTGTGATTGGGTTGGGCATCGCATTGGCTTACATCGTGTTCGGCATTGCCGGATTTGGCACTGCATTGGTGGCGGGGCCGATTCTGCTTCTGTTCATGCCGTTGTCAAAGATTGTGCCGCTGCTGGTGCTACTCGATTTCGTTGCAGCGTTCGGCAACCTGCTGCCGTCGCGGCGGGATGTGGCCAAGCCGGAGTTGTTGCGGCTACTGCCGTGCATGGCGCTGGGCTGCTCGCTGGGAGTGATTTTCCTGCTTAATCTGAAATCCGATCTGTTGCTGTTGTTGATGGGATTGTTTATCAGCGCTTACGCGATTTACAGCCTGTGGGTCAAAGCCCGGCCGACGCAATTGTCGGCGGCCTGGGCAGTGCCGATGGGGACAGTGGGCGGGTTGTTCGGCGCGCTGTTTGGCAGTGGCGGCTTTCTATACGCGATTTATCTCAACAGTCGGCTGCCGAAAGACGCCGCGCGGGCCACGCAAAGTGCGCTTATCAGTTGCAGCACGGTGGTGCGTTTGAGCCTGTTTGCCATCGCCGGTGTGTATGCCGAGCTACCCTTGTTGATGCTGGCGTTGTGTCTGTTGCCGGCCATGGCGCTGGGGCTGTGGATCGGGCGGCGCTTGACCATGAAGTTGTCGCGCGAGGCATTTGTACGGCTGGTGACGTGGCTGGTGCTGGCGAGCGGGCTGGCATTGATCGGGCGCTACCTCAGCACTTGACCGGATTTTGTCAGGGATTAAGCTGCCGGCCTTTAGGGCCTCTTCGCGAGCAGGTCGAATCGTCGCACCGTCGCTCCCACAGGGAACTGCATTCCATTGTGGGAGCGAGCTTGCTCGCGAAGGCGTCAGAAGTCACACCGCAGGATTTCCCATGAATTCGCAAAGCATCATCGTCCCGAAAATCTCCACCCTGCCGGTCCACGAACCCCGGGCCCGGGCGATCGTGCGCTGGCTGGTGCGCAAGAACATCATCAAAGAAGAGCTGACAACCTGTGGCCGCACCGGCAACCGCATGGCGTATGCGATTGCTGATGGCGCCCGTGCCGTGGTGCTACACCCGCAAGCGTTGCCATTTGGTGAGCCGATCAACGGGCTGGAGATCGTCACCAAACGCTGCATCTACACACCGGCCAAGGGCTTTCTCGAAGAGGCCGGTTGCGCCGAGTGTCGTCGCGAGATCGGCGAAGCGCTGTTTGAAAGCATCGAAGACTGGATGCCGGGGCGCACCGACAACTTCACCTGCCCGGAATGCGGTCACGAAGACGACATCAACGGCTTCCTGTACCTGCAGGAGTGCGGGTTTTCCAACCTCGGTTTCATCTTCAACAACTGGCTGGAGGCGGGCTTCAAGCAGAGCTTTATCGATGAGTTCGCCGATTGGCTCGATCAACCTGTCTCTTGGGTCAAGGTGGAGCTGTAACGGCGGGGATTCCCGTACATCAGCAACATTGATATTAAGCTGAGTTTTACATTGAACAGCAGGGGGTGGATGACTATAATGGCGCGCTTCCATTTTCCCGCTCGGGAGCCCCCGCGATGCTGCGTATCAGCCAAGAAGCTCTGACATTCGACGACATTCTCTTAGTGCCTGGTTATTCCGAGGTGCTTCCTAACGAAGTCAGTCTCAAGACCCGCCTTACCCGTGGCATCGAGCTGAACATTCCTCTGGTTTCTGCCGCAATGGACACCGTCACTGAAGCCCGTCTGGCAATCGCCATGGCTCAGGAAGGTGGCATCGGCATTATCCACAAGAACATGACCATCGAGCAGCAAGCTGCCGAAGTGCGTAAGGTCAAGAAGTTCGAAGCCGGCGTCGTCAAGGATCCGATCACCATCGAGGCTGATGCCACGGTACGTGACCTGTTCGAATTGACCCGCATGCACAACATTTCCGGCGTTCCGGTCCTGCACGATGGCGACCTGGTCGGTATCGTCACTTCCCGTGACGTGCGTTTCGAAACCCGTCTGGAAGCCACCGTACGTGAAGTGATGACGCCTAAAGAGCGTCTGGTCACCGTGCGTGAAGGCGCCGACAAGAACGAAGTCCGCGAGCTGCTGCACAAGCACCGTCTGGAAAAAGTTCTGATCGTCGATGACAAGTTTGCCCTCAAAGGCATGATGACCGTCAAAGACATCGAAAAAGCCAAAGCCTACCCGCTGGCCAGCAAGGACGATCAAGGTCGTCTGCGCGTTGGCGCTGCGGTCGGTACCGGTAAAGACACCGGTGACCGCGTCGCTGCTCTGGTCAATGCCGGTGTGGACGTGGTGGTGGTTGATACCGCCCACGGTCACTCCAAAGGCGTGATCGACCGCGTTCGTTGGGTCAAAGAGAATTTCCCTGAAGTGCAGGTGATCGGCGGCAACATCGCCACCGGCGCCGCAGCCAAGGCTCTGGCCGAAGCAGGCGCTGATGCGGTCAAGGTCGGTATCGGCCCTGGCTCGATCTGCACCACCCGTATCGTCGCCGGTGTCGGCGTCCCGCAAATCAGTGCCATCGCCAACGTCGCCGCTGCCCTTGAAGGCACTGGCGTACCGTTGATCGCCGACGGCGGCATCCGTTTCTCCGGTGACCTGTCCAAGGCCATCGTAGCCGGTGCTTCCTGCGTGATGATGGGCTCGATGTTCGCCGGTACTGAAGAAGCGCCGGGCGAGATCGAACTGTTCCAGGGCCGTTCGTACAAGGCGTATCGCGGCATGGGTTCGCTGGGCGCCATGTCCCAGGCTCAAGGTTCCTCCGACCGTTACTTCCAGGACTCCTCGGCAGGCGCCGAGAAACTCGTTCCGGAAGGCATCGAAGGCCGTGTGCCTTACAAAGGCACCCTGAGCGCGATCATTCACCAGTTGATGGGCGGTCTGCGTTCCTCGATGGGCTACACCGGTAGCGCCAACATCGAAGAAATGCGCACCAAGCCTGAATTCGTGCGGATCACCGGCGCCGGCATGGCCGAATCCCACGTTCACGACGTGCAGATCACCAAAGAAGCGCCAAACTACCGCGTAGGTTGAGCCTTCAAGCTACAAGCAAAGCAACCGGGGCTGTTTGATTCAGCCCCGAGTTGTTTCTGAATCACGACTGTTTCTGAACGACTTAGACGAGACTGAATCATGGCCCTCGATATTCACGCTCACCGCATCCTGATCCTCGACTTCGGCTCGCAATACACCCAACTGATCGCCCGCCGCGTGCGCGAAATCGGTGTGTACTGCGAACTGCACCCGTTCGACATGGACGAAGATGCGATCCGCGAATTCGCTCCTAAAGGCGTCATCCTCGCCGGCGGCCCCGAGTCCGTGCACGTCGCCGACAGCCCGCGTTGCCCACAGGCAGTGTTCGATCTGGGCGTACCGGTTTTCGGTATCTGCTACGGCATGCAGACCATGGCCGAGCAACTGGGCGGCAAGGTTGAAGGCTCCGAACTGCGTGAGTTCGGTTACGCCCGCGTTGACGTGGTCGGCAAGAGCCGCCTGCTCGACGGCATCGAAGACCACATCGACGCTGACGGCCTGTTCGGCCTCGACGTATGGATGAGCCACGGTGACAAAGTCACCAAGATGCCGGAAGACTTCCACATTCTGGCCAGCACCCCGAGCTGCCCGATCGCCGGCATGTTCAACGACGACCGTGGCTACTACGGCGTGCAGTTCCACCCGGAAGTGACCCACACCAAACAGGG
The DNA here is from genome assembly GCF_900110195.1 of Pseudomonas sp. ok266. Lineage (NCBI taxonomy): Bacteria > Pseudomonadati > Pseudomonadota > Gammaproteobacteria > Pseudomonadales > Pseudomonadaceae > Pseudomonas > Pseudomonas sp. ok266. Next base: position 406,897 of record NZ_FOCU01000003.1, on the reverse strand, counting down.
CGGTCGCATCCTGTCGCGTTTTGTCCTCGACATCTGCGGCTGTGAAGCCCTGTGGACGCCGTCGAAGATCGCTGAAGACGCCATTGCCAACATCCGCGCCCAAGTCGGCACCGACAACGTATTGTTGGGTCTGTCCGGCGGCGTTGACTCTTCGGTGGTTGCCGCGCTGCTGCACAAAGCCATCGGCGACCAACTGACTTGCGTCTTCGTCGACAACGGCCTGCTGCGTCTGCACGAAGGCGAGCAAGTGATGGCCATGTTCGCCGAGAACATGGGCGTCAAGGTGATCCGCGCCAACGCTGAGGAGCAGTTCCTCAACAACCTGGCCGGCGAAGCCGATCCGGAAAAGAAGCGCAAGATCATCGGTCGCACCTTCATCGACGTATTCGATGCCCAGTCGAACAAACTGGAAAACATCAAGTACCTCGCGCAGGGCACCATCTACCCGGACGTGATCGAATCGGCTGGCGCGAAAAGCGGCAAGGCCCATGTGATCAAGTCGCACCACAACGTGGGCGGCCTGCCGGAAGAGATGAACCTGAAACTGGTCGAGCCACTGCGCGAACTGTTCAAGGACGAAGTTCGTCGTCTGGGTCTGGAGCTGGGCCTGCCGTACGACATGGTCTACCGTCACCCGTTCCCGGGCCCGGGTCTGGGCGTGCGCATCCTCGGTGAAGTGAAGAAGGAATACGCCGACCTGCTGCGTCGCGCTGACCACATCTTCATCGAAGAACTGCGCAAAGCTGACTGGTACCACAAAGTCAGCCAGGCGTTCGTCGTGTTCCAGCCAGTGAAATCGGTTGGCGTGGTCGGCGATGGCCGTCGTTACGCCTGGGTCGTGGCCCTGCGTGCCGTAGAAACCATCGACTTCATGACCGCGCGTTGGGCTCACCTGCCTTACGAACTGCTGGAAACCGTTTCCGGCCGCATCATCAATGAAATCGAAGGCATCTCCCGCGTCACTTACGACGTGTCGAGCAAGCCGCCGGCGACGATTGAGTGGGAATGATCTCACTACCCGTTGATTAACGAAAAACCCTTGGCCTGAAGCCAAGGGTTTTTTCGTTTCATGCCTTGAAAACGGGTTAGTTGGGTAAGCGACTTTGCAGGGTCAAGCCGATCTCTATCAGACGCTGGGATAAAGCGCCGAGGTTACGGAACATGATGCCGCTGATCCGGGGCATCGACTGTGCCCAGATGTAAAACTGACCATGCCTGCAATTTACTATTGTTCGAACGATATTGCTGGAGCTGTCGCGACGCACGAGCATGTAGGTGTTTTGCATTTTTTTGAGTATGAACATGCCGTTGCGATTGAGGAGTGTGTTCTCTGTTGCCTCAGTCCATTGCGGCACAGGTGTTTCGATCTGCAAGCGCAGATCGGCGAATAGAATATCGGATGAGTTGCGCGTCGTTGCCCCGTTATCAAACGGGCCCCGAGTGACTTTCAGTCCCGGGTCGAGACTGACGCCGGGCACTTCGCTGGGCACCGCTTCTTCAATGCGTAAACCGATGCCGCCCCTGAGTTCGCTTATGCCTGGCAGATTTCTGAAAGCGTTGGTGTTCGTTGCCTCGACCAGGGCAACCCATTTTCCGGGTCTGTTGAGGAGCTCGTCACCCCACATGATTTGAGAGGCGAGCCGGGCGTGGATCATCTGCTCTTCGATCGAAGTCAGCGGTATTTTCAGTTTGTAACTGTGTGCGACTTCAAGACCATGGCTGCGGATGCCATTGGCCTGGGCAGCCTTGATCAGTTCGAGCATGTTGAATCGGTCATCAGGGTCGGTACTCAGGCCGGACAAGTAGCCGCGAAGATCCTCTGACATCTCTCCCGACAGGTAAAAGTCGTTGAGATCTGCCTGGGCAAAATCATTCAGCAAACCACGTACGTACAGTGTGTCGATATGCCGTGCGAACGCTGGCATGTTTTCGATCATGAACCGCATGCTGGCGATGCGATCAAGGGTTTCGCCGACGACCAGTCCATCGGTATTGGCAAAGATGCGATCAATCAACTCAGCCGTCTGCATCTCTGGATCGATTTTCGGGATGACTGGCCGTGCGGGCAGGTTGGTCCATTTCATCTCCGAGTAATACTCTTTGGCCTTGTTTAGCAGGGATGTACGTCTGTCGCGGAAATAAGCCTCATACGTTTCGGCAGTTGATGGATGACCGCGGTTTGCACTGGAGAGCTCGTCGAAAGTCTCGGGCAGGTTCATTGCCCATCTTTTCATTTTCGCAATGTCCATTCCTACGATGTCGTTCAGGGGAGTAACCAGACGCAGTGGTCGCGCAACCGGTGAAACCGGTTCAACGAGGGGAAGCTCCGCTGACGGGGTTGATGAGGCTGGAGCCGAGGATGAGGACGAGGGCAGGTCAATGCCCAGTAAACAGGCCTTGCCCAGGCATTGGCCGCCTCCCCTGAGGCGCAACGCGGGTATGCGTTCCCACTTGCCGCTACTACTCAAGCGTACTGGCAACGAGTAAGCGAACTGATTGGGTCGCTCGGGATTGACGATGGCCCAGTGGCCAGTGTCTTCGGAGTCGGCAAAGTAGCGCACGTAGTAAGCCGCACCCTCCATTTCGATGGCATAGCCCGGCTCCTTGTCCAGGCGGTAAATGCCCTCATACTTGCCTGGTGCTGCCTCTGCAGAACGCTGGGCAAGTAGCTCGTTGCATCGATATTTGGCAGGAATCTTTGGAACAGACCAACCTTGGCGCGCAGCCGGTGTGGCCAACTGCCGGGTGGATGCGATGGTGGTCCCGGTGGCGATTTCGTTTGCCAGCTCGACGGTCGCCTGTGGATCAATCGTCGCGACTGGCGGTTGATCCACAGGCGGCAAGAAGGGTGCGTCAGGCGCAGTGAACTCGACCAACCCGAGCATTTCTTGCGCTTCGGCAAACTCCACCTGCGGGCCCACTTCAAGTTGCGCGCCCGTGCTGATCAGAAACGGAATGTTGAACACAATGTCGATCGCATTGAGCACTGCTCCGGTAACACCGGCTTTGCGTTCGGTTAGCGTAGTGCCGTTGATGGCCTGATCAATGTTCAATCCCATGTTCGCGATGCTGGCGCCAATCAAAGGCAACGCCAAAGGCCAGCCCACCGCTGCCATCGGGCCGAATACTTTCAGACCGGCACTCAAATAACCGATCCAGAGTTTTTTGCGCAATTGACTGTTGGAAGTGAGCACAAGGTGCGCCTCGGCAACCATGGCCGTACGTGTCGACTCGCTCAACCAAGTGAATGCGTCACCGCTGATCGCGACGTTGCTGCGATTGATCATTTGATGATCGCTGTGACCCCAAGTGCTCACCAGGCGGTTCATCAGATCGGTGAGGTTTTCGGTCAAGTGATTGCGGTCAGCCAGCGGGAAATGCTTGAGAAAAGCCGTGCGCTTGTCCTCTGAATTCATCTGCTCCAGCATCCACCAGTGCAGATCCGCTTCATTCTCCATCAAGAGGAATGTCTGGGCTTCGCCTGGCAAGTAAAGGGTCTGGCGGCCACTGTCCTCCACCAGACGCAGTGCATTGGAGGCTACGTGGCCATCGAGATCCAGCGCCCGCACTTCAGCACCGACCGGGTGTAACGCTTGCAGCATTGGCAAGGTAACGGGCCAGGTGACGGGCCCGATTACCGAGTCGACGACGCGCTGAAAGTCAGTTCCGTCAAGGTCACCCTGTTGCAGCGCCTGCACCGCCAGGCTGAGAAAGTTGCACTTTGCCAGGGCTCGGAAGTTATCCGACGAGGTTTGCCAGAAAGTCGTCAGTTGGCCTATGTAGCGCGCGCTGAAGTCGACGTCCCAGAACGCCTTCAGCACATCACTGCCCAGCAACCGGACTTCATTGCTCTGATTGAAGTTTTCCGCCTCCGGGCCATCCGAGTAGAACCCGCAGTAAAGACCAAGCAGATCTGCGTTGTCTTGATCAGTCGCGCGAAAGCGATGGATCACCAACTGTGTGAGGGTGAGCGTTTCGTAAGGTTTTTCCAGCAAATGTTCCCAACCCGTGAAGGTCAGCGTGCTGCTCTGCGCCGTTTTGAAACGGTGGAAGTAAACACGGTCGGAATCGAGGCCGGACAGTCCGTTGTCCGCCAGTATTTCGTTGGCAACTTGATGGGCAGCGTCGAGCAGACTCGGGCAGGTCTGCACGATCGTCGCAGCAATGGCTTTGAGGGCAGTTTTGTCCTCAGCGTTTGGCTGGAGACGTCGTTCGGGGGAGGTCATGCGTTCTTCATCCTTGAGAAACAAAGACTGAGCATGACCGATTCGCTCAAGGGCAGTGCACTACCCGGCTACCGCATATTGCTCCCCTATTGATAATAGAGTGGGGTGATGGAGGAGGGCTGTTTGTCCGGCGTCCTCCAGGTACCTGTTACCGGTATCAAAGATATTGGGATCGAATCAGATCCGTATCGAACGGCGTCAGCCCTTTATCTAGCGCAAACACTGCCTCTGCCTGCTGCGGCGAATCCACTCGTTCTCCCCGCGCTCGAGCATGTAAGTCGAACAGCGTTTCCAGATCCGGCCGTGGTGTATGCACCAAGGCTCGCAGCATCAATGAAACCCCGCTTAGGTTTTTGTCGACGTTGTTCCACCGGGGAGATGAAGTAAGCCCCAGATCGGCCCAGACCACGCGTCGTTCCTGTAAGTCCATCACGAATGGCAGACAAATTACTGTGTCGGAGGCGATATCGATGCGGTCGACCACGGAGCGTGGCTCGAACACTTCACCCGACGCCGTGTCGGTGCGGGCCATCCATCCGGCGAAGCATTCCGGAAGATCGCAATACGGCTGCTGAGTAAAGGAGTGGATGGATGTGACGACATAGCGGATACCTTTCTCGACCAGAACATCAAGGTCGAGGTCGATGAACTCCGAAGCCCCATCGGGCGCGTCGACGATATCGCCGCTGTGGTAGCCGCCGTAACCCTTCAGGTTGTAGTACGCGACCGTATCTTTGAACACGAAATTGGCGTCGAAAAATGCGGCGGACAAGTCGATGTCCGTACGAGCACGACCGTTCTTCCACCACAGAAACAGTCGAATGAAACGTGTGTCGGGCATTGGCAGCCGACTGCCCCGAACGAGGGTTCGCAGCGACTTCGATGAGGCACGCTGAGCCAGCGGCACCTTGTATTCGCGTAATGCTGGATCGACGTAACAGCGGCCTAATGGCGGTAGCAGCGCAAAACGATTTACCAGAGCGTCTTCGCAGATGCGAGCAGCGCGCGCCAACAGTTCAGGTGAGAGAGGCTCTCGGTGATCCCTGATGGCATAGACTTTGGCGAATGAACCTTTCGGTGTGAACGCCCGCAGGGGCAAGGGGCGCGGGGCGCGAACCTGGGCCAACACCTGCAACAGCACAGGCGAGGACACTCGTGCTGCAACCGCCTCAAACGCGTCGAGTACCGAGTCTGCTTCCGTCGCGCGGCGCAGGGTCACATCCAGTCTTCGTGCGAACTCACCTGGACGGCTTTGTAAAAGGGGCGTAAGCGCGGTGATGTCACGCTGGGCCAGCAATGTTTCGACACGTGAGTTAAATGTGACGGGCGGATCGTTACGGCGCGCTGCCGTGATAGCGGCTAAGGCTCGAGGATACTTATCGCCGTAATCGCCGGGATGTAGTACTTCAGCCAGACGCTTCCAGCGCTCAGCATGGCGCATCACGTCTTCTGCAGCGTTGGGTATGTTATCGAGCAGGCGCAAAAATAGACGGCGCATCGAGCGCTTCATTGCTTTGAAGCGTGTCGTAGCTGTCGTCAGCGACACATCTGCGCCACTCAACGCGACTGCCAGTCGCAGCACGTCAGTTGCGGTCTCGACGTTTCGTTGCAGGAAGGCGTCCACCCTTGCATCGGTGGCGACATACCGGATCAGTGCGCCGCCAACCTGTGCACGGATCTCCCGGAACGGAATGGTCTCAGGCAGCAAGCGGAACACATCGCTTTTGTACTCTCGAATAAACCAGACTACATCGGCCGTTTCTTCTTCAGAGAGCGAAGTGCGCGATGAAACCAGCGGCTCAAGCAGTGACTCGAATTCAGAGACGCTTCCCGGTTCGATAACGCGGGATATGAAGTTGCCTTCAAGCATCGGAGGTCGAGCGTGTTCTGTTGCTGGTAAGCGCCAGAGCGTGAGGTAGTGGATGACGGCGTTAAGGTACAACTCTGCCTGGGAGGCCGTCAGAACCTGCTCCGGGAAGTCAGGATAAAACGGCCGGTGATGCACGTGAGCACCAGTCTGCCGTCGAAGCACTCTGATAATTTCGCGTAGCCAGTACTTGAGTTCTGTAGCTGACAACGTGCCGATTTGCTCAATCAGAGACTCTGACAGTACGCATCGGAACGCCGCGATTTCCTGGACAGCCGACGCGACCTGGGCGCGCGTAGCACCGCCAGAGCCCACCGGGACGTGAACTTTGCTGCGGCGACGCAGGAACAGCTCCTGATTCATACTTGAGTTTCTCCTTTGATCGCCGTCATGGACGAGCTGCGGCATCGTGTCTACAGCAGATATAAAAACGCCTGCAAGAAAGCAGGCGCAGTGTGGAGAGCGAAACCCCTAGGTCATAGGAGGTTTAGAAGGAAGGTGTTCCATAGCCACGGCGGCATTCTACGTAAGGTTGTCTCTGTTTGTCAGGTGGTTGCCTGTCTCAACGGTAACAAGCTGCTTCGGCAGAAGATTGGTTACTAACGATCAGCCTCAATCAGGGATCCGGCTACGCAATATCAGCCCGGTATCGGACAACCGTTGAGACATGTCCTTCAGGTTGGCGAATGCGATGTCATTCACCCGCTGCCACGCAGGTCGGTGGAGGGAGACCTTGCCGTCACTCGATCGAGTGATCGGTGTGCGTTGCAGCATGCCTTGTTTGCTGCGGTGGATCAGCGTGTAGCGCTCACCTGTTTTTTCGAACAGATACATGCCGCGCCTGTACAACAGATTCTCCAGCGTTTCTTCGGTCCAGGTCACCTCGGGTGCGGGCATTTTCAAGCGCAGATCGGCGCGCAGAAAGTCTGGATTTCCTTGTCTGACAGTGCCGCCGGGCGAGCTGCCGCGTGGTACTTCAATACCCGGATCGACATCCACGCCCAGCTCTTCACCGGCGCCGACTTCATCGATTCGCAAGCCTATTCCCCCCTTCAGTTCACTGATGCCCAGCAGTCCTCTGAAGGTATTGGTGCTGTGAGCATCGGTTACTACGATCCATTTTTCCGGGCTGTTGAGGTAGACGTCACCGGTCATGATGTCGTTGGTCAGGAAGGTGTTCATCATTTGCTCGTCGACGGAGGGCAGCGGTGTTTTCATTTTGTAACTGGCGGCGCAATCGATCGCCTGAATCCGAACCCCGTTCGCTCGGGCGACCTGGACCAGTTCCAGTGGGTTGAATCGCCCGGCGGGATCGGTGCCCAGGCTGTTCAGGTAAGTGTGTAAATCCGCAGTCATATTGCCGCTGGTGAAGTAGCGGTTCAGTTCCACTTGAGCGAAGTCACTGAGCAGGCCGCGCAGATAAAGGGTTTTCACGTGTCGGGCCAGCGCCGGCATGTTTTCAATCAGAAAACCCATGCTGGCAATACGATCAAGGGTTTCTGCGACCACCAGTCCGGAGGCACTTTCAAAAACACCATCGATGAGATCGGTCAGTGGCATCAGCCGGTTGACCCCGGGTATGACCGGGCGCGCAGGCTGAATGACCCACGGCAGGTTCTTGAAAAAGCTTCGGGCCGAACTTTGCAGAAGTTGGCGTTTGCCGGCGGCATACAACTCGAACGGATCGTCCATGGCGAAACCGCCGGCACCGTCGGGTTGCAACCGGGCATGGGTTTCGTTGAGGTTCAACGCCCAGGCTTTTATCGAACGGCGTACCGACGGTTCGATGTCAAAGGCACTGGTCACCGGGCGTGGGGGCCTCGATGTCGAGGGTTGCGGTTCTTCTGCCGGTTGCACGGGCGTTTCGGGCGAGGCAGGTTCGAAGGTGTCGAGCTCGAGATCCGGGGCGCATTGTTTGCCCATGCACTGGCCGCCACCCTTGAGACCCAAAGCTGGCATGCGCTCCCATTCTCCTTCGCCATTGAGACGGACAGGCAGCGCGTGGACAAGCTGGTTTGGGCGCTCAGGGTCGACGATCGCCCAGTCGCCGCTGCCTTGAGCATTGGCGAAGTAGCGCACATAGTACGGCGTGTCATTCATCAGAATGGCATAGGGCGGATCCGAGTCGAGGCGGTAGACACCCTGGAATTTCCCCGACTCTTCGCCGAGCGCTGTGCCATCAAGCAACTCGTTGCATTGGTAGCGTTCGGGCACCGGAGGCGGTAGGGCGTTTTGCGCCGGAATTAGCGTCGTTTCATCGATATTTGGCAGGGTGATGTCGGCATCGTCCGGCACCATGATCGGCTCTTGGTAATCGGCTTCGGCAGAGGCATTCAAGGCTTCGCTGTACTCAGCCATTTCGGCGGCTTCTGCCGCCTCGACCTCGGCGCCAACCTCCAGCATCGGCCCGGTGCCGATCAGCAATGGAAGGTTGAATAACAGATTGAGACCACTCAAAACCGCACCCAGCACGCCGGCCTTGCGTTCGGCCCTTGTCCTGCCGTTTTGTGCCTGATCGATATTCAGACCCATGCTGGCAAGGGTGGCGCCAATCACCGGTAACGCCAGCGGCCAACCGACGGTGGCCATCGGCGCAAATACCTTGAGGCCCGCACTCAGATAACCGATCCACAGTTTCTTGCGCAGATCGCCATTGGACGTCAGGGACAGGTGGGCTTCAGCAAACATCGCCTGACGTGTCGAGTCACGCAGCCAACTGAATGCATCATCGCTCAGTTGCTGGTTTGTGCGGTTGATCAGGTGATGGTCGGCCCGGCCCCAGGTGGCCACCAAGCGATTCATCAGATCGGGCATGTTCTCGCTCATGTGCTGACGATCGGCGAGGGCAAAGTGCTCCAGGAAGGTCGCGCGGCGTTTGGCGTCGTTCAGTTGATCCAGAACCCACCAATGCAGGTCTGCCGGCGTTTCCTTGACCACGAACGCTGCGGTCTCACTCGGCAGATAGATAATCTGCCGACCGGCAGAATCGACGATACGCAGCAATTGCGTGGAGATATGCCCGTCAATGTCGAAGGCGAACACATTCCCCGTTGTTGTGTGGCTTGCTTGCAACATGCTCAGGTTGACCGGCCAGCTGACCGGTCCCACCACTGTGTCCACCAGCCATTGAAAGTCACTGCGGGTGAGTTGCCCAAGGTCCAGCGCCTGCACTGCACGGTTGAGGAAATTGCACTTGGCCAAGGTGCGGAAATCCTCGCCGTGGCTGTTCCAGAAGTCCGTCAGCGTAGCGCTGTAGTGCCCACTGAAATCGAGGTTCCAGAACACCTTCAGGACCTCGTTGCCGTGCAGGCACACCTGGTTTTTTTCGTCGAAATTCTCGCCCTGCGGACCTTCGCTGTAGAAGCCGCCGTACAGATCGAGCAGGTCGGCGTTGTCCTGGTCGGTGGCACGAAAACGATGAATGACCAGCTGTGTCAGGGTCATCGATTCGTAGGGTTTCTCGCGGATGTGCTCCCAGCCGGTAAACGAGCGAGTGCTGCTCTGGGCCGTCTTGAAGCGATGGAAATAAACCTCATCCGGGTCGAGGCTCGACAGGCCTTTTGCTTCCAGCAGATCACGGGCGGCTTCATGGGCGGCGTCCTGCAGTCCGGGGCAATTGTGCACGACGGTATAGGCGATTCGCTTCAGAACCGCCTTGTCTGCCGCGTTAGGCAGAAGGCTTTGTTGGGTGGCGTACATGCTTTCTCCATCCTTGAGAAATGAAGGCCGAGCATGGCCGATTCGCTCAAGGGGAGTGCACTACATATGTACCGCACATGATCGTTGGAAACGTGTCGGGGTCAGCGCCGTGCCACGTCGGAAAAGTAGAATTTGTCGAGGGTGTGGCGGGATTCGGTGTACTCGAACTGACGCCCGTCCTGGAGGAAGGTCTGGTTGCTGACCACGATCACATGGCTCTGGCCATCGAGGTCCAGGTGCAGTTGATCATCCTTGCTGCGCGGCACCGCTTCGATGGTGCGTTGGGCGTAGGCAATCTGTAGCTGCAGGGTCTGCTCGATATGGGCGTAGATCGATTGCTCGGCGATGTCGAGGGACAGGCCGGGAATCACTTCGCTGACGAAGTGGTTGATATCGAGGATCACGCGTTTACCGTCGATCCGCCGCACACGTTTGATTCGGGTGATGAGGCTGCCGGGTTCGGCATGGATGTGTTCGAGCAGGGCGCCTTCGAGCGGGATCTGGCTCAGCTCGACCACTTCTGTGCTGACATCGTTGCCAAGGCGCGGATAGGTTTCCTGGAAACTGACGATGCCGCCGAGCTGAAACTCGATCGGGTTGGTCGACAGCACAAAGGTGCCCTTGCCGTGGATTTTCTGCGCAAAGCCGCGTTCCTGAAGCAGTTCAATGGCTTTGCGCACCGTGCCTCGGCTTGCCTGATAGCTGTCCATCAGTTCGGTTTCGGAAGGCAGGCGGGCGCCGCGCTCCAGGCGTTCAGTCGTGATGCTGGCCAGCAGATCGCTATAGATCTGGTTGTATTTGCTCATGGGTAGGCTCGGTGCCGACTGTGCTCAAAGCTTCGAACCTTAAGGCCAGGGTAGGGCTTTGTCCATGTGGGCGATGGAAATCACCCTAAGGCGGGGTAGGAAAATTCGCCTTCGGTCTGGCAGGAACATACATAAACAAACTCGTCTGTACGAGTTGTTGCATTAACTCGTACAGACGAGTATTTTTCGCTTCGGCGTGCTGCCAATAACAACAATCCATAGCGGAAGAACTAGCATGAGCCACGACTATCCGAACATCGCCAGGCAATTGCTGCAAAGCCTCGGCGGCAGCGACAACCTCGAACAGGCCGCCCATTGCGTCACGCGGTTGCGGCTGGCCCTGAAAGATCCGGGCCTGGTCGACAGTGCCATGCTCAACCAGATCGATCTGGTCAAAGGCTCGTTCTTTACCGGTGGCCTGTATCAGGTGGTGATCGGTCCGGGCGAAGTGGAAAAGGTCTATGCCGAACTGCGTCGTCAGACCGGTCTCGCGGCGTCGACGATCGCTGACGTCAAACAGAAAAGCACTGAAAAGATCAACGCCATGCAGCGTTTGGTGCGGGTGTTTTCCGATGTGTTCATGCCGATTCTGCCGGCGCTGATCATTGCCGGCCTGCTGATGGGCATCAACAATCTGCTGGGTGCCAAAGGCATGTTCATCGACGGGCAGACCCTGCTCGATGCCTACCCGAAACTCGATGGGCTGTGGAGCCTGATCAATCTGATGGCCAACACCTCGTTCGTGTTTCTGCCAGCGCTGGTGGGCTGGTCGGCGGCCAAGCGCTTTGGCGGCAGCGAGATCCTCGGCATCGTCCTCGGTCTGATGCTGGTGCACCCGGATCTGCTTAACGCCTGGAACTACGGCAAGGCCGTGGCCGGGCTGGACGGGCAGCAGTTGCCGTACTTCGACATTCTCGGGTTGTTTCAGGTGGAAAAGGTCGGCTATCAGGGGCAGATCCTGCCGATTCTGCTGGCCGCTTACGTAATGAGCGTCATCGAGCAATGGCTGCGCGCGCGCGTGCCCAACGCCATTCAGTTACTCGTGGTACCGATCACCACCATCGTCGTTACCGGCGTACTGGCGCTGGCCGTGATTGGCCCGGTGACCCGCCACATCGGCATCTTCATCACCGAAGGGCTGGTCATGCTGTTTGACCTGGCACCCATGGTGGGTGGCGCGATTTTCGGTCTGCTGTATGCGCCGCTGGTGATCACCGGCATGCACCACATGTTTCTCGCGGTCGACCTGCAATTGATCTCGACCCAGGGCGGTACCTTCATCTGGCCGATGATCGTCATGTCCAACCTTGCTCAGGGCAGTGCCGCCCTGGCGGTGTTCTGGATGACCCGTAATGCACGGGACAAGAGCATGGCGTCGACTTCGGCAATCTCCGCCTACTTCGGTATCACCGAGCCGGCGATGTTCGGCGTCAACCTGCGCTACAAGTTTCCGTTTTATGCCGCGCTGACCGGTTCGGCACTGGGCTGCGTGTTCCTGTCGCTGAACAAGGTTCAGGCCTCGGCCATCGGCGTCGGTGGACTGCCGGGTTTCATCTCGATCATTCCGCAGTACATCCCGATGTTTGTGCTGGGGATGCTGATTGCCATGCTCGTGCCGTTTGTTCTGACCTGTGCATTGAGCATGAAGATTGTCCGGCCCGGTTATCGGGTTGCCTGAACAATCGCTTTCGCGAGCAGGCTCGCTCCCACAGTTGATTGCATTTCAATCTGGGCGCGAGCCGCACGGACTTATTGAAGGAGTTGTGCCATGCAAGACTGGCAGCGTTCGGTGATCTACCAGATCTATCCGAAGAGTTTTCATAGTCACGCCGGTAACCCGACGGGTGATCTGCTCGGTATCGTCGCCAAACTCGATTACCTGAAGTGGCTGGGCGTCGACTGTTTATGGATAACGCCATTTCTGCGTTCGCCGCAACGCGATAACGGCTATGACATCAGCGATTACTACGCCATCGACCCGAGCTACGGCAGCATGGCCGACTGCGAATTGCTGATCGCCGAGGCGGGCAAGCGCGGGATCAAGCTGATGCTCGACATCGTGGTCAATCACACCTCGATCGAACACGTCTGGTTTCAACAGGCGCGCAGCAGCCTCGACAATCCTTACCGTGACTTCTACATCTGGCGTGATCAGCCGAACAACTGGGAATCCAAGTTCGGCGGTTCCGCCTGGGAGTACGAAGCCCAGACCGGTCAGTATTACCTGCACCTGTTCGACCACACCCAGGCCGACCTGAATTGGGACAATCCCAAGGTGCGCGCTGAAGTGTTCCGGATGATGCAATTCTGGCGAGACAAGGGCGTCGGCGGCTTTCGCCTGGACGTGATCAATCTGATCTCCAAGCCTGCGGACTTCCCCGAAGACGACAGCGATGGCCGACGCTTTTATACCGACGGGCCGAATGTCCATGCGTACTTGCAGCAGATGCACCGCGAAGTCTTCGAAGGGCACGACCTGATCAATGTCGGCGAGATGTCTTCGACCAGCCTCGAACACTGCATTCGCTATTCGAATCCGCAGTCGAAAGAGTTGTCGATGACCTTCAACTTTCATCACCTGAAAGTCGATTATCCAAACCTGCAGAAGTGGGTGCGCGCCGACTTCGATTTCCTTCAGCTAAAGAAAATTCTGTCCGACTGGCAGACCGGCATGCAGGCGGGGGGCGGCTGGAACGCGCTGTTCTGGTGCAACCACGATCAGCCGCGCGTGGTCTCGCGCTTCGGCAACGACGGCGAGTACCGCGAATGCTCGGCGAAGATGCTCGGCACCGCACTGCACTTTCTGCAGGGCACGCCGTTCGTGTATCAGGGCGAAGAGTTGGGCATGACCAATCCGGGGTTCGAATCGATCGAGCACTATCGCGATGTCGAGACGCTGAACATTTTTCGCCTCAAGCGCGAGGCTGGCAGCAGCGATGCCGACAACATGGCAGCGATCATGCAGAAATCCCGCGATAACGGGCGCACGCCGATGCACTGGGACGCCGGGCCAAACGCCGGTTTCAGCCGTGCCGAACCGTGGATCGGAGTGCCGGCCAATGCTGCGCAGATCAACGTCGCAAACCAGCTCGACGATCCGGATTCTGTGTTGCATCACTACCGCCGTCTGATCGCGCTGCGCCGCAGCGAATCGCTGATGACCGAAGGGGTGTACCGACAATTGCTGCCTGAACATCCGCAAGTCTGGGCGTATGTGCGTGAAGGCAGCGCCGAGCGGTTGTTGGTGGTGAACAACTTCTACGGGACAACCTGTGAAGTGGAATTACCGGCGACGGTCATCAGTGAATCGATGAGCCAGCGCCAGTTGATCAGCAACTATCCGGACGGCCCGTTGCGCAAGCGCCAGGTGACGTTGCGACCTTACGAGTCCTTCGTCCTGCACCTGATCGATCCCTGACCTTTAACTAAAAAAACAACGTTCAAAAAACACGCAAAGCACTGCGCGGGGGATTTCTGCGCGCCGAATTCATGCAACCAGACAATAAAAACAATGGGGTGGCTTATGAAAACAACAATAAATCGCAGCCTTGCAGTCGCAGGTTTTTGCCTGGCCTTACCGCCAACGTCACAAGCGCTGGAGTTTGGCGGCTACCTGCGCAGCGGTGTCGGCACGTCGGTCAACAGCAGCGGTCAGTCGTGCTTCCAGTTACCGGGTGCGCAGACCAAATATCGCTTGGGTAACGAATGCGAGCAGTACGGCGAACTCGAGTTGCGGCAGGACCTGTACACCCTCGACGACGGTTCGGTCCTGAGTGTCGACGGCATGGCCTCGCTGTATAACCGCTACGACCGCAGCCCCACGTTCAAAGACGACAATGGTTCGATCCGCTTGCCGCAGGCCTACGCACAGTGGTCGGCGATGCCCGCGCTCAACGGTGGTTCATTGTGGGCCGGACGCCGTTACTACAAGCGCAATGACATCCATATTTCCGACTTCTACTACTGGAACCAGAGCGCCACGGGGGGCGGGGTCGAAGACGTGTTGATCGGCGATCTGAAATACAGCTATGCCTTCTCGCGCAAGGACAACCTGTACCAGAAGGACTACATCAATCGGCACGACTTCAACGTCGCCGGTTTCAAGACCAATCCAGGCGGTGAGCTGGAGTTCGGCTTGAGTTATATCGACAAACCCGACAGCCGCGATGCCCACCGGGGCTGGGCGATCACCACGCAACATGTGCAGACGGATTTTCTCGGCGGCAAAAACAAACTGGCGTTGCAATACGGTGAAGGGCCGGGCACCGGGCTGGGTTATACCGGCAACGTCAAACTGGACGACAGCAACAAGAGTTACCGGATCGTCGAGTTTTTCGACTGGCAAGTGACGCCGCGTTTCGGTGGCCAGATCGCGGCGGTGTACCAGAAAGACATTCGCCCGGACGGTGTCGACCAGAACTGGATCTCGCTGGGGGTGCGACCGACTTATGCGCTCAGCGAACACTTCAAATTGGTCACCGAACTGGGCCACGATCAAGTCGAAGCCCCGGGTGGCACGCGCAAACTGAGCAAATTCACGTTTGCCCCGACCTGGTCGCCCAAAGGCCCGGAGTTCTGGGCGCGCCCCGAGGTGCGGCTGTATTACACGTACGCCACCTGGAACGAGGCGGCCAAACGGGCGGCCAACGAACTGGCCAAAGGCTCGGCACTCTCCGACACCGGCGCCTTCGGTAGCGCTCGCCACGGTGCGAATGTCGGATTGCAGGTCGAATACTGGTGGAAATAAGCGATGCTGATGGAGCGTCGCGCTCCATGGGCACTTCAAAGAACAAAACTGCAGGTGACGTCATGGCCACACCCCAACCATTGCAATTGCTGGCTCCCTTGTCCGGTGTCCTGATCGCGCTTGAGCAGGTGCCCGATCCGGTGTTTTCCGGGCGCGTGATCGGCGACGGTCTGTGCATCGACCCGACTTCATCGACCCTGTGTGCGCCCATGGCCGGCGTCATCAGTAACGTGCAGGCCAGCGGGCATGCCGTGAGCATCACCGATGACCATGGCGTACAAGTGTTGATGCACATCGGCCTTGATACCGTGAACCTCGGCGGGCAAGGCTTCACCCGCCTGGTTGAAGAGGGGCAACGGGTTGCCGCCGGACAAGCGTTGATCGAGTTCGACGCCGATTACATTGCCCGGCATGCGCGCAGCCTGATGACATTGATGCTGGTGGTCAGCGGAGAGCCTTTCACCTGGCAGGTCGCGTCGAGCGGATGGGTCGAAACCGCTCAGCCGTTGCTTGAGCTCGCCCGTACTCAGGCTTGTGGCGTGGATGCTGGCGCGGCAGAAGGTCAGGCCGTGTTCTCTCAAACGTTGAAACTGCCCAATCCTAACGGATTGCACGCGCGCCCGGCAGCGGTGTTCGCGCAAGCGGCAAAGGGCTTCGTGGCAAAGATTTACCTGCATAAACAGCAGGCTCAGGCCAACGCCAAATCCCTGGTGGCGATCATGGCGTTGCAGACCGCGTGCGGCGACAGCGTGCAGGTCAGTGCGGTGGGCGAAGATGCTGACGCGGCAATCGAGGCGCTGACTCGATTACTGATTGAAGGCTGCGGTGAAACGGTGACGGCGGTGGCGCCAGTCGAGCTGGTTGAAACCGAGGTTCTGACCCTGCTGCGTGGCGTCTGCGCGTCACCCGGTTCGGCGTTGGGCCAAGTGGTGCAGATCAGCGAGCCGGTGTTCGACGTCAGCGAGTTTGGCGGCGGCGCAGACGGCGAGCGCGAGGCCCTCGCCAATGCCCTGATCGAAGCCGATCTGGCCTTGCAGCATTTGCGCGACACCGCCGCTGGCGAGGCCGAGGCCGAGATCTTCAAGGCGCATCAGGAACTGCTCGAAGATCCGGGGCTGCTCGATCAGGCCCAGGCATTGATCAGCGAGGGCAAAAGCGCAGCGTTTGCCTGGCGCGCAGCCACTGAAGAAACCGCGGCGATGTTTCGCCAACTGGGCAGTGCGTTGCTGGCTGAACGGGCGGCGGACCTGACCGATGTCGGGCGCCGCGTGCTCAAGCTATTGCTGGGGATTGGCGAGCAGGCGATGGAGCTGCCGCATGGAAGCATTCTGATTGCCGATCAACTGACCCCGTCGCAGACCGCCGGCATCGATACCAGCAAGGTGCTGGGTTTTGCCACGGTCGGCGGCGGCGCAACCAGTCACGTGGCGATTCTTGCGCGCGCTTGTGGTCTGCCGTCGATCTGTGGGGTGCCGGTGCAGATGTTGGCGTTGAGCAACGGCACCCCGGTGTTGCTCGATGCCGACAAGGGCGAATTGCATGTGCGTCCCGATCCTGCGGCCGTCAGTCAATGGCAGGCGCGGCACGCGCAACAGCGTCAACGCCATGAGCATGAGTTGGCCAGTGCATCGCTCGCGGCGCGGACCCGTGACGGCCATCACGTCGAGGTGTCGGCCAACGTCGCCTCGTTAGCGGAAACCGAGCAGGCCATGGCCCTTGGCGGTGCGGGTGTCGGCCTGCTGCGTTCGGAGTTTCTCTACCTGGGCCGTAATCATGCGCCGAGCCATGACGAACAGGCTGCGACCTACAGCGCCATCGCTCGCTGCGTGGGACCTGCGCACAATCTGGTGGTGCGCACCCTTGATGTCGGTGGTGACAAACCGCTGGCCTACGTGCCGATGGACAGCGAAACCAACCCGTTCCTTGGCGTGCGCGGCATTCGTTTGTGCCTGGAGCGCCCGCAGTTATTGCGTGAGCAGTTCCGGGCCATGCTCGGCTGCTGCGAGCTGACACGTTTGCACATCATGTTGCCGATGGTCACGCAACTGTCGGAGCTGCGTCTGGCGCGGCAAATGCTTGACGAGGAAATCCTCGCGCTGGGACTCACGCAACGGCCGAAACTGGGGATCATGATCGAGGTGCCGGCCGCGGCGCTGATGGCGGACCTGTTTGCGCCGCTGGTGGATTTTTTCTCGATCGGCACCAATGACCTGACGCAATACACCCTGGCGATGGATCGCGATCACCCGCGTCTGGCCAGTCAGGCGGACAGTTTTCATCCCTCGGTATTGCGCCTGATCGCCATGACTGTGAAGGCCGCGCACGCCCATGGCAAATGGGTCGGAGTCTGCGGGGCAATGGCCTCGGAACGTCTGGCGGTGCCGTTGTTGCTGGGGTTGGGCGTGGATGAACTGTC
Organism: Pseudomonas sp. ok266; assembly: GCF_900110195.1. NCBI lineage: Bacteria > Pseudomonadati > Pseudomonadota > Gammaproteobacteria > Pseudomonadales > Pseudomonadaceae > Pseudomonas > Pseudomonas sp. ok266. The sequence goes on along the minus strand of NZ_FOCU01000003.1, from coordinate 389,136 downwards.
GGTGAGCGTGCCGATGATTGCACCGGTCAAGGCGACGGTGCGCGAACTCGAGCTGGCCGATTGTCAGATCATCGCCCAACAGGTGCTGGGGCTGGAAAGTGCCGGGCAGGTGCGCGAGGCGTTGCAGCTCTTTCACGAGGCAACCGTCGATACTTTACGGGTTCTGGAGAACTGAAGATGTTGGATAAATGGCAGAAGGCATTCTGGAAAGCCCTGACCCCGGATCTGGTGGTGGACACACCCGAAGTCCTCGCCGAGCCGAGCGCCGGATTGAGCGCCGCGATCGTCGCGGCGCTGGGCGGTGTGGATAACCTCCAGTCACAGCAACCGCTGGCGTTGACTCGGGTGCGGGTTGTATTGCGTGATGTGTCGGGTATCGATCAACAGGCGTTGAGCGTCGCCGGGGTCGCGGGCGTGATGCCCTTGGAGGACGGTGTCGTGCACCTGATTACCGGGCTGCGATCTTAAGCCGACAGCTGATGTGCGGCCTCAGGTCGCCCTTACTGTTTCTCAACCGCAGGTGTATCGTATTCGCCTTTTGCAGGCTTTCAGGGCCTGTCGCTGATACGTGAGGTAGTTGAGTTCATGTCCTTTACCCGTCGCCAAATCCTCGGTGGCCTGGCCGGTCTTGTTGTCGTTGGTGTCGGTGCGGGGGGCGCGTCGCGGTATTGGCTGGGAAAAATGGCCGACGCCGAGGCGGGCCACGACTATGAGCTGATCGCCGCACCGCTGGACGTCGAGCTGGTGCCGGGGCACAAGACCGAGGCCTGGGCATTCGGGCCGTCGGCGCCGGGCACCGAGTTGCGTGTGCGTCAGGGTGAATGGCTGCGGGTGCGCTTCATCAACCACCTGCCGGTGGCGACGACCATTCACTGGCACGGCATTCGTCTGCCGCTGGAAATGGACGGCGTGCCGTACGTCTCGCAACTGCCGGTGCTGCCGGGCGAGTACTTCGATTACAAGTTCCGCGTACCGGATGCCGGCAGCTACTGGTACCACCCGCACGTCAGCAGCAGCGAAGAACTGGGGCGCGGGCTGGTCGGGCCGCTGATCATCGAAGAGCGCGAGCCGACCGGATTCAAGTACGAAAAGACCCTGAGCCTGAAAAACTGGCACATCGATGACGAAGGCAATTTCGTCGAATTCAGCATTCCCCGTGAAGCGGCGCGTGGCGGTACGGCGGGGCGGTTGTCGACCATCAACGGTGTGCCAACCCCGGTGATCGACCTGCCGGCCGGGCAGATTACCCGCGTGCGTTTGCTCAACCTCGACAACACGTTGACTTACCGCATCAACATTCCCGGCGTCGAAGCGCAGATCTATGCGCTGGACGGCAACCCGGTCGAACCGCGGCCGCTGGGCAAGGAATACTGGCTGGGCCCGGGCATGCGTATCTGTCTGGCGATCAAGGCGCCGGCAGCGGGTGAAGAATTGTCGCTGCGCAACGGCCCGGTGCGTCTGGGCACGCTGCGTTCAGTGGCCAATAACGATGCGCCGACTGACTGGCCGAAAGCGTTGCCGGCCAACCCGGTGGCGGAGCCGGACCTGGCCAATGCCGAGAAACTCAACTTCAATTTCGAGTGGGTCGGCTCGGTATCGGTCAACGTCGACAACGGCAGGCCGCCGAGCCTGTGGCAGATCAACGGCAAGGCCTGGGACATCACCGACAAGACCTGCGCCGACCGGCCGATTGCCAGTCTGAAACTGGGGCAGAGCTACATCTTCGAATTGAAGAACATGACCCAGTATCAGCACCCGATCCACCTGCACGGCATGAGTTTCAAGGTGATCGCGTCGAACCGGCACAAGATCATTCCGTACTTCACCGACACCTACCTGCTGGGCAAGAACGAGCGCGCGCAAGTGGCGCTGGTGGCCGATAATCCGGGGGTGTGGATGTTCCACTGCCACGTGATCGATCACATGGAAACCGGCCTGATGGCCGCCATCGAGGTGAAGTGATGCGCCAGATTCGCCCTGCGGCAATTATCGACCGCAGCCGTGATCGCGATTTCATGCGCGAAGCGCTGCTCCTCGCCGCACAAGGCGCAGCCCTCGGCGAAGTGCCGGTGGGCGCGGTGCTGGTGCAGGACGGCGAGATCATCGGTCGCGGTTTCAATTGCCCGATCAGCACCAGCGACCCGAGTGCCCACGCGGAAATGGTCGCCATTCGCGAGGCCGCGCAGGCGGTGGATAACTATCGTCTGCCGGGTAGCACGCTGTATGTGACGCTGGAGCCGTGCAGCATGTGCGCCGGTTTGATCGTGCATTCGCGGGTGGCGCGGGTGGTGTATGGCGCGCTGGAACCGAAAGCGGGGATTGTGCAGAGTCAGGGGCAGTTCTTCATTCAGGGCTTTTTGAATCACCGGGTGTTGTATGAGGGTGGGGTGTTGGCGGATGAGTGTGGCGCGGTGTTGACCGAATTCTTTCGCGCCCGAAGAGCAAAAAACCCCTCACCCTAACCCTCTCCCGGAGGGAGAGGGGACTGACCGAGTTGGATGGGCGAGGTCCGCCGACCTGAGATACCGAGTCGAACTCAAGTTTAGAAAAGCCCAAAGATCGGCCCCCTCTACCAGGGGGAGAGGGGACTGACCGAGCTGGATGGGCCAAGTCCGTCGACCTGAGATTCCGAGTCGAACTCAAGTTTTGAAAAGCCCAAAGATCAGCTCCCTCTCCCTGGGGAGAGGGCTGGGGTGAGGGGTGGGCTCACCGCGGTGTTTGGGCGATTGGATTATTTACGAGCGACAATCACCGCACGCATCGGCGCCGGCAATCCTTCGATGGTTTTGCTGTGGTCCTCGGGATCAAGGAAGTCGCTCAGCGACTGATACTTCATCCACTCAGTCCCGCGCTGTTCTTCAACCGTGGTTGTGCTCACGTCCACGCAACGAATATCGGTGAACCCGGCACGGCGCAGCCACAACTCCAGCGCCGGCACCGACGGCAGGAACCACACATTACGCATCTGCGCATAACGATCTTCCGGCACCAGCACCTGATGCTTGTCGCCTTCGACCACCAGCGTTTCCAGCACCAGTTCGCCGCCCTTGACCAGGCAATCCTTCAGCGCCAGCAAATGCTCGATCGGCGAGCGACGGTGGTAGAACACGCCCATGGAAAACACCGTGTCGAAGCCTTCTAGGTTTGGCGGCAGGTCTTCGAACGGAAAGGGCAGGTGCCAGGCATTGGGTTCTGACAGATAACGCTGCACGGCCTGGAACTGGCAGAAGAACAGCCAGTTCGGGTCAACACCGATCACACTGTCCGCGCCGGCACCGAGCATGCGCCACATGTAATAACCGTTGCCGCAACCGACATCGAGGATGCGTTTGCCCTTCAAGTCGAGGTGCGGAGAGACACGCGACCACTTCCAGTCCGAACGCCATTCGGTGTCGACGTGCACCCCAAACAAATCAAACGGGCCTTTGCGCCAGGGCGACAGGCCCATCAGCGCGGTACGCATCTGCGCGCGGGTTTCCTCGTCGCAGTCGGTGTCGAGTTTCAGACCGTTGAGCAGGTCGACTTCGCTCGGCTGGATTTTCGGCAGGGCATCCAGCGCACTTTGCCAGCGCTCCAGGTCGCCGTGACCTTTCTCCATTTTCTTGTCGAGTTGCGCTTGCAGGGTGTTGGCCCATTCGGCCAGTGGTGTGCCGGCCAGACGGCGGGCGAGGGGGGACAGATCAATCATGGCAAGGCAATCAACGAGGCAAAGTTAAGACACTGGAACCACGGCACGACTTTCGAGAACCCGGCGGCCAGCAGGCGTTCGCGGTGTTCTTCGAGGCTGTCGGGCTTCATGACGTTTTCGATGGCGCTGCGCTTCTGGGCGATTTCCAGTTCGCTGTAGCCGTTGGCGCGTTTGAAGGCGACATGCAGATCGGTGAGCAGCGCGTGTTCTTCGGCATCGTTGAAGCGCAGCTTCTCCGAGAGGATCAGCGCGCCGCCCGGCAGCAGCGATTGGCGAATGCGCGAGAGCAACGCCGTGCGCTGATCGGGGGCGATGAATTGCAGGGTGAAGTTCAGCGCCACCACCGAGGCGGGCTGGAAGTCGAGGGCGAGAATGTCGCCTTCGATCACTTCGACCGGCAGCAACTCCTGGAACATCGAGTCCTGACCGTTGAGGTATTCGCGGCAGCGCTCAACCATCGCTGCCGAGTTATCCACAGCGATTACCCGGCAACCGTCGGTGCGCACGTGGCGACGCAGGGCTTGAGTGACAGCGCCCAAGGACGAGCCGAGGTCGTAGAGCACGCTGTTCGGCTGGGCGAACTGCGCGGCGAGCACGCCGAGGTTTTCGACGATGGTCGGGTAACCCGGCACCGAGCGCTTGATCATGTCCGGGAACACCCGCACCACGTCTTCATTGAAGGCGAAGTCGGGCACCTGGGCCAAAGGCTTGGCGAAAATACGATCGGGTTCTTTGCTCACGGCGGTTCCGGCGGTGTCGGTGGAAAAGGCCGGCATTTTAGCCAAAGTGGCGCGCGGATGCTTGGGTTGTCTGATAAAGCGTTTTTTTGCCGGTGATCGTTCCCACGCTCTGCGTGGGAATGCCGCCCCGGACGCTCCGCGTCCCCGCGCAAATGACGCAGAGCGTCACAGGATGCATTCCCACGCGGAGCGTGGGAACGATCAGATTCGTTTAGTCTGGGAGAACGCCGAGGCGGCGATGCCCCATTGGCCCAGCCAGTAGCTGAGGATGATGACATACGGTGCAGCGTGAAATGGCGATACAAACCGGTCAATGCCAATCACGCTGTCGGAGAACACAAACGCCACTGCACCGCCCGCCGCCAGCAACGCCGAGCGTTTCGGCACATCGGTGCCGAGACGAGCAAGTGCGCGCCAGAGCATCGCGCTGATCGCAGTGCCGTACACGATCACCGGCACCAGCAACGGACCTAACCCGCTGGAAATCAGAATCCCCAGTAAGACCGCTCCAACACCGAGCGCGAGCACCAAGGGCATCACCGCCAAACGCTTGCAGTCGCTCAGATAAGCCTTCAGATAAGCCAGGTGTGCGACCAGAAACGCACCGAGGCCAAACACGAAGAGGTCCCCCGGCCATGCCAGCAACACATCACCCAGCAACGAGAAAATCAGGCCGAGACTGATCCAGCGCCGATAGTCGCTGGGCGGTGCGTCATGGAGCCAGCCGAGCAGCGCCAGCACCGGCAATGGTTTGACCAACAGACACAGTAACGCCGCGTGGGTGCTGACACCGTAGAGAAACGTCACCGCGCCCATCAGCGCCAGAATCAGCCAGCCCACGATCAGTTCACCGAAATGGCGCAGTCAAAGGTTTCCACTGGCAGCACTTCCGGTGCCCATGGCTGTTGCGAGGTCAGGCGCAGACGCCCGGTGCCGGGGGCAAATGCTTGAAAGCGCCAGGTCGATACGCCCGCCGCACCGACGACGCCGGCGTCTTCCGGATTGCTATAGACCTCGGGGCTGAGTGCACGCAATACGCCGCCAGCCGAATCCTGAATGGCCCAGCGATAGCCGGTGGTCGGGTTGCTTGGCAGCATGATGATGAGGTTTTGCCCGTTAGTCAGCCGTACGGGGCATTCGCTTTGTTTTTCCACGGTCACGTTGTGTTTCGGTTGTGTGGCGCAGGCGGCCAGCAACGAAAGGGCGAGGGGGACAAACAGGCGAGTGGGGGACATAAGGTCAGAGGCTCCGGCGTTTACGACGAACGGCGAGCATAACTGAAGATGAGACAAAGTGTGACAACGCCAAGCCCTCACCCTAACCCTCTCCCAGAGGGAGAGGGGACTGACCGGGGGATATTCCAGAAGTCCACCGACCTGAAATAGATCATTGAATCCATAATCGACTCGGTGTTTCAGGTCGATGTATAGCGCAAGACAACTCGGTCGGCTCCCTCTCCCTGTGGGAGAGGGCTGGGGTGAGGGGCTGTTTGTCAGAACAGGATCTTCGCCACATCGGCAAACTTCTTCGCGAAATGCACAGTAATCCCTTCCTTCAGATAATCCGGCAATTCCTCAAAATTGCCCCGGTTCGGCTCCGGCAGAATCAACTCGAAAATCTTCTGCCGGCGCGCCGCAATCACCTTCTCGCGCACCCCGCCAATCGGCAGCACATGCCCGGTCAGGGTCAATTCGCCGGTCATCGCTACACCTTTCTTCGGCGGCTGATTGCGTGCGAGCGAGAGCAGGGCGCTGGCCATGGTCACGCCGGCGCTCGGGCCGTCCTTGGGTGTCGCGCCTTCCGGTACGTGCAGGTGGACGAAGGCTTCGTCGAAGAACTTCGCGTCGCCGCCGAATTGTTTCAGGTGTGAGCTGACGTAGCTGTAGGCGATCTCCGCCGACTCCTTCATCACATCACCCAGTTGCCCGGTGAGTTTGAAGCCACGGTTAAGCGTGTGAATCCGCGTAGCTTCGATCGGCAACGTCGCGCCGCCCATGCTGGTCCATGCCAGACCGGTAATCACGCCAGTACCGGACAGCACTTGTTCGTTGCGGAACACTGGATGGCCGAGTGACGCTTCGAGGTCTTTCGGCCCGAGTTTGATCACCGCTTTCGGTTCGTCGATCAGCTTCATCACCGCTTTGCGCACCAGTTTGCCCATTTGCTTTTCCAGCTGACGCACGCCGGCTTCACGGGCGTAACCGTCGATCAAGGCTTTGAGCGCGGTGTCGCTGATGCTCAGGCTGCCCTTTGACACGCCGGCCTTTTCCAGCAGTTTTGGCCACAGGTGACGCTTGGCGATGGCGACTTTTTCTTCGGTGATGTAGCCCGACAGGCGAATCACTTCCATGCGGTCGAGCAATGGGCCGGGGATCGAATCCAGAGTGTTGGCGGTGCACACGAAGAGGACTTTCGACAGGTCCATGCGCAGGTCGAGGTAGTGGTCGAGGAATTCGACGTTCTGCTCCGGGTCGAGGGTTTCCAGCAGCGCCGAAGCCGGGTCGCCCTGGTAGCTCTGGCCCATCTTGTCGATTTCATCGAGCATGATCACCGGGTTCATCACCTCGACGTCTTTCAACGCCTGCACCAGTTTGCCCGGCTGTGCGCCGATGTAGGTGCGGCGGTGGCCCTTGATCTCGGCCTCATCACGCATGCCGCCGAGGCTGAAGCGGTAGAACGGCCGGCCGAGTGATTCAGCGATGGATTTACCGACGCTGGTTTTACCCACGCCTGGCGGGCCGACCAGCAACACGATGGAACCGCTGATCTCGCCTTTATAAGCACCCACGGCGAGGAATTCGAGGATGCGATCCTTGATGTCGTCGAGGCCGGCGTGGTGTTTGTCGAGGATTTTGCGCGCGTGCTTGAGGTCGAGTTTGTCCTCGCCGTAGACGCCCCACGGCACCGAGGTCGCCCAGTCGAGGTAGTTACGGGTGACCGCGTACTCGGGCGAACCGGTTTCGAGGATCGACAGCTTGTTCATTTCTTCTTCGAGGCGCTTCTGCACTTGGGCCGGCAGGACTTTGCCTTCCAGGCGCTGCTCGAACTGTTCAAGGTCGGCGCTGCGGTCGTCCTTGGTCAGGCCGAGTTCCTGCTGAATGACCTTGAGTTGTTCCTTGAGGAAGAACTCGCGCTGATGCTCGCCGATCTTGCGGTTAACTTCTGCCGAAATCTCTTTTTGCAGGCGCGCGACTTCGACTTCCTTGCGCAGCATCGGCAGGACTTTTTCCATGCGCTTGAGCATCGGCACGCAGTCGAGCACTTCTTGCAGTTCGGGGCCGGTGGCTGAGGTCAGCGCGGCGGCGAAGTCGGTCAGCGGCGACGGGTCGTTGGGGCTGAAGCGGTTGAGGTAGTTCTTCAGTTCTTCGCTGTACAGCGGGTTGAGCGGCAGCAGTTCTTTGATCGCGTTGATCAGCGCCATGCCGTAAGCCTTGACCTCGTCGGTCGGCTCGGTGGGCTGGTGTGGGTATTCGACCTCCACCAGATACGGCGGGCGGTGGTGTTTCAGCCAGGTCTTGATGCGCACTCGGCTCAGGCCCTGGGCGACGAATTGCAGTTTGCCGTTCTCGCGGCTGGCGTGGTGGACTTTGACCAGGGTGCCGTATTGCGGCAGGGCGCCGGTGTCGAAGTGGCGCGGGTCTTCCTGGGGCGTGTCCATGAAGAACAAGGCCAGGGAGTGGTGTTCGGATTTGCTGACCAGTTCGAGGGTCTCGGCCCACGGCTCTTCATTGACGATGACCGGCAGGACTTGGGCCGGGAAGAACGGGCGATTGTGGATCGGGATGATGTAGACCTTGTCCGGCAGGTTCTGGCCGGGCAGGGCGAGGCCTTTGCCGGAAGAGGTGTGTTCGATGTGTTCGGCTTCGGTGTAGTCGTCGGGGTTTTCCGGGAATTCTTGCTGGTCGCTCATGGGGCACCTGCGCAATGGAGTATGGGTCTTAGATGGGGCAGGCCTTGGGTGGTTTCAATGGGGGCAGACGTTTCTGCTTGTGTGTTCAGGGTTTTGACAGGGTTTCTCTGGACCTGGCGACCTCTGTTGTTCGGCTGAACGCCGCCCGCAGCACGCTCGCGCCCAATGGGCTGCGCTATTTCGGCAGGGGGCAGAACTGTGGCATTGACGATAAAAAACCACCGGGCAGTCAGCCCGGTGGTTGTTGGCAATGCGCAGTTACACCTGACGCTTATTTCACCTCGGTCATTCTCAAATCACTGACCAGCATATCGATCAAGGTCCCCAGGTATTTGAAACGCTCATCTTTTTTCTCCCAGCGATCAATGAAAAACAAGCCGTGGTCATTGACCTGAATCGGTGTCTCAACGATGTCGTCGGACCTGGATTTATGCACCAGACGGAGCTCGCCCGTATCCGTGTTTTCGATCATGAACATCCCGGACCGGGTCAGTTTGCTGCGCTCGACGGCCGGCGTCAGGGCTGGTTTGTTCTTGCCGGCGACGGCCACGTCCAGCAGGAAATCGCTGCGCAAGGCCCGGCTATTGGTTCCGCGCTCGCTGGCCACCGCTCTCCAGGTCCCGCGATGGATATCTCTGGCCAGTTCCGGAGCGGTGTCGCGTACGTGGAGACTGACCGCCGAGAGGGTATCCGCCAGACCCGGCACACCCAGGTTGTAGTTAGTGTGGGCATTGCCGATAAGGGCCACCCACTTATGCGGCCCATTTAACAGTTGGTCGGCTTCGATCACTTGGGTGGCAAAATAGCTGAACATCTCGTTTCGCGAGATATCTTCGTTAAACACACCCTTGAGGTGGTAAGACGCCGTGCAATCGAGGGCCCTGATACGGACTTTGTACTTGGCCGCCGCCTGGAGGACCTCTGTGTAGGTATCGTTACCTTTATAAGTGGGCATGTGGCCACGGTCCTGAACGAGCAGGTAATTCTTCAGTCTGTCCGGCATGCGCTGTGTCCGAAAAAAAGTATCCAGATCGGCCTGGTGCAAATCGGTGAACAGATGTTCCACGTAGAGCGTGTCATACCCGGCTTGCTTGAGCGCCTTCATGTACTTTTTCAGCAACGCTTTGCTCGATACGTGGCTATGGGCCTCGCCGATCAGCAGGTTCAAGCGGCCGTCGGCCACCAGCCGCAAAAACTCCTCGAACTTGATGTCTGAGGTGAGCGTCGGGAGCGTGGCAGCGTCAGGGGGCGTGTAATGAGCAAACGTGTCCCTGGCCTTTTTCTCCAGACGCTTGCGGTTGGCGATGAACGCATCGTGCGCCTGTTGTTCTTTCGGTACGGTCGGGGTATAGCGTGAGTCCATGGCTTTGTGCTGATGCAACATCCTCGCGATATCGTTACGCATGGCGGGTGGAATATCGTATTCGCTGAAATGCTCGACAGCAGGGTCAATCGATGCTGGCCGGGAGACGGGTTGAGGCGCCTTGTACGCCGTCGGCCGCTGCACACGATAATCGCCCTTGGCGGCCGAGTCCCCGGGGATTGCCCCGGCTGAATCGAGGCTGATGCGTGCCGCCTGATCCTGTGCGACATCTTCCACGCGCACGGCGACAGCCGCGTGCAGGTCGGCCAGGCCGGGGGTGTTGTCGAAGGTGCTCATGCGTGATTGTTCGGTGAGGACCACCCAGCGCTCCTCAGGCGCATCGGCGATATCGACGGCCAGCGTCTTGTGCGAATAGAAATTCCTGATGCTGTTGCTGCGAGGGGTCAATGGCGAGACGTCGTCCAGTACCATCACTCCTTCCAGTTGATAGCTGGTCGACGCATCCAGCGCATGGATTTTCAGACCCTTTTCGCGCGCTTTACGCACCAGTGCCAGATAAGAGAATGGCGCTTTTTTCTCATGCCCCAGCGCAAGGTCGACGACTTTAAGATGTTTTTCGATGTGTTTCCAGGTTCCGCCCTTATTCAGTTTTTCCAGCTTGATTTTGAAGACATCGCCCGCCAGGTATTCCACGTAAAGTCGCTTGAAGCCGTTGCTCACGAGTTCGTCCACACCCTCGATCAGCAACTGTTTACTGGCGATCGAGCCGGGCTGGGCGCCGATCACCAGATTTTTTCCTTTGACGGCGTCGCTCGCCAGTAACTGGGCAAACGACAGGTCGTCGGCGACTGGCGGGACTTCGGCGCGGGCTGGCAACGGGGCAAGTTCGGCGAAATGCGCGGTGGCGTCGGTGCTGAGCTTTTCGACCTGCTTCAGGTAAGCGGTGCGCGCCGGGACGAAACTTTCCACAAACCCGGCAAGGTAAATTTGCGGATCGATGCCGCTGAAGTCCTGACTGTTTTTGAGCATGTTCTCCCGGATTTGCGGGTTCATCACCATTTCGATGCGATCGTGGTATTTGGACTTCACACCATAGACCTTTTCCGGGCCGGGTGTCTCTGGCACGACCTCGTACTCGAGCGCACCGCCGGCCAAACCACTGCGCACCAACTTTCCGTCTGCGTTGCGCACGGTCAGGATGGTGCTCGAGGTGAGTTCGCCGGAATCCGGATGGGCTCGGTAAAGCAAAAAACGACCGCTGGAGTCAGGATCTTTGTCGATATAGAACAGCTCATTTCTGTACACCACCGGACTCATTTCATTCCGCTTGGGGCCAGGTTCCACTTGTTCGATCACGGTCATGACATCGCGTTGTTCGTTGCTGACACTGGCGAGGCTCTGCCGCACAGGCCGGCGCACAGTTTTGAGCGAACGCAGCGCCGGACGCAGGTCGGTCAGCAACGCGCCGACACTGTTGAACAGATAACCGAGCAGGTGCTGGAACGCTTCGCCGTGGTCACCCTGACGGTACGCGTGCAGCACGAGCATGGCGTCCTTGAACGCCAGGAGCAGGCCGGTGCTCAGGCTCAGCAGCGGGAACGGCGCCGTGGCAATGGCGGTGAACCATTCGACACTGGTCCAGACCAGACCGGCGATCATCTCGGCACGGCTGGTGGTGGTGGCGTTAACGTCGTCGATACGACGTTGCAACTTCATGTCGTAAAGGACAGTGCGCAGGTCACTGACCGCCGCGACTGCGCGGGTCGAGTCGTAACGTGCAGGGCTGGGCGTGGTTTTATTGAGGTCTTTGGGCAACCCTTTCTTGATGTTTTCAAGGTATGTGCGAACCCGGGTTCGGGCACTGACGTCGACGCGCAACGTCAGGTATTCGAGCATGCCGGACTGCTGTTGAAGCAGGTAATTGAACAGCCGCGCTTCGCGGAAAGCGACGCCGTCGGGCGCTTCCGGGGTGTAGAGCAGAACCGGGTTGGCGCCATGGCTGAACAGCCACGCATCGAGCACCCATTCGCCGTCGATCATCAAACGGTGGAGTGGATAGGTCGTGCGCATGGCGCCGGAAGTTTCAGCCATGCTGTCGATACTCTGCTCCAGCCATTGCAGATCATGGCTGGCGATATGGCCCTGCAGCTGGCATTCCAGCGCGGCGCTTTTCATCTGGCGCTGGGTAATGGCCAGGGTCGTGTTGCGCCGAAAGTCATAGCCTTCGCTCGTAGAACTTTGCAGTTCAGCCTTGACCTTGTCGATGTAGCGCTGGCCGATCCACACACCGGTGACCGAGCGCGCGACATTCTGTGCGGTCAGGTTGCTGAGGTCGATGCCCTGCGGGCCTCTGAAACGCGCCGAGCGGGAAAATTTTTCATCGAGAAAACCGACGCCGTCGGCGTAGCCATCGCGATACAGCGTGGTGTAGTTCAGCGGTTTTGGCGTCCACGAGCGCACGATGGCGGTCGGCGAGTAAGCCCAGACGGTATCCGGATCGACATCGTTGGTGGTGCGCTTGAGCAAGCGGTTCAAGCTGATTTTGGCTTGCTCGTGCACGTAGTCATCAAACGCCGGAAAGCGGCTGCCCGACAAGGCATGCTTGTTGAACGCGCGCAAGGCGCCTTCGGCGTCTTCACTCAGGGTCGTCAGCTTTCGGCGGTTGGCAGCCGTGGTGGAGCGATACCACAGCGGTGTACAGAAATCGTAGTCGTCGATCCGTGTGGCGAGCACATGTTCAGCCATCGTGCGCAGGCAATCGGGATGACTGCCGGTGTGAGCGAACGTGACCTTTTGATGCTCCAGCGCCTCAGGTTTGAAACTCAGTCCGGCCAACACGTGGCGCAGCTTTGCGCGAAAGCGCATGGGCGCACGGCTGATCAGGTAGCCGGCCATGCTGTCGGCGGCATCACTGTGTTTGGCCCAGCCCAGCAGGTGGGTCTGGCATTCGCGCTCACTGTCGAAGGCCTGGAATTGTTGCGTTCGCGGCGCCTGTGGTGTGCACAGCAACAGCCGTTTGAGCGCGCCGCCGTCATCGTTCTGGCGCAGCACCCACAAATCCTGCAACTGGGCGCCGTGCAGCGACAGGGTGGCGGCGCGCAGGCGCGCATCGCTACCGTCACGCAGGCGCTGGATCAGTTGCAGGTCACTGTCGAGCAAGTGCCCTTGCAGCACCGCCGTGTGAGCGAGGGCGACGATACGTTTATCGAGCATCTGCTCGATGGCGGGTTTGATTGCGGGCCTGGCCTGCAGCTCATTTTGCAAGTGATTGAAGTCAATCCGAGGCTGCAGCTCCACGGCTTGCCTGATCAGCCACGCCGGCGTCACGTCCGCGTAGGCTGGCGGCAAAGGCGCGTCATCGTAGGTGAGGGTGGTGTACTTCAAAAACTCCGAGCCCGGTAATTCATCGCCGGTGTGCGGGCCGCGCAAGGACAGCTCGAGCAGGCTGGATTGATGCACATAAACGCCGTAGCCCGGCACTCGGCGATCGGTCGCAAGGCTTAACTTTGCCGGCTCGAGATCGTCGATTTCCAGGTCTTCGCTCAGGCGCTCCAGCCATTGCTGGCGGGCCAGTGCCGTCAGACTGCCGGCCGGCTCCATCAAGTCGAGCAGGTCTTGCCGCGCCTGCTGATAGTTGCGCAGATGCTGCGCCAGTGCGTCTTTTTGCGCGGTGCTGGCGCTTCGAAACCAGTCCGGTGCGCTGTAGCGCAGGTGGCGCTCGAACAAGGTTTGCGCGCGTAATTCCAGACGCGACGTGAGATCCGGCAGGGCGGCGGCAATGGCGCGGTCCAGCGCGGTGAGCAATTGCCTGGGGTCTTGCTGTGGGTTTTCGGCGAAGCTCAAGGCGCGCTCGATATCCTGCGTGCGTTTTTCGATCAGCGCGTCGTAGGTGTGTTCGAACAACGGTCTGCTGTCGATTGGCGCGAGCAGCAGCGGCCAGATCCCTGCTGCGCCGACGGCGTGATAGCGCGTCGGCAGCATGGACATGAACTCCTGGCTACCGCTGGCCTGGTTCAGCAATGTGCGCAGTTGGTTGTCGAGATCAGCAAGGGAGTTGAAGAATTCGATGCCTCTTGCGGGGGTAAACAGCAGGGCGAAACCCATGCTCTGGTCGGTCAGCAGGTCCTTGACTCGGCGAGTGTCCTTTTCCGTGACCACAAAGGCGCCGGCCAGCTCAACGGTGGTGTCTTGATAGCTGAACTGCAGCGCGTACATGGCCGGACGCAGCATCGGCACCGCATCGAGCTTTTGCAGCAGCTCGCCGGCTTGCGGGTGCAGCAAGCGGTCGGTGACGGCCTGTCTGGCTTCGTGGCCGATGGCGGTGAAGCCTGCGTCATATTTGAGGAAGGTTTTCGCCGGTTTATCGTCGATCCGGTCGCGTTGATCCATGTTGATCAGTTGAGTGGCCAGCCTGACTTTCAGGGTGGCGATCAGTTGTTTGCCTTCGTCGCTTTGCAGATCGCTGTTTTCCAGCGCCTGATACAGCTCGCGGCTGCGTTGCAGGTAGCTGGTGCGATAGGTTTTCAGTTGTTCGTCGAGGCGTTTCAGAAAGGCCTGTTCGGTACTCGGTTTTTGTTCGGGAAGCAGCGGGGTTGATGTATTGAACAGGTGATGGGCGATCGCGTTGAGATCGTTTTTGACCTCTTCGGAGGTGGGGGTTGTGGCGAGGTTCATGGGCATTTTTTCCATGCTGAGGGTGAGCGGCCAGCATGGCGAGGGGCAGTGGGGGGCGGGTGGTATATATGTATAGGGGGGTTATTGGTCTGTCGATGTAGAGCTTGGGTTCGACTCGGTATTTCACGTCGGCATGCGTCTGCCCTACACCTGTGATGGAGCGGCAGACGCACGTTTAACCCGACGAGTGAAATCCTGACCTGTCTGTTAGACAGGGTAAGTCAGCTCTTGGAGAAAAAAGTATCCGTTACCGGTGAGTTCACGTGTTTCATCACCGTGGCGTGCCTTACCGGAAAGTTGCAAGTTATCGAGGGAGTATAAGTACAGGCCGCTATTGAGTTGACTTACAGAAATGTCGGAAGAGGATGTCACTTCATAGTCATAAAGCTGAATACCTCGTTCGGTCACGACATATTCAAGGTAGCCAGCGATTGCAGGATCCAGCAGCTTGCGAAGCGAGATGGAGATGGCTCGTTGGCTCGATGAACCGTGGTTATCTTCGAAAGAAAAATTGTAACCGCCGAGCTCGTTGAAAGAGGTGGAAATGCTGGTTGTCGCGAAGCTGGTCAGATTAACCGGCGTACCGCCAATGGTGCCTTTTACATTAACGTTGAGAATACCGTTTACCCAAACTGCTGGGGATGCCTTTGGATGGGTCATGGGGTGCTTCCTGTGCCTGATTTTGGTTGGAGAAGGAAGTCTGATTGGGCGGGTGAAGACAGTGAACTGTCATATCTGACAGGTTTTTATACGTGTTCGCGATGAGCCTTCTTGATAGGAGTTATATAGCAGGCACAGTGTTGATCAAGTGCGGGGCAGGCTTGCTCGCGAAAGCGCTGTGTCAGTCAGTCCAACTGCCGAATGCGCTGACGCCATCGCGAGCAGGCTCGCTTCCACAGAGGGTTAGCTGTGTGTTGGGGATTGGCGGATTTCGTGGTTATCCAGCACGCGGTTCACGGCCAGTTCGGCGAGCATGATGATTTGCTGGATGGCCAGAATCGTGCGTCGCTGCGGCAGGTCGATGTAGGCGGCGATGTCGCTGGTCATGAGGCTGGCCTGGGCCAGCGATTCGCAGGCGTGGACCAGCAGGCTTTCGCTGTCCTGTTCGGGGGCGACCTGGAACATGGTGCTGGGTTTGTGAAAGCGCAGGGTCAAGGCGTTGGGTTTGAGGTAGTGGTCGAGGGCGCGTTCGGCGGCTTCGTGGAATCGCTTCGAGCCGGGGAATTCGTAGGGGGTGGTGTCTTCGGTTTCGGGTGGATTGGGTGTTGGCTTTTTCATGGTGAAGCTCCGAATGATAAGTGGGGCTGTCACTCTCAATCACCGCGACGCGACGGAGGGTGGCAGCTGTACGCGGGTTCGCGGACCGAGCCATTCGGCAATCTCGGCATACCCGAAGGTATCCCGCGCACAGCCACCATCAAACCAGACAACAAGCACCTGAGCGCTTCAGTTTGGGCTGGCGATTATGCATCAAATCGAATGAACTGCTCGGGCCGCGACGCCCGTTCGCTGAATTTGCAGCGACCCCACGAGCCTATCCAGCCGATTTCCGAGGCACAACCGACGCGACTTGTCGGAAAACTCCGCGCAATTTTCAACGTCTGTAGGACGAGCACATTTCCCACAGACCAACACATCTCAAACTGTGGGAGCGAGCCTGCTCGCGAAAGCGGTGTGTCAGGCACCGTAGATGTTGAATGTGCTGACGCCTTCGCGAGCAAGCTCGCTCCCACAGGGTTCTCCGGTGGATTCAAAATGGGTGTGCACAAAAAAAGGCGATGTCCCTTGCGGGGCATCGCCTTTCATTTACCGCCGTTAAAGCTTATTCCGGCAGTTTGTACGCAATCACGTAGTCACCCATCTTGGTGCCCAGCGAACCGTGACCGCCGACAACCAGCAGCACGTATTGCTTGCCGTCCTTGCCGGTGTAGGTCATCGGCGTCGCTTGGCCGCCAGCCGGCAGACGCGATTTCCACAGCTCTTTACCGCTGTTCACGTCGTACGCGCGCAGGTACTGGTCGAGGGTGCCGCTGAGGAAGCCGACGCCGCCAGCCGTGACCATCGAACCGCCCATGCTCGGCACACCCAGGGTGAAACCGATCGGGATGGGCGAGCTGTCGCGGCTGGTGCCGTTTTTACGTTTCCACACGACTTTGCCGGTGGTCAGGTCGATACCGGCAACGTAGCCCCAGGCCGGTGCCTGGCACGGTACGCCGAATGGCGACATGAACGGGTGCATGATCACCGCGTATGGCGCGCCGGTGTTCGGTTGCACGCCAGCGGTTTCGCTTTCGCGTTTGCTGCCGGCGGCGACTTGCTCGCGTGGCACCATTTTCGAAACGAAGGCCATGTAGTTCGGGCTGGTGAACAGCATCTGGCGAACCGGGTCGACCGAGACGCCGCCCCAGTTGAACACGCCAACGTTACCCGGATAGATCAGGCTGCCCTGTTCCGACGGCGGGGTGTACTGGCCTTCATAACGCAGTTCCTTGAACTGGATGCGGCACAGCATCTGGTCGAACGGGCTCGCGCCCCACATGGCTTTTTCGGTCAGTTCCGGAGCCAGCAGGTTGAGGTCCGAACGGGCCTGGGTCGGTGCGGTGTGGTCGCCTTTGACGGCGCCTTGCGGGACCGGGATTTCCTTGATCGGAATGATCGGCGTGCCGTCACGACGGTCGAGGACGTACAGGCTGCCCTGTTTGGTCGGAGCGATCAGCGCCGGTTTCACGCCGTCGGCGGTTTTCATGTCGAGCAGGGTTGGCTGGCTGCCAACGTCCATGTCCCACAGGTCGTGGTGGGTGAACTGGTAGTTCCAGCGCACTTTGCCGGTGGCCAGGTCCAGGGCGACGACGCCGGCGCTGAATTTCTCGGCGCCCGGGGTGCGGTCAGCGCCCCACTGGTCTGGAGTCTGGTTGCCCAGTGGCAGGTAAACCATGCCGAGTTTTTCGTCGACACTGGCCAGCGACCACATGTTCGCCGAGTTACGGCTGTAAGTTTCGCCCGGTGCCAAAGGCTCGGTGGCGTCAGGCTTGTCGCTGTCCCAGTTCCATACGAGGTGACCGTCGCGCACGTCGAAAGCGCGGATCACGCCCGATGGCTCGTTGGTCGATTCGTTGTCGGTGACGTGACCGCCCATGATCACCAGATCACGGGTAATCGCCGCTGGCGAGGTGGAGTAGTAGCCGCCAGCGGTGAACGGGCCGATGCCTTGGGTCAGGTCAACCACGCCGTTTTTGCCGAAGCCTTCGCAGATCTTGCCGGTGTCGGCATTCAGGGCGATCAGGCGGGCATCAGCGGTGGGCAGGTACAGACGACGCGGGCAAGCCTGCGCAACGGCTTTGCCGGCTTCGGAAATCACCGCCGAGGCAGCGTTTTCAGTTTTCGCGTAAGCGGCTTCGTCGTAGTACGACACGCCACGGCAAGTCATGTGCGCGAAGCCTTTGAAGCCGACCGGGCTCTTGATCTGTGGGTCGAAGCGCCACAGTTCTTTGCCGGTGTCCGGGTCTAGGGCCAACACTTTGCTGTGCGCGGTGCACGCATAGATCATGCCGTTGGCTTTCAGCGGAGTGTTTTCATTGGTCAGTTCGACCGGATCATCTGCCGTTGGCAGGTCGCCGGTCTGGATGCGCCAGGCTTCTTGCAGTTTGCCCACGTTGGCCGGGGTGATCTGCTTCAGCGGCGAGTAGCGGTCACCGAATTCGGTGCGGCCGTAGGCCTGCCAGTCGCCATCGGGCATGGCTGGCGCGGTGCTGGTGGTGTCCGCGGTGTCGCGGCCCAGTTCGCCGAAGGTTTCGCCCGGGTGGGTGAACAGGCTGGCCAGAGCGGTGACGCCGGCCAGCACCACAGCGACGGTCAGACCGCCAGTGCCCATTGGCGCCGGGCCGTTAAGCAGCAGCGGACGACGGAACCACGGCAGCAGCATGACGAAACCGAGGACAAACCACAGGGCCAGGCGTGGCACCAGTTGCCACCAGTCCAGACCGACTTCCCACAGCGCCCAAACGGTGCTGGCAAACAAGACGATGGCGTACAGGCCCAGCGCCGCGCGACGGCGCATCAGCATCAGAATGCCGGACAGCGCGATGCCGATACCGGCCAGCAGGTAGTACAGCGAGCCGCCGAGCATGCTCAGCTTGACCCCACCGGCCAACATGGCCAGGCCCATCAGTAGAAGCAGAATGCCGAGCAGGCTCGGTAGCAGACGGCCCCGACTCGAAGCACTTTCGGTGCTCATAGTGTGATTCTCCGTGACGTTTATGTAGTCCCGCGCTGTAGTCACTTTAGATGACGATTTGGCACAGGCATGGTTCAGATAAAAACTTGTTTAGCTAACGAATTTCTTTTTTGTAGGAGTGAGCCTGCTCGCGATGGCGGTGTTTCAGTCACTGGAGATGTCGCCTGAAACACCGCTATCGCGAGCAGGCTCACTCCTACAATGGATTTACGTAAATCGTTTAGAACGAGGACTGGATCTTGATCCCGCCGATCAAGGCGTCGTCGACGTTGTTCACGCCACCGGGGTGGCGGATGTATTGCAGGTTCGGGCGTACGGTCAGCCAGTTGGTCACGTGCACGCCGTAATACAGCTCGGCGCTGTATTCGGTGTCTTGCGGCGGCAGGAAGGACGGATCGTCGTAGTCGTACACGGCGTTGGCGCGGTTGCTGGCTTCGGCGTTTTTGCGGAAGGCCGGGTTGACGTGCACGCGGGCGAGGGCGAAACCGATGTCATCCTTGGCGCGCGCATCGAACGGGCCTTTGTAGGTGATGCCGGCCTGCACGTAGTTGTCGATCGCGTTGGTTTTCTTGTCGTGCATCGTGCCGTTGGCGAACACGCTGAGGCCGCGCGAGTTATCGCTGGCCATGCTGGTGATTTGCTGCTGAATACCCAGCCACACGCCGTGTTTGCTCGACGCGCTGCGATAGGCTTCACCGCTCAGGGCCGCCGGTTGGCCGTGGCTGTCTTTATAGACGTCGCTGGCGTTGGCGTTGCTGTAGTAGTAACCGGCACGGTATTCACCCGGCAGGCCGTTGAGTTTCGGCGTCCACACCAGTTCGATCGGCAGGATCGCGCCCTGGGTGCCGCTGCCGCTGAGTTTGAAACCGTTGCCGCGATCGAGGTTCGACGGGTTCTGCTCGTAAGCGCCGACCTGTGCGTACAGCTCTGGGGTCAGGTGATATTTGACGCGCAGCGCCCATTGGCTGACCGGCCAGTTGTACCAGATGCCGCCGACCCAGTTGCCGACCTGCGAGCCGCAGAACGCCAGGTTCTGGAAGTCGCACGGGAAGCTGTTGAAGTCTTCGCCTTCACCGAAGCGACCGACCTTGATGTCGAGTTTCTGATCGAAGAATTTCTGCTGATACCACATCTGCGTCAGGCGCGTGGTCTGGCCACGGCCCCAGACTTCCTGGGCCGAGGTGAAGCCGCCAACGCGCGGATCGTTGATGCGGTCGTTGCTGATGTTGTTGCCGCTGCGCTTGGTGATGGTCAGTTGAAATTCGGCGTCGTCCCAGCCGAGGATCTTTTGCAAGTCCAGGTGCGTGCCCAGGCCGAACTGATCGCTATAGCGCGCAGTGCGGTCGTGGTCGTAGCCGCCGTGCAGGTTGCTGCCCATTTCGCCGGTGTAATCGAGCTTGAAGTCGTAGCCTTTTTCCGAGAGTTCGGTGCGCGTGCCGTTCCAGTCACCGAGCATGTACGGTGATTCACTGTCGAACGCGGGCGCCGCTTGAACGCAAGTGGCGAGGCCGAGGGCGGTAAAGCCGCCAAGGGTGCGCAGGGTTGAGATAGCGCTGTCTCGGGAGAAGGAAAAATCGGGCATGGCTCAGTCTTTTTTTGGTGTTTTCGGGGTGCAATTCGAGCGCTTCAATATGTCGCAGGCAGTGAAGCGATTCAGCGGAAGGGCGGCAGGATAAAGATCTGTTACAAAAAGACAAAGGCCTTTTGTGAACATGCAGCGTTTCGGATTCGGTAACAGTGCGGCAAACGGGCGCATTGTCGGCCGGGTCGTGGCCTGCGATCTTTCCAGGTTGGCCTACATTTGAAGTCAGGCCTTCCACCCGGTCAGCCCCTCGGCTAAGGTGCGCGGCTTCCGCATTTTCACTTCGCCCAAAGGCCTGGCATGAACGAACAAACTCCCGATCCGCTGCACGGCGTCACCCTTGAACAGATCCTCAATGCACTGGTGAGCCATTACGAATGGTCGGGACTGGCCGAGCGCATCGATATTCGCTGCTTCAAGAGTGATCCGAGCATCAAGTCGAGCCTGACGTTCCTGCGTAAAACGCCATGGGCGCGCGAGAAGGTCGAGCGTCTGTACGTGAAATTGATGCGCACCAAGCGACCGCTCTGAAATGCATACCGGTTGTTGGCGCCGCCGCCTGATCACCTGCGCAGCCATATTGGGCTGGGCGGGGTTGGGCATTCAGCTTTATCTGATTTTCTTCGCACGTTTAAGCGTCGGCGCCAGCCTGTTGGGCGGGCTGGTGAGCTTTTTCAGCTACTTCACGATTCTGACCAACACGCTGGTGGCGACGGTGCTGACCTGTGCCGTGACCGCTCGCGAAACCGCCGCGCGCCGCTGGTTTTTGCAGCCGTGGGTCAGCAGTGGCATTGCCGTGAGTATTGCTGTGGTCGGGCTTGCCTATAGCCTTTTGCTGCGGCATTTGTGGCACCCGGAAGGCTGGCAATTTATTGCTGACGAGTTGCTGCACGACGTGATGCCGCTGCTGTTTCTTGGCTATTGGTGGCTCTGCGTACCGAAAGGTACGCTGCGGTTGGGGCATCTGCCGGTGTGGCTGATCTATCCGCTGGTGTATTTCATCTACGCCTTGCTGCGCGGGCATCTGCTCGGCGCGTATGCGTATCCGTTCATTGATGTGGCGGTGTTGGGTTATTCACAGGTGCTGCTGAATGCCGGGGGGATATTGCTGGGGTTTGTGGGGATTGGGTTGTTGGTCATCAGCCTCGACCGCTGGAGGCTTGCACGAAGTTAAAGCACCTGTAGGAGTGAGCCTGCTCGCGATGGCGGTGGATCAGTTACAAATTTATTGACTGACACTCCGCTATCGCGAGCAGGCTCACTCCTACAAGGGATATCACTCTTCTTCCGATCCTTCAGCGCGCCAGTAGCCGACGGCTTTGATGAGTTGTTCATCCAGCCCATGCTCATCGATCAGCACCCGGCGAATCTGCCGTGAAACTTTCGTTTCGGTCGCCACCCACGCATACAGATTGCCTTTAGGCACCTGCAATTGCTTCACCGTCGCCAGCAGGTTGTCCTTGCTACCTTCGCGCAACACCCAGATCACATTGACCTGCGCCGCGCTTTCGAGCACTTGCTGTTCGGCGCCGTTTTCCACTTCGATCACCACCAAGGCCTTGCGATTGGCCGCCAGGCCTTCGAGGCGGCGGGCGATGGCGGGCAGGGCGGTTTCGTCGCCGATCAGCAAGTAGCTGTCGAAAATATCCGGGACGATCATCGAGCCGCGCGGGCCGCCGATGTGCAGGAATTGTCCTGGCTTGGCTTGCTCAGCCCAGGTCGACGCAGGGCCGTCACCGTGCAGGACAAAATCGATGTCCAGTTCCAGCGCATCGAGGTCGTAGCGACGCGGCGTGTAATCACGCATTTCCGGTTTTGGTCCATCGTCCTTGCCGGCGCCGAGCACCATGGTCTCCAGCGCGGCGGCTTGTTCGGCGTTCTGCGGGAACAACAGTTTGACGTGATCGTCAGTGCCCAGGCTGATAAACCCGGCCAGCTCCGGCCCGCCGAGGGTAATGCGGCGCATGCGCGGGGTCAGGTCGACCACGCGCAGGACTTCCAGCTTGCGGCGTTTGATTTCGTGCATCACACGGTGAATGGTTTGGGTATCGACTGCAGTCATTCGGCTTTCTCCGGGGCAGGTTGAACGGCAGGGCCGTCGACGATGGCTTTGGCGGTGTCGTTGAGCAGGTCACGCACGCGCAGGATTTCTGCGGCGCTCCAGCGGCCGTGGTGCATTTGCAGGGCATGGCGCAGGTTGTGCACGGCTTCGTGGATTTCCGGCGGCCGATCATGGCCACGTAGTGAGCGTTTGCTCACATCGATCCGCATGCGCACGCCGTCCAGCGCGACCGCTTGCTCACTGAGAGATAAACGACCGGCCTCGGTGACGCTGTAGCGTTTTTTACCGCCCTCGGCGTCGCCAGTGATCAGTTCGCTCTCTTCGAGAAAGGTCAGGGTCGGGTAGATCACCCCGGGGCTGGGGCTGTACGCGCCGTCGAACATGCCTTCGATCTGGCGGATCAGGTCGTAGCCGTGGCACGGCTGTTCGGCCACCAGCGCCAGCAGCAGCAATTTCAGGTCACCGGGGGCGAATACCCGTGGGCCGCGGCCGCCGCGCTCACGTCCGGGGCGCTTCTCGAAGCCGTCACGGCCGTCGCCGTGTTCGCGGTGGGGGGAATGATGGTCTCTCATTTCGGTCTTCTCTCGTCGTGTTTAGATACAACTTAAGATATATCTTAATGTCTGTGCAAGACGTTTTTCCCCGCGTCGCGACCTCGGCTGACGAGCGGCAGCCCACCCGCCAATGCAAGCGATGATTTTTCGGCGGGATGTAAGTCAGCGATAACTTGAAAGTTAAAGTCATCACTCTATTTGATGTAGAGTATATGTTCTAAATGACCCTGAGTTGCCGTACTGTCGGGGCGAAGTTGCTGTATGGTTTTTTAATTTAAACTGTCTGTAGGGGATAACTTACAGTTACTGTTTCGAATATCGTTATTTTGTTCTTTTTTCTGGCGGGTCATGGGGTTGTTTAACTACGAGGTTATCGGAAGTTGCTTGCTTACTTTCCAGAGGCAACAGTCGATGATGCCTAGGCGTTGAACGTTCAAGTTGATCTGGCTCAACTCGGGCAATGATTTACCTGAACTTTCAATGTTCATCCCCCTATCAAGAAAACAGGTACATAACGATGTTCAAGAAACTCGCAATCGCCGCTCCACTGGCTCTTCTGGCACTGGGTTCCACTGGCGCATTCGCCGCTGGTGAAGCGTCGCACTCGATCAGCCTTGTCGCGCATGTGCCGACCAACGGTTTCTATGTGGTGCCGACCGATCCGGATCTGGTCAACAAGGACCAGGACATGAGCTATCAGCCAACCACCGGCAAGATGCGCGACGTCAATGGCTTCTTCGACGTGCGCAACAATAACGGCTCGGTACACGCCAGCCTCGAGAGCCTGCCAAAACTGGTCTCGGGCAGTACTTCTATCGAACTGCGCGTGCTGTTCAACAACAAGGAACTGACCCTGACTCCGCAAATGGTCGTGGATGACGCCGAGTCCAATGACAACTACCGTGCGCCGCTGAACATTAGCGCGGTGGGCAACAACTTCCAGCCGGGTGATTACACCGGGGCCGTGGCGATGATCTTCGACGCCGTGACGCCATAACAGCAGTCACTTGATCGATCGATCAGGCACTAAGCCCAACTTCAATGTTGACGCTTGACCGTCGGGGCTGACGATTTGTTTGCCTCGACGGACTTCCATTGTTTGTTATCCGAGTACGCGTTCATGTTCCCGATGACACCCATCGCGGCTGCGCTTGCGCTGTTGTTTTGTGCCAGCGCAGCTGTGGCTTCCAACTCCACCGGCACCACACCCCGCAGTCTGCTGGCGCAGGCCAAGGGTTTGCCGGCGGATTTCGAGGAGCATTTCTTTGATGTGCCGCTGGCGGTACGGGTCGAAGTCGATCAGCAACCACTGGGTGAGGCCATGGTGGTGTTGTCCCGCGACGATCGTCTCACCCTGCTCGAATTCACTGACACCAGCGAAAATCGTTTTGGCCCCGCCGAGCGGGAAAAATGGGCGAGCTATCTGAAACCCGGCGTGCCCTTGGGGGCGTGCAGCGGTTCCTGCCCGGACCAGTTTCTGGCGGTGCATTACAACCTGGAAAACTCGCTGGTCTCGATTCTCACTGAAAATGCCGAACGCGACGTTGAGGCCAAGCGTTACTACGAACAGCCTGATGGTGGCAGTCATGGCTTGATGGTGCGTAACCAGCTCAACCTCAATGGCGGCCAAGATCAGGATCTCGGCGGGCGTTTCGGCCTCGAAGCCAGCTCAAGTCTGGGCAGCTGGAGTCAGACGCTGAATCTGCAAGTGGCCCGTCTCGGCGGTCCGGACGACAAGCTTTATCACTCCGTTCACGAGCTGCACACCCAGCGCGAACTGCAAGGCAGTTTTTTCCGCCTGGGCTATTTCACCCCCAATTCCGAAGGGCTGACACGCCAGCCGCGTACGTTCGGCAGCAGTCCCGACACCGCCGTCGGCGTGATGTACGGCAGCTCCGACAGCCTGGCCATCAACAGCCCGATGCCCAGCGTTTATCCGATCTATGTCACCGCCAACCGCCAGGGTTCCGTCGAGATCTGGCGCGATGGCCTGCTGATCAATACCCAATCGGTGCCGGCTGGTTTGCAGACCCTCGACACCCGGCCGCTGCCCGGTGGCATTTATGAGGTGGAAGTCCGGCTGATCGAAGACGGCCAGATCACCTCCACTACTCAGGAGTTGGTGTACAAGCCCAACAACTGGCGCAACCTCGACGAGCGCTGGCGCTACAACGTCTTTGCCGGCGAAGAACAGAAACTGCTGAGCAACTGGGACACCCAGGCCAGCGGCAGCCCGACCGCAGGTGCCTCGCTGAATTACCTGCTGCATCCGCGCGTCATCCTCGGGCTGTCGGCGCGGCAGATTCGCGAAAAGCTGCAATACGGCACGTCCATCGACTGGACCCTGGCCAATCACATCAGCCTCTACGCCAACGTCTACAAGACCGAGGATTACGGCACCGGTCTCGATCTGCAAAGCCTCTACAACTACGGCGCCGGCAGCCTTGTCGTCAGCCATAACCGCAGCTGGCTCGACACCACCAATACCTACGACACGTTGCCGGACGGCACCCGGGTGCGCCCGCGCAATGTGTTCATCGGCCAGACCAGCAATTCCTCGCTGGCGCTCAACCATCGCCTCAGCAGCAAGAGTTCGGTCAACGCGCGGGTCTCGCACAGCGAGGGCAATGTCGAAGGCATGGGCGTCGATCTGGGCTGGACGCAGCGCACGATGGTGCTGGGCAGCGATGCCAGTTGGCGCCTGTCGATTTTTGATCGTCCCGGCAGTTTCAGCAGCGGCGATGCGCGCAATCGCGGGGTCGACCTGAGCATCAACATGGCACTCGGCGCCCCCGGTCAGCAGATCAGCGGCAGTATCGGCTCACGCACGGCCCGTGACGGTGCGCGTGACAACAACGCCTCGCTCGGCTGGCGCAAGGATTTCCGGGATCACGTCTTGCAGAACGTGTCGGTCACGGCACTCACCGACACCTACGGGGTGGGCGTCGCCAGCCTGGCCAACTTCCGCACCGACGCGGTCAATGGTGACGGCTTTATTCAGCGCTCCTCCTACAACGGCAATTTCACCGGCGGCCTCAACCTCGATAGCACGCTGGTGGTCGGTGCGCAGCAGATGCTCATGACCAGTCAGACCGAAGTGCGTGGCGCCGGGCTGATTGTCGATGTCGAGTCGGACATCGAGGACATCGTCCTGCGGGCCGACGATTTCAGCGGTGGCGGTGCGGCGTTGAAGCCGGGGCGCAATTTCATCCCGATCACCGCGTACCAGAACAGCTCGGTGAGTTTCGACTTCGAGGGCAACCACGTGCCGGCCGCGTCTATCGAACCGCCGCGCACCCGCTATCACCTGAACAAGGGTGGCGTGGAGTACCGCAAGGTCCGCGTGATGAAAACCATGACCGTGCTCGGCCGACTGGTGGATGGCCAGGGGCGGCCGCTCAAGGGCCACCACGTGATCAACCACGCCAGCCGTGGGGTGAGCGAAGTCGACGGGTTCTTCTCGATGGAAATGAACGCCGGCTCACCGACCCTGGAAGTGCGTCAGGGCAACCAGTTGCTCTGCCAGTTCCGCCTCAACGAGTCCGACCATCGCAGCGAAAACAATGTGCTGATGATCGGCGATCTGCGCTGCACGCCGGACACCCTCGCTGACGCCACCTCCACCGAACAGAAGGCAGGTTGATCTTATGAAAATGATGACAGGTGGTTGTGCGCTGGCACTGGCGCTGGGTGTGTCCTCGGCGCAGGCGGCCAGCCACGAGATCCGCGCGTTGTTTCAGCCCGACTCTTCGCAGCCGGGCAAGAACGTGTTCGTCAACCAGACCCCCAACAGCGGTTACTGCGCGACTTATCCGGATCAATGCGCGGAAAACTCGATGTTCAGCATTCAGACGCCGGTCCGGTTCAACTCCACCCTGACCCTCCCGCCCAATTGGGGCGTCGGCATAAAGGTGCCCGCCAATTGGCGCCGATTGACAGTAACCAATACCGATACGATGGAAACGGAAACCGTGGAAGTGCGTATTACGGGCGTCGGTTCCAAATACGTCCTGAGCCAGCCGGCCCACGAACTGGTCGGAGTGAGCGATCCATTGCTCGGCCATCAACGGCTCTGGGAAGGCAGCAGTTGGGTGTATGCGTCCCCGCCGTGCCTGTACAGCGGCGTCGGCGCTTACTCCCCGACCGACTACCGGTTTTTCTGGAAAACCCCTGTCGAAGACCTCTGTGTCAAAAAGACCCTGGCGACCATTCCGTCCATGTACTTCGATACCCTCGACTTCGCCTATGAACTGCGCACGCCAAATCCGTTGGGCATGTCATCGGGCCTTTACACCGGGTCACTGAGCTACCGCCTGGGCAATGGCGGCGATTTCGATATGGGCCAGAGTTTTCAACCTGATGACTCCAACCTGACCCTCGACTTCGTACTGGACGTACAGCACACCCTCAAAGTCGATCTCCCGCCGGGTGGCAACAAAGTGTCGCTGGAACCCGAAGGCGGATGGGCGCCGTGGATCGACAGCGGGCGCAAGCCGTCGCGGATCTTCCGCGACCAACCGTTCTTCATCTCGGCATCTTCGCGCTTCAAGGTGATGATGCTGTGCAGTTCCCAGGGCGGGGCGTACTGCAACCTCGGCAGCCCTTCGGGCGATTCCGTTCAGGTCAAGGTCTCGATGTCCTTGCCTGCGGGAATCGACGGCCCCGGCGGTGGCCCCGTCAGCAAAATTCCACTGCATTTCAACAGTTGGATGGGGCCGTTCCAGCCAAACATGTACGTGGAGCGCAAGGGCGGCACGCTGCATTTCGAGCTGGACCCGTTTGCGATCGAATTCCTCCTGCGCCCCGGAAAGAACGACCGGCTGCGCGGCAACATCACCATTATCTGGGACTCGGATGCGTGAGCGCTCCAGTCTGGCCCTTTTCGATTTTCATGGAGTTGAACGCGATGAAACGTGGTTTTCTGCTGGGCGTGCTCAGCGTGTGTTGCCTGACGGCGCAGGCCGGCCCGCAAATCAACGTCGGCACCGTCTACGACTATCTCGACGCCGATAAAAGTACTTACCTGAAACGCGTATTCAACAGCGGCGATGCCACGGCTTTCGTCAAGGTCAATGTGCTGGAGATCATCTACGGCGCCGATGGCGTGCCGCAGGAAGTGCCCGTGCAAAACGCGGCCGACGGCGCTTCACGCAATGGCGTGATGGCCAGTCCGGCGCGGCTGATCGTCCCGGCGCAGGGCATGCAGGGTACGCGTTTGCTGTACATGGGCGAGCGCGATCGCGAGCGCTATTTCCGCGTGCGCTTCGTCCCGGTGGTGCCGGAAAAGGAAGACGAGTTCGTGGTCAGCAGCGAGGAGCGCGAAGACTACAAAAACTCGCTTTCAGCCGGGGTCAACGTAATGACCGGGTTCGGCACGATCTTCTTTGTGCGGCCGAAGGACGCGCGTTTTGCCACCGTCATCAATGACACCGAAAAACGCTATGAACTGCGTAACGATGGCAACACCGTGCTGATTGTCGATGAGTTCAAGAGCTGTTCACTGAGCAAGGAAAGCGACTGCGGCGCGACCACCAAACACCACGTGCTGGCGGGCAAGACCTTTGCCTTTGACAAGGAAAAGGGCCGCGAATACCGCTTCTTCCTGATCGAAGGCAGCGAGAAAAAAAGCATGAAGACCGCCAGTCGCTAGGTTTGTTTTCCATTGACCCATCGGGTAACCAACATGATCAAGCAATGCACCGCCGCCGCGCTGGTGGTCGCCACTGCGCTGACCGGCGCCGGGGCGTGGGCCGCGCGCGAAGAGCACACTTTCGAAGTGTCCCTGACCATTCCCAGCCGCCCGTTCTACATCATTCCGGCAGAACCGGACTGGATTCACCGGCCACAGCGGCTTGAGTGGGACTATCAGCGCTCGACCCTCAGCGGGCTGATGCGCAATTTCGATGTGCACCATGACAGCAGCGCGATCGAAGCGCGTTTGATCTTTGACCCCTATCTGGATAATGGCCGCCCCGGCGGAGTGATCGATCTGCGGGTCTCTTTCAATGATGTCGAGCTGAGTTCGCACGCCACTCCGCGCCAGGTGCTGTCCGAGGAAGAAGCCGCCAGGAGCAAACGCGTGGCGTTGAAGATCGATCCGATCGAGCCGGAAGGGGGGTATCTCTCCGGGGATTACCAAGGCACGGTGGTGCTGATGTTCACCGCCAGGGCGCCGGGTGCAGAATGAGCGCGGTTTGGCCTGACCCAGAGCACGCAAGCCCGGGCCTATGGGGGGGCGAAAAGCTGTCGCAGGGGCCGGCCAGTCCTTGATGGTCTGACCGGTTTGCAAGCCTGCCGTCAGAGGTTCGCGATTCTCATGGCCTCCCGGGTCAATTGTCGGGAAAGGTCATCGCGCTGATAACCGATTTGTTTCTGCAGGTCCTGGTACAGCCTTTGGCTCAAGGGCTCATCCTTGAGTACATCGGCCACGGAAATGCCGAGTTGGTTCGCAAGACTTTCCAGTTTTTGCGTCAGTGGTTTTATCTGACCCGGATCCTTGAGTTCAGCCCACTGCGCTTTTATTTCCTTCAATTCTTCGACCCATTCGAGTTTGTTCTCAAACAGATGATCATTACGCTCGTATTGCGTCGGGTGGGTCTTGCGCAGATGACGCTCCCAGAAGTTGTCTGAAGCCAGGTTGATCATTTTATTGACCAAGCCGTCGCCCTGTTCCCGATTCATGATCATTCTGTGCGCCAGTTCGATCTCCGCGTTAGTGACACCGGATCGAGGCTGATAGCGCATGCCCTCCGATTGCCAAGGCAGTTCCAGTCTTTGCGCCAGGCCGGTTTCGAGTGCCAGATGAATCTCTACTTCATCCGGTGCAGGCTTCCTCGAATCGATCAGGTTCTGTTGCGCCTGGCTGCTGTACTCCACGCGAGCCTCGTCGCTCACAAAGTCCAGCCGCGCAGCACTGCGGGCCAGGCGTACGAGGGTGTTATCCAGAACCTGGGCCGATGTCGGCGCTGTATAGGCTTTGGACACCAGCACTTTCATTCCCAGTGAATTGAACAATTGCGCACCGAGATCGCCGCAGTCCTCCGGGGACACAATCTGTCTGAACAGTTTTTCGCGCAGCTCTGAATCGAGGGCGGCGGCTTCGACCATTTCCCAGACACGTTGGGTCAGCTTGCGGCGTGCGGGCTCCGTCAGGTAGTCGGCGCTTTCTCTTTGTTTGGCAATCACGCTGAAAAAACCGGCGGAGTGCGGCTCGGCCATCAGGTCATGCCAGGTTTCTTCGCGATATTTGCTCAGTGCCGAAGACGGGCCGAAACCGCCGGGCACATCGGCAGCGAGTTGCCAATGGCGGAGTTCGTCATTGGCGGCGGGAAAATAATCCTGCACCAAACCCAGGCGTGAAGACTCTCGATACTCGCCAAAACGCTTCCGCTCTTCATTGGTCAGTTTTTCCAGGCTGAAACGTGCGCGGCTGAGCACAAACGCCTGATCAGAGCCAGGCGTGACTTCGGGCAGGGTATTGATTGGCGCCCCCCGCATGTCGAGCATGAAACTGCGCGGTCGCTGCCGGTCAACGCTGTCCACCTTGAACAGCCCCTTGGGCCAGGTCTGGATGTCGGTGTTAGCCAGGCTCAGCTCCTCCAGCCGGTACATTCGCCCGACATCCGGGGGGATGCGCAAGGGATTGCCGTTCAGGTTTAGCGTGCGCAGACGTACCAGTGCGTCGAGTTGTTTGCTGGAGCGATACGTCAAGTCGATGCGGTTATCGGCCAGATCCTCGAGTTGACGCATCTGGCCGATGCTGGAGGGTATTTCTTTCAGATTGCACTGGCGGGCGCTCAATTGGCGCAGATGAGGGAAGCTGCCGAGCAGTCCGTCGCGATTTGCCGAGAGGGATGTCTTGTTGAGCCTCAGTGCGGTGATCTGATCAAGGTGTTGCTTCATGCCGGGTTGCTTGCGCAATTCTTCCCACCAGTATTCGAGATCATATCGGTTCAACTCAGTGGTCAGGTCCAGTGTATAGCCTTGCTCTGGATGATGGATCTGTTCGTCGAACCCCGCGCTTTTGCGCTCGAAACACTCAATTAACCTTTCTTCTATGTGCCTCCCGCCAAGTTGCATGTAATCCATGGACGCTCCGTAGCCCGGATTTCCCTCGTCGTCCACGCCGGCGGGGTGTTTTTCACGCGATGCCTGTAATTTACGGTGCAAATCCTTGCGTTCGCTTTCCAGCTTTGCGATGGCATCGACTGCATTGCCGTCGCTCTTGCGCTGCAAGACTTCAATGAAGGCATTCACCTCTCTTGTGTTCATTTTCGGGTAGAGCGTACTGACGCGTTGTTCCGGCGTCGGTTCAGCCCAAAACCACGGCCAACCGCGCACCAGCGTTTCGGTCTCGATCGTCGCCACTGAGCGGATCGGCGGTTCCGCCAGCGCGGTTCGGCGCTGCGCAGGGGCGGCGGCCTCTTCCATGATCCACCGTTTCAGCGGGCGCCCCTGACCGTGCCGGTAACCCACGGCTGGCAATTTTTCGGCAGGCACGGCCTGCAGAATCGACTCGTAGAAATCATCCGCGTCATGCAGCGTGCGGTTGCCTGCGTCGAGCACTTCATAGCGCCCCTGTTCGTTGCGGATCAGGCGCCTGACGACGCTTGCATCATCGGGTCCGACACTGCAGCGCAGTGGTCCGTCGTAGGTGCCGTCGCGCACTTCCAGACGCAGATCGGCAAAGGTGTCGGTGTTGAGCCTGAGGGTATTGAGGGCCAGGCGTTCACTGTCTGCGGTCATCAGCTCGTCATGATAAAAGCCCTCGTAGGCGTGGGTGGCGCAGGCTTCGAAGGCCATTTCCCGGGCCTGGACCTTGAGGCGCAACGGCAGGCGTTTTTCCTTGGCGATTCTTTGCAGTTCGGCGGGGCTGGCCTGGGCCACGAGTTTTTCGGCAAGCGGCAGCGGCAAATCGGGAAAGGTCTGTCTGACGGTTTTGATGTCGGTTTTGTCGGTTCTTTCGCCTGCTTGATAGACACGGCGGGAGACGTCCCCGCGACGCTCATCGACGGCATTGGCGAGCCGATTGCGCAAGGCCGCGACGCGTTGGTCAGGGGCAATGTCCGGGCCCAGCAGGTGGTTGAATTCTTCATTGGTGAGGAAGTTCGCCACGCGATCCGGCAACTGTCCCGCATTCAGATCATTGAGGCTGATGCGCAACGTCTCCGCCGGCGCAGCCTGCGGATTGCCGTACTTGCGCGAGTAACCACTCAGACTGGCATCGGCAAACACCTCCAGCGCTTTGCTGTAAGGCCAGCCCGGCAAACCGGTCAACACCGGTTCCAGCCAGACGGCCTGTGGATCGATCGGGCGGCCCGCGCGGATGTCGGCAGTCGCCGTGAGTACATCGTCGTAGGCGCTGAAGCGTTTGACTGTGTCGGCCAACAGCGGCGGAGGCGGGCTGTTGTCGATATGCATCTGACGCAGGGCGTCGTGATCGGTGCCGCTGCCGATGCGGATCTGCTCAAGTTCCGCGGGCGAAAAGCGTTCGACGCTGTGGCCCAGTCGTCGCATCAGCGCGTCATTCGGCCAGTTGTGCGGGGTCTCCGCTTCATGCACCCAGGCGCCGTGGCCGTTGTGTTCGATTTTCGGCCGGTAGGCGTTGGCGCGGCTCGGGTGCTTGATGCGGTGGGTGTTGGACGTCGCATCAGTCGTGGCCTTTTCGACGACGTACAGCTTGCCTTCCAGCGGCAGGACGTGTTCGTTGCGGTACTGATGCAGGCCATGGCGATCGGGTTTGGCGCCGGGCGAGAGCATCAGTTCGTTACGTTCGTAGGGACTCAGGTCCGGGTGCCATAAGCTGTTTTTGCCATTGGGCAGCTTGACCGGTTTCATGCCGTCTACCAGCGACGACAGTTTGACGCGAAAGGTTTCGCCGATCTGCGCGCCGGCGGCGAAGGCGGCCAACTGAATGATGTCGGTGACCACACTGATGACATGCCCGGCAGCGTCCTGCCAAAGCCCTTCGGCCAGATCAACGATGCCTTCGATCACATCGCTGGTTAGCTGGTAGGCCGTGTAGGCCATCATCAATTCGCCCAGCCCCGGCACGAATGGTGTGGCGATCAACAGCGCCACGTTGAAAATGTCCGAAAGGATTTTCTTGAAGTTGTCCCACCACGCCCAGCGCGCTTTGCTGTCGGTGTCGGCGGTGGAGACGGCGATCTCCCGGGCGTCGTTGAGGATCTTGTTGAGCTTTTGCTGATAGGCGTGGCGCCAGTAATTGCCCTGCAATTTCACCCGACCGAACTGCAGGTTGGGATTGTCCTGCGGGTCCTTGCGCCACGGTGGTTGCTGATCGGTGGGATCCTGACGCGGGTGATACCTGACAATGAACAGGCGTTGCTCAAGCTCGGCAAAGAAATGCCCGCGCTGCTGATGGTCGACAAACTGGCTGAAGAACTGACGGTAGGTCTGTTCGGTCCACTCGCTGAATCGGTCTTCACGAAGCTGGCGCACCAACTCCTCCCGGAAGGCTTTCAGAGAGTTGTACTCCTTGACCGGGTGATCCGGGTCGTGGGGGATGTAGACGATCAGGCGTCGAACGCCGCGGCTGTCCGATGCCGTGTGCGTCAGCAGCAGAATCCCGGTCAGCCGGGTGCCGAGCAGCGACAGGTCAGCGCACTGCATCGCGCGGCCATTGAGCAGCAGTTGCGGTTTTTCCTCGGTCAGGCTCAAGAGCATTTTGTAGGCGTCGTACTGGATATCGTCCTTGATCAGGGCCAAATGTGCGGCGACGGCGAGGGCGTCCTTCTGACTCTGGTTGACCTTGTACTGCAGCACGCTCTCGGCCAGCGGTTCGCCGGGCAGCAGGTAACTTTCCAGGTGTTTTTTATACCGCGCGCCGATATCCAGATCGCGGCACAGCGCCTGAAACTGGCTGATGGGCATGGCGCTTTTGATCGGTACGACATCGAACAGACCGCGCTCATCGGGCTCGCTGATGTAGTCCGAGCCATGGCCGACCGTTTCACTGCTGGCGAAATTGTGCAGGGCGGCATCCAGCAGCGAGACGGTGCGGGTCACGACACCTGCGGAAAGGTCGATGGCGTACCACGGTTTGTCCTTGGGCAGGTACAGGCGCAGAAAGGTGCTTTTGACGTCCGGCTCGATGCCGTGCCGCTCCTTGATTTTTGCCTTGAGCAGCGGCTCGGCGAAGGCATGGAGATCGATTTTCGCCAAGAGATGATCAACCTGGTTCTGCGATCCCCAGGCCTTGAGGTTGGCCGCAGCGAGTTTGTTCAGATACGCGGAAGGTGCTTTGGTGTACCAGGCTTCGTTCTTCAGTGGCGAAACTGCCAAGGCGAGGCTCCGGGTGACGGTGGCGCTTTTGAAGTTGTCGTTGACGGCGGACTTGATGAATTCGTAGTGCCGTCCTTTGTCCGCGTTTTCCGCAGGCAGGGGAGAGAGAGACATGGCCAATCATCCTTGATTGTTGAGGAGTGATCAGCCTACTCAGGGCAGGGCAAAACAAAAGTTCAAAGATCGGGAGGCAAACGGCTTTGCGCAGCGCCAATTCGACGAAAATTCGAATCTGAAAAATATATAAATACCACCCGCTGAAGCGAAAATTCGTCACCCTGATGCAGAAAAAGCTGACACGATTTGTTACCTCGCTGTAGGGCGCGGCGCTTCGAGCATCGCCACGCTGGCGGTCTGCGTCGGGTTGCACTGTGAGTCGCTGCCCGGTTGCAGATACGGCGTCAGAATCGGCGCCATGCCCTTGAGCACCTGCACTGGCAGGGCCGAGGTGAACTTGAAGTTCTCTGCCGAACGCCCCGGAACGAACGCGGTGAGGGTGCCGAAGTGGTGATCGCCAATGTAGAAAACGAACGTCGCCGTGCGGTTGATCGACTTCGAACTGAGGATGCGTCCGCCCGAACCGATGGCTTCGATCCGGTTGTCGCCGGTCCCGGTTTTGCCACCCATGGCCAGTGGGCTGCCATCAGCCAGTTTGAAACTGCCGGAAACACGTTTTGCTGTACCGGCGTCGACCACTTGCGACAGTGCCTCGCGCATGGCTGTGGCGACCTCGGACGGCATCACTCGTTTACCCACGTGCGGGTCATTGACCAGTTGCGTTTCGTAAGGCGTGCCGGCGGCGAAATGCAGGCTGTCGATGCGCAGCGTCGGCATGCGCACGCCGTCATTGAGGATGGTGCCGATCAACTCGGCCAGTGCGGCAGGGCGGTCACCGGAGCTGCCAATCGCGGTGGCCAGCGACGGCACCAGATGGTCGAACGGGTAGCCGACTTTCTGCCAGCGCTGGTGAATTTCGAGGAACGCTTCAATCTCGAGCATGGTGCGAATACGGCTGTCGCGGGCGCCCTTGTGCTTGCTCTTGAACAGCCAGCTGTAGACTTCCTGACGTTCGAAGTGGCTGGCCTTGACGATCTCGCTGAAGGTCGCGTCCGGGTGGTTCAACAAGTAGCCCATCATCCACAGGTCCAGCGGATGCACCTTGGCGATGAAGCCTTGATCGGGCAAATCGTAACTGCCGGGACCATAGGAATCGTAGAGACGGATCAGGCGATCATCGGTGAGTTTTTCGGTGAGCTTGGTGCCTTTGAGGTGTGAGCGGACGAACGTATTGAAGTCTTCCTGACTGGCATCGGGCAGCAGGTAGCGATGCACGGCGGCCATGCGGATCGGTGTCGGGCGCATGCTGTCGAGGAAGGTGTCGAGACGCGCCTGTGTGTCTTTGTTCCTGTATTTTTTCCAGAACTTGAGCTGGAACGCCGTACCTTCGCGGTCGGCGAAACTTGCCAGGTATTCCTGCCGGCGCGGATCGCGATCGTCCTTGAGCAGTTCGGCACTGCTGTTGGGCCCTGAATAAGTGACATAACGCACCACATCGCGCATCAGCCGAATGAACGGCAGGTTGATCGATTCACGCAGGGCATCGCGCAGGGTCGGTATGCGGCCGTTGTCTTCCTTGCGGAAGTTGTGGAATACATGCAGGCCGCCGCCGGTGAAAAACGCCTCGCCGGGGCTGGCCGAGTATTTGCGGTCGAGGGCTGCGCCGAGCATCTTCGACAGGTCGTGATCCTTGTTCTGGATCAGGTAATCGATGACCCACTGGCTCAAGCGGTCCTGATCGGGGACTTCGACTTTCTTCAGTTCCGGCACGCTCATGGCGCCGTACTTGTCGTGCAGTTCGGCGATGATTTGCAGGTAAGTGGTGAGCACGCGCATTTTCGCGGTGGAGCCGAGTTCGAGTTTGCTGCCTTCGTTGATATCGAACGGCTGGTCGGTGCTATCGGTCTGCACCCGCACGCGGGAACCGTCCGGGGTCAGCTCGAAGAGGGTAAAGCTGTAGCGCACTTGCGTGGTGCTGGTCGGCGTCAGCAAACGTTCACCGAGCAAGCCGATTTCGGCGGCGTAGGCCGGGTCGGCGAGTTTCTTCAGGTAAGCGGTGGCCTGGGTTTGCAGGTCGCCCTGCAGGGTGCTGGTGGCCGAGAGGTCGAGGCGGTCGAGGTCGTACAGCGGCCGGTTGAGCATGCTCGCCAGACGACTGCGGGCGACGCTGATGCCCTTGTTGGTTTCGATCGGTTGAAGGGTCGGCTGGGTCTGCCAGTCGCGGTAGGTGACCTTGCTGGTCAGCGCGGCATCGGCCAGGGCGTTGTCGATCACACCGTTCTGTTTGAGCAGGCGCAAATGGCTGTCGGTGAGGTCGGCAAGCTCTTCGCGGCCCTTGGTCAGGTAATGCGAAGGGCGGCGCTGGGCGATCATCAGCGACAACATCTCGCGCAGGGCCAAACCTTTGGCAGCCATGGTCTTCGCATCGGTGGCCGGGCTGTTCAGTTGTTCGTTGGCCTGATTGAAGTCGCTGCCGTACCAGACGCGCAGGCCTTCGGCCATGCCATGCACTTCGCCATGCCCCGGCACCGCCGACAGCGGCACGCTGTTGAGGTAGTCACGCACGATGTTCTGCCGTGCCCCGAGGGTTTGCGGGCCGGGCTGATAGGCGCGCACGCTGGCCGACATCATCTGCCGCAGTTTCTCGGCACCGGACACCGTCAGGCCATCCGGGGAATGCCGGTACTTTTCCAATTGCGTCGCCAGCGTGCTGCCGCCCGCCGACTGCCCCGGCAGGTGCAGCAATTTTGCCACTTGCGACCACGCGGCCATGCCGAAGCGCGGCCAGTCCACCGCCGGGTTGGCCAGCGGCTGTTTCGGGTCGAGCAGGAAGCGGTTTTCGATGAATAACAGGCTGCTGACCACCACCGGCGGGATGGATTCGAAACTTGAATACAGCTGTTGTGGGTAGTTGTACTTGTACAGCGGTGCGGCCCGGCAATCGGTGATCGACAGCCCGGCCTGAATCTTTTCCGAATACGGCACGAACAGGCCTTTGTCGGTGTAGCTGAGCAGTGCCGGGGAAAACCGCGCCTGTTCGGTGATGACGTAGTTGCGTTTGAGCAGGCGCGGCAGGAACTCATCCAGCGAGCTGTAACCCAGGCGCAGATCGAACGGCCCATTGCCCGGATAGCGAATGGCTTCACTGGGACCGGGTTCGAGGGTGTACGTCAGCGACGCGGCGTATTGGCTGAGCTCACGCGACTGGAAGCGCGAAGTGCGCATTTCCTTGGACGCAGCCAGCCCCACGACGATCGCGATAATCACCAGCAACAACCAGAAAGCCTTCCACCCATGCCGGTTGCGGCGGGGTTTTTCAGGGACAGGCGCTTCATCCACTCGTTCAGTCGGAACCACGGCTTTACTCGAATCGGTTTGCCACAAAGCGCCCATAGTCGATTGATCCATTCACGCAGATTGATCGGACTTGTCTGAAGCTTAGACGGTGGTTGAGGCTGGTGAAAAAAATGTGCGATCGGGGGCCGGCTGGCAGCCCCGGTACGGAGAGTGCGGTGCGACGTGGCGCTTTGAGAGACCGCGAATCAAGAAAACAAATATGTAACTTTTTAGTGAAGGTTATTTATATGAATGTAAGTTGCTAAAGTCTGGTAGTACTCATGGGCTTCGCCTGTTGAATGTTTTGTTGTTAACTCGGACTTTAATTTTATTTCTCTGGGATGAAGTCATGTTGGAATCTCGTGGTCAGGTTTTCAGTATTGCCGAGCATATTGATATTGTTAAGGCTGCAACGCCGTCAGCACTGTTGGGTATGTCAAAAGAAAACCTTGAGATGTTAAAGACGTTTGATGCCGATGCGCCACAATGGTTAAAGATTGCGTCGCCGAAACAACGCGAAGAAGCGCGACACCTGATCGAAGAAAGTGTCGCGGCGCATACGTTGCTGAATAGCGCCATGGCCTCCGTGCAAACACCTCATGAATTCGCCGCGCCATTGCTGGCAAAGGCCATCAAGGAAAGCGCCGGGCTGGATCTGGACGTCAATCGGGTACAGGTGGATTTGTCCGGTAAAAGTGATTTTCACAGCTCGCAGGTTCCACCCGCTTCGCTGCTTGACGCCGCCCTGCATAACCATTCGCCTGATAAAAAGGCAATGTTCTTTTTTAAACCGAATTGCTATGTGACAGTTTCAGGTGGAAAGACAATCGACGTCGGACTTGATGTTCATGAGTTCATCGGGTTATGCCGACAACTGGATATCGGCAAACAGTATCAGGCCTATTTGCATAATGAACTTCATTGGGCTGACGGCAATGCTCGCGACAAACTGAATAAGCTGTTCGTCAATTACCAGAAAGCAGCACTGAGGGCTGCGAGTTATATTGCCTTATGTAAGGGTGATATTCGCCAGGAACATTTTGCAGCGTTGATGTCGAGTGCAGGAGGGCAGGAACCTGTTCACGTCGACGGTAAGACGCTGTGGTATCGCAGCTTGAGTTTCAATGAGTTGCCCGTACACAGCTGTATCATTTTCGAGATCGCCGATCCGGACGATGAAAGCATTCTGGATGACCTGCTGCCGACCGTTGACGGTTTCGCCAATAACGATTTCATCGCCTACATTCCCGACGACCCCGATCATCCCGTAAAGCACTACGCCACAGTGACGGCACTCAAGGCCCGATTGACCGAACAGTTCGTGCGCCGCGCTGAAAGTGACTCGCCCAAGGCGCCAACGGCCTATCAGCATTTCTTCAGCCGGTTCTTGCGTTACAGGGATCGGTCGACGTTTTACTACAGCTTTACCGAAGAGATTCCAACGGCGTCAGGCAAGCCGCGGCTATGGGATCATCAAACCCGTCGGCAAAAGCATGATCCCGATTTTCTTCTGCAGCTCAGGGTGCTGGACCCTTCAGGTGATCCCTGGGTCCAGCACTATGACATCTGGACAACATTGCAGCGGGAGTTCAACCAGCGGATTTTCAGGGATGCCCGCGACGCTGCCGTGTCCAATGCCGATGCCGATGTGCGGGATGAGCAATCCTTGCTCGCGATATTCCTCGAAGTCGGCCTAGCCGCGCTGAATGTACTGTCTTTTGCCGTGCCTCCATTGGGCTTGGTGATGCTCGGAGTGTCCGCCGTGCAACTGATGGACGAAGTGCTGGAGGGGCTTGAAGATCTCAGCAAGGGCGATAGGGAAGCTGGTTGGGAACACATCACCGACGTGCTGGAAAACATCGGCATTGGTGTGGCGACGCTGCCGTTGCTGGCCGGCGTTCATTCGGAATTCACGCCGATTGAAATGCCCGGTGGACAGAAGCGTTTGTGGAAGCCTGACCTTGTACCCTATCGAAGCGATGTGTCGTTGGCAGACGTGGAGCCTGATCCACAGAATCAGTTTGCGGTCGGCGCCAGACACTATGTGAAGGTCGAGGACGGCGTCTTCGAGAAAGTCATCGAACCGGCCACCGGGCAATCGAGAATTCTGCACCCGAACAAACCGCAGGCTTATCAGCCGATTGTTGAACAAGATGGCGCTGGCGAATGGAAGCATGCCTTGCCGCCGCCTTCGACATCGGTCGAACCGCCACCGGCCGGGTTCAGTAACAGGCAGTTTCGTCGCTATGCCGTCAAACCATCCGAACTCGCGCGTCTCAGCCCGGCAGGCAAAGGCATCTTGCAAAGTGCTGATGGACTGCGCCGTTATATCCGCAATATAGATGAGCGCGGCAAGGTCGCGGTGTACCGGGTCAAGAATGATTTCACCCTGAACGCGGAAAGTGTCGACGTCCTCCTCGTCGATTCGGCTTTCAACGAACTTGCGCCTCGCAGATACCGGCAAGTGGCGCCGGATCAATGGCAACCGCAGTCGCTGTTCGGCGGCAATATTACCGATGATCTGCATGAAACGGACGTTGTCAGCGGACAGCAGCCAGGTACCTCCGGCAGACCCGTCTGGCTGCGCCCGCCTTTCAGCCGCGAACTTTTGCCCAACGGCCTGTGGGAGCCGCGGATCGAAGTGGTGACGCTCAACGATGTTCGCCATCTTTCCTATGATTGGGGGCCATTTGAATTCGTCCCTTTCACGGGCAGGCCGACGAATATTCATCAGGCTCTGGCCGCCCCACAATTTGATCATCTTCCTGTCAGCACTGATCTTTTCAAGTCGCAGTTCTGGTCGGATGTCCTCAACGTAGACCCG
The DNA here is from genome assembly GCF_900110195.1 of Pseudomonas sp. ok266. Lineage (NCBI taxonomy): Bacteria > Pseudomonadati > Pseudomonadota > Gammaproteobacteria > Pseudomonadales > Pseudomonadaceae > Pseudomonas > Pseudomonas sp. ok266. Next base: position 348,847 of record NZ_FOCU01000003.1, on the reverse strand, counting down.
CAAATGACCAATACCCAAGGAGGAGGGCAGATGATTTTTTCCATGCAACGGATGACCACGTCCGGCGCGGTGGACAGTGAGTTCAATGCCATCAGCGTGTGGAGTACCCCTAACGAACTGCCACATCAGAGCAATGCGTTGTTGGGGTATTGGGCTCCTCAGGGAGGATACGTGGACATACCCGTTCACCCGCGATGGGGTGAACCCGATCATGTGTTTACGCCCGGGTTCAGCGGCTGCTCTTTTACCGTGGATCAGATGGGGGAAAATGTCCTGCGCGTCAGACACGTGGAAGCGGGCAAGGAAGCTGCTCAATACAACGATCTACCCGACCACGAACATGGTTGGGGGTTGAGTACCGCCATGGAGTTTCCGGATTACGGGTTGAGTAATGATGAAAGCGGCAACGCGTATATGATTCTGACGGGGTTCGCCTACATGAAATATGAGCGGACGACGGGTGAATGGATGCTTCACTACCAAGCCCAGTACGGTGCCCCGACCATTGCACAATATTCCGTAAAAGATCCCGGTTTTTTTGACAAGCCAACCCGACAGGCGAAAGCCTTTCCTCAGAACAAGATCATCAGAACCGGTTCCAAAGTCGTGAAAACCGTGACCGACCCAGCGCGGCAAAGCAGCGCGGCCTGATAGCGGATTCCTCTGGATAAAAAACGCACGTTGAAAAGACGATGCACCAAGGTTGTGCAATACTCGCCACCGCTTTTAGTGGCGAGTTTTCCTACAGCTACCAGTTGATCTGCTCGATCAACTGCCTTCTTTGCGGTAACTCCCCCTTAATCTTGTGATTTATAGAGTGAAATGCCCTGCCAAAGGCTTTTTATACTGCACGTCCCGCTGATCTTGCAGGCTGTCCTGCAAGACGTGTCTGCTCACAAAGCAGGCGCGGTTTCATTTCAAGCCAGGGCTTATCGGCCGACGCTTCGACACTCGGTGGTCATATCCAATAACAAGACGAGGTTGCACCCCTATGCCAGTCGGCAATCAACTGCCTCACGGCGACACCGCTCAGGGCGGTCCGCTCAAACGCGAACTCGGCGAACGGCATATTCGCCTCATGGCACTCGGTGCCTGTATCGGCGTCGGTCTGTTTTTAGGTTCCGCCAAGGCCATCGAAATGGCCGGCCCGGCGATCATGCTGTCGTACATTCTGGGTGGTCTGGCGATCCTGGTGATCATGCGCGCTCTCGGTGAAATGGCCGTGCACAACCCGGTCGCCGGCTCGTTCAGCCGTTACGCGCAAGACTACCTTGGCCCGTTGGCGGGCTTCCTCACGGGCTGGAATTACTGGTTCCTGTGGCTGGTGACCTGCGTCGCGGAAATCACCGCAGTGGCCGTGTACATGGGTATCTGGTTTCCCGATGTACCGCGCTGGATCTGGGCCCTCGCGGCGCTGGTCAGCATGGGTTCGGTCAACCTGATCGCGGTAAAGGCCTTCGGTGAGTTCGAATTCTGGTTCGCCCTGATCAAGATCGTCACCATCATTGCGATGGTGATCGGCGGCGTCGGCATCATCGCCTTCGGGTTCGGCAATGACGGCGTGGCACTGGGGATTTCCAACCTGTGGGCCCACGGTGGCTTCATGCCCAACGGCGTGACCGGCGTGTTGATGTCCCTGCAAATGGTCATGTTCGCCTACCTCGGCGTGGAGATGATCGGCCTGACCGCCGGTGAAGCGAAGAACCCGCAGAAGACCATTCCCGATGCGATCGGCTCGGTGTTCTGGCGGATTCTGCTGTTCTACGTCGGCGCACTGTTCGTGATTCTGTCGATCTACCCGTGGAACGAAATCGGCACCCAGGGCAGTCCGTTCGTGATGACTTTCGAGCGTCTGGGCATCAAGACTGCCGCCGGCATCATCAACTTCGTGGTGATCACCGCAGCGTTGTCGTCGTGCAACGGCGGTATCTTCAGCACCGGACGCATGCTCTACAGCCTGGCGCAGAACGGCCAGGCACCGGCCGGTTTTGCCAAGACTTCGAATAACGGTGTACCGCGTCGTGCGCTGTTGCTGTCGATCGGTGCGTTGTTGCTGGGCGTGCTGCTCAACTATCTGGTGCCGGAAAAAGTCTTTGTCTGGGTGACCTCGATTGCCACCTTCGGCGCAATCTGGACCTGGGTGATGATCCTGCTGGCGCAACTGAAATTCCGCAAAGGCCTGAGCGCCAGCGAACGTGCCGGCCTCAAGTACAAGATGTGGCTGTACCCGGTCAGCTCGTACTTTGCGCTAGCGTTTCTGGTGCTGGTAGTCGGCCTGATGGCGTACTTCCCGGACACCCGCGTGGCGCTCTATGTGGGGCCTGCGTTCCTGGTGCTGCTGACCGTGTTGTTCTACGTGTTCAAGCTGCAACCGAGCAACGTAGCGCAAGGTGCGGCGCGTTCGGCTTCGTAAGTTTTAGCGTCTGCATCAACCAAGCCCCGGTCGCGAGACCGGGGCTTTTTTGTTGGCACTGTCGTAGCCCGGCGATACATAACCGCCATGGGGTGAAGTGCTGACCATTCGTCGTAATCGACCCTTGACCTGTAATTTCTGACAGTAGACCGCCAGCGCGTGATGACCTAGGTTGGCTGTTCGCCAAAAACGGCTTTGGCAAGGAACCGAGATGAAAGGATTCTCTGCATTGAGTGTGATCGGCCTCGCCGATGGACTGATTCACTGGCAAATATTTTTTGTCCTGTGCACCGCCGCGGGGCTGACTCAAGCCGCGAGTAATTTCGCCGCGTTTTGCGTGGCCGCGGCGTTCTCGTTTTACGTGAATGTGCTGTATACCTTTGAGCGCAATACGTCGATGCTTGGTTATCTTTTGTTTATCGGCGGGATGGGCGGGGTGAGTTTTGCCATCGGTTTGCTTGCCGATGCGCAGCACTGGCATGGATTGGCCACAGTGGCGTCGTTCACACTGTTCAATCTGTCGTCGGGCTACCTGTTTTTCCGGTTTGTCTTGTTGCGCCAAAATCAGCAGTAACGCGCCAGTACGTTGCGCAGACTGGCGCATTGGCCGTTACGCCGCCACCACTTCCTGCGGCTCAAAACTGTCCGCCCGCGCCATCTGCCACATCCGCGAGTAAAACTCGCCATTCACTTCCCCGGTGAGCAATTCCCCCGGTTTCAGGAACACGTGCAACTGCGAGAACAACTTGATCTCGGTCGCCGACATGCGCCGCACCAAGTGCTTGGCCGACAGTTGCGACGGATGTTCCAGCCCAGCTGCGGCAAGCATTTCCGCCAGTGCCTTGAGGGTATTGCGGTGGAAGTTGAACACGCGCTGCGCCTTGTCCGGGACGACGAGGGCGCGCTGGCGCAGGGCGTCCTGGGTGGCGACGCCGGTCGGACATTTGTTGGTGTGGCAGCTCTGCGATTGAATGCAGCCGATGGCGAACATGAAGCCGCGTGCGGAGTTGGCCCAGTCGGCGCCGATGGCCAGCACGCTGGCGATGTCGAAGGCGCTGACGATCTTGCCGCTGGCGCCGAGTTTGATCTTGTCGCGCAGGTTCAGACCGACCAGGGTGTTGTGGACAAACAGCAGGCCCTCGCGCATCGGTACGCCGATGTGGTCGGTGAACTCGACCGGTGCGGCGCCGGTGCCACCTTCCTTGCCGTCGACGACGATAAAGTCCGGGAGGATGCCGGTTTCCAGCATGGCTTTGGCGATGCCCATGAACTCCCACGGATGGCCGAGGCAGAACTTGAAGCCTACCGGTTTGCCGCCGGACAGTTCACGCAGTTGCTGGATGAACTGCATCATTTCGATCGGCGTGGAAAACGCGCTGTGACGTGACGGCGAGACGCAATCTTCGCCCATCAGGATGCCGCGTGTTTCGGCGATTTCCTTGGTGACTTTGTGTTTGGGCAGGATGCCGCCGTGGCCGGGTTTCGCGCCTTGGCTCATCTTGATTTCGATCATCCGCACTTGCGGGTTCTGTGCCTGGGTGGCGAAGCGTTCCGGGTCGAAACGGCCGTCGCTGGTGCGGCAGCCGAAGTAGCCACTGCCCAGCTCCCAGGTCAGGTCGCCGCCGTGTTCGCGGTGATATGGGCTGATGCTGCCTTCACCGGTGTCGTGGGCGAAGTTGCCGAGTTTCGCGCCCTGGTTCAACGCGCGAATGGCATTGGCGCTGAGCGAACCGAAGCTCATCGCCGAGATGTTGAATACCGAGGCCGAGTACGGCTGACTGCACTGCGGGCCACCGACGGTGACGCGGAAACTGCTCGGGTCGCTCAGCGGTGCCGGACGCATCGAGTGGCCGATGAATTCGAAACCGGATTGATAGACATCGATCAGCGTGCCGAACGGTTTGTCAGCGGTTTCGTTTTTCGCTCGCGAATAGACCAGCGAGCGCTGGGCGCGGGAGAAGGGCAGGGCATCGCTGTCGGACTCCAGCAGGTACTGGCGGATCTCCGGGCGGATGCCTTCAACCAGATAGCGGATATTACCGAGGATCGGGTAGTTGCGCCGTACCGCGTGCGGGCTTTGCAGCAGGTCGAACAGACCGATCAGGCTCAGCACGCCGGTGACGGCGGTGATTGGCCATAGCCAGTCATGTTCGAGGAAAGGCAGGCTGGCGAGGGTGAAAATCACGCAGACGGCAAAGAAGGCGTAGCGGCTCAGGAGTGACAGGCTCATACGGTTTCCTTGGTTCGGACTCGGAATAATCAGCGCCGCAGTTCCTTGTGGGAGCGAGCTTGCTCGCGAATGCGGTGGATCAGCCAACATGAATGTTGGATGTGATGGCCCCTTCGCGAGCAAGCTCGCTCCCACAAAAAAGCTTAAATCGCGCTGTTTCAGGCGTTTTGCGCCTGAAGAAAAATCGAAAACAGCTCGGACTGGGATTTGATTCCCAGCTTGCTGTACATGTGTTTCTTATGGACTTTCACGGTTTCTACGGAGATTTCCAGCTTACGGGCGATTTCTTTACTGGAGCAACCGCTGAGCATCAAACGCCCGACATCCAGTTCCCGGGCAGTCAACTGCGTGCCCTTGAGTTGCTGCACCGACGCCTCCAGTTGCACCCGCCAGTCAGCCCGGGCAGGGGCGGCGAGGGCCACGGTTTCGTTGATCTCGTAGGGCAGGCGCTGGCGCAACAGGCCCAGCACCCAAGGCTGAATCAATGACAGCAGGGCAATCTGTTCGCCAGTGAAACGTTTTTCACTGCCCAGCGACAGGCACAACGTGCGATCACCTTCGAGCTGACAATTGAACTGGATTTCATCGGCCACGACATTCAGACGAAAGTATCGCTGGTAATACTCGGTCAGTTCGAAATGCTCCGGCGCCACTTCCGAGAGGCGATACAGACCGGTGCGGGTTTGCTCGCGACAGGCGATGTAGAACGGGTCGAGCAGGTACAGACCACGCAGATAATCCTGAAACAACTGATCGGGGCTGCCATCTTCGCCCGGGCATTCGGCGAAGACTTGCGGGTGTTGATCGGCGCTGAACAGCAGCGCCACCCAGCTATCGAACGGCACGTACTGATCGAGCAGACGCACCAGTTGCGCCCAGAAATTCGGCTTGTCCAGCGCATCGATAAGTTGCCCGACGGCGCGGTGCCAGGTGATGTCGTCAAACGAAAGTGTCATCGATCTACCCCTATCGGGTTACCCCGGCCGCGTAATTCCCTGGCCGGCTGCTTGCTGCGCATACTGGCCCACAGACAGCCACCGGGCAATCTTTCAGCGCCCGCCGCTTATCACAAGGAATTCCCATGAAAGTCGAACTCGCGCAATTGGCAGGCCGTGACAATGCCACGGCCTACAACCTCGGACGCGCACTGGCAGCGATTGCCGCGTGTGCGGCCGACACGCAATTGATCGTGTTCCCGGAGACCCACCTGATGGGCTTCCCGACGGCCGAAACCGTGGCGCAAACCGCCGAACCGCTCGACGGCCCGACCGTCAGCGCGGTGCGGGCCGCGGCGCGTGAACGCGACATCGCCGTGGTGATTGGCATGGCCGAGAACGACAACGGTCGCTTCTACAACACCACGTTGCTGATCACTCCTGAAGGCATTGCCCTGAAATACCGCAAGACTCATCTGTGGGCGTCGGATCGCGGCGTGTTCGAGGCCGGCGACCTTTACGCCACCTGCGAGTGGAACGGTGTGCGCGTTGGCCTGCTGATCTGCTACGACATCGAGTTTCCGGAGTCGGCCCGTGCCTTGGCGCAACTGGGTGCCGAGTTGCTGATCGTGACTAACGGCAACATGGACCCGTACGCGCCGACTCACCGCACCGCGATCATGGCCCGTGCCCAGGAGAATCAGGCCTTTGCGTTGATGGTCAATCGCGTCGAGGCCGGGGATGACGGTTTGATGTTTGCCGGTGGCAGTGCGCTGGTCGATCCGCTGGGGACGTTGTTGTTCGAGGCCGGGCGTGAGGAAGGGACGTTCTGCGTTGAACTGGATTTCGCGCGGTTGGAGATTGCGCGCAGGGATTACCGCTATCTGGATGATCAGCGCTTGAAGTTGCCGGGGGAGGTGCTGGAGCACGGTGATGGTGTTCGCGAGTTGTTGATTCCACGCCGTTGACCACTGCCCTCACCCTAGCCCTCTCCCGGAGGGAGAGGGGACTGATCGAGTTGATTGCTCGAGTTACGCCGACCTGAAGCAACGGGTCGAACTCAGGTTTTACCCGATCGTTCCCACGCTCTGCGTGGGAATGCAGCCCGGGACGCTCCGCGTCCCAAGAGCGGACGCAGAGCGTCCATTGAGGCATTCCCACGCAGAGCGTGGGAACGATCAGCCACACCCGAAAACATTCGCCGAACCCGGCTCTGCCATAAATCCAATAACATTCGGAGTAAGTCGCCCATGGCTCGTTTGCAACGCACCCTTTCATTAGGGGCGGTGGTGCTGTTCGGCATCGCCTACATGACGCCGATCATTGTCCTCGGCACCTTCGGCATCCTCGCCCAGTCCACCGCCGGCATGGTCCCCGCCGCGTATCTGGCGGCGCTGGTGGCGATGTTCTTCACCGCCATGAGTTACGGGCGCATGGCCGCTGCATTCCCGTCGATCCCGCAATGGATCTGGGTGCTGGCCTTTATCGGCATCACCAGCGCGATCAACATCATCGGCCTGAAACTGGCCAACGGCATCAACGCCTTGCTGATGCTGGTGCAGTTCCTCGTGCTGATCGCTTTCGTCGCGCTGTGCGTGCACTACATCGGTGGCGATGCGAGCACGCCGTTGTGGTCGATCAAGCCGTTCTTCAACGGCGACATGCAGATGCCGCTGATCATGAGCGGCGCGGCCATCGCCTGCTACTCGTTCCTCGGCTTCGATGCGGTCAGCACGCTGACCGAAGAAACCCGCGATCCACGCCGCACCATCCCGCGCGCTGCTCTGCCCGTTGATCGGGCTGGTGGCGGACTTGTGGCTGATGGTCAGCCTCGATCACCTGGCGGTGTACCTGGGCTTGAGCTGGCTGGCGATCGGCGTAGTTTACCTGGCAGTACTCACCGGTGGTTTCCGTCGCCAGCCACCGGAAATGGACTTTCAGGAAGCGACCTGAGGCGTCTTCAGGCCGCGGGCCGGTTCTGACGCATCGGCAACTCGATGCGAAAGGTCGTGCCCACCCCGGGTTCGCTGCGTACCGAAATGTCGCCACCGTGCTTTTTCACAATGCCGTAGGACAGGGACAGGCCCAGCCCGGTGCCCTGGCCGACGGGTTTGGTGGTGAAGAACGGATCGAAGATTTTCTGCAGGATGTCCGGCGCAATCCCCGCGCCGGTGTCGGCGACTTCCACCCACGCCGTGTCTTGTTGTTGCCCGGTGCGCAAGGTGATGGTGCCGCGTTCGGGGCCCATGGCCTGCGCTGCATTGACCACCAGGTTCATGATCACCTGATTGATTTGCGACGGCAGGCATTCGATGTCCGGCAGGGGCTGGTACTCCTTGATCAGGTCGGCCTTGTACTTGAGTTCACTGGCGACAATGTTCAGGGTCGACTCGATGCCTTGTTGCAGATTGGCCCACTGCCATTGCTGCTGGCTATCGACCCGGGAGAAATCCTTCAGGTCCTTGACGATCTGCCCGACCCGGCCAATGCCTTCCTTGGATTCGCGGATCAGTACCGGAATGTCTTCGAGGAGAAAATCCAGATCGGCGTCTTTGCGCAATTGCTCAAGCCGCGCCACGGATTCGCTGTCTGGTGTTGGCCCAAGCGTCTGCCAGGCATCGAGTACGCTGAGCAATTGTTTGAAGTAGCCGTCGAGGGTGCCGAGGTTGGAGGAGATGAAGCCGATCGGGTTGTTGATTTCATGGGCCACGCCCGCCGCCATTTGCCCCAGTGAGGCGAGTTTTTCCGACTGTACCAGCTGACTTTCCAGTTGCTTGCGCTCATCGATTTCCCGTTGCAGGTCTTCGCTGGCCTGCTTGAACTGGGCCGTGCGTTGATCGACCAGATGTTCCAGGTGATGCATTTGCAATGACGCGCGTTCGGTCATCTGCCATTTGGTCAGCAGGGTGTTGGCCATCTGCTGCACTTCGATGTTGTCGAACGGTTTCTTCAGAATCAGCAAGCGGTCATGCGCCTGCAGACGCTCCAGCAGTTCATCCCAGGAATAATCCGAGTAGGCGGTGCAGACCACCACTTGCAACTGTGGATCCTGCAGCCACAGATGCTCGATGGTTTTCGCGCCATCCCAGCCGTCGGGCATGCGCATGTCGACAAAGGCCAGCGCATAGGGGCGTTGTTCCGCCAAGGCCTGGTTCAGCTTGCCCAGACCTTCCTCGCCGCCATAGGCCGAGTCCAGCTCGAACGGCGGACGTTCGGCGCGCACCTGAGCGCCAAACAGTGCCGCTTCCATCTCGTCCAGTTCCACGGACTGCGCCGCCGGCGGCGCGAGAATCTTGCGAAAGTCTTCATGGATCGACGGCATGTCGTCGATCAGCAGAATGCGGCGATTCGACAGCTCGCTCATGCGCTCTCCGTGACGCTGATCAGGGGGATCTGCAAGGTGAACAATGCACCCTGGCCCGGGCCGTCGCTGTGCGCGGTGAGGTGGCCGTTCATCTCGATGGCGGCCAGGGCGCAACTGTGCAGACCGAAGCCGTGGCCTTCCTTGCGGGTGGTGAAACCGTGGGCAAAGATTCGCGTCATGTTTTCCGGCGAAATGCCTTCGCCGTCATCCTTGACGCTAATTTCAAGGAAGGTGTCATCGACAATTTTGACCGCCAGGGTCATGGTCCGGGGGCGGTTGCTGAGGTCGGACATGGCGTATTTGGCGTTGCTGATGAGGTTGATCAGGATCAGCAGCAAACGGTGTTTGTCGCCCATCACCTGCGGCACGTCAGCGTACTCCCGGACCACCGTGACGTGGTGCCGGGTGAGTGCCCCGGCGTTCATGCGCAACGCGTCTTCGAGCAATTCGTTGATGAACAGCGGTTCGGTCATGCTGTTGGCACCGGCATAGGATTGCTGGGTGGCGACGATGTCCTTGATGTGGTCGACGCTTTTGTTCATCTGGTTCAACTCGTCGAACATTTCCTGCTGTTCCTGGGTAATGGCGACCACCAATTGGTTGAGGTAGCCGGGGAGCAATTTGCCCTTGGCGTCTTCGCTGAGGAACACGCCGAGGTCATCCGGGTGTTCGTTGATCAGTTGCATGGCCTTGCCCAGGCCTTGGGCCTTGCTGTTGCGCAGCTTGCGCGTAATCAGGTCGCTGGAGATGTTCACGCTGTTGAGCACGTTGCCGACGTTGTGCAACACATTGGTGGCGATTTCCGCCATGCCGGCCTGACGTGCCGCGTCGAGCAGTTCGCTCTGGGCGTCCCGCAGTTCCCGGGTGCGTTCTTCGACTCTTTGTTCCAGTGCATCGTTGGCCGTTTGCAGGGCGTTATTGACCCGATTGATTTCGGCGAAACTGCCGATCAAACGAATGGCCAGCCACACCAGTGACAACACCAGCAAGACCGAAAACAACAGCAGGTAGAAGTGGTATTGCCGGTCGACCCGATCGGCGCTTTGCTGGTCGTGATCGAGCATGGTGGTGATGTTGTCGAGGCGCTCGGCCACGGGGATGTTTTCGATGCTTTCGAGCAACTGATTGACCACTGGCTGCTCGCGTGCAATCAGCGAGATATGGCTGCTCAGGATTTTGATCGGGGTCTGAAACGCGAGCGGCAGGCGTTGTGCATTGACCTTCAGTTTGTTCAGGCCGACCTCGATGTCGGCGGCCCGGTCGTCGGAGGTGATCTGGGCGAATTCGAGGGCGCTGAGCAGCAGGTCGTAGGTGTCGGTGGTGATGTTTTGCAGCTGCAATTTATCGAAGTCCGACAGGCTGGCCAGTTGCTGTTGGATGTCGTCTTCAGCGGTGGGCAAAAAAGCCAGGGAGTTGCGTAACAGTGCGTTGTGCGATTTGAACTGTTCGACCAGACGGGTCTTTTCCTGCATCGCCTGCAGGAAGCTTTCGTGAGCATCGTTCCATTGCGTCGAATCGTTGCGCCCATGCCCGGACTCGATCGCGTCGAAGCGCGCCCAGAGCCGGTTCATCTCATTCATCGGTGACACCAGTGGATCGTAGTTGTGGGTCAGTGCCACCCTGGCCTTGAGGATCTCGTTCTCCCACTGCGAATTCTGCTGTTTGATCTGCCGGATCAGATCCCGCGATTCGGTGTACGTCATGCTCTGGTCAGAGCTGGATTTGAAGTACAGAAACAGCAGGATCGAGGCCAGCGCCAAGGCCACCAGGGTCAGCAATAACAGGCTGCGTCGCCGCGAGATGTTGATCATGGCTGGACCTCCCTTTGGCCGGTCAGGGTTGTGAGGAACAGCATGATCAGCCGTTTGTCCTCAGCGCTCGGCATCCGCCCCAACTGGTACTGGAACATCACATCCACAGCGCGTTCGAGGGTAGGGGCCGATCCGTCGTGAAAGTACGGCGCGGTGATCGCGACATTGCGCAGGCTCGGCACTTTGAACACGGCCCGGTCTGCTTCATCGGCGGTGACGTTGAAGCGGCCCTGGTCGGCCACGGTCGGGTTGCCGCGATCGGCAATGTAATCGCCGAACACGCCGAATTTCTGGAACATGTTGCCGCCGATGTTGACCCCCTGATGGCAGGCAATGCAGCCGTACTCCTTGAAGCGCTGGTAACCGTACTTTTCCTCCAGAGTGAGGATGTCGGTGTTGCCGAGCAGGTATTGATCGAAGCGTGAGTTGGGCGTCAGCAAGGTGCGTTCAAAACTGGCCAGCGCCTGCTGGACGTTGGCCTGGGTCACGCCGTCCGGGTAGGTGGCGGCGAAATCACGACGATAGTCGGGGTCGTTGCCGATGCGTTCGATCACGGTGCGCCAGTCGCTGCCCATTTCATGGGGGCTGGTGATGACGACGTTGCTCTGTTCCTCCAGCGTTTCGACGCGGCCATCCCAGAACTGGCGGAAATTGAGGGCCGCGTTGAACACGGTCGGTGTGTTGACGGCCACCGGTTTGCCGTCGAAGCCCAGAGACAAGGCGCGGCTGTCGGCACCGTTCTTGTCGAGTTGATGGCAGCTGGCGCAGGACAGCGTGTTGTTGATCGACAAACGTGGTTCGTGGAATAGCCGTCGACCGAGTTCCACGCGCCGGGGATCCTGCTGCGGCACCGCGGGCAGCGGTTTGAGCGGCTCGTCCAGCGGCTCGGCACTGGCGCCGATACAGACTCCGCACAGCAGCAACGCCATGCCGTAATGGAAAAGGCTCATCGGCAATTGTCTCCCTGACTCCAGGCCGGTTTCAAAGTGATCATTCAATCGTCCAGGGCGCGGGTTGCGTACCGGCCAGCAACCGCGCAAATGCGTCTGCGGGCAGGGCTTCGCTGAAAAAGTAACCCTGGCCTTCTTCGCAGTGATGGGCCTTGAGAAAGGCCAGTTGTTCAGCGGTTTCGATGCCTTCGGCGACGACGTCCAGTTCCAGACTCTTGCCCAGGTTGATGATGGCGCTCACCAGCACGGCATCGTTGCGGTCGTTGCACAGGTTGCGAATGAACGATTGGTCGATCTTCAGCACATCGATGGGAAATCGCCTCAAGTAGCTCAGGCTGGAATAGCCGGTGCCGAAGTCATCGATGGCCAGACGCGTGCCCAGCGTTTTCAGGCGCTTGAGCGCCGTCATCGTCGCCTCGACGTTTTGCATCAGCACGCCTTCGGTGATTTCCAGCTCCAGCCATTCGGGGGCCAGACCTGTCTGTTCAAGTACGCGCTCGATGCCGGCAACGAAGTCACGCTGGCGAAAATCGATGGGTGACGTGTTGACCGACATGCGGATCGGCGGCAGTCCGGCCAGTTGCCAGGCACGGGTCTGACGACAAGCTTCAGCCAGCACCCATTTGCTCAACGGCACGATCAGGCCGCTGTCCTCGGCCACCGGGATGAAGTCCGACGGATAGACCCAGCCATGCCCGGGTTTCTGCCAGCGCAGCAGTGCTTCGGCACCCACCACTTTGGCACTGCGCAGGTCGATTTTCGGCTGGTAGTGCAGGACGAACTCATGCGCCTGCAGGGCGCGGCGAATGCCCGACTCGATGCTGTGCTGTTCCCGGGCGTGCTGGTTCATGGCTTCGATAAAAAAGCCGATGTTGTCAGGCCCCTGTTCCTTGACGTTGCGCATCGCGGTCTCGGCTTTCTTGATCAGCTCGGTGGCTTCGAGGCCGTCTTCGGGGTAGACGCTGATGCCGAGGCTGGCGGTGACGCTGACATCGTGGCCGGCAATCGTCTGCGGCAGGCGAATGGCGGCGAGGAGTTTTTCCGCGATGCCGTGGGTTTGCTGAGGGTGGTTGATGTCGCCGAGGATCACCACGAACTCATCGGAACCGTAGCGAAACACCGAGTCCGAATCACGCACGCACGACAACAGTTGCCGGGCGACCCGTTTGAGCATCTCGTCACCCGCCGGATGGCCCAGCGCATTGTTGATGCGCTTGAAGCGATCCAGACCGAGAAACATCACCACCAATTGTTTGTCATGCCGTCGGCACACGGCCATGGCCTGACTCAGGCGATCACCGAGCAAGGTGCTGTTGGGCAGTTCCGTGAGGCTGTCGTATTGCAGCAGGTGCGAGACCTTGAGCAGTTCGTGCACCCGCGCTTCGATGGTCCGCTCAAGGCTGAGCATCTTCAGCGCCGCGTCCTGCGCCAGTTGCCATTTCCAGGTCAGGGCGTTGGCCATCTGACGGATTTCCAGGCTGTCGAACGGCTTTTTCAGGATCAGCAACTGATCGCCGAACTCCAGCCGTTCGGCCATCGCTTCCCAGCTGTAGTCGCTGTACGCCGTGCACAAGGCGATTTGCAGGTTCGGGTCGACCCGCCACAGTTGCTCGATGGTTTCCAGGCCATCCCAGCCGGGCGGCATGCGCATGTCGATAAAGGCGAGGGCGTAGGGATTGCCACTGGCCAGTGCGCGGTTGACCAGCGCCAGCGCTTCCTGGCCCTGATAGGCGGAGTCGAGCTGGAAGCTCAGGTGCGGCGTCTGCTGGGTGCCGAACAGCGTCTGCTCCAGTTGCTGCAAATCGACGGCGTCCGCCACCTGCGGGGCGAGGATCTTGCGAAAGTCATCGTGGATCGCCGGCGTGTCGTCGATGATCAGGATGCGCCGGTTGGTCTGCGGAAAAGGCGTTTTCATGCCTCGTCCTCCTTTGGCGTCAGCCGGCAACTGTCCTTGAGCAAATGCCCGGCTTGTTCGGCGCTGACCGCTGCGCTGAAATACATGCCCCGGGCGCTGGGCAGCGGGGGCGCGGAGGGCGGCGTGCACGGTTGATCCGACGACGGCTGGCCTTCAGCAATGATGTCGATGTCCAGATCCCGGGCGAAGTTGACCATCGCGCGCAGGGCGTTGGCACTGGCAACATCGTGGGCGGCACTGTCGACGAAACTCTGCGCCAGTTTGAGGTGATTGACCCGGTAGGTTTTCAGGTAGTCGAACGAGGAATATTCGGTGCCGAAATCATCGATGGCGATGCTCACGCCCAGTTCACGCAGGCGCGGCAACGCGTCGTTGTGCGTCCACTTGGTCTGGGCCAGTGTGGCCTCGGTGACATCGAAACGCAGGTCCCAAGGGGCGAGTTCCCAACGGGCGGTGGTGCGCAGCACGTTGTAGATCAGCTCGGGGCCGCTCTTGAGTTGGGCCAGCGAAAGTTTGATCGCCATTACGGGCGGCGCGACGCCTTCGTTACGCCACAGATGCATCTGGTGGCAGGCGTGATCCAGCACCCAGCGCCCGAGCGGAATGATTGCGCCGGTTTTCTCTGCAATCGGCACGAAGTCGCAGGCCTGCAGCAGGCCGCGACGAGGATGCTGCCAGAGGACTTGTGCCTCCATGCCGAGAATCCTGCCGCTGTGCAGATCGACCTCCGGCGCATAGCGCAGCATCAGCTCATTGCCCTCGAGGGCGGTCATCAATTCGCTGACGAGGGTCATGCGTTCGGCCACTTCCCGAGAGATTTCCTCGGAGTGGAAGTGGTACTGGTTGCGGCCCATTTCCTTGGCGCGGTACAGCGCCATGTCGGCTTGCCCGAGCAGCGCGTCGGCATCGAGGCTGAGGTAGCTGTAACTGCTGATGCCGATGCTCACCGAAATATGCAGCGCATTACCGGCCAGGTGGTAGGGCGCCAGCAGCGTGTCGCGAATCTTGGCGGCCATCGCGGCCGATTGGGTCGGGTCGCTGACGTCCAGTTGCAGGATCGCGAATTCGTCGCCGCCCAGCCGCGCCACTACGTCACTTTCGCGGACATCGGACTTGATGCGCCGGGCGACTTCCTGCAGCAGCAGATCGCCCACCGGGTGGCCGAAGGTGTCATTGATCCGCTTGAAATGGTCGAGGTCCAGGTAGAACACCGCGAACGGCATGGCGCCTCGTCGTGCGGCGGCGAACGCCTGATGCAGGCGCTCGATCAGCGTGGCGCGATTGGCCAGCCCAGTGAGGCCATCGGAGCGGGCGAGCAAGGCCAGTTTGTCCTCGGCCAGGCGGCGCTCGGTGATGTCGAGGATGATGCCTTCGACTTCCAGCAGACGGCCGTCATCATCGCGCACCGGGATGTAGCGGTTCTCCACCCAGCGCCAGGTGCCCTGGCCGGTGCGCATGCGGAACTCGATGGACGCGCCCGACGCATGCCGATCCAGCACCCGGGCCATGGCCGCATCGACGTTCGCCTGATCGTCCGGATGAATCAGCGCCTGTGCCCAGTCGGGCGAACCCACCAGGTCGGCGGCGACATGGCCGTAACGGGTGATGTTGTGGGAGATGTACATCAGCGCAAACGAGGGTTCGCCGCGCAAACGGTAAAGAATGGTCGGGCTGTTCTGCACGATCACATTGGCGTCGGACAGCTCCCGGGTGCGCTCCTGCACCGCTTGCTCCAGCAGGCTCATCTTCAGCTCGGCGTCTTCGGTCATCTGCCATTTGACCGTGAGGGCGCTGGCCATCTGGCGGATCTCGATGGCGTCGAAGGGCTTTTTCAGGATCAGCAAGCGGTCGTTCAGCGCCAGACGCCGGTCGATGTCTTCCCAGGAATAATCGGAATAGGCCGTGCACAGCGCAACTTGCAGCTTGGGGTCGACCTGCCACAGCCGTTCAATGGTCTCCAGACCATCCCAGCCCGGTGGCATGCGCATGTCGATGAAGGCCATGGCGTAGGGGCGGTTTTCTGCCAGCGCGGCCTCGAGTTTTTCCAGGGCTTCGCGGCCCTGAAACGCCGAATCCAGTTCGAAATGTTGGGTTTGCGGTGCGGACGGGGTGCCGAACAACAGGCTCTCGGTTTCGCCCAAGCCATCGTCACCGGGGATGACCGGGCTGAGAATCTTGGCAAAATCGCCATGGATCGCCGGGCTGTCGTCAACGATCAGCACGCGGCGATTGATGTGCACGGTTGGCGCTGTCATGCCGCGCCACCCGTGGGGAGGCATGCTGTGGTGATCCGGGGCATCCTTTTCCCTCGCCATTTGCCTGTTTGTATCAGCCGATGGAGTCTTGCGCTGTCTTCAGCATAGTCGGCTCCCCGGCACTGCGCTTTCGGCCCCGGACAAAGATCGGCGTGAATGCCGGCCAAAATCATCTAGCCTTGGACTCAGGCGCGGACCGGCGAAGTGTTGGCTCGGTGCGTCGTAATTTCCCTGTTTGCTTGAGGCCATGCCATGGAAGAGCCATCCGCGCCGCTGCCGGCGCATCGACCCACAGTGCTGCTGGTCGATGACGAGGAGTCGATCCTCAACAGCCTGCGCCGCCTGTTACGCGGCCAACCCTACGATCTGCTGTTGGCCACCAGCGGCGCCCAGGCGCTGGAGATCCTCGCGCAGCAGCCGGTCAACCTGGTGATGAGCGATGCGCGGATGCCGGGCATGGACGGTGCGTCGTTACTGGCGCATGTCCGTGAACGTTTTCCGGCGACGGCGCGGATCATGCTCACCGGCTATGCCGACCCGGCGGCGATCATCAAAGCCATCAATGACGGGCAGATTCACCGGTACATCAGCAAACCGTGGAATGACGAAGAGCTGTTGCTGATTCTGCGCCAGTCCCTCGAACACCAGCATTCCGAGCAGGAGCGCCAACGGCTGGAGCGCTTGACCCGGGTGCAAAACGACCAGCTCAAACTGCTTAACAGCACTTTGGAAAAGCATGTCGCAGCGCGCACCGCCGAACTGCAGCAGACCGCCGACATGCTCGATCTGGCGTACGAAGAGCTCAAGCACAGCTACGTTACCGGCACCGAAGTGTTCTCGCTGCTGGCCAATCTGCGCTTGCCACCTGCCAAACAGACCAACCGGCAGATCATCGAGCTGGTGCGCAGCTACTGCAAACAGCACGGGCTGGACGAGGCCACCAGCCGTGATCTGACCATGGCGGCGGCGCTGTACAACATTGGCAAACTGAGCTGGACCGACGCGATGATGACCACGCCTTCGGATCTGCTGCGCCATACCGAACGCGAGCGCTATCGCAGCTATCCGAAGCAGAGCGAATCGTTGCTCATGACCCTGGACCCGATGAAGGATGCGGCGCGTCTGATCCTGCATCATCAGGAGCGCTGGGACGGCAGCGGCTTTCCCGACCGGCTCAAGGGCGAGGGCATTCCGTTCGGCTCACGCTTGCTGAAACTGGCAGTGGATTTCGTCGAGTTGCAGCGCGGTCTGATCCTCGAGCGGCAGATGAACAGCGATGAAGCGCTGCTGTACCTGCGCCAGTACGCCGGGCGTTTGTACGATCCCGATCTGGTCGAGGATTTCATTCAGGTGTGTGCCGCGTTCCTCAGCGACGTGACGCTGGCCGATCCGTCGGTCAAGGTGCTGTCCACTCGGGATCTGGCGGCGGGGATGATTCTGGCGCGCAACCTCAATGCCGATAACGGCATGCTGCTGCTCAATGCCGGCAAGGTGCTCAACGCGCTGTTGGTGGAAAAGCTGATTGCGTTTGAAGCCATGGAGGGCGGCAAGTACACGATTTTCGTCAAGGTGCCGGAGGAGGTTGAAGCCACGCTCAAGGCGCAGGGGGAATGATCGGTGAGGTGACGTCATTGGGCCGGGCATGGGATCCTTGCGGTTTTTCCAGGCCGGTGGCTGATCCATGACTTCTGCATCCGTTGTCTCTGCAAACCTCATTCGTATAGCCGCCGCGCTGTTGCTCAATCCCGCAGGCCAGACTCTGTTGGTGCGCAAGCGCGGCACCACGGCGTTCATGCAACCGGGCGGCAAGATCGAGGCGCACGAGTTGCCGGTGCACGCGCTGGCCCGCGAGCTGGAAGAAGAGCTGGGCTTGCAGATCGATCCGGCGCAGGCGGCTTTTCTCGGCCAGTTCTCGGCGCCTGCGGCCAACGAGCCGGGGTGTGTCGTGCAGGCCGAGATCTTTCAACTGACGATCGAGGCCGACGTCACACCGGCGGCGGAAATCGAAGAAGTGATCTGGGTCGATCCGGCCACTGATCCTGCTGTGGTTCTGGCGCCATTGACACGTGACGTGATCCTGCCGTTTTATCGCAAATCGCTGAGCGCAATCGCCTGATCATCCACGCAAAGGACTTTGCCATGATCCCGCTTCAAGACTTGCTGATCTTCGCCGCTGCCGCATTGCTGATGGTGCTGACGCCGGGGCCGAACATGATCTATCTGATTTCGCGTTCGATCTGTCAGGGACGCAAGGCCGGGGTCACGTCGTTGCTCGGTGTGGTCAGTGGATTCTTTGTGCATATGTTCGCCGCGGCTGCGGGATTGACTGCGGTGTTTCTGGCAGTGCCGATGGCCTATGAAGTGCTGAAGTGGGCCGGTGCGCTGTACCTGCTGTGGCTGGCCTGGCAAGCAGTGAAACCCGGTGCGCGCTCACCGTTCGAGGCGCAGCAATTGCCGCCGGACTCGTCGCGAAAGCTGATCACCATGGGCTTTCTCACCAGCGCGCTGAACCCGAAAATCGCCGTGTTCTACCTCTCGGTGTTTCCGCAGTTCATCTCCCCTGAACACGGCTCGGTGTTCACCCAAAGCATCATTCTCGGCCTGACCCAGATCAGCGTCAGTTTCTGCGTCAATTTGCTGATCGCGCTGTTCGCGGCGGGCATCGCTTCGTGGTTTGTGCGTAACCCGACGTGGCTGGCGCTGCAGCGTTATTTCATGGGCTTCGTCCTCGGCGGCCTCGCTGTGCGGCTGATGCTTGAGCAACGCAGGACGGCGTGAACATGTGGATCGAACGGCTGGACGCCAGTCATGCCCTGGCTTACCGCGAACTGATGCTCGAAGCCTATGACCGCCATCCGCAGGCGTTCACCTCCAGCGTTCGCGAACGCGCGGTAATGCCATTGAGCTGGTGGGAAGGGCGCTTGACCAGCAAGCTCGATGTGGTGCTTGGCGCGTTTGAAGCCGGCACGTTGGCCGGCATCGTCGGCCTGGCCTTCGAACCACGCGAGAAGGCTCGCCACAAGGCCACGTTGTTCGGCATGTACGTCTCGGCGGATTTTCGTCAGCACGGTCTGGGCTTCGAACTGGTACAGGCGGCCATTACCGAAGCGCAAAACCATCCGGCACTGAAACTGCTCCAGCTTACCGTTACCGCCGGCAATGACGCCGCGTTCAATCTCTACCAGCGCTGCGGCTTTATCCAGTTCGGCCTCGAACCGTTGGCGGTGCGGGTGGGCGAAGACTACTTCGACAAGATCCACATGTGGCGTCAACTCTGATATTGCGCTGACCCCTGTGGGAGCGAGCCTGCTCGCGAAGGCAATCTGACAGTCACTATTCGTGTGTCTGATACATCGCTTTCGCGAGCAAGCTCCCACAAGTGACTCAGCGGACCGCGCTGACACCGTCCAGGGTCGAGAACGACGTGTCCTTCGCCGTCAGGAGAAAATCCCGCATGTACGGTGCATCGAGCATGTCGGTGCGAATCGCCGCATACAACGTTGCGAACAAACCTTTTTCCCCCAGCCGTTTACCCTTCACGTAACCGCGCGAGCTGTATTCGTGCAGCGCCCAGTGCGGCATGCCGCAAACACCACGACCACTGGCGACCAGTTGCATCATCATCACCGTCAGTTCCGAAGTGCGCACCTGCGCCGGCTCGATGTCGGCCGGTTCCAGGAAGCGTGTGAAGATGTCGAGACGGTCGCGTTCCACCGGGTAGGTGATCAGCGTTTCCGTCAGCAAGTCTTCGGGGACGATGTACGGCTTGCTCGCCAGCGCATGCTGATTGGCCACGGCAAGCATGGCTTCGTAGGTGAACAGCGGTACATAGGTGATGCCGGCGATTTCCAGTGGATCGGAAGTCACCACCAGATCCAGATCGCCACGCGCCAACGCCGGCAGCGGTGCGAAGGCGAAACCCGAAGCGAGGTCCAGTTCGACTTCCGGCCAGGCATCGCGGAACTGGTCGATGGTCGGCATCAGCCACTGAAAGCAGCTGTGGCATTCGATGGCCATGTGCAAACGCCCGGCCGTACCACCGGCGAGACGACCGATATCCCGCTCGGCGGCGCGCAACAGTGGCAGGGTTGCGTCAGCCAGTTGCAGCAAGCGCAAACCGGCGCTGGTGAACCGTACCGGTTTGGTCTTGCGCACGAACAACGCCATGCCCAGGCGTTCCTCAAGCTCCTTGAACTGGTGGGACAGCGCCGACTGCGTCAGGTGCAAACGGTCGGCGGCATCGACCAGGCTGTCGGCTTCACGCAAGGCGTGCAGGGTTTTCAGGTGACGGATTTCAAGCACCGAAGGCTCCATGAGTAAAACTTGTGATAAGCGCAAAGAGGGTGAGTTTGTCTCATGATGATAGCGCTGTCGACATCGACGCGTTCTTTTACGGCAGAACCGCCGAGTGATGGCTCGGCAGTTCTTCCTATGACTACAGTGCCTTATGCTCAGAGTCCCTCGAAATGCCGCAGGGCAATGGACTGTGCAGTGATTCTGGAATCAAGCAGGGTCGGGTCGTCAGCGTGAGTCAGCTTGCGATGCGCCGGCAGTTTCAGGTGGGCTCTTTCGAATTGGCGCAAGGGGCGGGTCGCCGAACGGTAATGGAAATGCACGTACCAGAGTAATTGCGCGGGCTCCTGCGTGAGGTTCCAGACCTCATATTCCTGCAGGTAGTTGGGCCGCCCCTGATGATCCGCCAGTTTTCGGATCGCAAGGGGTTTGCGGATCTCCACCGCGTTCTGTCCGATGAGGTCATCAAGCATGCCGTCGGTGGGCTTTTGACTGGTCATCGAGCGTTGGGTGCGCAAGGCACGACCTTCGACGATCAGCTCGGCGGCCTGATCGCGCAATTGCTGGATGATCGGCTGCTCTGCCGATTTGGCAGCGATACCGTCGGCACGGGTGGTGAGTTCACTCGCATGACTGTCCATCATGTGCTGCAGGTCGACGGGCAGCATGCCGCGATTGGCGTTGCTCTGCACCGTGGTGCGGTAAGTGGCCACGTTCTCCAGACGTTGCTGTGCCTCGGTTACCAGGGTGGCCAGACTCAGCTCGGCGGGGGAGGGAACTGCCAGGTTTTGCGGGTTGGTCAGGCGCACGACGCCATCGGCGCCATGTTCCCAGATTTCTTCATAGCCTCCAATCCCGGTACTTCTGTATTGACGGGCGTTGGTCAGGTTATCCCATTGCTCCACGCCATGGCGCAATTGGTTGTCATCAGTGATGAACACGCGCTGCAGGGGTCGCCCCGCGACCCTCGGTTCGGGTGGCCTGTTGATAGCGGCACGCGCTCGATCCGCCAGGCGATCAACGCCTTCCAGCAAGGGCTCGACTACGTCCAGATGAAAGAATTGCGGACAGCTGGCGGTCCATACCGCCATCTCGCGCCGATACTCGACGCAAGTGTCGACGCATTCCTGAAGAATGCGATTACGTTGGGCGGTCGTGTTCTGCATGTTCGGCAGGTCGTACTGGCGGTACAGATGCAGATCGATTCTATTGCGCAGGGGCTCTGCCATCGTCACAAAATAGCGCCACGAGGCATCGTAGGGGCTGCCGGCTTTTCTGACGATTTCCAGACGTTGGGAGGTTTTCAGGTACAGCAGGATGGCTTCACTGTGACGGCTGTTAGTGTTATCGACCAGCGCCGACATTTTCGGCCGGTCTTTTGCCAGCATGCGTTCAAACCAGTGATTGACCTGGTCCCTGAGTTCGCCCAACTGATCGAGCTGGTTGACGATCTCGACACGAAACCTGTGTATGTTTTCAATGTGTTTCAAACGTTCAGCCACAGCGTCACCTGGCAGCGCATTGTGTAGCTGCTTCAATCGGTCGATTGCTCGTGTCATGCCATGAATGTTATGCGACAGATGAAAGGCGCGCCGCTGGTAACGATCAGTCAACAGCCATGCGGTCTTGCTTTGCATTTTGGCGACAGCCCTGTGTTTTCTGCCTTGGGTCAGCGCAGTCAACTCGGTCAACGCCTCATAACGTTGCCTGGCCAGTTGGATATCGCCAATGCATGCGGCTTCGGCCGTTGGCAACATGGTCAGGCGTTGCGCTTCCGTGGCTTCGGCGTAGGCATTGATCACCTGGTCACTTTTCGCTCCCCTGAGTTGCAATTGGTCGCCCAAATTGCTAACGGTGGCGGCCAGTTGATGGTGGCGGCGGAAGTTTCGATCTACCAGCCAGCGCGGCAGGCGTTGCCGAATCACCGACGGCCAGTAAGGGTCGAGTGTATCGACCAGGCGCCCGCCGACATTGCCACCCCCCACCACGCCACCTTCAAGGGCTGTGCCATAGACGCCAAACCAGGTATCCCATTGCCCGCTTTCATCCAGTGCGATCGGCTGCTTGTAGGTTTTTCGCGAGTTGCCGGACAGACGCCAGCTGCGCGAATCCCGGCTCAGCTCCACTTGGTAGACGCGGCCCTGACGTTCGATGAAGTCGCCGTCGGCAAGCCGGTAGATCCCGCGGTAGAGGCCGTGGCTGGCCGGTTCTGTGCCGCCCAGGGAAATCGGTTTTTCATAGTCGTAATCCTTGAAGCGCGCCAGCACATGTCGTGCGTGGCGCTGCGACTTGACCTGCAGTGTCGCCACATCGCGCACCACCGCGTGCAGCTGACGCGCCCGAGTCAACGCGCGGGTCGTCCGGGAGAGCGTCGAGGCCGCGGCTTCACCCGGGAGCAGATCCATGAGGGCGTCGATCAGCGACAGCAGCATTGACTCGATTTCCACCAGACCGTCAGCCACGTCACCACGCAAGAACGCGGCGGCAGCCTGATTGGCAGCGGTCCAGGCCTGATAGAGGGCCAGCACACTGCCGACGAAGGGCACCATGCCCAAGGCCATTTTGATGTAGTTGAAGGCGCGCGGGCCTTTCAGGGCGTAGCGCTCGAAGAACAGTTCATCGTTGGAGCGCGACGTGCCGCGATGGGCCTCGATCAAGCGTCCCATGTGCGCATCGAGCAGGTGTGCGGCCAGCGAGGTACTGGCCGGCCAGCGCACACCGACTTTGATGATCGCATCGAAGTTTTTTTCCACGGCCTGACCGATTCGGTTGACATGGGCCCTGACGTTACCTTGCAACGTTCTGTGCGCCAGATACTCGATCCACTTGTCACTTGCGCACAAGGTGAACAGCCCTTTGCGCGCCGCTTCGAGCGTGTCGTAGCGGCGCAAGAACTGCCCGTCGTGGCTGTCCGGCAGGTACAGCAGGGTGACGCCGCTGATCTGCTCTTCGATGAAGCTGACGCCGGACAGGGTCACCGGGCCTTCGCCGGGGGTGTCCTTGCCGCCGACTTTCAGCGACACCGGCAACAGCACAAGACGCTTGCCGCTGGCTTGCCACGCCTGTGGGGTGGCGGCGTCGATGGCGATGTTCAGCAGTGCCGCTTCATCAGCGCTGAGGTGTTTTTGCAGGCGTGCATTTTCGCTCTGTATTTTCAGCATCAGGCGCCACGGCTCGATCAGGCTTTCCCGGCGATGTTGTTTGACGAATGCTGACTCGCTGGCGGCGCCCTGAAAGGCGTCACGGATCTTCTGCTCATAGGCTTTGGGCAGGTCCAGCTCCGGCAGAACCTTGCGCAGATAGGTCAGGTTGATGCCGTTGAGCAGGCGCGTCCGATCCTTTTTATGCGTCGCGGTGATCTCCAGACGCAAGAAGATCAAGCGTTGTGACAGCGAGTCATTGAGCACCGATTGCACGTTATCGATATTGAGCTGGGCCAGGTCCTCCAGTGACATTTTGCTGCGTGCTTTGCTGGGCACAATGGTCGTGATCTTTCTGACGCCACCCGGCCCCGACTCCGGGACCTGTTCGGTTTTGGTCGAGTCGGGCAGTTCGACTTGTATGGAAAAGTCGCCCTCAAGGGAAAAGTCCCTGCGCAATCGGGCGTGCAGATGACGGCGGGTGAAGTCGTCACGAGGTTCCAGGGCGAGGGTCATGAGGGCGTGGCTTTGACGCATCGCCGCGACGTACGCCTCGATGTTCTGTTTCAGCGCGCTACGCTCGTTTTCCTTGAGTTTGACCAGCCAGCCCGGCAGGTTGCCGGCGAGGGTGCCGCTACGTTGCTGTTCCTGCAGATGAGTGAAAGCCAGGTGTCTGGCGGCGTGCAGCGGAACCTGAAGATTGGCCAGGCAGCCCTGGCGCAGAACCTCCAGCGCATCAGCCTGTTCGGGCTTGCCGCGCAGGGGTGTGGCTTTCGCTTCGAAGTCGCTCACCAACGCGTTGAGGCAATAATGCAACGGGTCGGTGGTGATCGGACTCAGTTGCAGGGCCAGGTCGTTGTCGTCCTCGAGAATCCTGAACACCTCGCGCGCCAGTGTCCGGCGATCGGCAAAGCGTTGCAGGCCACCGCCATTGCCCGGCCAGTAGAGCATCAGACTGGAAGTGTCCGAGAGTGCCGCCTGGCGTCCGATGACGAGTGCGCCCTTGAGCACTTCGCTTTGCGTTGTCGTGACCCCGTCCCTGGTTTCGCTCAGTGACAAGGTCAGGCTGGCCGCCGTGATATCCGTGTCTCGCTCGGCCGCGACGGGGGTGTCCAGCACGGCCTTGAGCAGATCGTGTTCGGCGCTGTTAAGTTGGCCAAGGGTTGCTTGCAGTCTGCCTTCGGCATACAGACCGTCCCGGTGTGCCTGACGCAGGGCACTGAGGGCGGTGTTGAAGGTATTCGCGTCGAGGGCCGTTTCGCGGTAAAGCAGGGTTGTGGCAGTGGTCGCGCCAGTTTGTTCGGCGGCTTCCAGCGCTTTGAGGGCGTCCTGGCATTCTCGGTATCGAGAGCCGTCGCTGTCATTGGCCTGCAAGTGCTCAAGCGCCTCGCGTTGGCGTTTGAGCGCCGCGTGGCGCACCGCCAGTGGAATCCCGGCGGACAGGCTGCCGAACAGCGGTGTTTCGTCGGTCTCGACATCGCTGGCGGAGTTGAGCGGTTTTGGCGGCGCCGCCACGATGATCGCGCTGCTGCGCTGATGATCAATCAGGTCGACATGCACCAGTGAGCGCGCGCCATGCGCCCTGAGCCCGGGATGGCCTTTGTTGGTATTGCTCAAGGCGTCGAGCTGCGCGTGGTGACGGTCGGCGAACAGATCGCTGGCGCCAGTGACCATCGGGTCAAGCGCTGCGCTGTAGTCAACGCGAAGGATTTCCTTGGGCAGTCCGGTGGGGATCTGTACCTGATGGGTCAGCCACGTCTGCATGTCTGCGCGGGTGGTGAAGGCCTGGATCGATGTGGCGTTTCCGGGCAGATAAAGCAAAGGCGCCGCCGTGGCCAAATCGCCGACGCTGACGACCCATGCACCGGGGAGTTTGATTTTGCTGTCGTTGCTCAGCACCAGGGCCAACTTTTCCGTGTGCACAGGTTGACCCTCGATTGTCAGCGCGCTAGCACCTGAATCAATGATCAGTTGCAGCGTTTTGAGTTGCGCCGGGGTAATCGTCTGATGGGCGAGAGCCATGTGCGCAGTGGCTTCGAAATGCTCGCGGTAAAGCTGCGTGGCGCGGGTACGTCGCGACACCGGTGTGCGCGGCGCTCGCGCGTCCCAGAATTCTGCCCAGCGAATCTCGTGGCTTTTGCGTGGGTCGAGGGCTTTGAGTTTTTCCAGGAGCTGCAGGGGCTTCAGGGTGGATAACAGATGGCCCGCGCGGATACCGGTGAGGACACAACGCTGATCCAGATCGGTTTCCAGTGTCGGGTGTTGAACGACAAAGGCACAGGCGTCGGTGAGGCTGACGATGTGCTCCGGCTGGTCAGCGGTGGCCGCAAAGCGCAGGCCGGTCTTTTCGCCGTCCAGTTGCAGTTGTTGGCGCAGCAATTCATTGACGCTGTCGCGCAGTGCCGGGCTGGCGGCAAACAAATCGCGCAAACCCTCGCTGCTGGCGCGCCAGCGTTGGCAAGCCTGCAGCAGCAGGCTGTCATCAATCGTTTTCGGTAGCTGTTCGACGGCCTCGGGCAACGGTGACGGTGCGGGGAGCTCATCCAGAATAAGACGCTCGAGCATGGTGGCGTGACTCGCATTGGCGGGGCGGGGAATCCGTCCCTGAGCGGGTCATTCAAGAGAAATCGCGCAAGGCGATGGCGGTACATAGATATTGTTTGCAACCACCGCCCATGACCACTCGGCACTCTTCATCAAACTGTCATCGAAGTGTGGCAGCGCGCTTGAACAAACTTCATCAGACTCGCGCTCTACTGGGGTTCTGCGTTTCGGTGTTTTTCATGGTCAAGGGTTTTGTATCGGTCGCGGCTGTTCTGGTCGCGATTTTTTTCGGATCGTCGTCTTGGGCGGCGGCGCGTTGCGACGTCAATGTGCCGACCGAGCACGCTGATCTGCAGCAGGTGAGCCTGGCTTACCAGAGCATTGGTCGCGCGTCGGATCCGGCGTTGTTGCTGGTCATGGGCTTGGGTGGACAGTTGATCCACTGGCCGGACGAAGTAGTGGTTGCGCTGTGTCAGCAGGGTTTTCGGGTGATTCGCTATGACAACCGCGACGTCGGTCTGTCGACCTGGCGGCAGGCGCCGGCTGACGCCAATCTGACCTTCGAAGTGCTGCGCTACAAGCTCGGTCTGCCGGTGGCGGCGCCTTACAGCCTGACCGACATGGCAGACGACGCGCTGGGCTTGATGGACGCGTTGCACGTCGAGCAATTCCACGTGCTGGGCGCGAGCATGGGCGGGATGATTGCCCAGCACATGGCGGCGATGGCACCGCAGCGGGTCGAGAGTCTGACATTGATCATGACCACCTCGGGCGCCGAAGGTCTGCCGGCACCCAGCGCGGCGCTGGTGCAGTTGTTGTCGCGTCGCGGCGCACCGAATCGACAGGTGGCGCTGGAACAGCAGGCTGATCTGCTGGCCGCGCTGGGCAGCCCGGCGGTCACCGATGATCGCCAGGTCTTGCTGCATCAGGCTGCGCTGTCGTATGACCGCGCGTTCAATCCCGAAGGCGTGAAGCGGCAGATCATGGCGATTCTTGCCGAGCCGAGCCGGGTGGCATTGCTCAATCAATTGCGGGTACCGACGCTGGTGGTGCATGGCACGGCCGATCCGTTGTTACCGGTGATGCACGGGGTTCATCTGGCGGCGCATATTCGCGGCAGCCAGTTGAAACTGATTCCGGGGTTGGCGCATCGCTTTCAAGAGGCGTTCAAGGAGCCGTTGCTGGCGGCGGTGCTGCCGTATTTGCAGGCGCATCGTGAAGACACTTCGCATTGGGCACAGATTGAGCCGGTGGTGGGCGGGAATCTGCTGTAACCAAAAGTGGGCGGTGTTGGTTATGGCCTCTTCGCGAGCAAGCTCGCTCCCACAGGGGAATGCGATCTAAATGTGGGAGCGAGCTTGCTCGCGAAGGGGGCACCACAAAATCCGGCCGGGGTGTATCGTGCAAACTTTCCCGCTCGATTTCCCCCCGCGAGGTGTGTGATGAGTTCTGCCTTGAAAATCGATTTTGTCAGCGACGTCTCCTGCCCTTGGTGTGTCGTCGGTTTGCGTGGCCTGTTACAGGCACTCGAGATCCTGCGCAACGAAGTGCAGGCCGAGATCCGTTTTCAGCCGTTCGAACTCAATCCGAAAATGGGCGCAGACGGGCAGAACATCGCTGAGCACATTCAAGAGAAGTACGGCTCGACCCCGGAGCAATCGCAGAAAAATCGCGAAGCCATTCGTGCCCGTGGCGCTGAGCTCGGGTTTGCGTTTCGCACTGACGGCAACAGCCGTATCTACAACACTTTTGATGCGCACCGCTTGCTGCACTGGGCCGGTCTCGAAGGTGTGCAACTGCTGTTGAAAGAGGCGCTGTTCAAGGCGTATTTCAGTGAGGGCGGCAATCCGTCGGATCATCGGCAACTGGTGCAGATTGCTGAAGGTGTCGGGCTGAGTCGCCAGCGGGCCGAGGCTGTACTGGCGTCGGACGAATTCGCCGATGAGGTGCGTGAGGAGGAGCAGTTGTGGTTGCAGCGCGGGGTGAGTTCGGTGCCGACCGTGGTGTTCAACGGTCAGTATGCGGTGACGGGCGGGCAACCGGTGGAGACGTTTGTCGGGGCAATCCGGCAGATCATGGCTGAGTCCAAGGGCGGCACTGTCAACTGAAAAGCTAAAAGCCCCTCACCCTAGCCCTCTCCCTGAGGGAGAGGGGACTGATTGGGGGATGCTGGAGTGATACGCCGACGTGAACGTGCTGTACCGAATCCATAATCGACTGGATCTTTCAGGTCGATGCAGCTTGCAAGACACCTCGGTCGGCCCCCTCTCCTTGAGGGAGAGGGGACTGATTGGGGGATGCTGGAGTGATACGCCGACGTGAACGTGCTGTACCGAATCCATAATCGACTCGATCTTTCAGGTCGATGCAGCTTGCAAGACACCTCGGTCGGCCCCCTCTCCCGGAGGGAGAGGGCTGGGGTGAGGGTGGCTTTTGCACTTAGCTGTGCAGGCGCACCCACACAGTCACCAACACCGTGGCAGCCATCAACCAAGCCACCGCCGCCACCGCCAGCGATGCCTCCAGCCGCAGCCGATCCACCATCACATACAACGTCGCCAGATAGATGAAGTACGGAATGATCGACCACATGCCGAACACAATCGTGGTCTTCAAATCCTCAATCGAACGCCCCTCGCCGACGATGTAATGCGCAATCAGCGCAAACGTCGGAAACAGCGGCACCAATCCGGCGATGTAGTAGTTTTTGGTTTTCGACAGCGCCGCGATGATCAGTACTACCGCGGCGCCCAACAGGGCTTTGAAAAACAGATCCACATCGTTCTCGCTTAATGGCTCAGACCGTACTTTTTCACTTTGTCGAACAGCGTGGTCTTGGCCATGCCCAATTCCAGGCTGGCCTGAGTCAGGTTACCGCCGCTGCGTTGCAGGGCGTCGCTGAGCAGGTTGCGCTCGAACGCTTCCACCGCTTCGGCAAACGCCAGGCCTTGTCCGCCACTGCTGGCGCCGGACTTTTTGAACGCCGGCAGGCCGAGGGCAAAACGTTCGGCGACGTTGCGCAGTTCGCGCACATTGCCTGGCCAATCGTGGCTCATCAGGTTCGACAGGGTCTGGTTGTCCAGCTCCGGCAGTGCGCGGTCGAAGCGCAGTGCTGATTGCTGGGTGAAGTGTTCGAACAGTTGCAGGATGTCTTCGCGGCGTTCGCGCAGTGGTGGCAGCTCCAGCGTTACCACGTTGAGGCGGTAGTACAAGTCGCTGCGGAACTCGCCAGCCTTGCTCGCTTCGTCGAGGTCGGATTTGGTTGCTGCGATCACCCGGCAATCCACGGCCACGCTCTGGTTCGAGCCGAGACGTTCGAGGGTGCGTTCCTGCAGTACGCGCAGCAGTTTGATCTGCAATGGCAGCGGCATGCTTTCCACTTCGTCGAGGAACAGCGTGCCGCCGTCGGCGTGTTCGATCTTGCCGATACGGCGTTTGCCGGCACCGGTAAAGGCGTTGGCCTCGTGGCCGAAAATCTCGCTTTCAAAAAGGTTTTCCGGCAGCCCGCCGCAGTTCAGCGCGACGAATTGCTTGCTGTGGCGACGACTGAAATCGTGCAGGCAGCGGGCGACCAGTTCCTTACCGGTGCCGGTCTCGCCTTCGATCAGCACGTTGGCCGAAGTGTCGGCGACGTTGGCAATCAGTTCGCGCAGGTTCTGCATCGCCGGCGAGCGGCCAATGATCCGCCCTTCAAGGGAGTCGCGCTCGGCCAGTTGCCGGCGCAGCGATGAGACCTCGCGGGCGAGGCTACGTTGCTCCAGCGCCCGCCGTGCGACGTCGACCAGGCGCTCCGGCGAGAACGGTTTTTCCATGAAGTCATAGGCGCCTTTCTGCATCGCGCCGACGGCCATGGAAATGTCGCCGTGGCCGGTGATCAACACCACCGGCAGGCTGCGATCACGTTGCTTGAGGCGGGTCAGCAGTTCGAGGCCATCGATGCCCGGCAGGCGAATGTCGCTGATGACGATGCCGGCAAAGTTGTCGCCGACGCGCTCCAGCGCTTCTTCTGCACTGCCGACGCCGACACAGGGAATGTCTTCGAGGGTCAGCGCCTGTTGGCAGCCGAGCAGCACATGGGGGTCGTCTTCGACGATCAGCACACTAAGGTCGTGGTTCATATTGGCTCGGCAGGAGTAGGGCTTACCAACGGTAAACTGAGGACGAAGGTGGTGCCACCGCTGGCCGGGTGTTCGACACCCAGATGCCCGCCGGTGGCGGCGGCGAGGCTGGCGGAAAGGGTCAGGCCAAGGCCCAGGCCTTGTTCGCCGGGTTTGGTGGTGAAGAACGGTTCGAACAGATGCTTGCGCGCTTCAGCGTCGATGCCGTGACCGTTGTCACGTACACGCAGGCGATATTTGGCGTTGAATTCTTCACCCTCCAGCCACAGCTCGGGCAGGGGTTGCGCCTGCATGGCGTCGAGGGCATTGCCGATCAGGTTGACCAGAATCTGTTCAAGGCGGGTCTGGTCGATCTGCACCTGGACATCGATGAACTGGCGGTGAATGTTGACCGCCGAACTCTCCAGGCGTGCCCCGAGCAATTGCAGCGCGGCCTCCACGGCTTTGCCGAGGCTGGCCTGGCCCTGGTTGTCACCGCGCCGGGCGAACGAACGCAGGCTGGCGGTGATCCGGCCCATGCGGTCGATCAGCTCGTTGATGGTTTTCAGATTGGTGCTGGCGACATCCAGTTGACCCCGTTCGAGGAAGCGCACGGTGTTGCCCGAGAGCGTACGCATCGCTGCCAGCGGCTGGTTCAATTCGTGGGCGATGCTGGTCGACATCTGGCCAATGGCAGCGAGCTTGCCGGCCTGCACCAGTTCATCCTGCGCACGGCGCAACGTCTCTTCGGCCTGACGCCGTTCGCGGATCTGGCTCTTCAGGCGCTCGTTGCTGGCGCGCAGATCAGTGGTGCGTTCGGTAATCCGACGCTCCAGTTGATTGTTGGCTTCCTGCAAGGCTTCGCGGGCGGCGAGACGGGTGGCGATGACCTTGCGCCGCTCGTTCCAGGCGATCAACAGGAATGCCACCAGCGCAAACGCGACGGCGACCAGAATTCCTTGGTTGATGGCTTCGCGGCGCAGGTCCTGCAACGGCGTGAGCAGGGTGAAATTCCACGGTGTGTCGCTCAGTGGCCGGGTCTGTGCCAGATAGCTGATGTCGTCATCGTCGGAGCGCACTTCGCTGTTGGCGGGGAAGGTCAGCTTTTCCACGCCTTCGGACAGGGTTTCCCGGGCCAGCGGTTGCAGTTCGTTGAGCGGGAACCAGTAGTACTGCAGGCTGCGGGCGAGTTTTTCTTTGGTTTCGTCGGTGAGCGGGATCACTGACTTGAGGCGTCGGGCCGGATCGCTGGAGAGAATGATGATGCCGTTCTCATCGCTGACAAAGGCTTCTAGGCGTGCGCGTTGCCAGCGTTCTTCCATGGCTTCCAGGCGCACTTTGACCACGGCGACGCCGATGATCTTGCCATGCTCTTCGAGGCCGTGGGCGAGGTAATAGCCGGGCTCGCCGTTGGTGCTGCCGATGCCGTAGAAACGCCCCGGCTCGCCGCGTACGGCTTTCTGGAAATAGGCGCGGAAGGACAGGTCTTCACCGAGATAACTGTCGACATCGCGCCAGTTGCTGGTGGCCATGACACGGCCGGTGGTGTCCATCACGTAGATGGCCCGACTGCGACTGCGCCGGTTCAGGCCTTCAAGGTAATCGTTGACCGTTCGCCGGTGTTCCGGGGTCGGATCGGCCAGCAACTGCGACACACTGGTTTCGAGTTCCAGCAGGCTGGGCAGGTAGGTGTATTTGCTGATTTCGCTTTCGACGGCGCGGGCGTTCAGTTCGAGCTGACGCTGACCGTTTTCACTGAGGCTGCGAATGCCAAAATGCTCACTGGTCCAGAAGCCGGCGTAACCCAGCCCGATCATCAGGATGATGACCAGCGGCGGCAGAAACAGATGGCGAATCAGACGAGGCTTCACGGCAAGTGATGGCGGCGCGGCGCGATAGAGATTGGGGTCGCATTTCATCACAGTTGCCTTGGGTCAACCACCACACTTGCAGGCTCACCGCTGTCCCTGTGGGAGCGAGCTTGCTCGCGAAGAGGCCGGATCAGTCAACATCAATGTTGAATGTCAGTCCGCTTTCGCGAGCAAGCTCGCTCTCACAGGGATAAGTGTGATGGCGCAAGTACTCGGTTTTAGTGCTGCAGGATTTTCTCGAGGAAGTGCTGCGCGCGTTCGGAGCGGGCGCTGATGTCGCCGAAGAATTCCTCTTTCGGGCAGTCTTCGATGATCTTGCCGGCGTCCATGAAGATCACCCGGTCAGCCACTTTGCGCGCAAAGCCCATTTCGTGGGTTACGCACATCATGGTCATGCCTTCGTGGGCCAGTTGCACCATCACGTCGAGCACTTCGTTGACCATCTCCGGGTCGAGCGCCGAGGTCGGTTCGTCGAACAGCATGACGATCGGGTCCATCGCCAGCGCACGGGCAATCGCCACACGCTGTTGCTGACCACCGGACAATTGCCCCGGATGTTTGTGGGCGTGAGCGGACAAGCCGACGCGCTCGAGCAGTTGCAGGCCTTTCTTGGTCGCTTCTTCCTTGCTGCGGCCCAACACCTTGATCTGCGCGATGGTCAGGTTTTCGGTGATGGTCAGGTGCGGGAACAGTTCGAAATGCTGGAACACCATGCCCACGCGCGAACGCAGTTTCGGCAGGTTGGTCTTCGAGTCGGCAATCGAGGTGCCGTCGACGACGATGTCGCCTTTCTGGAACGGCTCCAGCGCGTTGACGCATTTGATCAGGGTCGATTTGCCGGAACCCGACGGGCCGCAGACCACGATCACTTCGCCTTTTTTGACCTCGGTGCTGCAATCAGTCAGCACCTGGAAGTCCCCATACCACTTGTTGATGTTCTTGATAGAGATCATACGGCGAACCTTTTTTGCAGACGCTTGACCAGCAGCGAGGCGGAAAAGCTGATGATGAAGTAGACGACACCGGCGAAGATCAGGAACTCGTTGGACCGGCCAATGATGTCGCCGCTGGAGCGGGCGGAGTTAAGGAAGTCCACCAGGCCCACGGTGTAAACCAGCGAGGTGTCCTGAAACAGGATGATCGACTGTTG
This sequence comes from Pseudomonas sp. ok266, assembly GCF_900110195.1. Lineage (NCBI taxonomy): Bacteria > Pseudomonadati > Pseudomonadota > Gammaproteobacteria > Pseudomonadales > Pseudomonadaceae > Pseudomonas > Pseudomonas sp. ok266. The sequence goes on along the minus strand of NZ_FOCU01000003.1, from coordinate 315,879 downwards.
CAACAGCAACGGGGTCATCTTGCGGAACGCCTGGGGCAGGATGATCAGACGCATGGTCTGGCCATAGGTCATGCCCATCGCTTGCGCGGCGGCCATCTGGCCTTTGGGGATCGACTGCACACCGGCGCGGACGATCTCGCAGAAGTACGCGGCTTCGAACATCATGAAGGCCACGACGCAGGAGGTGAACGCACCGATCGGCGTGTCTTCACCGGTGATCCAGCGCAGCACGAACGGCACCGCCAGGTAGAACCAGGTGATCACCAGCAGGAGCGGGATCGAACGGAAGTAGTTCACATAAGCGCCGGCCACCCGCGACAGCAGTTTGCTCGACGACAGGCGCATCAGTGCGAGGATGGTCCCCAGCACGATGCCGCCGACCACGCCCATGACCATCAACTGCAAGGTCATGACCATGCCGTTCCACAGGCCCGGGATGGCGGGGATGATGCCGCTGAAATCGAAGTCCATTATTTACCCCCCACGGAGATCAGGCCGGGCACTGCGACTTTCTTCTCGACCATGCGCATTAGCAACATCAGGCTCATGTTCAGGGTGAAGTAGATCAGCGTGGCCAGGGTGAAGGCTTCAAACAGGTTGGCCGAGAACTCAGCGGTCTGTTTGGTTTGCGCCAGCAGTTCCATCAAACCGATCAGGGACGCCACGGAGGAGTTCTTGAAGACGTTGAGGAATTCCGAGGTAAGCGGCGGAATGATGATCCGGTAGGCCTGGGGCAGCAGCACGTTCCAGTAGATCTGCGGCAGTTTGAAGCCCATGGCGCGAGCAGCGGATTCCTGGCCGCGTGGCAGCGCCTGAATGCCAGTACGCACTTGCTCGCAGACACGGGCGGCGGTGAACAGGCCCAGGCACACGACAACGCTCAGGTAAGCCGAGGTGGTCGGGTTGAGGTCCTGTTTGTACCAGTCCTGCAGGTTTTGCGGCAGCAGGTCGGGCACCAGGAAGTACCAGATGAACAGTTGCACCAGCAGCGGCACGTTACGGAACAACTCGACGTAGCAGGTGGCGATGCCCGATACGATGCGGTTTGGCACCGTGCGCATGACCCCCAGAATGGAGCCCAGCAGCAAGGCGATGATCCATGCCACGATGGCGATGGCAATGGTCCAGCCCAAACCGGTGACGTACCAGTCGAGATAAGTCTCGCTGCCGACGCCGGTGGACTTGAAGAACACGCCCCAGTCCCAGTTGTAATTCATTAGGGTCTCCCCTCGAGATCGATCGATGTACAAGCACCCGCTTGGGGAAGATCCTTTCCCGCCTGACGCTGAACGTCAGGCACACGCGATCGGCTCGGAAACCGCCAGGTCGAGTGTTCCACAGTGAAGCCAGCAGGTAGTAACAAACGCCTGAGGGAGGGTCGCCCCCTCAGGAGACAAGGTTAGTCAGGAATCAGATTTTTACGTCAGGCGCCGGCTTGTCGCTCGGGTTGGCGATCAGATCTTTGACCTTGTCGCTCATCGGGAACTTCAGGTTCAGGTTTTTTGGCGGGATCGGGCTTTCGAACCACTTGCTGTAGATCTTGTTGATCTCGCCGGACTTGTACAGGCCGACAATGGCGTCATCGACCGCCTTCTTGAAGGCCGGGTCGTCTTTGCGAACCATGCACGCATAGGCTTCGAAGGACTGTGGCGTACCGGTGATGACCCAGTCTTCCGGCTTCTTCGCCTTGGCTTCTTCGCCGGCCAGCAGGGCGTCGTCCATCATGAAGGCTACGGCGCGGCCGCTTTCCAGCATGTTGAAGGATTCGCCGTGGTCCTTGGCGGAGATGATGTTCATGCCCATCTGCTTGTCGGCGTTCATCGCTTTGATGATGCGCTCGGACGTGGTGCCCGCGGTGGTCACGACGTTTTTGCCTTTGAGGTCGGCAAAGTCAGCGTAGGAAGGCTTGCCATCCTTGTCTTTCTTGACCAGCAGACGGGTGCCGATTTCGAAGATGTTGACGGTGAAGTCGACTTGCTGGGCGCGTTCGGCGTTGTTGGTGGTGGAACCGCACTCGATATCCGCGGTGCCGTTCTGGATCAGCGGGATACGGGTTTGCGAGGTTACCAGGTTGTACTTGACCTGCAGGTCTGGCTTGTTCAGGTCTTTTTTCAGGGCTTCAACGATGGCCACTTGAATGTCGTGGGAGTAGCCCACTGGTTTGCCGGAAGCATCCGCGATGTAGGAAAACGGAATGGAGCTGTCGCGGTGAGCGAGCGTGATGGTGCCCGAATCGTTGATTTTCTTCAGGGTGCCGGTGAGTTCGGCGGCGAAAACTGGCGTGCTGATCAGAGCGGCCGCAATGGCTGCGCCCAGGATATGGGGAACGATGCGCATCAAATTTTCCTCGAATTGTTTTTTTTATGGAGCCAGTTCGTCGGCCCTTTTGTGCTTCGAATGCCTGACGGCTCCTGAAGTGTTGGCACAACAAGCATTCGTCGAGAGAGTGTAGAGCATGACTCGTGCCAGACCAGGGTGATGTACTTAACTTTATGATTTATAACGTTATTAAAGTTTTGTGATGGTTTGTTTTGGCGTAACTGATCCGGTTTACCGAATCGACCGGGAAGTCGCGTTCGGAAAGCCGAACGATCAAAAGCCCCTCACCCTAACCCTCCCGAAACGTCGGACCGCCCAGAGGGAGAGGGGACTGAACGCGGCGACTGGGCGAGATGCACCGACCTGAGATACCGAGTCGAACTCAGAATTTGAACCTCATGAAGATCGGCTCCCTTCCCCCTCTACCCCCTGGGGGCGGTCCGACGTTTCGGGAGGGCTGGGGTGAGGGGGAAGAGATCTAACTGACCCAATCAAATTTTGCAGAGCCCACAAAACAAAAAAGCCCCTGAATCTCTCAATTCAGGGGCTTTCGTTTAAGCGATGTTCACATCACGCCGCTTCAATCTTGCTACGGTTCTGCTCAACCTTACCCAGATACGCCGCAAGCTTCTCCTGCTCGGCCGGAGTGGTAAACAGCCCCAGCTTGCTACGACGCCACAGAATGTCATGCGCCGTGGTTGCCCACTCTTCGCTGCACAGGTAATCGACTTCGCGGGTGTAGAGCCCGCCGCCGATGTGTTCGCCCATGTCCGCGAGGCTTTCCACACCTTCAAGCATGCGCCAGGTCCGGCTGCCGTAGGTGGTGGCCCAGCGGCGGGCGATCTCGGTCGGCACGAAGTCGAACTTGTCGCGGATCTGCGCGCACAAGGCTTGCGGGGTGGTCATGTCCTCGCCGCCAGGCAGGGTAGCGGTGGCGGTCCAGCTAGGGCGCATCTGGGTGAAGAACGGCATCAACTGCGCCATCGCCGACTCGGCGAGTTTGCGGTAAGTGGTCAGCTTGCCGCCGAACACCGACAACAGCGGAGCCTCTTCAGTGCTGCCCGACAAGGCCAGGGTGTAATCACGGGTGACGGCCGACGGGTTGTCGGATTCGTCGTTGCACAGTGGGCGTACGCCCGAGTAGCTGTGCTGGATGTCGTCACGGCTGATCTGCTGCTTGAAGTGGGCGTTGACCACTTTCAACAGGTAGTCGGTTTCGGCGTCGGTGATTGCCACTTTCGCCGGATCGCCGGTGTACTCACGATCGGTGGTGCCGATCAGGGTGAAGTGGTTCAAGTACGGAATGGTGAAGACGATGCGCTGATCTTCGTTTTGCAGAATGTGCGCGTGATCGCCTTCATACAACTTCGGCACGATGATGTGGCTGCCCTGGATCAAACGGATGCCGTACGGCGATTCCATCTTCAGGTCGTCACGAATGAACTTGGCAACCCACGGGCCGGCGGCGTTCACCAGCGCTTTGGCGGTGATCGAAAACAGACTGCCGTCGGCACGTTCCAGATGCAGGTGCCACAGACCTTTGGTGCGACGGGCGCTGACGCACCGGGTCTGGGTGTGCACGTGAGCGCCTTTTTCGCGGGCGGCCATGGCGTTCAAGACAACAAGGCGGGCGTCATCGACCCAGCAGTCGGAGTATTCGAAGCCTTTCTTGATTTCGCTTTTCAGTGCGCTGTCGGCACCAAACTTGAGGCTTTTCGAACCTGGCAGTTTTTCGCGCTTGCCGAGGTTGTCATACAGGAACAGGCCAGCGCGGATCATCCACGCCGGACGCAGGTGTGGACGGTGCGGCAACACGAAGCGCATCGGTTTGACGATATGCGGCGCCTTGGCCAGCAACACTTCGCGCTCAGCCAGCGCTTCACGCACCAGACGGAATTCGTAATGTTCGAGGTAGCGCAGGCCGCCGTGGATCAGCTTGCTGCTGGCCGACGAGGTGTGGCTGGCCAGATCGTCTTTTTCGCAAAGGAACACCGAAAGCCCGCGACCGGCGGCATCCGCTGCGATCCCCACGCCATTGATCCCGCCGCCAATGACGGCGATGTCGTAGATCTCGGAGATTGGGGGCGTACGCAAGGTAGAGGTGGACATCGGCTGGCCTCGGGTTCTTTTGATTTTCTATATTGGAAATCGAACATGAATGTTCATTTGCGAAAATGGTAGCCCATAAACACCCGCGCAGCCAGTCACGTTCGATTGAAAAAACTCATCGAAGGGCAGTTAAAAGAAAATTTTCGAACATTAAATGCGCGAAGGGGCGCTAGAGGTGTGCTGTTTACTCGATTGCCTTCGCGAGCAGGCTCGCTCCCACAGTTTGAAATGCATTCCAATGTGGGAGCGAGCCGGCTCCGGGCGGCGATCCGACGAAGGCGTCAGTACAGACAATGAAGAGAAGGGTAGTTAAACGACTTCCAGGCGAATCTTGTGCTGGCTGAGCAACTGCGCCAGCGCCGGCACCGGCTGCTGATCGGTTACAAGGCAATCAATCAGACTGATCGGCCCCAACCGAATCATCGCGTTACGCCCGAACTTGCTGGAGTCCGCCGCCAGAATCACCTGCCGCGCATTGGCAATGATCGCCTGCGACACCCGCACTTCCTGATAATCGAAATCCAGCAAGCTGCCGTCTTCATCAATACCGCTGATCCCGACCAGGGCGAAATCAACTTTGAACTGATTGATGAAATCCACGCTCGCCTGACCGACCACGCCGCCATCACGGCGCACATTGCCGCCGGTCAGCAGCACATCGAAATCATCCTTGGCACTGAGCATCGACGCCACATGCAGGTTGTTGGTGATGATCTTCAGATGATTGTGGTTGAGCAGGGCGCGGGCAATCGATTCGGTGGTGGTGCCGATGTTGATGAACAGCGAGGCGTGATCGGGGATCTGGGCGGCGATGGCTTCACCGATGCGTTGTTTTTCATCGCGCATCTGGTCGGCGCGCATCGCATAGGCAGTGTTTTCGACGCTGGAATCGTAGGCTGCGCCGCCATGGTAGCGACGCAACAGATTGGCTTCCGCGAGCTGATTGATGTCGCGGCGGATGGTTTGCGGGGTAACAACGAACAGCGTGGCCATTTCCTCGATGCTCACATAGCCGCGTTCGCGGACCAGCTCGAGGATTTGCTGCTGACGGGGAGGCAGATTCATGGGGCTTCCTTTGGGCTGCCGTGCAAAATTTGCCCATGATGCCGCAGGAATCCGCTCCCGACCAGTTAGATGCCTATCTGGATCTGAAGGTTGGCTTATTCAGCGTCTTCACGCGCCCAGTCACGGGTGCGGCTGACGGCTTTTTTCCAGCCTTTGTACAGCTTCTCTTTCTCGGTTTCGTCCAGGCTCGGCTCGAACTCACGCTCGATCACCGCTTTACCACGCAGTTCGTCCAGGCTGCCCCAGAAACCGCACGCCAGACCGGCCAGATACGCGGCGCCAAGTGCCGTGGTTTCGCGCATTTGCGGACGCTCGACCTGCGTGCCGAGGATGTCGGCCTGGAACTGCATGAGGAAGTTGTTCGCCACGGCGCCGCCGTCCACGCGCAGGGCTTTGAGGCGTTCGCCGGAGTCTTGCTGCATGGCGTCGAGCACGTCGCGAGTCTGGTAAGCGATCGACTCCAGTGCGGCGCGGATGATGTGATCCACGCGCACGCCGCGAGTCAGGCCGAACAGCGCGCCACGGGCATACGGGTCCCAGTACGGCGCGCCCAGACCGGTGAAGGCCGGCACCAGGTACACGCCGTTGCTGTCCTTCACTTTATTGGCGAAGTATTCGGTGTCGTGGGCGTCGTTGATGATTTTCAATTCATCGCGCAGCCACTGCACGGTCGAACCGCCGTTGAACACTGCGCCTTCCAGCGCATAAGCCACTTCGCCACGCGGGCCGCAAGCGATGGTGGTGAGCATGCCGTGCTGGGATTTCACCGCTTTGTCGCCGGTGTTCATCAGCAGGAAGCAGCCGGTGCCGTAGGTATTTTTCGCTTGACCCGGCTCCACGCACATCTGCCCGAACAATGCGGCTTGCTGGTCACCGGCGATACCGCCGATGGCAATGCCGCTCTTGGTGCGGCCGTAGATTTCCGAAGAAGCCTTCACTTCCGGAAGCATCTCGCGCGGGATGTCGAGGATTTCCAGCATCTTCGAATCCCATTCCAGCGAATGGATATTGAAGAGCATGGTGCGCGAGGCGTTGGTGTAGTCGGTGACGTGCACCTTGCCGCCGGTGAATTTCCAGATCAGCCAGCTATCGACGGTGCCGAACAGCAGTTCGCCGTTGCGCGCTCGTTCGCGGCTGCCTTCGACGTTGTCGAGGATCCACTTCAGTTTGGTGCCGGAGAAGTACGGGTCGGTGACCAGACCGGTGTTGTCGCGGATGTAGTCTTCGTGGCCATCGCGCTTGAGCTGCTGGCAGATCTCGGTGCTGCGGCGGCACTGCCAGACGATGGCGTTGTACACCGGGCGGCCGGTGGTCTTGTCCCAGACCACGGTGGTTTCACGCTGGTTGGTGATGCCGATGGCAGCCACCTGATCGTGATGCAGGCCAGCCTGGGCCAGCGCTTCAACCATCACCGCGCTCTGGGTGGCGAAGATTTCCATCGGGTCGTGTTCAACCCAACCGGCTTGCGGGTAATGCTGGGCGAATTCGCGCTGCGCGGTGCAGACCACGTTCGCGTCGCGGTCGAAAATGATCGCGCGGGAGCTGGTCGTACCCTGATCGAGGGCAATGATGTAGTTCTTATTCTGAATGTCGGTCATGTCGATTGCCTTGGACGAAATAAGGGAGAGTGGGCCGTGGCGCAGGCTCTATAGGGCAGGAGCCGGCGCCGACTTTTTCAAGAAGTTCTTGGTTTGCCGTCAATGGCCGGTTCTGCATCCTTTGTAGCAGGTGTGGCGCCGGTCAGGTGACGGGCGATGAGCCCGCGATACCCGGCAGCGCCGAGGCAGGCACCGACAATCGGTGCAAAAATCGGAATCAGGAAATACGGAATATCACGGCCGCCAGTGAAGGAAATTTCACCCCAGCCGGCGAAGAAAGTCATCAGTTTCGGACCGAAGTCACGCGCCGGGTTCATGGCGAAACCGGTCAACGGCCCCATCGAACTGCCGATAACGGCAATCAGCAAGCCGATCAGCAGCGGCGCCAGCGGGCCTTTCGGCAGGCCGTTGTTGTCATCGGTCAGGGACATGATCACGCCCATCAGGATCGCCGTGATGATCATCTCGACCAGGAATGCCTGGGCGGTGGACAGCACCGGGTTCGGGAAGGTCGAGAACACCGAGGCCAACTCAAGGCTGGCGGCTGAGCCACGGACCATTTGGTGAGTTTGTTCGTAATCGAAGAAGAGATTGCTGTACAGCGTGTAAACCAGCAGCGCGCCGCAGAAGGCGCCGGCGATCTGGGCAAGAATATAGAACGGCAGTTTGCGCTTTTCGAAGTCGGCGAAGATCGCCAGGGCGATGCTCACGGCCGGGTTCAGGTGCGCGCCGGAAACCCCGGCGGTGAGGTAGATCGCCATGCTCACGCCGACGCCCCAGATGATGCTGATTTCCCACAGGCCGAAGCTGGCACCCGCGACTTTGAGCGCGGCGACACAGCCGGTGCCGAAAAAGATCAGAAGAGCAGTACCCAGAAGCTCGGCCATGCATTGGCTCGAGAGCGATGGTTGCTGTAAAGCAGTTGTCATTGAAAACCTCGTTTTTGTTGTTGTCTGGCGCGTTTGCCAACAGGGCAAGGCGCGATTTTCCCCGAGTAGGAATCCCCATTCCGTTCCCGGTTTACTGCTGGGTGTCGCTGTGACGACAATTCTTACATTATTCAGATTCGAAAAAATATAGACAAGAAACAAACCTGTCAAAGGTCGAAAGTGAACCGTCGGTCACAATAAAACTATTCGCTGGGTGAATGATCCTTTGTGGCCCAGGTGCGACAACGTGCGCTGAATGTCTGCGAGCCGCGGGAATCGTGGCTTGGGATAGAGCCTTTTGAAGGCTGATCACCTAGAATCCGGCGGAGGTTTTTTTTGCCATTGCCGAGCCTGGAGCTGCCATGACCCCTGCGTTGGACTTGTTGAAAAAAGTTCGTGCCGAACATCGCGTGCACAGTTACGAACATGACCCGAAGGCCGCGTCCTATGGCCTTGAGGCCGCAGAGAAGCTGGCACTTGAACCGGCACAGGTGTTTAAAACCCTGCTCGCGGCCAGTGAAAAAGGCGAGTTGCTGGTGGCGGTGGTGCCGGTCGTCGGAAGCCTCGACCTCAAAGGTCTGGCCCATGCCGCTGGCGTAAAAAAAGTCGAGATGGCTGACCCGGCAGCCGCTCAGCGCTCCACCGGGTATCTGTTGGGCGGCATCAGCCCGTTGGGACAGAAGAAGCGCCTGCGTACCTTTATCGACAACTCGGCTCAGGGTTTTGCGACTATTTATGTCAGCGCCGGCCGGCGTGGCCTGGAAGTGGAACTGGCGCCCGCAGTGCTCGCCGAACACACCCAGGCCAAATTTGCCGACATCGGCCGTCCTTAGTCATTAATGCTGTATGTAAAAAATGATGGGTTCTGTCACTGGCGCTGATCACGGCGTGGCTGCATCCTCTGCCGACTGACTCAGGGAGAAAGTTATGCAGCTCGAGTTTCATCAGGTCGACGCGTTCAGTGATCGGCCGTTCAGTGGTAATCCGGCGATGGTTTATCGGCTGGAGACGTGGCTCGCGGATGAGCTGATGCAGAAGATCGCCGCCGAACACAATCTGGCGGAAACCGCATTTCTGGTGCGCGAAGGTCAGGCCTGGCATATCCGCTGGTTTACCCCGACCACTGAAGTGCCGTTGTGCGGGCACGCCACGTTGGCGAGTGCTTATGTGCTGTTCGAGATCTACAAGGAAAGCGCCGAGCGTATCGACTTTACCAGCCAGTCCGGGCCGTTGAGTGTCAGCCGTGAAGAGGGCCGTTTGTGGCTGGACTTCCCGTCGATCGTGCCCTCGGAAATTGGCGTGACGCTGGATGTCGAGCGAGCGCTGGGGGTCGAGGCGGTGGATGTGCTCGGCTCCAACGAACTGTTTGTGGTGCTGGAGTCGGAGCAGGCGGTGCTTGATTGCAAGCCGGACATGGTCGCGCTGGCCAAATTGCCGTGGCTGGGCGCGATCGTCACCGCGCGCGGCAATCAGCACGACTTCGTCTCGCGCTATTTTGCGCCGGCGATTGGCATCAATGAGGATCCGGTGACCGGTTCGACGCATTGCAGCCTGATCCCGTATTGGTCCAAGCGTCTGGGCAAGTCGAGCCTGACCGCCTGCCAGCGCTCGGCGCGGGGTGGGGAGCTGTTCTGTCGGTTGGAAGGTGAGCGGGTGAAGATTGGCGGCAATGCGACGCTGGTTGCGAGCGGCACCCTGATTTTGGGTTGATGCAAAAACCTGTAGGAGTGAGCCTGCTCGCGATAGCGGTGTGTCAGTCAATATATTTGTTGATTGACACACCGCTATCGCGAGCAGGCTCACTCCTACAAGGAGAATCGTGTTGGATCAGAGCGCAGCGCTGTAGCGGCGAACACCGTTTTCCACTGCCGGGATCTGTGCGGCGGTGCTGCCGGAAGCCTGGAACAAGACCAGATGCTCAGCGGCAACCCGAATCCCCACCTCCGCACCCACCTGATGATCCGCATGGCTGGGGAAAATCGATTCCAGCTGCGCACCCGTTGGCAATTGCAGGCGATACAGCGTCGAAGCGCCAAGGAACGTCTTGCCGACAATCCGCGCTTTCAACCCACTGTCCGGTGCATAAACAATGTCATCCGGGCGCAGCAACACATCCACCGCGCCGCCAATCGGCCACGTATAGGCTCGATTGCCACGCAGTTCACCCAGTTCGGTCTGCACCGATTCCGGGCTGCCGAGCTGACCACGAATGAAGTAACCCTGACCGATGAAGCTGGCCACATAAGGCGTTGCCGGTTCGTGATACAGGTTGTACGGCGTGTCCCACTGCTCCAGTCGACCTTCCTTGAACACGCCAACGTGATCGCTGACGGCAAAAGCCTCTTCCTGGTCGTGGGTCACCAGAATTGCGCTGGTGCCACGCGCCTTGAGGATGTCGCGTACTTCATGGCTGAGCTTGCGCCGCAGTTCGCCATCGAGGTTGGAAAACGGCTCATCAAGCAGCAGCAATTGCGGCTCTGGCGCCAACGCACGGGCGAGTGCGACGCGCTGTTGCTGGCCGCCCGACAACTCGTGCGGGAAGCGCTTGCCGAGGTTTTTCAGGTTGACCAGTTCGAGCAGCTCTTCGGTGACGCGTTCCTTGTTTGGGTGCTTGCGAATGCCAAAGGCAATGTTGTCGGCGACGCTCAGGTGGGGGAACAGTGCGTAGTCCTGAAACACCATGCCGATCCGGCGTTTTTCCGGGGCGAGGGTGAAGCCGGCGCTGGAAATGGTTTCGCCACCGAGGGTGATTTCCCCTTCGTGCACTGGCTCGAATCCGGCAATGGCACGCAGGGTGGTGGTCTTGCCGCAGCCGGACGAGCCGAGCAGGCAGCCGATGTCACCGGCGTTGAGGTGCAGATTGAGGTTCTGCACCACACGTTGATCTTGATAGCCGCAAGCGAGGTTGCGCAGGTTCAGCAGTAATTCATGACTCATGCGTGGTGATATGCCGGTTCAACGAGGAACTCGAGCAGGGCCTTCTGTGCGTGGAGACGGTTTTCTGCCTGATCCCAGGCGACGGAGCGCGGGTCATCAAGCAGGTCGAGGCTGATTTCTTCGCCACGGTGCGCCGGCAGGCAATGCATGAACAGCACGTCCTCGGCAGCGAGGTCGAGCAGGGCGCGGTTGACCTGAAACGGCGCGAACAGCTTGAGGCGCTTGGCAGTTTCCTCTTCCTGACCCATCGAAGTCCAGACGTCGGTGCTCACCAGATGCGCGCCGCGCACGGCGTCTTGCGGGTCGCGGACGATGGTCACGCGATCGCCGGCTCTGGCGACGAACTCAGGATTTGGCTCGTAGCCTTCCGGGCAGGCAACACGCAACTGGAAGTCGAACTGGATTGCCGCTTCTATATAGCTGTTGCACATGTTGTTGCCGTCGCCGATCCAGGCGACCGTTTTGCCCTGGATCGAGCCACGGTGTTCAAGGAACGTCTGCATGTCGGCCAGCAACTGGCACGGGTGCAGGTCATCGGACAGGCCGTTGATCACAGGCACGCGCGAGTTGGCGGCGAATTCGGTCAGGGTGCTGTGGGCAAAGGTACGGATCATCACCGCATCGAGCATGCTCGACATGACGATGGCGCAGTCGCCGATCGGCTCGCCACGGCCCAGTTGGGTATCGCGCGGCGACAGGAAGATTGCCTGGCCGCCGAGCTGGATCATGCCGGCCTCGAACGAGATCCGGGTGCGGGTCGAGGATTTTTCGAAGATCATCCCCAGCACGCGGTTTTTCAGAGGCTCGAACAGTACGCCGCGGTTACGCAGGTCCTTGAGCTCAACGCCTCGACGGATCACGCTGACCAGCTCTTCGGGCGTGCAATCCATCAGGGAGAGAAAGTGCCTTGCGCTCATCATTGACTACCTTTTGCTACAAACCGCAGATGCTCAAAGCCTTGTTTAACGGAACAACGGGCGAGACCTGCGGCGTAAGCCGCACGGGGCGACGAAATAGGGGAAGGCGCGATATTGACACTAAATGTCGCGTTTTTCCAATAGGCTACGGTTTTTGCGGGATTCGGAGGGCGCACTGAATGTTGCAGTCGCGCATTTGAAGCCGGGTTCAGGACAGCAGCGAGCCTCTTTGTACACTGGCCTTGCAGGGCTTGGCAATGCGGCGTGGCGGGGATCGCGTCGCTTGGGTCGGTTTACGACCGTGGCGCCATGCCATCACTTGGTCGGATGCTCAGGCTGAAACATTTGCTAAAGCAAAGTGCTGGGTTATAAATAAGTTTCGAGCGACGCAGGAAGCCTCCGCATGGAATCGAAAGAAAAACTGTTAATGGAACTGCTGGGCCACACGGCTCGCTCACTGACCCATCTCACCGCCTCAGTCACTTCAATGTCATTCGAACTGCTGCGCAGCGAAGACGAAGTGGTGAAGAGTGCCGGCCGCCACATGATCGATCGCATGGCGACCATCAGTGCCGGGCTCGACGAACACTGGCGATTGATCGGCGAGCTCACCGGCGTACATGTCGCCCACGAGCAGATTGAAACCATTCAGGAGATTCAGCTGGCCGCACCGCCTCAGCTGCCGTCGAACTGATCATGGCGGTTTATCGGCTCGCCTGATAACCGCCGATTCACAGGACGAACGTCGCTGGCGCAGGATCGGCGCCGGGGCCATAGTTTTGTTCCCGCGGGCGTGAATGCCTGCCCAGAACAAGACAGAGACTGGCCATGACCAAGACTCTCCATCACCGTGCCTGCCATCTGTGTGAAGCCATTTGCGGGCTGACCATCGAAACCACCGAAACCGAGGGCAACGTCGCGATCACTTCAATCAAGGGTGACGCGCTCGACACGTTTAGTCGTGGACACATTTGCCCCAAGGCTGTGGCCCTGCAAGACATCCAGAACGATCCTGATCGCCTGCGCCAGCCAATGCGCCGTGTGGGCAGCGAATGGCTACCGATAGAGTGGGACGAGGCTTTTGCGCTGGTGGCCGAGAAGCTGGCGGCCATCCAGGACCGTCATGGCCAGAACGCCGTGGCGGTCTATCAAGGCAACCCGAGCGTGCATAACTACGGGCTGATGACCCACAGCAATTATTTCCTGGGGTTGCTGAAGACGCGCAATCGCTACTCGGCGACCTCGGTCGATCAGTTGCCGCATCACCTGAGCAGTTATCTGATGTACGGCCATGGGTTGCTGTTGCCGATTCCAGATATCGATCACACCGACTTCATGCTGATTCTCGGCGGTAATCCGCTGGCGTCCAACGGCAGCATCATGACCGTGCCGGATGTCGAGAAGCGTTTGAAAGCGATTCAGGCGCGCGGCGGCAAAGTGGTGGTTGTCGATCCACGGCGCAGCGAGACGGCGGCCATGGCTGATCAGCATTTGTTCGTGCGTCCGGGGGGCGATGCAGCGTTGTTGTTTGGTGTGCTGAACACCCTGTTTAGCGAAGGCTTGACCAGCGAAAGTCATTTGCCGGTCGATGGGCTGGATGACGTGCGCGCCGCTGTCGCTGCGTTTACCGCTGAAGCCATGAGCCCGTTGTGTGCGGTTCCTGCCGAGCAGATCCGCCAACTGGCCCGGGATTTCGCCGCCGCGCCGAGTGCCGTGTGCTACGGGCGCATGGGCGTTTCGACGCAGGCCTTCGGCACCTTGTGCCACTGGGTGGTGCAATTGATCAACCTGGTCACCGGTAATCTTGATCGCGTCGGCGGTGCACTGTGCACTGAGCCCGCAGTGGATCTGGTGGCGTCGACTTCGGGCGGGCATTTCAACAAATGGCAGAGTCGCGTTTCCGGGCGTCCCGAGTACGGCGGCGAGCTACCGGTCTCGGCCCTGGCCGAAGAGATGCTTACCGAAGGTGAGGGCCAGATTCGTGCGCTGATCACCGTCGCTGGCAACCCGGTGTTGTCGACGCCGAACGGGCGGCAACTGGAGCAGGCGCTGGATGGCCTGGAGTTCATGGTCAGCGTCGACCTGTACATCAACGAAACCACGCGCTATGCCGACCTGATTCTGCCGTCGACCTCGGCGCTGGAAAACGATCACTACGACACGACGTTCAACCTGTTCGCGGTGCGCAACGTCACCCGCTTCAACCGCGCGATCCTCGCCAAACCCGAGGGCGCCTTGCATGACTGGGAGATCTTCGTGGGCCTGGCCAAGGCCTTTGCCGAGAAGACTGGCAAGGAACTGAAACCGACCATGCCACCGGCGAAGATGATCGATATGGGCCTGCGCATGGGCCTGTACGGTGACGCGTCCGAACAGAAGCTTTCGTTGGCGACGTTGTTCGATCATCCCCACGGGATTGATCTGGGCGCGTTGAAGCCGAACCTGGCTGCGCGCCTGAAAACGCCGAATCAGCGCGTGCAGGCTGCTCCGCCAGAGATCCTTGCTGACCTCGCACGCTTTGCCGCATTGCAGGCGCCGGCCGCCGATGAGCTGTTGATGATTGGCCGTCGTCATGTGCGCAGCAATAACTCGTGGATGCACAACTATCACCGTCTGGTGAAGGGCAAGCCGCGCCATCAACTGCTGATGCATCCGGATGACCTCGCCAGCCGTGGGCTTAACGATGGTCAGTTGGTTCGCGTCAGCTCGCGGGTGGGGCAGATCGAGGTCGAGGTGCTCGGCAGTCTGGACATGATGAAAGGCGTGGTCAGCCTGCCGCATGGGTGGGGGCATGCGCGGCCGGGCGTGCAAATGGCGATTGCCAGCAGTCAGCCCGGGTCGAGCGCAAACGATCTGACCGATGAATGCCAGCTAGATGAGCTGTCGGGTAACGCCGCACTTAATGGTGTGCCGGTGACGGTGGCGGCGGCCTGAATGTGACCGTCGGGGAGACCGAGCATGGCGCTCGGGATTCCGTTACAATGCGTCACCGTGCCGACCCATGAGTCGGAAAGTTCAGCCGAGGTGCTCCATGGATATCATCGAAACGATTAAAGAGCAGATTGCCAACAACACCATTCTGCTTTACATGAAAGGCTCGCCGAATGCCCCACAGTGTGGCTTCTCTGCGAAAGCTGCGCAGGCTGTGATGGCTTGTGGCGAAAAGTTTGCGTACGTGGACATCCTGCAGAACCCGGAAATCCGCGCCAACCTGCCGAAGTACGCCAACTGGCCGACTTTCCCGCAACTGTGGGTCGGCGGTGAACTGGTCGGCGGTAGCGACATCATGACCGAGATGGCTGCAGACGGTTCGCTGCAAAGCACCATCAAGGCGGCTGTTGAAGCGGCAGCGGCGAACAAGTCCGAAGCCTGATCGGCCAGATTTCATGCGACAGCTGCTGCTTGTGTAGGAGCTGTCGAGTGAAACGAGGCTGCGATCTTTTGATCTTCAGCCAATAAAAAGCCCCGCCACTCGAAAGAGGGCGGGGCTTTTTAGTGGGTTCGAAAAGTTACTGCAAGTTGCCGGTGCAATCTGAAAAGATCGCAGCCTTCGGCAGCTCCTACTCTTCGCCCATCTGCGATTGCAGATAGTTCTCAAGACCGACTTTGTCGATCAGGCCCAGTTGGGTTTCCAGCCAGTCGATATGTTCTTCTTCGGATTCGAGAATGTCTTCGAGCAGTTCACGGCTGCCGAAATCGCCAACGGTTTCGCAATGGGCGATTGCGGTCTTCAGGTCAGCATGGCCGGTCTTCTCGATACGCAGGTCGCACTCCAGCATTTCCTTGGTGTGCTCGCCGATGTGCAGCTTGCCCAGGTCCTGCACGTTCGGCAGGCCTTCGAGGAACAGGATGCGCTTGATCAGCTTGTCTGCGTGTTTCATCTCGTCGATGGATTCTTTGTATTCGTGCTTGCCGAGCTTGTTCAGGCCCCAATCTTCATACATGCGTGCATGCAGGAAGTACTGATTGATCGCGACCAGCTCATTGGCAAGGATCTTGTTGAGATGCTGGATGACTGTAATGTCGCCTTTCATGATCGGAGTCCTGCCCTGTATTAGCTGTATATACGGCGGAGTTTGAGCTTCGTACTTATAAGTGTCAAACCTAAGTTATTGAATAATATATGAAAATTAATCGGAATAAGAATGTTTGTGTTCCGCGTCTGGGTGCTAAGCAGTTGATTTACAGGCATAAAAAAACCGGACATAAGTCCGGTTCTTTGAAATGGGGGGCAATCAAGCGGCGGTAAATTCTACGGGGTAGGGGATCGCAGCCTGAGCGGTTTGCAGCTTGGTCAGGGTTTCGCGAACGACTTCCTTGGCAAGGCACGCGCATTTGCCGCATTGGCTGGCGACGCCGGTGGCCTGGCGGACTTCTTTATAGCTGCAGCAACCTTCATAGATCGCATCGCGGATCTGTCCGTCGGTGACGCCAGTGCAGAGACAAACATACATAAGTGAGAACCGTCGCTGGTTGTGACTCAATTGCGATGGATCTTAATGTTAACGAGAATGATTGTCAAAGTGCTTTCGGAAGGCTTTTGCTGATTCTCAGCCGTGACTGACGAACGGTATTTGCTGGCGTTTTGCCTGGCCCCGTAAATGCGGCGCCGTTCTGCGCCTGCTTTGAAAAACCGTTAAGGACAGGCCAAATTCGCAGTGTATGATGGTCGGCCCTTGCGAAGGGGGTTCGTGTCACAGGGCTGTCGCCTGAGGGTGGCAGGCTGGCGCGGACCCTGAACTTCAAGTTTTTACACCAGGAGATATCAATGAGCGTACTCGTAGGCAAACAAGCCCCTGACTTCACCGTCCCGGCCGTACTCGGCAATGGCGAGATCGTTGACAGCTTCACCCTGTCCTCGGCCATCAAAGGCAAATACGGCCTGGTGTTCTTCTACCCACTGGACTTCACCTTCGTCTGCCCGTCCGAGCTGATCGCTCTGGACAACCGCATGGCCGACTTCAAGGCTCGCAATGTTGAAGTGATCGCTGTGTCGATCGACTCGCACTTCACTCACAACGCATGGCGCAACACCCCAGTGAACAATGGCGGCATCGGCCAGGTGAAATACACCATGGCTGCCGACATGAAGCACGACATCGCCAAGGCTTACGACGTTGAATCCGAAGGCGGCGTGGCTTTCCGTGGCGCGTTCCTGATCGACGACAAAGGCGTTGTCCGTTCGCAGATCATCAACGACCTGCCGCTGGGCCGTAACATGGAAGAGCTGATCCGTCTGGTCGACGCTCTGCAATTCCACGAAGAGCACGGCGAAGTCTGCCCTGCCAACTGGAAAAAAGGCGACAAAGGCATGAACGCTTCGCCAGAAGGCGTTGCGGCTTACCTGACCGAGAACGCTGCAGCCCTGTAAGGCGCAACGTCGAGGTACAAAAAACCGGCCCACGTGGCCGGTTTTTTATGCGGAGAATTAATTGAAACAGCCTCTCGGCATCATTTGTTTCAAATGTTCGGAAAAAATACTGGATGAGTGAACAGTGGCTGGATAGGGTTGTGCTCGAGCGATAACGGGGTACGAAGGCGACTGCCTTGTCCTGAATCGCGCCTCACTTCAGTAAGGACGGTGCAATGGATTGCATGATGCAGAAGGGGATTCAAATGCCGAGTAGCTTGGACGTTGCGGATTATTTCCTCTGCCTGGAAGGGCATGAGGGCGAGATATCCAACCTCAAGATTCAAAAAATGGTTTATTACGCTCAAGGGTTCAGTCTGGCCGTCCTTGGTGAGGCTCTCTTCCCTGAAAAGCTGGAGGCGTGGATGCACGGGCCGGTGGTTCCGGATCTGTATCGAAGATTCAGCCAATTTGGATCGAGTGCCATTCCTCCTCCAAGTGATTTCAATCCAGATCTTTTCAGTGCCAAACAACAAAGTCTGCTCAACGAAGTATTCGACGTTTATGGCCAGTTTTCGGCGTGGAAACTACGTCAGTTGACGCATGAAGAAGCCCCTTGGCGTAGAAACTTCAAGGAAGGGGAGTTCAGCCGAGAAATTCCCGCCTGTGAGATGGAGGAGTATTTCCGGGAGCATTTGGTGAACTGAAATGGCCAAGTTCAAACGCAGGGAGCGCGATGCGGCAATTACAGTAACGGCACGGACGTCCACTATCGAAATAGATTCATCGGAAGCGCGACCTCCGGTTTTCTCATTTGAGTATTTGCAGAATGGCTGGTGCATTCAAGATTGCGAGGCCGTCGAACGGTCGAAAATGCTTGAGCGTCTGAGGATTCTGGGAAGAATGCCGTGGAGAGAATTGCGCAGAGAGCATAGGCATCGATATGGCTGTGAAACAATTGAGAGAAACAGTCTGAAAGTGGGAATTCCTGCTTTTTTGACAGGTGATGTCAGATTGCTTGTGTTTCGGGCTTTTGAACGTGTAGCGATGGTGGGATACAAGAGCCATCGGATTTTTTATGTCGTGTGGATTGATCGAGAATTTAAGCTCTATAAGCATTAAACAAAAAAACCGGCCCACGTGGCCGGTTTTTTTATGCGCGGGATTCACCCGACAACCATCAATCAGTCGTCGAAGTCTTCCCAGCCGCCCATCTGCTTCCAGCGGTTGACGATGCCGCAGAACAGCTCAGCGGTTTTCTCGGTGTCATAACGCGCCGAGTGCGCCTCACGACCGTCGAAATCGATGTCGGCGGCCTGGCAGGCTTTCGCCAGTACGGTTTGACCGTATGCCAGACCAGCCAGCGTCGCGGTGTCGAAGCTGGAGAATGGGTGGAACGGGTTGCGTTTCATGTCCAGACGCGCAACGGCTGCGTTCAGGAAGCCAAGGTCGAAGCTGCTGTTGTGCCCGACCAGAATCGCGCGCTTGCAGCCATTGGCCTTCAGCGCCTTGCGAATGCCACGGAAGATGTCGGTCAGCGCGGTTTCTTCGCTGACAGCCATGCGCAGTGGATGGTCCAGCTTGATTCCGGTGAACTCCAGCGCTGCTGCTTCGATGTTGGCGCCTTCGAAAGGCTCAACACGGAAGAAGTAGGTGTGATCCGGGTATACAAAACCCTTTTCATCCATGGCGATGGTGGTCGCAGCAATCTCCAGCAACGCATCGGTGGCCGAGTTGAAGCCGCCGGTTTCTACGTCAACGACAACCGGCAGGTAGCCGCGAAAGCGTGCTGCCATCGGGTGACGGGAACCGCCACCACCACTTTGACCGTCCAGTTCGTCGTCGAAATGGTCTTCACTCACGCGTGTTCCTCCAGCAGGCGCCAGCGCAGTTTTTCACCGGCGCGCAGCGGGATAACGGTCAGCTCGCCAAACGGCAGGCTGGTCGGGGCGGTCCATTCTTCACGAACCAGGGTGATGCGATCGGTGTTCGCCGGCAGGCCGTAGAAACGCGGGCCGTTGAGGCTGGCGAAGGCTTCGAGTTTGTCCAGCGCATTACGCTGTTCGAAGGCTTCGGCGTACATCTCGATGGCGGCGTACGCGGTGTAGCAGCCGGCACAGCCGCAAGCGGCTTCCTTGGCGTGCTGGGCGTGCGGCGCCGAGTCGGTGCCGAGGAAGAACTTCGCGCTGCCACTGGTGGCGGCGTCGAGGAGGGCTTCCTGGTGCGTATTGCGCTTGAGGATCGGCAGGCAATAGAAGTGCGGCCGAATCCCGCCCACCAACATATGGTTGCGGTTGTACAGCAGGTGATGCGCGGTGATGGTCGCGCCAACGTTGGCCGAAGCCTCGTTGACGAACTGCACGGCGTCGCCGGTGGTGATGTGTTCGAACACCACTTTCAGCGTCGGGAAGCGCTCGACCACGCGGCGCATGTGCTCGTCGATGAAGATCTTTTCGCGGTCGAACACGTCGACATCGCCACGGGTGACTTCACCGTGGATCAGCAACGGCATGCCGACTTCGGCCATGGCTTCCAGTGCCGGGAAGATCTTGTCGATGCTGGTTACCCCGGAATCGGAGTTGGTGGTCGCGCCGGCCGGGTACAGCTTGGCTGCGTGCACAAAACCACTCGCCTTGGCTTCACGAATTTCTTCGGGCTGGGTGCGGTCGGTGAGGTACAGCACCATCAGCGGTTCGAAGCGACTGCCGGCCGGGCGGGCAGCGAGAATCCGCTGGCGATAGCCGTCGGCTTCAGCGGCGTTGCGCACCGGTGGTACCAGGTTGGGCATGATGATGGCGCGGCCAAAAGTGCGCGCAACATCGGCAACGGTATTGGTCAACACGGCACCATCGCGAAGATGAATGTGCCAGTCGTCGGGACGCAGCAGGGTCAGGCGGTCGGACATGAGGGGATTCCAGGCGGGTCAAACTGAGGCGAATGCTACCGGAAAAGACTCTTGCAGGCACTCGCTATCAAGTTTTGCCGGAACCTTCCGATATCCCGTAGGTATGCCGTAAACATAGTGTGAATCGGTCTTTGTGTTTCAGAAGCCAATGGAGCCTCCCGTGCGCCAGCGTTATTTAGCCTTGCTCAGTGTGTTTGCCAGCCTTCCGGCGATGGCGCTCACGTACCAGACCCGTCTGGAGAACATTGAGTGGACGGTCGCCGGCGACAAGTTCGAATGTCGTCTGACCCAACCGATCACTGATTTCGGCTCGGGTGAGTTCGTGCGCAAGGCCGGCGAGCAGGCGATATTCCGTCTGAACGCCTACAACGCCATGCTCGGCGGCGGCTCTGCAACGTTGCTGGCAGCGGCTGCGCCTTGGCAGCCGGGCCGTGGTGACATCAATCTGGGTTCTGTAAGGCTCGGCAGCGGCAACGTCTTGTTCAGCAGTTCGCAGTCCCAGGCCGGCGGTTTGATCAGCGGCCTGCTGGACGGGCGCAGCCCGGTCGTACGGCGTGCTTCAGGCGATGGCCGTGTCTCTGAAGTACGCCTGTTGCCGGTCAAGTTCAGCAAAGCCTTCAACGATTACCAGACATGTGTGGCGAAATTGCTGCCGCAGAATTTCGACCAGATCAAACAGTCGCAGATTGGCTTCCCCGGCGAAGGCGTTGACCTGGATCCTGCCGCTAAAGCCAAGCTGCAAGTGATGCTCGAATACATGAAGGCCGATCCGACGGTCAATCACATCGAACTCGACGGCCATTCCGACAACAGCGGTAATCGCCTGACCAACCGTGAACTGTCGCGCCGCCGCGCGCTGGCGGTGGTCGACTTCTTCAAGGCCAACGGCATTCAGGAATCGCAGATCACCGTGCGTTTCCATGGCGAGCAATATCCCATTGTGCCGAACACCAACGCGGCCAATCGCGCGAAGAACCGTCGGGTCAATGTCAAACTGGCGCGCGTGGCGCCGGTCGTGGCTCCGGCACCGCAAGCGAGCACGCCAGCCAATACTGCGGCGACTTCCTGACCCGCCGGTCATCGTCGCGCTCTCGACAGATTCTGTCGCTTTGTCGTCTTAAGCTGTCGCGCCTCTGTAAATTATCGCGTTTGGGCGGTAGACTCCTCGGCTTTCCGTAGAACCCCGTGGAGTGATGGCATGGCGGACGTAAACAAGGTCGTTCTGGCGTATTCCGGCGGCCTGGACACTTCGGTGATCCTCAAGTGGCTGCAGGATACTTATAACTGTGAAGTGGTGACCTTCACCGCTGATCTCGGTCAAGGCGAAGAGGTCGAGCCGGCCCGCGCCAAGGCTCAGGCCATGGGCGTCAAAGAAATCTACATCGACGACCTGCGCGAAGAGTTCGTGCGTGATTTCGTGTTCCCGATGTTCCGCGCCAACACCGTTTACGAAGGCGAGTACCTGCTGGGTACTTCCATCGCGCGTCCGCTGATCGCCAAACGTCTGATCGAAATCGCCAACGAAACCGGCGCTGACGCCATTTCCCATGGCGCCACCGGCAAGGGTAACGACCAGGTGCGTTTCGAACTGGGTGCCTACGCGCTTAAGCCAGGCGTGAAAGTGATCGCGCCTTGGCGCGAGTGGGACCTGCTGTCCCGCGAGAAGCTGATGGACTACGCCGAGAAGCACGCGATCCCGATCGAGCGTCACGGCAAGAAGAAGTCCCCGTACTCGATGGACGCCAACCTGCTGCACATCTCCTATGAAGGCGGCGTGCTGGAAGACACCTGGACCGAGCACGAAGAAGACATGTGGAAATGGACCGTCTCCCCGGAGAACGCTCCTGACAAAGCGCAATACCTGGAACTGACCTACCGCAACGGCGACATCGTTGCACTGGACGGCGTCGAAATGACTCCGGCCACCGTGCTGGCGACGCTGAACAAGATCGGTGGCGCTCACGGTATCGGCCGTCTCGACATTGTCGAAAACCGTTACGTCGGCATGAAGTCCCGTGGCTGCTACGAAACCCCGGGCGGCACCATCATGCTGCGCGCTCACCGCGCCATCGAATCGATCACCCTGGACCGCGAAGTCGCTCACCTCAAAGACGAGCTGATGCCGAAATACGCCAGCCTGATCTACACCGGTTACTGGTGGAGCCCAGAGCGTCTGATGCTGCAGCAGATGATCGACGCTTCGCAGGTCAACGTGAACGGCGTTGTGCGCCTGAAGTTGTACAAAGGCAACGTGATCGTTACCGGCCGCAAGTCCGACGATTCGCTGTTCGATTCCAACATCGCGACCTTCGAAGAAGACGGCGGTGCTTACAACCAGGCTGATGCCGCGGGCTTCATCAAGCTCAACGCGCTGCGCATGCGCATTGCTGCCAACAAGGGCCGCAAGCTGTTCTAAGCGTTCTGGTCTGAAGCGTAATGAAAAGGGCGGCCTTGTCATCGAGACAAGGCCGCCCTTTTTGCATGATTCTTTGTTTGCGTCTGATTGAAGCCTGTTCCTGATCTTGGCATCTGTGGCTACGACTCATCTTTCATGCCCGTCCCAGCAGCGTTACCGCCTGTGCGCAAAGGTTATAAACAATACAAATCGTTTTGCCTGAGCCTTTCCTGACGTGCCTGATCTTCAGCAATGAATGCTGCGTCAGTAAAACATCCGATACATGATTGGAAAGAAACACCACCACCCGGGGAGTTTTCCGGTCCAGGTTCCGGATGTTTTCCAGAATCGTGGCTAACTCTCTCGATGCATCGACACCCCGAACGTCGATGAGGTGCAGGTCACTGACCCACGCGGGCAACTGAATGTTGTGCTGAACAATCAGGTTCGGTTTTGAGTTGATGGCCGATGGCGGGTCAGGCGCGTTG
The DNA here is from genome assembly GCF_900110195.1 of Pseudomonas sp. ok266. Classification (NCBI taxonomy): domain Bacteria; kingdom Pseudomonadati; phylum Pseudomonadota; class Gammaproteobacteria; order Pseudomonadales; family Pseudomonadaceae; genus Pseudomonas; species Pseudomonas sp. ok266. Next base: position 292,867 of record NZ_FOCU01000003.1, on the reverse strand, counting down.
TGGACTTTGCACGCGTCCTTGCATTCGGTTGGGCCTGACTCGCTGGGCACGATACAACTTGATAGTCCAAATGCCCCTTGTGTGGCTGGCTCCAAGGGCGGTGTATTTCGTTTGTTCTCGCGATCGTTGTTATCGATTACTTTAAGAAAGTTTTTGTCCTTGCCGAAGTCCGAGGGTGAGTAGAGGGAGCGGTAGTTAAAGTTTAAAGTTATAAAAAATAGAAACAGCAAGTAGAACGGAAAGCTGATCAGAAACCATACGTAGATCTCTCTGTCCTTGTTGTCTAGAAAAGGCAGCGAAATGGCGGCTGATGTTTCCGAAATGGCTGCAAATATGGCAATTACCGTCATTGGGTTAGTGATTTTGTTTTTTATTTTCAGCATGCTTGTACTCTTGTGTTTGATCTGTCTCGTTGGTGGTAAGTATGTGTGGATTGAGTAGCTTGGTAGTCGGCTTTCAAATACTTGTATTTATAGCAAAAGTATTGTGTTAGGTATAAATATCTTGTTTCAAGTGTTTATAGCGGGTTTGAAGTTGTGAGGTTGGTGTGTCGGCTGTTGCATGGTGTTTCGGGTTGATAATCAAAGTTCTCGGCCGAGCGCAGATTTGCACGTGCCATGGCCGTTCGGGCATAGTGAAACTCAGCGACAAGGCATGATTTCTGTGTCGTTAGTCGTAGTCTGTAACAAGTTAGAAGCGAAATATTTCCGTGAGTGGAGGAGGAAATAACGTCGGATGTTTACTGGGGGTAGCGGCTTTTTGTAGGAATAGTCCGCAATGACTGTAGGGTATGTCTCTCGATGCAGGTGCGTGTTAACACTGGCATGCCATAGAGCAAGTGACTGGGCTATTGTGCGTGTTCTAAAAATTCGAACAGCGAAACTGGACTTGCCCATGAATAAAGTGCTGATCGTGGATGATCACCCTGTCATTCGTCTTGCGGTACGTATGCTGATGGAACGTCATGGCTACGAAGTCATCGCAGAAACTGATAACGGTGTGGATGCGTTACAACTTGCTCGAGAACAAATGCCGGATATTGTCATTCTGGATATTGGAATACCAAAGCTTGATGGTCTGGAAGTTATCGCGCGCCTGACTACGACGGCCATGCCTATTAAAGTTCTGGTGTTGACCTCCCAGGCTCCCGGGCACTTTTCAATGCGCTGTATGCAGTCGGGAGCGGCCGGCTATGTCTGTAAACAACAGGACCTGACCGAGTTGCTCAGTGCGATCAAGGCGGTATTGTCGGGCTATAGTTATTTTCCCAATCAGGCTTTGCATACAGTCCGCACCAGTCTGGGCAATGCCAGTGAAGCCGACATGGTGGATCGTCTGTCCGGTCGGGAAATGATGGTGTTGCAGCAGTTGGCGCGAGGCAAGACAAACAAGGAAATTGCCGATGGCATGTTTTTGAGCAACAAAACCGTAAGCACCTACAAGACGCGCTTGTTGTTGAAGCTCAATGCGCGATCCCTGGTTGATCTGATCGAGTTGGCGCAGCGTAATGGTCTGGTCTGAATGTATCGATGGCTGACAGGGTGATGGGCCGGTCGAACTCAGCTAGCCGCAGAAAGTGAAAAGCCTCCATTTCGGGAGGCTTTCAAATATCAGTCATCAAAATCGTAATCGGCCAATTGCTTTTGCAGTCGGCGCTCCTCAAGCAGGTTATCGATCGTACGGCGCTTGCTGAGATTGGTCTTGGCGACTTCGACCACAGGTTCGGTGTCCTCAGTTTCCGCAGCGATATCATCATCTACATCAAGTGGCTCTTTGTCGCTACTCATCAGCTAACTCCCGGCTAAGAATGCCTTTGGCGCTCCTTATATCGATATTCCTGCGGCGGGTAAAAAAGATTTTTTCAATCGACTTATCAATTATTCCAATAGCCGGTCAATCGTCCGAAGTTTTGTCCTTGTACTCGCACAGGTCTTCGATCCGGCAACTGCCGCAGCGTGGCTTGCGGGCCAGACACACATAACGGCCATGAAGTATCAGCCAGTGATGGGAGTCGAGAAGGAATTCTTTGGGTACAAACTTCATCAGCTTCTTTTCCACTTCGACCACGTTTTTACCCGGTGCAATGCCGGTGCGGTTGCTGACCCGAAAGATATGAGTGTCGACGGCCATGGTCAGTTGGCGGAAAGCCGTGTTGAGTACGACGTTGGCGGTCTTGCGGCCCACTCCCGGCAGGGCTTCGAGCTCTTCACGGGTTTGCGGGACTTCGCTGCCATGGCGTTCGACCAGCAAGCGGCAGGTTTCGATGACGTTCTTGGCCTTGCTGTTGTAGAGGCCGATCGTCTTGATGTATTCGGATAGCCCCTCGACGCCCAAAGCGTGGATCGCCGCTGGCGTGTTGGCAACCGGGAACAGCTTTGCCGTGGCCTTGTTGACGCCGACGTCTGTCGATTGCGCCGAAAGAATCACCGCGATCAACAACTCGAACGGCGAGGAGTAGGCCAGTTCGGTCTTCGGTTCCGGGTTGTCTTCGTGCAGGCGGCGGAAAATCTCCAGGCGTTTTACTGCATTCATGAGCGATGTGTTTCCTTGGATATCGAGTTCGGGCGAACTATCGCCTGACGCGCCGCCAGCAGCAGCGCCAACAAAATAAAAGCACCGGGGATCAACGTGATCAGGTGCAGCCCTTCGCCAAATACAACAAGACCTGGCCAGTGTTCGAACAGTCCCCGGCCGAGACTGCCGTGACCGACGAGTTCACGCAGCCCGGCGAGCCCGAGCAGCAATCCGCCGAACATGCCGCAGAGTTTGAGCCGCTCGATCCACGACTGCCGCCAGAAACCGTTGTGCTCCAGCACCACGCATTGCAAGGCGATCAGGCCGACATAGAGGCCGAAGGTTTGCTGCCAGGGCAGAAACCAGCGTTGCGCCAAAAGATCTGCGCAACTGGTGAGGGTCGCGGCGAGCAACACGCTGGCGAGCAACACGCTTTTTTCTGTGAGCCGTGGTCGCAAAGCAGCCATGCACAGGCCATACAAGCCTGCGACAGTAACGAACATCAATAATGTCCCCACACCACCTGCCAGTGAGTCACTGGTGCCAAGCAGCAATGTCAGCATCAAAGTGTTCGAGAGAACTGCTGATCGGTTCATGTTCCGCTCCCCAGCAGCGCGGCCCGATGTTCATCGAAGTAGCGCAGGGCATCATGGATCGCGCTGATGGCTGCGCGCGAGGTGATGGTCGCGCCAGCTATTTGATCAAATTGTCCCTGATCCTTTTTCAGCGCCCATCCCGCATCTGTCGGCTCCTTGCTCGATGTGCCGATAAACGACTGTAGCCAGGTATTCGGCCAGTCACCCAAGTGCCCGCCGAGTCCTGGCGTTTCGCTTTGTTTAAGGGTTTTTACACCGAGCAATTTGCCGTTGGTATCGATGGCGATCAACAGTTCGATGGCGCCCGCATAACCCTGGGTCTGACTGTGTAGCAAGATTGCGACGGTCTGGCCGCGTTTGGTCGCGCGATAGCCACCCGTCAAGGTGCTATGGCTCAAGTTCAAGTCTGCCAAGGCCAAAGGCTGCTCGAGCGGTTGATTGTCGTAGGCATCGAGTGGAAGCAAATCCAGCAGTTTGCGGCTTTCGATCCAGTGCTGCTCGCTGGCAATTTGCGCTGCAGTACTACGGTATACAACATAAGTCACAGCGACGCCGATGACCGCCAACAGCAGCACAATAGACGCGCTGGCCGTGCGATTCATGGGCGCACCTCTGACTGGCGGCTCGCGGCAAATCGCTCCAGCGCAGGCACGCAAAGATTCATCAGCAGCACTGCGAACGCCACGCCATCCGGGTATCCACCCCAGGTTCGAATCACGTAAGTCAGCAGCCCGACACTGCCTCCGAACAGCAGACGGGCAAGCGCGCTCTTAGCGCCAGAGACCGGTTCAGTGATGATAAAGAACGCCCCCAGCATGGTCGCGCCACTGAGCAGGTGAAACAGCGGTGACCCATGCGAGTCCGACCCGGAACCGTTCCAGCACACCAGACTGATGACAAACAGGCTGACGAGCATGCCCACTGGCGCATGCCAACTGAACACGCGGCGCTGCAGCAGAAACACCCCACCGGCGAGGAACGCCAGATTCACCCATTCCACACCGTGTCCGCCCCATCGACCGAAGCCTGGATTGCTGGTGAACAACTCGTCCATGGTCAGGCTTTTATTGATGCGCAGGCTGTCCAGTACGGTGGCCTGGACCCAAGCATCCGGCGCCTGACCTGCGCCGAACACTTGTTGAAACGTTGCCGTCAGATCCAGGCCATGAGCCGGCCAATGGGTCATCGGTTGCGGGAACATCACCATGGCCAGGGCAAACCCGAGCATTGCCGGATTGAACGGGTTTTTGCCGACGCCGCCGTACACGTGCTTGCCGAACAGCAGACCCGCAGCCATGGCCGTTACCGTCAGCCACCAGGGGCAATAAGGTGGGAGGGCAGCAGCCAGCAATGTCGCACTGACCAGCGCGCTGCCGTCGCTCAGCGCAGGCTGCAGGGGCTGTCGACGCAGGTGCAGGACCGCTGCTTCGACAATCAATGCTGTGGTGGCCGCCAGAATCAGATTGATCAACATCCCCCAACCGTACAGCCAGAACAGTGCGAGCAGCCCCGGCAAAGCGGCCAGCAGCACCAACTTCATTGCCTGTTGCAGGCGATTGTCCGGTGCCTCAAGGGGCAACATGATCTTGCACCTGGCGCTCGGCGTCTTGCAGACGGGCGCGGGCCTTGGCGAGGATTTCGGTGGGCGTGTCGGCGCGCCGTTCGAGTTTGTTGAGGTCGGCGCGGGCGTAGGCCAATTCGGTTTTCAACTGGCGAAGCTGGCTGTCGACCGGGCGTTTTTCGACGCGCACCAGGTCAGGCAACGGCTGATCGCTTGTAGCTTCGGCGGCGTGCAGGGCCTGTTCGGCATCGCGCAGTGCTTGTTCCAGCGCGGCGATCTGTTCGGGCGCCGCTTCGGCGGTTTGGGCTTTTTTCAGTTCGGCACGACGCATTGCCAACTGGATTTTTGCCCGTTTCAAGTCGGCATCTTTCGCCGAGGCCGTGACTGCCGGGGCAGGCGGGGCGCTGCTTTCAAGTTTCGCCAAGGCCTCCTCAGCCGCTTCGAACTGCTGCTGCAACACGATCAATTGTGCCTGCTGCTCGAACGTCGGTGGATGACCGAAGGCTTTTAACGATTTGTGCAATTGCGCGCGGCTCATCGCTACATCGATTTTGGCTTTCTTCAGCGCCGCGTCAACGGTGGCGGCTTTCTGCGCACGCACGCGTTCCAGTGCTGCCTGCACCGGATCGGTGGCGGTCACTTGAGGCTGCGCCGCCCGTTTCGCCCGCGCTTCACGCTCAGCCTGTTTCTGTTGTTCTTCGCGGTGCAAGCGCTCGTTTCGGCGCTCGAAGCGTTGACGCGCGTGATCGCGTTTGGCCGCGCGCGCGCGCTGCTCGTCGAGACTGACGGCGAGGCCGCCCACCACCGGCAACGTGCCCGGCGACAATGGATGCATTTCGATGCAATCCACCGGGCACGGTGCGACACACAGATCGCAACCAGTGCACTCGTCGACGATGACCGTGTGCATCAGTTTCGCCGCGCCGACGATCGCGTCGATCGGGCAGGCCTGAATGCACTTGGTGCAGCCAATGCATTCGGCTTCACGGATAAACGCCACTTGCGGCGGTGCCGAGCCGCGACTGATGTCCAGTTCCAGCACCGGCACTTTCAACAGTTCAGCCAGCGCCGCGATGGTTTCGTCACCGCCCGGCGGGCACTTGTTGATCGGCTCGCCCTCGGCGATGCCTTGTGCGTACGGTTTGCATCCGGGATGACCGCACTTGCCGCATTGGGTCTGCGGCAGGAGGGCATCGATGCGTTGAATCAGACTCATGTTTTGATCAGTCCACTGAATCCGAGAAAAATCACTGCGATCAGTCCGGCGCCGATCAGATCAATCGGCAGGCCACGAAAGGGCAGGGGAATATCGTTGTCGGCCGTGCGCTCGCGCAAATCGCTGAAGAGGCCCAGCACCAGCCAGAAACCCAGCCCGGCGCCAAGACTTAGCGCTATTGCCTGCGGCAGGCCTTGATCGTTTTGCGCGTTGATCAGTGCCAGCCCGAGCACTCCGGCATTGCCCAGCAACAATGGCCATAGCCCGTCGAAAGGCAGACCGGGAAAGCCGCCGGACAACAGTTTCAGCAGCGGTGCGATCAGCAACACACTCAATGGCAGAAACACGAACAGCCGCAGGGCTTCAAGATGAAGCGGCACCAGTAGCCAATGCCAGATCACGTAACCGGTTATGCCCACAACCAGCATCAGGCACAACGTCGCCAGTCCCAGCGCATGCACCTGGCGACGACTGCCCGCCAGCAGCGGATCGACGCCCAGGGGCCAGTGCAACACGAAGTTGTTAAGCAGCGCAGCACTGATAAGCGTAAGCACGAGTTCGGTCATGGTTCTGCCAGAGAAACGGGCGGCTATCTCATAAGGTTAGGCATTATCCGGCAGCCACGCAGGGTGGGCCAGATATGAAAAATCCCACCGGCATGCGGGGCACGCCGGTGGGATCGATTTGTTGCAGAGCCTTACTTGATGCGTTGACCCGGCTTGGCGCCGCTGTCCGGGCTCAGCAGGTAGATTTCTTCACCGCCAGGACCGGCGGCCATCACCATGCCTTCGGAGATGCCGAACTTCATTTTCCGTGGCTTGAGGTTGGCGATCATCATGGTCAGGCGCCCGTCGAGTTTCGACGGATCCGGGTACGCGCTCTTGATCCCGGAGAACACGTTGCGTTGCTCGTCACCGATGTCCAGGGTCAGGCGCAGCAGCTTGTCAGCACCTTCGACGTGTTCGGCTTTGACGATCAGTGCGACGCGCAGGTCGATCGCGGCAAAGGCGTCGAAGTCGATTTCCGGCGACAGCGGATCCTTGGCCAGTTCGCCGTTGCCGGCCGGGGCGGCGGCGCCAGTGTCGGTCTGGCTGGCGGTCAGGTCTTCTTTCGAGGCGTCGCTCATGGCTTGCACTTTTACCGGGTCGATGCGGGTCATCAACGGTTTGAATTCGTTCAACTGATGATTGGCCAGCAGCGTGGTGTGGTCGTTCCAGGTCAGCGGGGCGACGTTGAGGAACGCCTCGGCATCGGCGGCCAGCAACGGCAACACCGGTTTGAGGAAGATCACCAGTTGGCGGAACAGGTTGATGCCGGTGGCGCAGATCGCCTGGACTTCATCCTGCTTGCCTTCCTGTTTATTCAACGACCACGGGGCCTTGTCGGCGATCCAGGCATTGGCGCGGTCAGCCAGGGCCATGGTTTCACGCATGGCGCGGGCGAAGTCGCGGGCTTCATAAGCATCGGCAATGCTTGGCGCTGCAGCGAGGAAAGCCTCGGTCAGCTCTGGTGCAGCGTTTTGGTCGACCAGCAGGCCAGCGTTGCCTTTTTGAATGAAACCGGCGCATCGGCTGGCGATGTTGACCACTTTGCCGACCAGATCGGAGTTGACCTTCTGCACGAAGTCTTCGAGGTTCAGGTCGAGGTCATCGACGCCACGGCCCAGCTTGGCCGCGTAGTAGTAGCGCAGGTATTCCGGCGACAGGTGATCCAGATACGTACGGGCCTTGATGAAGGTGCCGCGCGACTTGGACATTTTCTGGCCGTTGACGGTCAGGTAGCCGTGCACGTTGATGCCGGTCGGCTTGCGGTAGCCGGCGCCTTCAAGCATCGCTGGCCAGAACAGCGCGTGGAAGTTGACGATGTCCTTGCCGATGAAGTGGTACAGCTCGGCGGTGGAATCCTTGGCCCAGAACGCGTCGAAATCCAGATCCGGCGTGCGGTCGCAAAGGTTCTTGAAGCTGGCCATGTAACCGATCGGCGCGTCCAGCCACACGTAGAAATACTTGCCCGGCTCACCCGGAATCTCGAAACCGAAGTACGGCGCATCGCGGGAGATGTCCCACTGCTGCAGGCCGGCGTCCAGCCATTCGGCGATCTTGTTGGCCACGGCGTCTTGCAGTGTGCCGCTGCGGGTCCAGGTCTGCAGCATTTGCTGAAAGTCTGGCAGTTTGAAGAAGAAATGCTGGGAATCCTTGAGCACCGGCGTGGCGCCGGAGATCGCCGACTTCGGATCCTTCAGATCGGTTGGAGCGTAGGTTGCACCGCATTTTTCGCAGTTGTCGCCGTACTGGTCTTCAGTGCCGCATTTCGGGCAGGTGCCCTTGATGAAGCGGTCGGCCAGGAACATTTTCTTTTCCGGGTCGAAATACTGGGTGATCGAGCGCTGGGCAATGTGCCCGGCGTCACGCAGCTTGATGTAGATCTGGCTCGACAGCTCACGGTTTTCTTCGGCGTGAGTAGAGTGGAAGTTGTCGAAATCGACCAGGAACTCGGCAAAGTCGGCGCTGTGTTCAGCCTGTACATTGGCGATCAGTTGTTCCGGGGTGATGCCTTCCTTTTCCGCGCGCAGCATGATCGCCGAACCGTGGGCGTCGTCGGCGCAGACATAAATGCACTGGTTGCCGCGATGCTTCTGGAAGCGCACCCACATATCGGTCTGGATATATTCCAGCATATGGCCAAGGTGAATCGAACCGTTGGCGTAGGGCAGGGCGCTGGTGACGAGGATCTTGCGTGGTTCGGACATGTGGGGCTTCGCTACTTGATGAAACGGAGGTCGGCCACTATAAAGCGCTGGCGCATATTTTTCACCCTGTGCGCCTGTTTCATTGGATGAGCAGACGGAAAAAATCCCAGCCTGCGGCAGCTCCTGCAGATGTACGTCGATCTCCTGCAGGAGCTGCCGAAGGCTGCGATCTTTTTCAGGTACGATACCCGGCATCTATTCCCAGTCTTGTTATCGGAGTTGCCCATGAGCGCCGTCACTCGCGCAGCGGTGGAAGCCGTCCTCAGCCAATACACCGACCCTTACCTGAACCAGGATCCGGTCAGCGCCGGTTGCGTGAAGCACATCGAGATCGTCGGTGACCGCGTCAACGTGCAGCTGGAAATCGGATACGCCGCCGGTCTGTTCAAGAGCGGCTGGGCGCAATTGCTGCAACTGGCCATCGAAAACCTCGACGGCGTGGTAATCGCCAAGGTCGAGGTCAACACGGTGATTGCCGCGCACAAGGCCCAGGCGCAGATTCCCGGGCTGGCCAACGTCAAGAACGTGGTCGCCGTGGCATCCGGCAAGGGCGGTGTGGGCAAGTCGACCACCGCCGCCAACCTCGCCCTGGCCCTGGCCCGTGAAGGCGCCAAGGTCGGCATTCTCGACGCCGATATCTACGGCCCGAGCCAAGGCATCATGTTCGGCATTCCCGAGCGCACCCGCCCGGAGGTCAAGGATCAGAAGTGGTTTGTGCCGCTCAAGGCGCACGGCGTGGAAGTCATGTCGATGGCGTTCCTGACCGACGACAACACGCCGATGGTCTGGCGTGGGCCGATGGTTTCCGGGGCGTTGCTGCAATTGGTCACGCAAACCGCGTGGGGCGATCTGGATTATCTGGTCATCGACATGCCGCCCGGCACCGGCGATATCCAGCTGACCCTGGCGCAGAAAGTCCCGGTGGCTGGCGCGGTAATCGTCACCACACCACAGGATCTGGCTTTGCTCGACGCGCGCAAAGGCGTGGAAATGTTCCGCAAGGTCAACATTCCGGTGCTGGGCGTGGTGGAAAACATGGCCGTGCACATCTGCTCGAACTGCGGGCATGCCGAGCATCTGTTCGGTGAGGGCGGTGGTGAGAAGCTGGCGACTCAGTACGGCGTCGAACTGCTGGCTTCGCTGCCGCTGTCGATGCTGATTCGCGAGCAGGCCGATGGCGGCAAGCCAACGGTGATTGCTGAGCCGGACAGCCAGATTGCCATGGTCTATCAGGAACTGGCCCGCCATGTCGGCGCGCGGATTGTGTTGCAGGAAGCGGCTACCCCGGCGATGCCGAACATCACCATCAGCGACGATTAAATCTATCTGTAAACGCCGGGCAAAACTGTGGGAGCGACGGTGCGACGATTCGACCTGCTCGCGAAAGCGGAGTGTCATTCAACTCATTAGTTGGCTGATCCACCGCATTCGCGAGCAGGTCGAATCGTCGCACCGTCGCTCCCACATTTGGTTTTGTAGTGGGGGTTAGATGCGCAGCCCGCCATCCATCTCCAGAATCCGCCCGGTGTAGTAGTCGTTTTCGAAGATGTACGCCGCCGAATGGGCGATCTCTTCCGGCTTGCCCATGCGCTTGAGCGGGATCCCCGAAGTCATCTTCTCCAGCGCTTCCGGCTTCATGCCCAGGGTCATCTCGGTTTCGATGAAGCCCGGCGCGATACCCGCCACACGAATGCCATAACGCGCCAGCTCTTTGGCCCAAGTCACCGTGGCTGCTGCCACGCCAGCTTTGGCCGCCGAATAGTTGGTCTGGCCAACGTTGCCCGCACGCGAGATCGACGAGATATTGATGATCGCGCCGCTGGTCTTCAGCTCAACCATTTTTGCCGCCACTTCACGGGTGCAGAGGAACACGCCGGTCAGGTTGACGTCGATGACGGCCTGCCACTGTGCCAGGCTCATCTTGGTCATTTCGCCGTCCTTGACCTTGAGCAGCAGGCCATCACGGAGGATCCCGGCGTTGTTGATCAGGCCGTGGATCGCGCCGAAGTCGGCGGCGACCTGGGCGACCATGTGCTCGACCTGCTCTTCATTGGCCACGTTGCACAGATAGCTGCGCGCCTCGACGCCCTTGGCTTTGCAGGCCGCGACCGCGTCGTCGAGTTTTTCCTGATTGAGGTCGACCAACGCGAGCTTGGCGCCTTTGCCGGCGAAATACTCGGCCATCGAACGGCCCAAACCCTGGCAACCGCCGGTGATAATGATTACTTTGTCGTTGAGTTGCATTCGCATGCCCCGATAGCAGTCTGAGTCGTTTTTGTTTTCAGCGACTCCCGATCTGCACCGGCCGTGGCTGGGTTGCACATGAGAGTTGCCCGCCGGCGTGACTGGGACTTGATCCCGGGCGCCTGTCCGTTTTTTCGACGGATTCTATTTAAGGAGTCATAAATTGAGCGTTGAAGTGGCGAAGAATGCCCGAGAATTGCTTCTCAAGGAATACCGTGGAGTGCTGTCGACCCACTCCAAATCGATGCCCGGTTTTCCTTTTGGCTCCGTGGTGCCGTACTGCCTGGACGAGCAGGGCCGGCCGCTGATCCTGATCAGCCGCATCGCCCAGCACACCCACAACCTCCAAAAAGACCCGAAATGCTCGATGCTCGTCGGCGAGCGCGAGGCAGATGATGTGCAAGCCGTTGGTCGCCTGACCTATCTGGCGGAGGCGCAAAAGCTCGAAGACGTTGCCGCGATCGAAGCCGCCGCCGAGCGTTACTACCGTTATTTCCCCGATTCGCAGAACTATCACAAGGCCCATGATTTTGACTTCTGGGTGCTGAACCCGGTACGTCACCGCTACATCGGCGGTTTCGGCGCGATTCACTGGGTCGACCAACTGACCCTGGCCAATCCGTTTGCCGGCAAGGCTGAAATCAGCATGGTCGAACACATGAACAGCGACCACGCCAAAGCCATCGCGCACTACGTCGACCTGGCCGGTCTGCCGAAAACCGTGCCGGCGCAACTGGCCGGGATCGACACCGAGGGCATGCACCTGCGCATCGGTCAGGCGTTGTTCTGGCTGCCGTTCCCGGCACCTTGTAATACGCCGACACAAGTGCGCGAAGCCTTGGTTTCTCTGGCTCACGCCGAGGTCTGGCCAAAAAATGAGGTGGCTGGTGCTTGAATTCACGAAAGGGCGACGTCATCTAAGGCTTACTGCAAGGCATTTCTTGCGTTGAGGAAACTTTGATGCGCCCTTTTCTGTTGCTCTTTCTGCTGTTTCCGGTGCTGGAGCTGTTCGTATTCGTCAAAGTGGCAGGGGCTATCGGGTTTTTCCCGGCCCTGCTGCTGATCATTGTCGGCTCGATGTTCGGCATTTTCGTGCTGCGCGTCGCCGGTCTGGCCACTGCATTGCGTGCCCGTGAAAGCCTGAACCGCGGCGAACTGCCCGCGCAAACCATGCTGGAAGGTTTGATGCTGGCATTGGCCGGTGGCTTGTTGATTCTGCCGGGCTTCATCAGCGACGTGGTCGGTCTGGTCATGTTGTTGCCAGTCAGCCGTCGATTGCTGGCGAACAAAATGCGCCAGCGCGCTGAAGAACAGGCCATGCGCCAGCGTGCGTTCGCCGATGACCTGCAACCCCGTGGCGGTCCTGCACCGCGCCAGCCTCTGGGCCGCGAGGGTGATGTGATCGAAGGCGAGTTCGAACACCGCGACAACAAGTAACTGCTCTATCTACACGGCACCTTCGGGTGCCGTGTTCGTTTATGGGCTGCTTTTGTGCAACACATCGGTGAAAAATTTTTCGCCTCGCCCTTGTAATCAGCTTATGCGCCCTTATGTATCGGTCACCGAAAGGTTTCCGGTATTTGAACCGGACAGACTTCCGCGGTTCGCTCGACGAATCGCAACCGGCGCAGGCCGGATTTGTTAAACCCGCCGGGACTACACCGGCCGATGAAAACCACAATTAGGAGAGATCGACAATGAAGCTTCGTCCTCTGCATGACCGCGTCGTAATCCGTCGCAGCGAAGAAGAAAAGAAAACCGCTGGCGGTATCGTCCTGCCAGGTTCGGCTGCTGAAAAAGCCAACCACGGTGTGATTCTCGCTGTAGGCCCGGGCAAAGCTCTGGAAAACGGCGAAGTGCGTGCACTGTCCGTGAAAGAAGGCGACAAGGTTGTGTTCGGTCCTTACTCCGGCAGCAACACAGTGAAAGTCGACGGCGAAGACCTGCTGGTAATGAGCGAGAACGAAATCCTCGCTGTTATCGAAGGCTGATAACCCCGTTCATTTTCCCGCTACTACAAAGTATTTAAGGAATATCGATCATGGCTGCTAAAGAAGTTCTGTTTGGCGATTCCGCCCGTAAAAAAATGCTCAAGGGCGTCAACGTCCTGGCTGACGCTGTAAAAGCGACCCTGGGCCCGAAAGGCCGTAACGTGATCATCGAGAAGAGCTTCGGCGCTCCGACCATCACCAAGGACGGCGTTTCCGTCGCCAAAGAAATCGAACTCGAAGATCGCTTCGAAAACATGGGCGCGCAGCTGGTCAAAGACGTTGCCTCCCGTGCCAACGATGACGCTGGTGACGGTACTACCACCGCTACCGTTCTGGCTCAGTCGATCGTCAACGAAGGCCTGAAAGCCGTCGCTGCCGGCATGAACCCGATGGACCTGAAGCGCGGTATCGACAAAGCGACCATCGCTATCGTCAAAGAGCTGAAGAACCTGTCCAAACCATGCGCTGACACCAAGGCAATCGCTCAGGTAGGCACCATCTCCGCCAACTCCGACAACTCCATCGGCGACATCATTGCCGAAGCCATGGAAAAAGTCGGTAAAGAAGGCGTGATCACCGTTGAAGAAGGCACTGGCCTGGAAAACGAACTGTCGGTTGTTGAAGGCATGCAGTTCGACCGTGGCTACCTGTCCCCGTACTTCGTCAACAAGCCAGAGACCATGGTTGCCGAGCTGGACAGCCCGCTGATCCTGCTGGTCGACAAAAAGATCTCGAACATCCGTGAAATGCTGCCAGTGCTGGAAGCCGTTGCCAAAGCCGGCCGTCCACTGCTGATCGTTTCCGAAGACGTTGAAGGCGAAGCCCTGGCGACTCTGGTTGTGAACAACATGCGTGGCATCGTCAAAGTCGCAGCCGTCAAGGCGCCAGGCTTCGGCGACCGTCGCAAGGCCATGCTGCAGGACATCGCAGTTTTGACCGGCGGTACCGTTATCTCCGAAGAGATCGGCCTGAGCCTGGAAGCCGCTACCCTGGAAAACCTGGGCAGCGCCAAGCGTGTGACCATTTCCAAGGAAAACACCATCATCGTTGACGGTGCCGGTGCAGATTCCGACATCCAGGCGCGTATCGCTCAGATCCGTGCTCAGGTTGCTGAAACTTCCTCGGACTACGACCGTGAAAAACTGCAAGAGCGTCTGGCCAAGCTGTCCGGCGGCGTTGCAGTGATCAAGGTTGGCGCTGGTTCCGAAGTTGAAATGAAAGAGAAGAAGGCCCGCGTTGAAGACGCCCTGCACGCAACCCGTGCAGCCGTTGAAGAAGGCGTGGTACCTGGCGGTGGCGTTGCGCTGATCCGCGCTTTGCAAACCCTGGTTGACCTGAAAGGCGACAACGCTGATCAGGACGTGGGTATCGCTGTGCTGCGTCGCGCTGTTGAAGCACCGCTGCGTCAGATCGCTGCCAACAGCGGCGACGAGCCAAGCGTTGTCGTCAACGAAGTCAAGAACGGCAAAGGTAACTTCGGTTACAACGCTGCGACTGGCGAATACGGCGACATGATCGAAATGGGCATCCTGGACCCAACCAAGGTGACTCGTTCCGCTCTGCAAGCGGCATCGTCGATCGGCGGTCTGATCCTGACCACCGAAGCAGCTGTAGCTGACGCGCCGAAGAAAGACGGCGCTGCAGGCGGCGGCATGCCAGACATGGGCGGCATGGGTGGCATGGGCGGCATGATGTAAGCCAGCCTTACCCCTGTAACGCAAAACCCCGCTGGCGCAAGCCAGCGGGGTTTTTTATTGCCCAAATTTCAGCTTCACACCAATCCCCTGTGGGAGCGAGCCTGCTCGCGAAGGCGTCGGTTCAGCCAACATTAATGTTGAATGACACACCGCATTCGCGAGCAGGCTAGCTCCCACAATTGGATTTATATGTCAGGCGCTGACCGGTTGTGCCTTGACCACGGCCTCGGTTTTCACCGCCGGGCGATACAGCACCCAGTAATACGACCCCAGGCAAATCAGCCAGCAGAAAATCGCCGTCCACACGTTGTGCGAAAAGAAGTGCGCACCCTGCATCATCCGGCTGATCGAAAACACCGAACCCAGCGCAAAGGCAAAGATAAACGCCTGACGGGCCAGACGCGGACGGCGATCACGCAGGACAAAGAACAGCGCAAACAAGGTGAACCCCGTCGCCGCATGACCACCAGGCCAGCAACGGCCGGGTTTGTCGGTTTGTGGACGATGTTCCATCAGTTTGCTGTAGGTTTCATGGCCGCCAAATTGCTCCAGGCTCCATGGGCACTGCACCGCCGTTACGGCTTTGACCGGGGTGACGAACGAGGTCGCCAGGCCCAGCGACAGCACCAGACAACCCAGTTCGCGCTTGAACGGTTTCAGTCTGCCGACGAAGAACGAGCCGAGAAACCCCAGCACCGCAAACACCGAAAACGCGATCACCACCTGCTTGGCGCGATCGTGCAGGATGTCTTCCAGGAAAAAACTGTGGCGGCCAATGAAGTCGCCGGCCACCGGGTCATAGAACAACCGCGCCAGCACCATGTCCAGGTCGGTCATTTCCAGCAGAATCAGGCTTATCGCCGCGATGATTGGAATACCCAGATACAGCCACAGATTCAGCGGGCGAGGGGTAGGGCGTACAACACTTGATGACATGTCGGATCCTGAACAAAAGAAAACGCCCCGGGGCATCAGCCCGGGGCGTTTCAATTAACGTTCGCTGACTTGTGGAACACCCTCCTTGGGTGCTTTCCAGGCAAGCAGCTGTTGCTTGAAGCCATAACTGGCGGTTTGGTAATAGGTGATGGCGCGGCTGATCAACGGATCATCGCTGGAGGCCCGCGATTCGCGGCTCTCGGTCAGCGCATCGTCATGCCGACGCAAGCCTTGGCGCGGGCTGAGGATCGCCAGATCCTTGCCGTCAAACAGGCCCAGATGCTGGTAGTTGCCGACCACGACGCGTGGTGGCAGTGGGTTGTCCTGTAGCAGGTTGCGCCCGAAGAACGTCGACTCGTAATCCATGTTCAACAAGCCCAGCAGCGTCGGTGCCAGGTCGATCTGGCTCGCCAGTTGGCCATTCTCGCGAGGCTCGATCAGCTTCGGTGCATAAATGAACAGCGGAATTTGATAGTTGGCAATCGGCAAGTCTTCTTTACCGGCGCTGCCCGCCGTGTGATCGGCGACGAAGATGAAGATCGTGTTGTCGAACCACGGTTTTTGCCGCGCCTGGTCGAGGAACTGGCCAATCGCATAGTCGGTGTATTTCACCGCGCCATCGCGACCGTTACCGGATTTGATGTCGATCCGGTCGTCCGGGTAGGTGTAGGGACGATGGTTGGAGGTGGTCATCAACTGCAACAGAAACGGTTGCTGTTTGGCATAGTCGGCATCGGCCAGCTTCAGCGTCTGTTTGTACAGATCCTCGTCGGCCATGCCCCAGGCGTTCTTGAAGTGAATCTCGGTTTCATCAACGCTGCTCTGGTCGACCACCCGATAGCCGTTGCCACTGAAGAACGCGTTCATGTTGTCGAAGTAGCCGCGGCCACCGTAAACGAACACGCTGTCGTAACCCACCGCGCTGAGTTGCTGGCCAAGGCTGGCAAAACCGCTCTCGCGACCGATACGCTTGACGATCGAACGCCCCGGGGTTGGTGGGATGGCCAGTGTGATGGCTTCCAGGCCGCGGTCGGTGCGGGTGCCGGTGGCGTAGAAATTGCTGAAATACAGGCTCTGTTTACGCAGCGCATCCAGATTGGGCGTCAGGTCGCGTTTGTCGCCGTTACTGCCCAGGTATTTGGCGCTGAGGCTTTCGATGGTGACCAGGACGATGTTGGGTGTACGCGCAGTGCCGGGATTGTCGATCATCCGGCGGATGTCCTGTGGGTCCTGACCCATGAAGCGCGCGTTGGGCTCGCTCAGTTCGGCGCGAATCTGTCGGGCGACCACCTCGGGCGTGTGGCTGCTGTAGAACTGCGTGTAATCCAGTTCGTTGTTCCGGAACGCGGCGAAGAACTGATACGGGCCGTTGCTGGCCAGTTCGTTCTGATAGGCATTGCCACCTTGCGCACGTGGCGCATCCTGGCTGAGCAGTTGCAGGCTCAGACCGGCAATGATCAACAGCCCCAAGGCATTGAGCAGGCGCCCACGCAGCGGCGGCAATGGCGCATTCAGCGCGGCATTGAACGGTTTGCGCAGGGCAAAACCGAGCGCGACGGCCAGCAACGCCAGAATGCTCAGCAGCGTGCCGATCGGGTAAGACTCCAGCACGTTGTTCAGCACTTCGTCGGAATACACCAGATAGTCGACCGCGATGAAGTTGAAGCGCACACCGAACTCGTCCCAGAACAGCCACTCGGCCACCGCCACGAACAGCATGGCGAACAGGCTGACGGTCAGCAGCCCTTGCAGAAACCAGCGATGGCCACGGCGGCGCCACAGGGCCGGCGGGCAGAGCAGCAGGTACAGGCCCATCGGCAACGCCGCATAGGCAAGAAACCCCAAGTCATACAGCAAGCCGATGCCAAACAGCGAAAGCGTGCCACCGCCGGCCTCATCCAGATGAGTCAGCAACAGAACGGTTCGAGTCAGGAGAAATACCAGCAGCCACACACCGGTGACCAGCAACAGAAGGCGCACAGGCGCCGTCTTGAAAAAGTCCATTGTCTACATTTCCTTATATCTAATGGCGCGAGAGTCTCGCGTTGTCACTGTAGTCAGGTTGTGAACCAATAGTGAAAAACTCGTTAAGGTTTGAATTTGCTTGAGAGAGTTGATTTACGAGGCTTTCAGCCCTAGCTCTGAGCTGGCGATGGCCTTAAGCTGCGCGAGCCATGACGGCCGTTACTGTGTACGGAGGAGTGCCCATGCGAATTCTATTGGTTGAAGACAACCGCGATATCCTCGCCAATCTGGCCGATTATCTGGGCCTCAAAGGCTATACCGTCGATTGCGCCCAGGACGGTCTGTCGGGCCTGCACCTGGCGGCCACCGAGCATTACGACCTGATCGTGCTCGACATCATGTTGCCCGGCATCGATGGCTACACCCTGTGCAAACGTCTGCGTGAAGACGCTCGTCGGGACACGCCAGTGATCATGCTGACCGCTCGCGATCAACTGGACGATCGTCTCCAGGGTTTCAAGTCCGGGGCTGACGATTACCTGGTCAAACCCTTCGCCTTGTCCGAGCTGGCCGCGCGCGTCGAAGCAGTGATGCGTCGGACCCAGGGTGGCGGGCGCCGGGCGTTGCAGGTCGGTGATCTGAGCTATGACCTCGACACGCTTGAGGTTACCCGCGAAGGCAAACTGCTGAAACTCAATCCGGTCGGCCTCAAGCTGCTGGCGGTGTTGATGCAGAAGAGCCCGCACGTCCTGCGCCGGGAAATTCTCGAAGAAGCGCTGTGGGGCGATGATTGCCCGGACAGCGACAGCCTGCGCAGCCACGTCCACCAATTGCGTCAGGTGATCGATAAACCGTTTGCCAAGCCATTGCTGCAAACCGTGCACGGCGTCGGTTATCGCTTGGCCGAGGGCCGCGATGGAGTTTAAGCAAAGCCTTTCCCAGCGGATCATCATTGCCTTTGCGCTGATGAGCGCGCTGGTCGCGGGGGCCTTTGCCATGGGCATCGTCGCGACCGTGCACCTGGTGGAAGAAAAATTGATTTCGGCGGGGCTGGGCGGCGATCTGCAACGGCTTCTGCTGATGGACAACGTTTCGGACTGGAGCCATCGCCCGGAACCCGACCAGTTGTTCTATTTCAGTGGCGGGCCGGGCGATTTTGAGCTGCCCAAGGACCTGCGTCACCTTGATTCGGGTTTCCATGAAGTGTTCCGCGAGCAGCTGTCGTATCACGCGATGGTCGAGGTCGTCGACGGTCGGCGTTATGTGCTGCTGCAGGATCAAAGTGATTTCGAAGAGCGCGAGCGCGTGCTGTTTGCCGTGGTGCTGGTCGGCTTTGTGCTCAGCCTGGCCCTGGCGGTTTTCCTCGGTTGGGTGCTGGCGCGCAAGGTAATGGCGCCGGTGGTGCGCCTGGCCCGGCAGGTACGCCATCGCGATCAGTTGCTTGGTCTGGCGCCGCCGCTGGCACCGGATTACGCGGCAGACGAAGTAGGCGAACTGGCGGTGGCGTTCGATGCCACGCTGGGGCGTCTGCGTCAGGCGCTGACACGTGAAAGATTGTTCACCAGCGATGTCAGTCACGAGTTGCGCACGCCGTTGATGGTATTGGCCAGCTCCTGTGAGCTGCTGATGGAAAACCCGGCCATCGATCAGCGTGGGCGCAGTCAGGTCGAGCGCATTGCCCGGGCCAGTGAGGAAATGCGCGAGCTGGTGCAGACCTTCCTGATGCTCGCCCGCTCTCAACGCGAAGATGCTGGTTCGGCGCCGCAACAGAATCTCGCCCAAGTCGCGGACAGCTTGTTGTGCGTGTGGCGTGAGCCGATCGAAAGCAAAAGGCTGACCTTGCAGTTCGAACCAGGAAATCCGCCGACCACGTGCTACAACGCAACGTTGTTGACCGCGGTGATGGGCAACCTGTTGCGCAACGCTTGTCACTACACCGAGAACGGCTTCATTCGCCTGACACTCACGGCCAACGGCTTTGTGGTGGAAGACTCCGGTGTCGGCATTCCGGAAGAAAAACGCGAAGCCATGTTCGAACCTTTCGTGCGTGGCAGCGAAAAGCGTGGCGAAGGCCTGGGGTTGGGATTGTCGCTGGTGCAGCGGATCTGCGAGAACCAGGGCTGGACTGTCAGCCTGAGCACGATGGAACCCAATGGCTGCCGCTTCGAGGTGGATCTGGGCAAAATCTGACGCACGGAGTGGCTCGATGCTACTCCCTCCTTCCTGTCTAATTCCTGTATAACGCTGTAATAATTTGTCTGTTTACCGGACATTTTTTTCACAAATGGATGACCTGACGCTGACACGCCGCTCCTTAAGGTGGTGACATCAGCAATTCAGGAGTCCAGGTGATGGCCGGTCCGATCAAACTCGATTTTTCCGAGAAGTACGACGATCAACACGCGCAGAAATACCTGCGCAAGCACAAAGAAAGCCTTGGACGTCGTCTCTCCCACTGGCGTGACGAACAGCTGGCCCGCAAGGCGCTGGCGTCGGTGGGTGAACCGGGACTGGTGCTGGATCTGCCTTGCGGTGCCGGGCGTTTCTGGCCCTTGTTGGGCGAAAAGGCCAACCGGGTGATTATCGGCGCGGACAATTCCGAATCGATGATCAAGACGGCAATGCAGTCGCAACCGGCCGATGTGGTGAAACGGGTACAACCCTTGCACACCTCTGCCTTCGATATTGCCTTGCCTGACAACGCCGTCGACAGCATTTTCTGCATGCGTCTGCTCCACCACATCGGTGAAGCCGAGCATCGCCGGGCGATTCTGCGCGAATTCGAGCGCGTTACCCGGGACAGTGTGATCGTTTCGCTGTGGGTTGATGGCAATTTCAAAGCCTGGAAACGCCAGCGAGCCGAGCGCAACCGTGACAAACGCGAGTATCAGAATCGCTTTGTGTTACCGGCCGCTACGGTGGAAAAGGAGTTCGAGGAAGCAGGTTTTCGGATTCAGGAACAACTGGACTTTATTCCGCTCTACGCCATGTGGCGGGTTTACGTATTACGCAAGAGGTAACAGGATGGCAGTGCAATTTGCAGCAGAAACGGATGTCGCTCCGCAAGATCGCTTTGACTTTTACTGGAACCAGCGCGGCGAGTGGGTGGAAGAACCCAATGTTCGACGTGGCGGGGAAAGTGGCGTGCAAAGGGTCGTGGGGCGCGATGGTCAACTGCTGTATGCCAAGCGCCAGACCGGTCACATCTATCGCAGTTGGTTGCACCCTTTTGGCCGTCCTACTGTTTTGCGTGAACTTGATGCGCTGACCGGCGTGAGCAAGCTCGGTGTGCGCGTGCCGCAAATCGTTTTCTGCGGCGCTCAGCCTGATCCTCAGCACAAATGGCGCGCTCTGCTGGTCACCAAGTCCCTGGACGGTTTCCAGGAACTGGAACATTGGCTGGCGGCTGCCGGCGGTCGCGATCAGTGCGGTGATGTGGTTTATGAGCGCGTGCTCAAGGACCTCGCCGAGAACCTGGCGCGCATGCACAAGGGCCGTTGGCAGCACAGCTGCATCTACATCAAACACGTGTTTGTGCGTGTGACGGGCGAAGGCGAGTCGGCCAAGGTTGAAGTCGCGTTGATCGATCTGGAGAAATGCCGCCAGCGTCTGACCGCCTATCGCGCCGCTTCCCACGACATGAAGCAATTGCGCCGCCATTCGTCGTTCCGCGACACGGACTGGAAAAAACTCGTCTACTTTTATGAGACGGCGTTTGGCAGCGCTATCAAAGGTTTATAGCGATGAAACTAGAAATTGCACGAGGTTTGTTTTTGGTTGGAGCCTTGGCAGTTGCGTCATTGGCGGTGGCTGCCTGGGAGCAGCCCCGCATGCAGGTAGTGGGCTCGTCCGTAGACGACGCCCACTGCGCAGTCCCACGGGTGGCAAAAGCCTCCGTGGCGACCAAACCCGATCATGATCTGTTGTTGTTCATGTTCGGACTTTCTCAAGGGATGAGGCCGCAGAGTTGAACCGATTGAAGCCCACATAAAAGGCCTCGCAGATGCGAGGCCTTTTTTTATGCGCGGATTTTATGGATAAACGCCAACCAAATGTGGGAGCGAGCTTGCTCGCGAAGGCGGTGTGTCAGGCACTATAAGTATTAACTGAAAGACCGCTTTCGCGAGCAAGCTCGCTCCCACAGGGTTATGCGGTTTGTTTGGGATCGGGTTTCGCCAGCAGGGTGTAAACGCACGGCAGCACAAACAGCGTAAACAACGTGCCAATCGACATCCCCGTGGCAATCACCATGCCGATATCAAACCGACTGACCGCACCGGCGCCCGTGGCGAGAATCAACGGCACCATGCCAAACACCATCGCCGCCGTGGTCATCAACACCGGGCGTAAACGAATCGCTGCCGCTTCCTCAACGGCTTCACGCGCCGTCAGGCCTTTATCCTTGCGCAACTGGTTGGCGAACTCGACGATGAGGATGCCGTGTTTACTGATCAGCCCGATCAGCGTCACCAGCCCGACCTGGGTATAGATGTTCATGCTCGACCAGCCGAGGAATAGCGGTATCAGCGCGCCGCAGATCGACAACGGCACCGTCACCAGGATCACCAGCGGATCGCGGAAGCTTTCGAATTGCGCCGCCAGCACCAGAAAGATAATCGCCAGCGCCAGCGCGAAGGTTACCCACAGGGCACTGCCTTCCTGCACGAACTGTCGCGATGCGCCGCCGTAGTCGAAAGCAAACCCGGCCGGTGCTTCTTCGCGGGCAATCTGCAACACGGTGTCGATGGCTTCACCCATGCTCACCAACGGGAAGCCGGAGATCTTCGCGGCGTTAAGTTGCTGGAACTGATTGAGCTGGCGCGGTCGTGCGCGGTCGCTGACCTTGATCAGCGTCGACAGCGGCAATAACTCGCCCTGAGTGTTTTTCACGTAGTAGTTGTTCAGCCAGTCCGGGTTATCGCGATAGGGGCGCTCGACCTGGGCAATGACCTTATAGCTGCGCCCATCAATGGTGAAACGGTTGATTTCCGCCTCGCCCAACAGCGTCGCCAGCGTACCGCCGAGATCCTGCATCGACACGCCCATCTGCGCTGCTTTGGCGCGGTCGATATCGACTACCACCTCGGGTTTGTCGAACGCCAGATCGAGGTCGACGAAAGCGAACTTGCCCGACTCCATCGCGCGCTTCTTGATCCGGTCAGCCACTTGCAGCAGCAGTTCATAGTCGTTGGCGGTGTTGACCACAAACTCGAACGGCAAGCCTTCGCCGGTGCCGGGCAGGGAGGGCAGGTTGAAACCAAAGATCTGCAGGCCGGGGATGGCACCCAGTTTGCCTTGTACCTCGGGGAGGATCTGCATCTGCGTGCGACTGCGCTCATTCCACGGCTTGAGCAGGAAGCCGCCGATCCCCGCCTGTACACCGTTGTAGCCGTTGATCTGGAACGAGGAGTAGTACTCCGGGAACTCTTTGAAGATCTTGATGAATTCGTCGGTGTAGGTGCTCAGGTAATCGAGGTTGGTTGGCTGCGGCGCAGTGGCCATCATGAAAATGATGCCCTGATCTTCGTCCGGGGCCAGTTCCGATTTGGTGAACTTGAGGAACACCGGGATCAGGCACAACACGATCACTGCGAACACCAGCACCACCGGCCGCGTGTTCAGCGTGCCGTGCAGCATGCTCTGATAGCGGCGCTTGAGGCCGTCAAAAATGCGGTCGAGGCGATGCGCGAGGCCGCTGGGATTTTCCTCGTGGCGCAGCAAAAACGCGCACATCATCGGCGACAGGGTCAGGGCGACGATTCCGGAAATCACCACGGCGCCGGCCAGGGTCAGCGCAAACTCCTTGAACAACGCTCCGGTCAGCCCGGTGAGGAAACCGATCGGCGCATACACCGCCGCCAGGGTGATGGTCATCGACACCACCGGCATGGCGATTTCCCGTGCGCCTTCCAGCGCCGCATCAAACGGCGTCTTGCCTTCCTCGATATGCCGGTGAATGTTTTCCACCACGACAATCGCATCGTCCACCACCAGACCGATGGCGAGCACCATCGCCAGCAGCGTCAGCAGATTCATCGAGTAACCCATCATCTGCATGAAGAACATCACGCCGATCATCGACAGCGGAATGGTCACCACCGGGATTAGCACCGAGCGCAATGCGCCGAGGAACAGGAACACCACGACGATGACGATCAGCACCGCCTCGAACAGGGTTTTTACCACTTCATCGATCGAGGCCTGGATAAACAGCGTGGCGTCGTAGGCGATCTCGCTTTTCAGGTTCGGCGGCAGTTGCGCTTCCAGCTCGGGCATCAGCTTGCGCACTTCCTTGATCACATCCAGCGGGTTGGCGCCCGGGGTGGCCTTGATGCCGATGTACACCGACGGCGTGCCGCCAAACGAGCTGATCGAATCGTAGTTTTCCGCGCCCATTTCCACCCGCGCGACATCACTCAGCAACACGCGGCTGTCGCCACTGACCTTGAGCGGAATCGCCGCGAAGGCTTCAGCGGATTTCAGTTCGGTGTTGGCGTTGATGCTGGTGACCACATACTCGCCTTTCACTTCGCCGGCGGCGGAGAGGAAGTTGTACTGGCGCACGGCGTTGGTCACATCGCTGGCGCTGAGGCCGAAACCGGCGAGTTTCACCGGGTCGAGCCACAAGCGCATGGCGAACACCTGATTGCCGAGAATCTCCGCCTCGGCCATGCCCGGCAAGGTCGCCAGTTTTGGCTGGATCACCCGTGACAGGTAGTCGGTGATTTGCGGGTTGCTCAAGTCCTTGCTGAAGAAACTGATGTACATCAGCGCCGAGGCGTCGGCGGACTCCTTGCTCAGCACCGGGTCTTCGGCGTCCTGTGGCAGCTTGTTTTTCACCTCGTTGGCTTTGGCCAGCAGTTCGGTGAACAAACGGTCGGTGTTGGAGCCGATGCGCGCGTAGATCGAGATCACCGAGAAGTTCTGCCGGCTGACCGAAGTCATGTAGTCGATGCCTTCGGCGCTGGCGAGGCTCTGCTGCATCGGCTGGGTGATGTAGCCCTGAATGGTTTCGGCGTTGGCTCCGGGATAAGCGGTGGTCACCGTGATCAGGGCGTTTTCCATTTGCGGGTATTGGCGCAGCGGCAACTTGCTCCAGGCCTGAAAGCCCAGCAGCACAATCAACAGGCTGACCACGGTGGCGAGCACCGGGCGGCGAATGAACGGATCAGTAAAAGCCATGGGATTTCCTTGATCAGTCGGCGCGCGGCGGACTGTTCTGCTCGCCGAGGGTCTTGTCGTCGCTGATGGCAATGTGGGCACCGTTGTCCAGTTTGATCTGGCCAGCCGTCACCACTTGTTCGCCACTTTGCACGCCCTTTTTGATCATCACCAGGCCATCGCGGCGCTCACCGGTTTCGATGAAGCGGCGTTCGGCGATCAGCACCGGTTGGCCCTTGTCGTCCTTTTCGACGCTGCCGTCTTCGGCTTTCTTTTGCCCGACCACGTAGATCGAGTTGCCGTAGAGGGTGTAGGTGATCGCGCTCTCCGGCACGACAATGTGTTTCTGCGGATCCGGCAACAGCACCTCGAGGCTGGCGAACATGCCCGGCAGCAATTTGCCGTCGGGGTTGGCCAGCGTGGCGCGAACCAGAATGTTGCGCGTTGTGCTTTCGACGATCGGGTTGATCGCGCTGATCTTGCCGGCGAAGTTTTGCTTGGGATAGGCGGCGACAGCGATCTGCACAGGCTGACCGATGGCCAGTTTCGGCACCGATTGTTCGGGCAGGTAGAAGTCGGCGTAGAGGCTGCTCAGATCTTGCAGCGTGGCGATTTTGGTGCCGCTGGCGAGGTAGTCGCCGACGTCGACCTGACGGATGCCGATGGTGCCGCTGAACGGTGCGAGGATGCGTTTTTTCGCCAGCGAAGCGTTGAGCTGATTGACCGTGGCTTTGTTTTTTTGCAGTACAGCGGAGAGCCGGTCGTACTCGCCTTTGGAGATTGCGCGGCTGTCGACCAGTTGCGCGCCACGGCCGAAGTCCAGTTGCGCCAGCCCGAGATCAGCCTTGGCGGTTTCCAGCAGGGCGGTTTCGACGCCACTGTCGAGTTGCAGCAAGGGTTGCCCGGCCTTGACCTTCTGTCCGGACTCGAACTTGAGTTCGGTGACGGTGCCGGCCACTTCCAGGCTCAGCTCGACACCTTGCAGCGCCTTGAGCGTGCCGACGGTGGGCAAACGCATCTGCCACGGTTGCTCGGTGGCATTGGCCACGGCAACGCTGATCGGCGGTTTCGGCTTGGAAAAGCCCTGGATCATTGTGTAGATCGAAAAGGCTTTGTATCCGCCCAGCACCAGGACGATCAACAAAACAACACCCAACATGATCAGCATGCGGCGACGCAGCATATTTCCAGTTCCTTGGATAAATCAGGTGAGACAGGCGGGCACATTACTCCGAGTACAGGGGGGATTCCAACTGGCAGTTCTTACAGGGGGGCGCAAAAAGACCGCAGCCTGCGGCAGTTCCTGCAGAGGAGTGCATTCCAATGCAGGAGCTGCCGCAGGCTGCGATCTTTTAAGGCAGTTTTACGCCATCAAATGCAGATGGTTGTCCCAGAGCCCCGCCGGTAATTCCAGTGGCTTGGCCAGCAGCTCATCCTGACGGCAATCGTAGTAACGGCAACGTCCTTGCCCGGAGGTCACGACAAAACCGTCCTTCACCGCACCCACACCCGCGCAATCGGGCAACGGCGCGTCGAGGCGCACCTCGCCACTGTCCAGATCCCAGATAAAGAAGCGGTTGCCACGCGGCGCCGTCAGCGCAACCAGGCGCAAGTCGCTGTGCACCGCAACACTTGCGGTGTAATGCCCCATCGACTGCAACTGATGCTCCGGCACCGGGAACGCCACGAACGGCTGCCCCGGACGCTTGATCGCCAGCAACTCCGAACGCTCATGCGAGGCGCCCATGAACTGCTGACCGGCGACGATGGTGCCGTCGCTGGCGATGCCCAGATGGCGCACGCTGTTCATCTGCTGGGCGAGCGTTTCCTTGCTCAGCAGGGTGCCATCGCGCTGCATCAGCACCAGACTTGGCTCCATGGCGTTGAGGTTCATGTCGACGCGGCTTTCCGCCTCGGTACGAATCCCGCCATTGGCCACCACCAGCGTCTCGCCGTCAGGCATCCACGACACCTGATGCGGACCGAGACCGTGGGTGGAAATCTCGCCCGTGTGCACCAGTCGCTCGCCTTCGAACTTGTAGACGCCGAGCAGGCCACGGCCAGGATCGGTGGTGTCGTTCTCGGTGGCGTACAGGTATTCGCCGTCCTTGTGCACCACGGCGTGGCCGTAGAAGTGCCGGTTCGGCTGCGAGGTCACGGTCTGCAGCAACTTACCGTTGCGCAGGTCGATCAGGTAGCTTTCGGTGCCCGGACGCCGCGCGACGAACAGCGCAATCGGCTGCGTCGGATGGTTGATGATGTCGTGGCAACGCTGCCCGACTTCGGTGGCGAACACCCGCGTGCCATCCAGCCGATAGCCGACGGCGTAGTGTTTGCCGTCGGTGTCGTCGCGCGCCGACAGCAACAGCGGGCTCTGATCCTTGCGTTTGAACAGCGTCCAGCCGCCCAACGTCACTGCTCCCAGCAGCGCACTACCTAAAGTCAGAACCTGACGTCGCAGCATGGCACTTGCCCTCATCAGTCACCGTCGTTGGCGTTGAAGCCCAGTTGGATGCCCAGCGCCTTGGCCAGTTCGCCTTCGTGCAGGCGATGGACGACGTTGAGGCTGTCGTAGATGTCGTTCAGTTGCTGACGACCGGCGTCGTCTTCAAGCATTTCGCCGAGCGAACGCTGAGTGCTGTCGAGCAGTTTCAGCGAAGCGGCGTAGGCAGCGTCGATCTTGTCCGCCAGTGGCTTCTGCTCAGCCGGCAACAGACCGCGCAGGCCTTTGTTGTCGACACCTTCCCAGACGGTTTTGGCAGCGGCGAGGCTGGCTTCCAGTGCGGTCAGCGAGGACTGGCTGCGCCAGGCATCGGCCTGGAACGGTTGAGGCACGCCTTTGCTCTGACGGCCCATTGGCGTGCCGAGTTTTTTCTTCAGAGTGTCCAGTGCAGTGACCTGCACGCGCAGCAGATCGGCGATCGCTTCGTGGGAGTCGGCATAGCGCTGGTTGGGGAACTTGGTCATCTGCGCGAGCATGCCGTCAGTGTTGTTCCAGCCCTGCAGAATCTCTTCGGCCAGTTGCTTCTGTCGTTCGCCAATGGCGATCAGCAGTGGGCAGTACTTGGCTTTCTGCTCGGCGTTGGCCACGTCAGGCTTGGCGTCGAACAGGATGTACTCGTACGCCGACAGACCTTGAACGACTACGCTCGATTTGGCCAGGGCGGCGGCGTCGATCTGCGGCTGCGCGACGACCAGTTGCTCGACCTGACGGCCGACGAGGTTCTTCTTGTCCGGCCAGAACTGTACCTGCCACGAACGGTTGCCCTCGGCCAACGGGCCGATCAGCAGCGGTTGCAGCTCGGCCCAGGCTTTCTGCGCGTGCAGGAAATCGGCGCGGGCGGTTTCCAGGGTTTCCTTGCCCTGGCAGTAGGCGAGGGCGCTGACCGCCAGTTGCTTGTCGGCCTCGACCCAACGGGTGTAGGTCGGCAGGATCACCGATTTGGCGATGGCCGCCGACGTGACCGCTTGCGGATCCTGCGGCGAGCAGGCGCCGAGGGCGAGCGCGGCAAGGCTGGTGAACAGTAGCTTGGGACGGAACATGTCGGGCTCCCGATTCTTTTTCAGTGTTTAAAGTGAGTTCAAAAACGCCAGCAGCGCGGCACGCTGCTCGGCATTGAAAGACAAAACCTGTTGCTGCGCGGCTTGTGCTTCGCCGCCATGCCAGAGCACCGCTTCGAGCAGATTGCGCGCGCGACCGTCATGCAAAAACTGTGTGTGGCCGCTGACGGCTTGCGTCAGGCCGATCCCCCACAACGGCGGCGTGCGCCAGTCGCGGCCGGAGGCCTGGAATTCCGTACGGTTGTCGGCCAGGCCGTCGCCCATGTCATGCAGCAACAGATCGCTGTATGGACGAATCACCTGATTGGCCAGTTCAGGTTCGGCTGCGTTGGCGACGGTGGTGTATTTCGGCGTGTGGCACGAATCGCAACCGGCCTGGAAAAACAGGTTCTTGCCGGCCAGCACTTGTTCATCGTTGACGCCACGCCGCGCGGGTACGGCGAGGTTACGGCTGTAGAACAGCACCAGACGCAGGATGTTGTCGCTGACTTCCGGCTCGCCGTCCGGGCCATTGCCGTTCGGTGCCTGTTTGCAGGCAATTTGCGCCTCGGTGCAGTCATCGAAGGGGCGCAGACTGGTGGTGAGGCCCATGTCACCGGAAAACGCGTGGACGTTCTGTTGATTGAGGTTCGGTTGCCCGGCTTTCCAGCCGAATCTGCCCATGACGGTCTTCTGCAGCGCATCATCCCAGACCTGATTGGGACGGCCATTGATGCCTTTGTTGTCTTTGGCTTGCGCGGCGGCGTTGGCCAGGATCGCTTCTTCGGGGATCGCTTCGAGCAGGCCCAGACCAATCATCGGCGGCGCGACGCGGGCCGAGAAACGCGTGTCCGGGTGCATCGGGCCGTAGCCCAGTTGGGTGATCTGCAACACTGGCTTGCGCAATTCGACTTCGGTGCCGTCCTTGAAACGCACGGGCACTGGCGTGTAATCGACGCGCACTTTGCCTTCCGGGGCGACGCCGGGCACGGCCATGTCCTGGAACTGACCGCCGTAGACCGGCTCCGGCACTACGCCAGCCTGCTCGATGAGCCGGGCATATTCCGGCGCGTCGGGGATCGACAGCCTGACCAGCATCGACACCGCGTTGGCCGCATCCGGCGTCGGTGGGTGGCCGCGACCGTCCTTGATGTGGCAGTTCTGGCAGGCGTTGGTGTTGAACAATGGGCCGAGGCCATCGCGCGCCGTGGTGGTCGACGGTGCAATCACCCAGGGGCTGCGGAAGAAACTGTTGCCGACACTGAAATCCACTCGCCGTGACGGTGGCAGGTTGGCCGAGGGCAGGGAGAATGCGTTCTGATCGGTCTTGCGCACGGTCGCTGCACCGCCCGAACGTGCTTCACCCGGCTCAGCCTTGGTGAAACGCGGGGCGTCATCGCAGGCACTCAGGCCCAGGGCCAGCAACAGTGCGGACAAGCGAAGAGGCAGCGAGGGCATCAGACATCCTGCGGACGGGCGAAAATAAAGGCGCAAAGTCTAACAGGGCGAAGGAGTTTGAATAAGAGGAATTATCGTTTGCTTGATATGAAGCAAACCTAAAGGCCAATGCAAACCTTGTGGGAGCGAGCTTGCTCGCGAAAGCGGAGTTCGTCGCTCTGCTGGTGTTGCGCCAGATGCCGCCTTCGCGAGCAAGCTCGCTCCCACAGGGATTGGTGGTGCACTTGATATTGGGTACACCTTGAAGCAGGGGGTTGTGTTTGGCATGCATGAAAAAGGCGACCCGAAGGTCGCCTTTTTTTGAATCGGACGCAGTGATCAGAACTCGTGATCAGCGTTGTCCGGGTTCAGGTCGCTGATGCCCAGTTTGCCGGCAGCGGCTTCGATCGAACCGGTCTGCTTGACCAAGGACGCGATGGCGTCGCGAACGATCTGGTTGCCCGCAGTGTTGCCGGCAGCGATCAGTTGGTCGTAGTGCTCACCCTTGTTGGCGTGATCGACCATGACCTGGATCTTCGCTTCGGTAGCGGCCAGATCGGCTTTCAGTGCGGTGTCGGCAGCCGGGTCGGCCTTGGCCACCAGCGACGACAGGCTGGCGCCGGTCATTTTGGTGCCGTCAACACGGGTGTACTCGCCCAGGTAGACGTTACGAATGCCTTTGGCATCGTAGAAGTGCGAGTTGTGGGTGTTGTCGCTGAAGCAATCCTGCTCGTCTTCAGGGGAGTTGGCTTCGAGGGAAACCTTCATACGCTCGCCCGCCAGTTCACCCAGGGACAGGCTGCCCATGCCGAAGAGCATTTTGCGCAGACCGGTTTCGCCCGGCTCGGCTTCCAGGGTGGCACGGTAGTTGTCAGCCACGTTCGGCTTCCAGTTACCGACCATTTCTTCCAGGTCGCTGACCAGCAGTTGGGTCACGGACTTCAGGTAGGCACGACGACGATCGTTGTGACCGCCAGTGGCGCCGGCGCCTTCCAGGTAGTCGGAGGCCGGACGGTTGCCAGCGCCAGGGCCGGTGCCGTTGAGGTCCTGGCCCCACAGCAGGAATTCGATCGCGTGGTAGCCGGTGGCGACGTTGGCTTCGGAACCGCCCAGCTCGTTGAGGCTGGCGAGTTTTTCCGGGGTTATGTCTTTGACGTCGACCTTGTCTTCGCCGACCTGAACTTCGGTGTTGGCGATGATGTTGGCGGTGGCGCCCGGGTTACCCAGAGCGTGCTCGTAGGATTTGTCGACGTAGTCGATCAGACCCTCGTCCAGTGGCCAGGCGTTAACCTGACCTTCCCAATCGTCGATGATGGTGTTGCCGAAGCGGAACACTTCGCTCTGCAGGTACGGAACGCGCGCGGCGACCCAGGCAGCCTTGGCGGCTTTCAGGGTGTCGGCGTTCGGCTTGGCGAGGAAGGCGTCGACGGCGGTCTGCAGGGTTTTCGCGGTGGATTCGGCATCGCTGTAAACGGCGAAGACCATGTCGGCGTAGTGCGCGACCACAGCCTTGGCGGCGGCTTCGTCGACTTTACCGGCAGCGGCAGGCGCCGCAGGTGCGCTGGTGCTGGCGGCTGGGGTCGGTGCGGCCGGAGCGGCGGCCTTGTCTTTGCCTTCGCCGCAACCGGCGAGGGAAATAGCGATGGCCAGCAGACTGGCGGTAGCCAGAGGCATACGAATCATGGCGAACATCCTGCTTCGATAGTTGAGTGGACTCGCGCTGGGGGTGCGCAAAACTGCGACATAATGCAAATCTTTCGCATTATGTGTAAAGGGTTGTGGCTGGAAATATTTCTTATTTACGCAGATCAAAAGATCGCAGCCTGCGGCAGCTCCTACAGTGGGAACGCATTCCAAATGTAGGCGCTGCCGCAGGCTGCGATCTTTTGATCTTCTAGAGAATGGCCGCGTTACTGCGTTGCGCCTGTTTGAGATAGGCGCCCAGTTCCCGGGCCGGCAGCGGTTTGCTGTAGTGGTAACCCTGACCTTCGTGGCAGCCTTCGGAGATGATGTAGCTTTCCTGTTCGGCGGTTTCCACGCCCTCGGCAATTACCTGCATGCCCAGGCTCTTGCCCAGTTGAATGATCGCGCGAACGATGGTCGCATCGTCGTCGTCATCGAGCAGGTCCTGAACGAAGCTCTTGTCGATCTTGATCTTGTCCAGCGGCAGGCTTTTCAGATAGCTCAGGGATGAATAGCCGGTGCCGAAGTCATCGATGGCGATCAAAGCGCCAGAGCGGCGCAGGCTGAGCAAGTGCTGGGCGGCGGTGCTGATGTCTTCCATCAGGCCGGTTTCGGTGACCTCCAGTTCCAGACTGCGCGGTGGCAGGCGGTACATCTGCAGCAGGTTGTTGACCACGCGCGGCAATTCGGCGTGGTGCAGTTGCACGGTCGATAGATTCACTGCCATGCGCAGGTCGGCGAAACCCATATCGTGCCATTCGCGCAATTGCTTGCAGGCCTGATCGAGCACCCATTCGCCAATGGCGATGATCGTGCCGTTCTGCTCGGCCAGCGGAATGAACAGGTCCGGCGGCACCAGACCGTGTTCCGGATGCTGCCAGCGAATCAGCGCTTCGACGCCGACCACGCGGTGATCGCGATAGCTGATCTGCGGTTGATAAACCAGATAGAACTGATCGCGCAACAGTGCATCGCGCAAGTCTTTTTCCAGCTCGCGGCGGCGGCGCATCTCGCTGTCGACGCTAGCGATATAGAACTGATAACGGTTGCGCGAGCGGGTCTTGGCCAGGGTCATGGTCTGCTCGGCCTTCTGCAACAGCTTCTCGGTGCTGTCGCCGTCCTCCGGGAACAGGGTGATGCCAATGGTCGCGCGCAGGCGGATTTCCTGATGGTCGAGGGCGAACGGCGCCTCCAGATCATCAAGGATGCTTTGCGCCAGTTCGGCCGCTTCGTAAGGTTGCTCGATATCCGCTTGTACCAGTGCGAACTGGTCGCCGCCGAGGCGGGCGAGGGCGCCGAGGCGGCCGCTGTGGGCGCGCAGACGATCGGCCAGGGCCAACAACAATTGGTCGCCGGTCTGGTAGCTGAATTGCTCGTTGATGCCTTTGAAATCATCCAGCCCCACGCACAACACCGCGACCCGGCGTTGCAGCTTGCCGGCGTCGACCAGAATCTTGTCCAGTTGCTGCTGGAGTTGCTGGCGATTCGGCAGGCCGGTGAGGAAGTCGTACTGGGCCATGCGCAGCAGGCTGTTTTCCGCTTCATGACGCAGATGGGTGTTGCGTTCGATCGACTCAAGCAACTGATTGGCGGTGTTGATCCAGATCCCCAGCTCGTTTTTTTCGTGGCCCTTGAGCTGCGGAATCTTGTGTTCGCTGGGGCGATCGGGGTTGATCTCGGTGAGGTGCTCGATGATCCGCGACAACGGCTTGGTCAGCAGCCAGTGATAGACCAGATACAACACCAGGCCCATGGCCAGTGCGCGCAAAACCCCGGAAATAAAGATGATCACCGAACTGACGATAAAGCCCTCGCCATAGGTGGCGGTGTCGAGGGTGATGCTCAGGTCGCCGTAGTACTCGCTGTACGGACCACGCCCTACCAGTTGCGTGGTGAAGGTGCGTTCCTGGCCGAGAATCAGGTCGGTCAGCCAGCGGCTGTTGGACTGCTGCAATTCGCGGGACTTCTGCGCGAGCATGGCTTCGTTGGGATGGCCGATAGAAGCCTGACGCACGGCATCGTCCTGGAACAGGCCTTCGATCACCTGCATGCCCATTTCCCGGTCGAGGCTGTAAACCGCCTGGGTCGAGGGATCGCGGAACATGTCGAGGATGCGTTCGGCGTCGCCGGCAACGGCCTGGCGGGTTTTGTAAGCATCGAAAACGATCTGTGCGCAGCTCAAGACTACGCCGACGATCAATGCCGACAGGAGCACGACCCGGAGCAACTTCACCGACAAGCTGTTCTTGAGTTCCAGCTTCAAAGGGTTATTCCTTGTTCCGTGCGGGTAGCGTCAAGTTGCCATGAGTATTGGCAATCCCGAGTTTGCAGTCAAAGGGACAATCAGACCGGGGACGATTCGCCCATAGCCTTGGCCGAAATGCTGCTGTCTGGAGTATTAGCCCTAATTTGTACTATGTCGGTAGTTTCGCACCTCAACTTGAGCGGTTCGCAGCATTTTTTCCTCTTTTTGATGTTAGCCCGCTGTGGCATGGCGGCAAGCAGCGGCAGACAGCTTTCAGCGTGAGAAAAACGCTATTTAAATGCAGGCATAAAAAACCCGGCAAAAGCCGGGTTTTTTTGACTGGCGCGCAGCTTAAGCGGTGAAGGTTTTGCCTTCGAACTGCTCAGCAACGAACTTCCAGTTGACCAGGTTCCAGAACGCTTCGACATACTTCGGACGAACGTTGCGGTAGTCGATGTAGTAAGCGTGTTCCCAGACGTCGCAGGTCAGCAGCGGGGTGTCGCCGCTGGTCAGCGGGTTGCCGGCGCCGATGGTGCTGGCCAGAGCCAGGGAACCGTCAGCCTTTTTCACCAGCCAGCCCCAGCCGGAACCGAAGGTGCCGATCGAGGTTTTGCTGAACTCTTCCTTGAACTTGTCGAACGAACCGAAAGCAGCATTGATGGCTTCAGCCAGCGCGCCGGTTGGTTGACCGCCGGCGTTTGGCGCCAGGCAGTTCCAGTAGAAAGTGTGGTTCCAGACCTGAGCGGCGTTGTTGAAGATACCGCCCGAGGAAGTCTTGACGATTTCTTCCAGGGTCTTGCCTTCGAACTCGGTGCCTGGCACCAGGTTGTTCAGGTTCACGACATAGGTGTTGTGGTGCTTGTCGTGGTGGTATTCCAGGGTTTCCTTGGAAATGTGCGGCTGCAGGGCATCGTGTGCGTAAGGCAGCGGCGGCAATTCGAAAGCCATGATGATTCTCCTAATCAGGTCTGTTGCGGTGAGCGCAAGGCCGATCACGGGCGGCCAGAAATGCACCGGCGAGTTTTTACTCTTTGCGGCGCAGGGTTTCGATCATAGCACCGGGGTTGCGCCATAACCACGCAACAACTGTGTGGGATAGAGGTTCCAGAGCGGTTTGGAATAAATCAGCTCGCCAATATCAACTGCCCGGCGACCGTGAACATCATCAGCGCCACCACCAGATCAAGAATCCGCCAGGTACTCGGACGTGCCAGATATGGCGCCAACCACGCAGCACCCAGTGCCAACGTGAAAAACCACAGCAACGAAGCACTCGCCGCGCCCACTACATAAGCGCCCGGCACCGATTGCTGCGCGCCGAGCGAGCCGATCAGCAACACCGTATCCAGGTAAACGTGCGGGTTGAGCAGCGTCACCGCCAAAGCGCTGAGCATTACCGCACGCAGCGAACGCACGGTCTGATTCTCGCCTTGCCCCATGCTCTGTTTCGAACACGCCCGGCGCAGCGCCTGGCTGCCGTACCAGATCAGAAACGTCGCGCCGCCCCAACGGGCAATCGCCAGCAGCATCGGGTTCTGCGCCAGAATCGTCGCCAGCCCGAATACTCCGGCCGCCACCAGCAGCGCATCGCAAACCACGCACAACGCCGCCACGGGCAGGTGATGTTCACGACGCAGGCTCTGCGCCAATACAAAAGCGTTCTGCGTGCCGATCGCCATGATCAGCCCGAACGCCACCAGCAGGCCGTTCACATAGCTTTGCCACATAACAATTACTCCGCGTTGGCTGCGAGATCGCGCAGCACTTGCATGGCGCGTTCGGCGTCGGCCTGGCCGACGAACAAATGGTCGTGGTAATAGCCGGCAATCACGTTGCAACTGATCCCGGCCTTGCCCAGTGCCGTGGCGAATGCGGCGGTGAGGCCCACGGCTTCCAGCGCCGAGTGCACGTTGAGGGTGATCCACGCGGCGATGTAGTCGAAACTGAAACCGGCCTGTTCAGCTTGGGAGCGTTCGAGAATCACGGTCAGGCCTTCCTGTTCGCGGAAGCTGCCGACGATCTCCAGATCCTTCGGTAACACGCCATCGGGCAGGGTGCAGAATACGTATTCGCCGGCGTTCAATTGCGGGCTCATGCTGCGCAACAAGGTTGTGAGTGAGGTTTCGCCAGCCATTGCAGTGATCCTTGATAAAGAGTGCTTGCTGGCTATTCTCCGGGCGAAACCTGTATAAGAAAAACCAATAGTGCTGATCGCTCATTAGGAAAACTGATGTTCGACTACAAATTGCTTTCTGCTCTGGCCGCTGTGGTCGAGCAGGCCGGCTTCGAACGGGCCGCGCAGGTGCTGGGTTTGTCGCAATCGGCGATTTCGCAGCGGATCAAACTGCTCGAAGCGCGGGTCGGCCAACCGGTGTTGATTCGCGGCACGCCACCGTCGCCGACCGAGATAGGCCGGCGTCTGCTCAACCATGTGCAGCAGGTGCGTCTGCTCGAGCGTGACCTGCAAACCCTTGTGCCCGCGCTGGACGAGGAGGGGGTGCCGGAACGTTTGCGCATCGCTCTTAATGCCGACAGCCTCGCCACGTGGTGGGCCAAAGCGGTGGGAGATTTTTGCGCC
The DNA here is from genome assembly GCF_900110195.1 of Pseudomonas sp. ok266. Lineage (NCBI taxonomy): Bacteria > Pseudomonadati > Pseudomonadota > Gammaproteobacteria > Pseudomonadales > Pseudomonadaceae > Pseudomonas > Pseudomonas sp. ok266. The sequence continues at coordinate 256,754 of NZ_FOCU01000003.1, read as the reverse complement.
GAACAACATTTGCTGCTCGATCTGATTGTCGAAGACCAGACCGTCGGCCTCAAACGCATGCGCGCCGGTGAAGTGGCCGCGTGCCTCTGCGCCAGTGAACGGCCGGTGGCCGGGGCACGCAGTGTGTTGCTCGGGGCGATGCGTTATCGCGCGCTGGCCAGCCCGGCGTTCATCGCACGGCATTTCCCCGACGGCGTGCGCGCCGAGCAACTGCCACGCACCCCGGCGCTGGTGTTCGGCCCGGACGACTTCCTCCAGCATCGTTACCTCGCCTCGTTGGGCGTCGATGGCGGATTCGAACACCATTTATGTCCTTCCTCGGAAGGTTTTATCCGCCTGATCGAAGCCGGACTGGGCTGGGGCCTGGTGCCGGAACTGCAAGTGCGCGATCAATTGCAACGCGGGTTATTGCGTGAACTGCTGCCAGATAAACCGATCGACGTGCCGTTGTACTGGCATCATTGGCGTAATGGCGGTCAGTTGCTGGGCTTGCTGACCGAGCAATTGCTGCGTTCTTCGGCGCAATGGCTAGTGCCGTTGGACTGAGGGCCAGCGTCAAGACACTCGAATCAGGCAAAACGAAAGACATCGGAGCTTTACATGAAAATTCTGGTCACCGGCGCAAGCGGCTTCATTGGCGGACGCTTTGCGCGTTTCGCCCTGGAGCAGGGCCTGGACGTGCGGGTTAACGGTCGCCGGGCCGAGAGCGTCGAACATCTGGTGCGCCGTGGCGCCGAGTTTGTCCCCGGCGACCTGACCGATCCCGATCTGGTCCGCGAGCTGTGTTCCGATGTTGAAGCCGTGGTGCATTGCGCGGGCGCCGTCGGGCTGTGGGGCCGCTATCAGGACTTTCATCAAGGCAACGTGCAGGTCACCGAAAACGTTGTCGAAGCCTGTCTGAAACAGCGCGTCCGCCGTTTGGTGCATCTGTCGTCGCCATCGATCTATTTCGATGGCCGCGATCATTTCAACCTGACGGAAGAGCAAGTACCCAAGCGCTTCAAGCATCACTACGCCGCGACCAAATATCTGGCTGAGCAAAAGGTTTTCGGTGCGCAGGAGTTCGGCCTGGAAACCATTGCCCTGCGCCCGCGTTTCGTCACCGGCGCCGGTGATATGAGCATCTTCCCGCGCCTGCTTAATATGCAGCGCAAGGGCCGCCTGGCGATCATCGGCAATGGCCTGAACAAAGTCGATTTCACCAGCGTGCAGAACCTCAACGAAGCGATGCTCAGCAGCTTGCTGGCCGCCGGTTCCGCACTGGGCAAGGCCTACAACATCAGCAACGGTGTGCCGGTACCGTTGTGGGATGTGGTCAATTACGTGATGCGCAAGATGGAAGTGCCGCAGGTCACCAAGTACCGATCGTATGGTCTGGCCTACAGCGTCGCGGCGCTCAACGAAGGTGCATGCAAGCTCTGGCCCGGGCGTCCGGAGCCAACCCTATCGCGGCTCGGCATGCAGGTAATGAAAAAAAATTTCACCCTCGACATCAGCCGCGCCCGGCATTATCTCGACTACGATCCGAAAGTCAGCCTGTGGTCGGCGCTGGATGAGTTCTGCGGCTGGTGGAAAGCTCAGGACATCCGTTGAAACGATTCGGCCGGGCGGCAATGAACCGTGTAGCCGCTTGGGGGTCAATCCCTGCGGCTGCGGCGGTTATACTTCGCAGCATTTAGCCATCACCGCGTTTCACAAAGGTTGCCTCAATGTCCATGCGTAATGATGCCCACGACGATTTCGATGATGTCCCGAGCCTGCGTGCCGACACCTTCGACGACGATGACATTCCGACCACCGCTCGCACCTCCGTGCATTCGCGCACGCCGCCCGTGGTCAAGGTCAAGGCGGCCAGCACCGGCCCGTTGTGGGCGTTGGTCGGCGCACTGTTTTTCGCCTTCGTCGGTCTGGCCTGGTGGAGTTTCCAGCAAATCTCGTTGATGGAGCAGCAACTGGTTGCGACTCAGGAAAGCTTCGCGCGCATCAGTGAAGAAGCGGCGGGGCGCTTGCAGGACATTTCCGGCAAGGTCGTGGCCAGCCAGTCCAACGTCACCAGCGACAGCGAAGCCCTCAAGCTGCAGATCAAACAGCTCGAAGGCAAGCTGCTCGATCAGAGCAAACAGCAGCAAGGCGTCGCGGGGCAGGCCAGTGATCTGGACAAACGACTGGCACAGATGACCGCGCAGACCACTGAACAGCAGAACGCCAATACCCAGTTGCAGGCGCAGGTCAAAGCCTTGACTGCGGAACTGGCGACGGTGAAAAGCACGCCGGCCGACACCAGCAAGGTCGACGCTCAGTTGAAGGCCTTCGATGCGCAATTCAAAAGCCTTGGCGCCGATATCGCTGCATTGAAGAAACAGGGCAACCCGAGTGCGGCGATCGATCGACTTGAGCAGGAAATCGTCGTGCTCAAAAGCGAGCAGGACAACCGCCCGGCAGCCCCGCAAGGCGGCGGCAATACCGCCGAGTTCGACGCTTTCCGCGGGCAGATGACCCGCAACATCAATACCCTTCAGGCGCAGATTCAGAACCTGCAGCAGCAGATCAATTCCCGCCCGTAAGACTTGCTCAACGGTGGTGAGGCTCGCCTCACCACTCAAGCCGCGAAACGTTCAGAAACCCTCTGAATATCCATGCATCAGCCCAAGCCGTCTACGCTCTTGAAACACCAACAAGAACGAGGGATGCGCTATGGGGTTTTTGCATAAAGTGGCCTGGCTCAGCGTGATGTTACTGGCCGGTTTCGGCCAGGCCAGCGCCGCCACGACCGCCAAGGATGACAGTCAGGCCGCCATCGCCTTGCTGGAAAAAGCCCTGGCCTATTACCACGACAATGGCGACAAGGCGTTCGCCGCGTTCAGCCGGCAGGGCGAGTTCGTCGACAAGGATCGCTACGTGTTCGTGGTCGACACCAAAGGCGTGATGCTCGCCAGCGGCGGGCCTTCATCAGCGTTGATCGGTCGTGACGTCAGTGAAGTGCTCGGCCCGGATTTGCAGAAAACCTTCAAGGAAGCGTTGAAAGTGCCGGAAGGCAACGGCATCCAGCAGGCCGAATACCGTTGGCAGAACTGGTCGGACGGCAAGGTCGAGCGCAAGCATGTGTATTACCAGCGCATCGGTCAGCGGATTCTGGCGGTGGGTTACTACTTGCCGCGAGCCTCGGCCGAGCAGGCCAAAGCGTTGCTCGATAAAGCGGCGACTGATTTGGGCAAAGACGAGAAGGCCACGCTGACGGCGATCAACTCACTCAAGGGTGGCTACTTGCAGGACGACTTGTATGTGTTTGTGGTTGATCTGAACACCCAGCGCTACGTTGCCCACGGCACCAACCTGCGCTTGATCAACACCGACTTCGGCAAGATCAAGGATCCGGATGGCAAACCGGTGGGCGAGCCGATTCTGGCGCTGATCGGCAAGCAGGATGACGGTGAGTATGAATACCGCTGGAAGAACCCGGTGACCGGCAAGGTCGAGGACAAACATGCTTACCTGAAGAAGGCCGGGCATTTCCTTGTAGCCGTCGGTTACTACAGCCCCTGAGTGAAACACCGGCTTCCTGTAGGAGTGAGCCTGCTCGCGATGCGGTGTGTCATTTAACGATGATGTCAACTGACATACCGCATCGCGAGCAGGCTCACTCCTACAAGGGGTCTGCGTTGTTTGAATTATTTGGCGCCGTGCTCGCGTCCGCGCAGCAGGTTGTTCGGCATCGCAATCGCTGCCGCCAATCCCAGCAACGACACCGCCGCACTTACCCACAGCAAATGCCGGAATGTCACCAGCAATTCCGCGCGCAAGGCGTTCTGCGCATCACCCGGCGCGGCGTTCAGACCATCGAGCAGGACGTTGCCCGAATGCCCTTCGCTCATCAGTGAGCTGCTTGCCAGATGGGCGAAGCTGGAGTCCTGTAACAACGCCAGCAACAGCGCCGACATCAACGCCACGCCCACTGCGCCGCCGAGGGAGCGAAACAGGTTGGTGGTGCTGGTCGCTACGCCGATGTCGCGTTGTTCCACCGAGTTTTGCGTGCCGACCAGCGAAGTCGGGAATTGCATGCCGCTGGAGATACCGCAGAGCAACATGAACAGACCACTGACCAGCGTCGCCTCGGGCGGGCTGAGCGCCATGCCGACAATCGCGACCGGCATCAGCATCGCACCGGTCAGAATCTGCGGTTTGTAGCGCCCGGTGATCGACGTGCGACGCCCGGCGAAAAACGCACCAATCGGCAGCCCCATCGCCAGCGGCAGCAAGTGCAACGCGGCACTGTCGGCCCCGGCCCCAGTAACGCTTTGAAAGCGCAGCGGCATCAGCACAATCAAGGAAATCGCCTGGAAACTGGTGAAGAAAATCGTGCACCAGCACAGCAGGGCGTTGCGATTGGCGAACAGGTGCATCGGCAGCAACGGCTCCCGCGCCCGGCGTTCGTGCCAGACAAACAGCGCCAACACCACCACCGCACATGCAAACAGAGCGATCACTTCGCTGCTGCGCCACGAATGACCCTGGCCAACCTGAGTGATGCCCAGCAGCAGGGCAGTGAGGCCGATGATCATCAGCAGCGTGCCGAGGTAATCGATGACCGGTTTGCGCTGGGGAATCGGCAGGCCACGCAGATTGCGCCGCGCCACCCACCAGGCACCGAGGCCCAGCGGCAGGTTGATCAGAAATACCCAGCGCCACGACAGGTATTCGGTCATGTAACCACCGAGTACCGGGCCGGCGACACTGGCCACCGCGTACATGCTGCTGAAGTAACCCTGATAACGCCCGCGTTCACGCGGCGGCACGATGTCACCGATGATTGCCTGACTTACCGAGATCATCCCGCCGGCGCCGATGCCCTGAAGGATCCGCGCCAGCACCAGTTGCTCCATGCTCTGCGCCATGCCGCAAAAGAGTGAGGCGAGGGTGAACAGGCCCATGCCGAACAGCATCAGTTTGCGCCGCCCGTACAAGTCGCCGAGCTTGCCGTAGATCGGCACGGCCACCGTCATCGCGACCATGTACCCGGAAATCACCCAGGCCAGCAGGCTGACGTCCTTGAACTGCGCAGAAATGGCCGGCATCGACACGGCGACAATGGTTTGGTCCAGCGCGCCGAGAAAGATCGCCATCATCAGCGCGACCAGCACGCTGCGAATGGCCGGTTTGGGCGTTTCGGGGTGATTGAGATTGGTCACGGGCAAAACCTGCGGGCAGTGAGAGTCCCGCAGATCATCAGGCGAGCGGGGATGCTCGCCAGTGTAAGTCGGTAGCAGGCTATTCGATAGCCTCATAAGGAAGTCCGACGTAATTTTCTGCAATGGTTTTTCGCCCTGCTTCTGAACTGACAAAGTAGTCCAGTTCCGAAGCGCTGATGCGCTGGCTGAACGCATCGTGGTCATCGAAGCGATGCAGCATCGAGGTCATCCACCAGGAAAAGCGCTCGGCTTTCCACACGCGGCGCAGGCAGATTTCCGAGTATTTCTCCAGCAGATCGGTGCGGTCGTCGCGATAAACCTTCAGCAGAATATTGAACAACGTGCTGACGTCGCTGGCGGCCAGATTCAAACCCTTGGCGCCAGTGGGCGGGACGATATGCGCCGCGTCGCCGACGAGAAACATCCGTCCGTACTGCATCGGCTCGATGACAAAACTGCGCAGCGGCGCGATGCTTTTTTCGATCGAAGGGCCTGTGACCAGTTTCTCCGCGAGCGCCACCGGCAGGCGATTTTTCAGTTCATCCCAAAAGCGCTGATCGCTCCAGTCATCGACATTTTCATCCGCCGGCACTTGCAGGTAATAGCGGGTGCGGGTGGCCGAACGCATGCTGCACAGGGCGAAGCCACGTTCATGGCGGGCGTAGACCAATTCGTCATGCACCGGCGGTGTGTCCGCCAGAATCCCCAGCCAGCCAAACGGATAAACCCGCTCGAAGACCTTCAGGCTATCGGCCGGAATCGACTGCCGCGCGACACCGTGGAAACCGTCGCAACCGGCGATGTAATCACAATCGACGCGAAAGGTTTCGCCGTCCTTTTCGAAGGTGACAAATGCCTCGTCGCTTTTCATGCCGTGAGGAACGACATCCCTCGCCTGGTAAATGGTCGGCGCACCAGCCTCCCGACGAGCGGCCATCAGGTCGCGGGTGACTTCGGTCTGGCCGTAGATCATCACGCTCTTGCCACCGGTCAGCGCGTGCAGATCGATGTGCACCTGACGTCCGTCCAGGGCCAGATCGAAACCGCCATGCACCAGACCTTCGGCGTCCATGCGCTGACTCACGCCAGCCTGACGCAACAGCTCTACCATGCCCTGTTCAAGTACCCCGGCGCGAATGCGTCCGAGCACGTAATCAGGTGTCTGGCGTTCAAGGATGAGGGTGTCGATACCAGCGTTGTGCAGCAACTGGCCGAGGAGCAATCCGGACGGACCGGCGCCGATAATGGCGACTTGGGTTTTCAGCGTTTTCATTGTTTTTATGGCTCGCAAGCTTCACGCGACAAGCGCCGGTGAATATTTTTTATGGATCGAGTGCTTGCATTTTTCCCTTGCGGGTCTGTCAATTGAAGGTGAAAACTGAGCTGATACCTGTACATTCTGCCAATCGGTGCGATTATCGCCCACAACCCCGAGGCCTGGATTGAAGTGATGAACAAGCCTGAGCTGCCTTCGATTCCAGTGTTCAAGCTCTACGGTGAAAGCCTGGACTGGCCGACCCCTGACTTGCTGCACTGTGAAACCATTTCCTCCCGCAGTCGCGAACATGAGTGGGAAATCAAACCCCACCGCCATGCTGATTTGTGCCAGTTGCTCTTCGTCTTCAAAGGTCAGGCAGAGCTTGAGATCGAAGGGCAGCGCACGCAACTCCAAACCCCGGCGATTCAAGTGCTGCCACCGTTATCGGTGCACGGCTTTCGCTTTTCCGAAGACGTCGAAGGGTTCATCGTTACCCTCGCCACACCGCTGATCAATCACTTGCAGGCGCAACTGGGCGATTCGGTGCACGCACTGGCCAGTGCAGAGAACTACCCGGCAGGCACCGACGGTGATTACCTCAACAGCCTGTTCTCGGCATTGCAGGCCGAATACAACGGTCATCAACCGGCGCGGGAAATGCTCATGCATTCGCTGGTCAGCGTGATCATGGTCTGGGTCAGCCGGCAGGCGATCGTGCGGCACAAAGCCAGTCAGCGGCCGCAACGTCAGCGCGAATACCTCAATGGCTTTATTCAATTGGTCGAGGAAACTTATCGCCAGCATGTGAAGGTTGAAGACCTGGCGCATCGGCTGGGGATTTCGGTATCGCACCTTAACGGCACTTGCCGTGAACTGGCGGGGCAACCGGCGTTGCAGATCATGCACGAGCGTCAGTTGCTGGAAGCCAAGCGCTTGCTGACCTACACCAGCATGACGATTTACGAGATGTCGGAGTTGTTGGGATTTTCCGATCCGACCAACTTCACGCGCCTGTTTCGGCGCCGGGTGGGGATTTCACCAAAGGCTTTCCGCGACCGATTGAAAGCCGAACAATAATTTCATAACCACACTAAACACTGTGGGAGCGAGCTTGCTCGCGAAGCGGTGTATCAGCCGCCAGTAATGGTGATTGACACACTGCATTCGCGAGCAAGCTCGCTCCCACAGGGGCGCATTCCAGCTCAATTACCTCAGCGCAATGCGTTCAGAGTGGCATTGTGCGGAATGCAGCGCTCGAAGTTGCAGCTCGCATACTCGCGCGGCAGTTGTCGCAGCTGTTCGACCCGCCAGGCGGCGGTGCCGTACAGCGCCAGCGTGGCGGCGCAGGTGATGAAAATCGCGACGTACCTTCTTGTTTTGATGTTCATGGCGTAGACCTCTGAACGACATACCTTGCGGTATTACTTTCAGCATAGGTCAGCGCTGGGGAGTTGCCAGCGAGTGTGCTTGAGGATTTAACCGGCCATTCAGCACGCTGATGGACGCTTTGTGGGAGCGAGCTTGCTCGCGAAGAGGGCGTGTCAGCCAATGCAGATTTCGAATGAAATTCCCTCTTCGCGAGCAAGCTCGCTCCCACAGTGGATTGGGTTTACAGGCCGATATCCCATTCGGGGTTTTCGGGGAACCTGAGCACCAGAAAATCCAGCATGCTGCGCAGCGCCGCCGGCATGTGTTTGCGTGAGGCGTACACCGCGTAGATGCTCATCTGTCGCGGCTCGGCATGGGGCAGCAGGCGGACCAGTTCGCCGCTGTGAATATGCACCCCGGCCTGATAGGTCGGCAGCATCGCCACCCCCGCGCCAGCCAGTGTCGCGCGCAATAACGTGCTGGCCTCGTTGGCGCTGATATTGCCCTGCACCGGCACTGAAACCGGTTCGCCATCCTCCTCGAAATGCCATAGGCTTTTGCCGAAATACGAGTGCGTCAGGCAATTGTGTCGGCTCAACTCCTCGACCCGCAATGGCGCCGCTTGCTCCTGCAGATAAGCGGGCGCGGCGCAGACTACCGAACGACAAACGGTCAGGCGTCGGGCGATCAGGTTGGGGTCGAGATCGTTACTGGTGCGAATCGCCAGGTCGATGCGCTCATCGACCAGATTCACCGTGCGATCGAGCATTTGCAGATCGATGCTCACACCTGGGTAGCGTTTGACGTAGGCGGCCATCGCATCCGCCAGTTGGGCCTGGCCGAACGAAGTACTGACGCTGATCCGCAATAGCCCGCGCGGGGCATCGTGGGGTTCGCTGACGGCGGCCTGCATGTCGCTCGACAACTCCAGCATCTGCCGGCAGCGCGGCAGAATCTCACTGCCGGCGGCGGTCAGGCTCAGCTTGCGCGTGGTGCGGTGCATCAGGCGCGCGCCGACCCAGTCCTCCAGCTCTGCCAGATAACGTGAAACCACCGGCCGCGAAAGGTCCAGATGATCGGCTGCGGCCGACTGGCTGCCCAGGTCCACCACGGTGACAAACACCCGCATTGCTTGGAGACGATCCATGATTTGCCCGCTTTCAGAAACAAACTATGTTCAAGCATCGCATTTTTTGTACTGAGTCAGGCAACTAAGCTCTGTTCCATCGCCAAATACGGCATTCGGACATCGGAGCAACAGATGATCGGCTTCACCACACTCAAACGCGTTCTGCTCGCCACTGCTTCCCTGGGTTTCGCCGCGCATGCAGCGGCTGCCAATCTGACCCTGGATGTCTACAACCCAGGGACAAACGCGATTTTTCCGGTGACCTCGGTGCTGGTCAGCGGTGAGAAAGACGCGATCCTCGTTGATGCGCAATTCGGCAAATCCCAGGCCGAGCAAGTCGTGGAAAAGATCCGCGCCAGCGGCAAGCACCTGACCACCATCTACATCAGCCATGGCGACCCGGATTATTACTTCGGCCTTGATACCCTGACCAAGGCATTCCCGGAGGCCAAGGTATTGGCCTCGCAGCCGACGGTTGATCACATCAACAAAACCGTCGCCGGCAAACTGGCCTTCTGGGGCCCGAAAATGGGCGCCGACGTGCCGGCGAAAACCATCGTGCCGGGCGTGCTCAAGGGTGACAGCCTGATGCTCGAAGGGCAGAAATTGCAGGTCATCGGCCTCGACGGAAAACAACCGGATCGCAGTTTTGTGTGGATCCCGTCGCTCAAAGCCGTGGTCGGTGGTGTGGTTGTCGCCGAAAACATCCACGTATGGATGGCCGATACCCAGAGCGCGCAATCCCACGCCGACTGGCTGGAAACGTTGCACTCGATCGAAACCCTCAAACCGAACACCGTGGTACCGGGTCACTACCTGGGTGACAGCAGCCGCTCGCTGGCCAGCGTGAAATTCACCGCCGACTACATTAAGGCTTTCGACGCGGAAACCGCCAAGGCCAAAGATTCCGCCGCACTGATCGCCGCGATGAAAAAGCGCTACCCGACACTCGGCGAAGAAAGTTCGCTGGAGCTGAGCGCGAAAGTCGCCAAGGGCGAAATGCAGTGGTAAGCCGATTCTGAAAACGCAGCACTCTCAAGCCAACTGGAGAATGTCATGAGCAAGATCGCAATCATTGGTGCCACCGGCCGCGCCGGTAGCCAACTGCTGGAAGAAGCCCTGCGTCGCGGCCATAGCGTTACCGCTATTGCCCGCGACACCTCGAAGATCGGCGCCCGTAGCGGTGTGGTCAGCAAGAAAGTCGATGTGCTGGATTCGGCCGCGTTGCAGGACGCCGTGGCCGGTCATGATGTGGTGATCACCGCCGCGCATTTTGCCACCGTGCCTGCGGCGGCGATTGTCGGGCCGGTGAAGCAGGCAGGCGTTCAGCGTTTGCTGGTAGTGGGCGGTGCCGGTTCGTTGTTGCTGCCGGACGACACGCGAGTGATCGACAGTGCGGGGTTTCCGGCCGAGTACAAAACTGAAGCCAGTGCGGGTGCGGCGTTTCTTGAGGCGTTGCGTCAGGAGCAGGAGCTGGACTGGACCTTCCTGTCGCCGTCGGCGGAGTTTGTTGAAGGTGAGCGTACGGGTAGTTTCCGTGTCGGCCAGGATCACTTGCTGGTGAGCGCTGAAGGGCGTAGCTGGATCACCTTTGCCGATTACGCGATTGCGCTGATCGACGAAGTGGAAACGCCGAAGCATTCGCGTCAGCGGTTTACTGTCGGGTACTGAGTGAATCCTTGCCCCTCACCCCAGCCCTCTCCCGAGGGAGAGGGAGCCGACCGAGGTGTCTGGCGTTGTACATCGACCTGAGTGTTCGAGTCGATTATGGATTCAACGCAGTAATTTCACGTCGGCGTATCTCCAGAGCATCCCCCAATCAGTCCCCTCTCCCTCTGGGAGAGGGTTAGGGTGAGGGGAAATAGCCTCACCGCAAATGCGCCTGCTCAACCAGCCAGATCATCAATTCTTCCAGCTGCGGCGAAGGCTCGGTTCCCGCAGGCACCACCACGTAATACGCCAGCCCTGTCTTCACCTTCAACTCAAACGGCATCACCAGCCGTCCGGCACGCAAGTCGTCGCCGATCAACGACCAGTCGCCAATCGCCACCCCCGTCCCATGCGACGCCATCGACATCGCCTGATCCAGCGTCTCGAAATGCTGGCCCATGTTGACGTTATTCAACTGCAGTTCGGCCGCCGTCAGCCACACCGTCCAGTCCTGAGTGTCGCGGGTCGGATGCAACAACAGATGCTGTTGCAGATCGGCCGGGTCGGACAGTTCCGGTGGGCCTTTCAAAAGTGCCGGTGAGCAAACCGGGGTCAGTTGTTCATCGAACAGATGCAGCGCGGTCGAGGAGTTGTCCGGCGGCGTTCCGTAGATCACCGCCGCGTCGAACTGCTCGCGCTGAAAGTCCACGCCATGGGCCAACGTCGTGGTCAGTTTGACCGGCACATCCGGGCGTTCCTTTTGCCATTGCAGCAGGCGCGGCACCAGCCAGCGCATCACACAACTGGGCGCCTTGAGTTGCAGGGTTTCGCGCTTGAGACCGATCTGCTCGGTGGCCTCAGTGATCAGTCCGAAGACCTTCTCCACCCGTGGCAACCACTCCCGGCCTTCGGCCGTCAACTCCAGGCCACGGGCCAGACGGATGAACAGTTCATACCCCAGATGATCTTCCAGCCCGGCGATCTGCCGGCTCACCGCGCCTTGTGTGATGTGCAATTGCTCGGCGGCCCGGGTGAAGTTGCAGCACTGCGCGGTGATCAGAAACGTGTGCAGGGCGGGCAGGGGAGGCAGTCGTTTCATGGGGATCCAAGGTATGACGTGAGGACATGGCTAGTATGACTTTTAATCGATTGTTGCCGCTACCTGCCGACCGTTCAATGAGCCCATGTTCAGGTCATGTGGGAGCGAGCCTGCTCGCGAAGGCTGTTTCACATTCAGCATTGATGTTGGCTGATCCAGCGCTTTCGCGAGCAGGCTCGCTCCCACAAGGGATCTGTGTTTTTAGCTGACAAAAGGGCAATGACATGGCGACGTGTGGCGAAGTACTGGTCAAGTTACTCGAAGGTTATGGGGTCGAGCAGGTGTTCGGCATTCCCGGCGTGCACACCGTTGAGCTGTATCGCGGGCTGGCCCGTTCGAGCATCAACCACGTCACCCCACGGCATGAACAGGGCGCCGGTTTCATGGCCGACGGTTATGCGCGCACCAGCGGCAAACCGGGTGTGTGCTTCATCATTACCGGCCCGGGCATGACCAACATCACCACCGCCATGGGCCAGGCTTACGCCGACTCGATCCCGATGCTGGTGATCTCCAGCGTGCAGAGCCGCAACCAGTTGGGCGGCGGGCGCGGCAAGCTGCACGAGTTGCCGAACCAGAGCGCACTGGTCGCTGGCGTCGCAGCGTTCTCTCACACCCTGATGTCGGCTTCGGAATTGCCCGGCGTGCTCGCTCGCGCATTCGCCTTGTTCCAAGCCGGGCGTCCGCGTCCGGTGCACATTGAAATTCCGCTGGACGTGCTGGTGGAAGAGGCCGATGAGCTGCTTGCCAGTGTCCCGGTCAACATCGACCGCGCCGGTGCCGCGCCCGCTGCCGTAAGCCGTATGAGCGCGTTGCTGGCCAGCGCCCAACGTCCGTTGATTCTCGCCGGTGGCGGTGCGATCGATGCGGCAGCCGAACTCACTGAGCTGGCCGAACTGCTCGACGCACCGGTGGCGCTGACCATCAACGCCAAAGGCATGTTGCCGTCGACGCATCCGCTGCTGATCGGCTCGACGCAAAGCCTGGTTGCCACCCGCGCACTGGTCGCCGATGCCGATGTGGTACTGGCGATCGGCACCGAACTGGCCGAAACCGATTACGACGTGACCTTCGCCGGTGGTTTCGAGATTCCCGGCAAGCTGCTGCGCATCGACATCGACGCCGATCAGACCGTGCGTAACTATCCGCCACACGTCGCCCTGGTTGCCGATTCGCGCAATGCCGCGCAGGCATTGCTCAGCGCCTTGTCGCACAAAACGCTGGCCGAGCGCCGCAACGATTGGGGCCAGGTACGCGCGGCGCGTCTGCGTGATGATCTGGCCGCGACCTGGGATGCAGCGACGCTGGCGCAAACCCGTTTCCTCGAAACCGTGCTGCACGAATTGCCCGACGCGGTGTTCGTCGGCGACTCCACGCAACCGGTGTACACCGGCAACCTGACCTTCAACCCGGAGCGTCCGCGTCGCTGGTTCAACTCGTCGACCGGCTACGGCACCCTCGGCTATGCGTTGCCGGCAGCGATTGGCGCATGGCTCGGTGGACAACCCGATAAAGGTGCACGGCCACCGGTGGTGTGCCTGATCGGCGACGGCGGTCTGCAGTTCACCCTGCCGGAACTGGCCAGCGCCGTCGAAGCGCGCACCCCGGTGATCGTCCTGCTGTGGAATAACCAGGGCTACGAAGAGATCAAGAAATACATGGTCAACCGCGCCATCGAACCGGTCGGCGTCGACATCTACACCCCGGATTTCGTCGGAGTGGCCAAGGCCCTCGGTTGTGCCGCCGAAGCGATCAACTCGGTGGAACAACTGCGCAGTGCGCTGCGTGCCGCCACCGATCGCCAAGGCCCTACCGTGATCGAAATCGACCAGAACCAGTGGATGCAGGCGGTGGCCCAATGATCAATTTTCCAACCACACTCGACGGCCTCTACATCTACGGCCAATGGTCGGCCGGCCGCGAACATCTGCGCGTGATCAATCCGGCCACCGAGGCGTTGCTGACCACGGTCAATGGCGGTGACGAACACGCGGTGAGCCAGGCCGTGAGCGCTGCGACTGAAGCATTCAAGGACTGGTCGCAAACCAGCGGTGCCGAGCGCGGCGCGATTCTGCGCAACATCGCCAATGGCGTGCGCAACGGTCGCGATCACTTGATGAAACTGCAATCGAGCAACAACGGCAAACCGCAGTTCGAAGCGGCCATCGACGTCGACGATGTGATCGCCACCTTCGAGTACTACGCCGAACTCGCTGAAGGCCTCGACGCCAGACAGGACAGCCATGTGCCGCTGCCCAGCGATGATTTCAGCGCACGCTTGCGCCGCGAGCCCTGCGGCGTGGTCGGGCTGATCGTGCCGTGGAATTTCCCCATGGTCACCACCGCATGGAAACTCGCGCCGGCCCTCGCCGCCGGGTGCTGCGTGGTGCTGAAACCGTCGGAAGTCACGCCGCTGCCGGAGCTGGAGCTGGCGGCGATCATCGCCGAAGCCGGCCTGCCCAACGGCGTGTTCAACGTCGTCTGCGGTACCGGTCTGGCGGTGGGTGCGCCGCTGTCGGCGGATCCGCGTGTCGCCAAGATTTCTTTCACCGGCAGCAACGCCGTCGGTGTCCAGGTGATGCAGCGTGCCGCCGAAACGGTGAAGGGCGTGAGCCTGGAACTGGGCGGCAAATCTTCGCTGCTGGTGCTCGAAGATGCTGATCTGCAATTAGCGGTCGAGCTGGCTTGCGGTGGCGGTTTCTTCAATGCCGGGCAGATGTGCTCGGCCACCAGCCGTGTGTTGGTTGCCGATGAATTGGCGGATGAATTCCTTGAACGTTTGCACAAGCGTGCGCAAGCGATTCGCGTGGCGGATCCGTTCGACCCGGACGTGGAGATGGGCGCACTGGTCAATCAGGCGCAATACCAGCGCGTGCTTGGTCACATCGACCGGGGGCTGAGCGCTGGCGCGAAGCTGGTGTGCGGCGGTAATCGTCCGGCAGATCTGCCACGCGGTTATTTTTTGCAGCCGACGGTGTTCACCGACGTGCCCCTCGACAGTGCGCTGTGGTGCGAAGAGATTTTCGGCCCGGTGCTGTGTGTGCGCCGTTTCAGCAGCGAAGCCGAGGCAATTGCCCTGGCCAACGACAGCCAATTCGGCCTGGTCGCCAGTGTGGTGACGCGTAACGCCGAGACCGCCGAGCGGGTCGCCAACGCCCTGCAGGCGGGGCTGGTGTGGCTCAACGCGCCGCAAGTGATCTTCCCGCAGGCGGCGTGGGGCGGTTACAAGCAGAGCAGCATCGGCCGCGAATTGGGGCCGTGGGGCCTGGCCGCGTTTCAGGAAATCAAACACGTGATCCGGGCGCTCTGAACGCCCGAAAAAGGTCAGCGCATGCCTCGCAACGAGGCATGCGTCGGCGTCATGGCTTCAATGAGTTTTTATCGATAGTCAGGTGTTTTGCACGACCTCAGGATGAACCCGTCGGCAGCGCTGCAGGCCTTTGAAAACAAGGCTTTCAGCGGACCCGGCCGCGCGGATGCAACGGTTGCGACCAACCTCATACTTAAAAGAACAAAGGGAGTCCGTCATGGGCGAGCACGATCTGAACAGGCGTCAATTCATTAAAACCGTCGGCGTCGCCTCGGTGGCGGCGGCTGCCCTGAGCATGCCCTTCATCCGGGCGAGCGCCAGCGACACCCGCTTCGCCGGCAAGACCCTGCGTTTGCTGACCTGGTCGGATGACACCGGCCTCGCGGCACTGCGCAACATCGCCGCCACGTTCGAAGCCAAGACTGGCGCCAAGGTCATCGCCGACCGCACCGGCAGCACTTCGGAAATGGTCGCCAAACTCAAGGCCGGCGGTGATCGTCCGCAGTACGACATCATCACGTTGGCAGGCGTCGGCGCCGAAGGTCTGGCGGCCGCCGGGCTGCTGGAAAAACCCGACCTCAACCGCATTCCCAACCTGGTCGACGTCCCGGAAAAATACCGTACCGGCGCCAACGGGCACGGCATCGGTTACCTGTTGTGGTGCAACAGTCTGGTCTACAGCACTCGCACCCAGAAAGAGGCGCCGAGCAGTTATGCCGCGTTGTGGGATGCCGATCTGGCGCCGAATATTTTTCTGCCACCGCCGAACTGGACCGAGGCGATGGACCTGATCATCATCGCCGCGAAACTGGCCGGCGGTGACGAACACAACATTGAGCCGGGCTTCAAGAAGCTCGCCGAACTCAAGGATCGCGTGGTGACGTTGGGCGAAAACCCGAACCAGATTGCCGAGCTGTTCCGCACCGGTTCGCTGGACATGGGCGGCCTCTATGCCCCGGCATTTTTCCCCAAACAGATTCGCGATCCGAACTACGGCCTCGGCGCTACGTTCGGCATGAAGGAAGGGTTCTACACCGACCTGATGCTCTCGGTGATGCCGAAGAATCGGCCGGGCGACACCGACCTGGCCTACGCCTTCATCGACCACTCCCTCGACCCGCTGGTGCAGGGCAAGATGGCCGAGGACATCTTCAACGGCCCGGTCAACGCCAAGGCGATCATCTCCGCCGAAGCGCGCAAGAGCCCGTTCATCCTCACGCCGGAGCAGATTGCCGAGAAGGCGATCATGCACGACAACGCCTTCCTGGCCACCGTGCATGACCAATGGATTCGTCGCTATACGGAAATTTTTTCTTCCTGAGCCGAACACAAACCTTCAGAACACCACAAATCCCCTGTAGGAGTGAGCCTGCTCGCGATAGCGTCATACCAGTCAACCTATTAGGTGGCTGACACACCGCTATCGCGAGCAGGCTCACTCCTACAAGGGGGCGGGGGTGGTTTGGAGAGTTGTGTTCGTCAGTTGTTTTTCCATTGACGAGATTATTGCTATGGAACATCAATCCCTGACCCAAGCGGTCGGCGCTGCTGCCGTGCGCCCGGTGCGCGGTGTTTCGCCCACCGCGCGGGCGTGGTTTTTCCTCACGCCGTCGATGCTGTTTCTCGGCGTGCTGATCGCCGCCAGCCTGCTGGTGCTGCGCATGAGCGTCGGCACCAAAGGCGCGGAGTGGAGCGGTTTCAGCCTGGCCAGTTATGCCCAGTTGCTCGAACCGTACTACCTGAAATCCTTGCTGCTGACCTTGCGTCTGGCGCTGATCAGCGCGGTGATTGCCGTGCTGCTGGCGATCCCGGTGGCGTACACCATGTCGCGGCTGACCTCGCCGTTTCTGCGGCGGATTTTCCTCGCAGCGGTGCTGTTGCCGTTGCTGGTCAATCTGCTGCTGCAAAGCTACGGCTGGCTGGTGATTCTCGGTCCCGGCGGCATGCTCAATCAGGCGCTGATGGGCCTCGGCCTGATCAAGCGCCCGATCATGTTGCTGTACAACCAGAACGGCGTCCTGATGGGCCTGGTGCAAACAGCGTTTCCACTCGCCGTGTTGCCGATCGCCAGTGCCATGCGCGGCGTCGCCCGCACCTATGAGGAAGCGGCTGCGACCCTCGGCGCTAGCCGTTTTCAAGTGTTCCGCCAAGTGGTTCTGCCGATGAGTTTGCCGGGGATCATCACCGGTGCAACGTTGGTGTTCGCCTACAACGCCAGCAGTTTTGTCGTGCCGTTGCTGCTCGGTGGCCGGCGCGTGCCGATGCTGGCGGTGATGGTGCATGACCAGATCGCACCGCTGATGAACTGGCCTGCCGCGTCGGCAGCCGGGGTGGTGCTGATCGTCACCACGCTGGCGATCATGACTCTCTCTGAATACATCACTGGCCGTCGTCGGCGTCTGCTGGAGGCTTCGCAATGAGTGCCCTGACCAAGAAGCGCATGGCGCTGTTGCCCGGCGAAACCGGCAAGTTCGCCGGCATCCTCTCCGGCTTCATTCTGCTGCTGGCGGTGTTGCCGATCCTGACCATGATCGTCATGTCGTTCAGCGGTGCGTCGAACCTCGACTTCCCACCGAGCAGCTACAGCCTGCAATGGTACAAAGCCGCCTGGCACACCTTCGTGTCGCCGGACGCCAGCGACGTGCTCAGCCTCGGTCAGGCCATGGCCACCAGCCTGTTGGTGTCGTGTCTGACGATGGTTTTCGCCACGCTGATCGCCGTACCCGCCGCGTATGCGCTGACCCGCTGCGAATTCCGTGGCAAGGCCGTGGCGCTGCAACTGATGTCACTGCCGCTGGTGTTTCCGATGGTCGTGTTAGGCCTGGCCTTGTTGTTGGTGTTCGACAGCCTGCCGTTCCACCTGACCACTTCGCGGCTGGTGATTGCCCACGTGATTCTGGCCTTGCCGTTTGTGGTGAAGAACTGCACCGCAGCGATGCTTTCCATCGGCAGCGAAGTCGAGGAAGCGGCACGAATGCTTGGCGCCTCACCGCTGCGCGCGATTGTCGATGTGGTGGTGCCGTTGATGAAGTCGGGGATTCTGGCGGGCATGCTGCTGGCGTTCATCGTCTCGTTCAACGAATTCACCGTGACCTATTTCCTCTACACCATCGACGTCATGACCGTGCCGATCTGGATGTACAGCCGCACCGTGTCATCGCTCGACCCTACCGTGTTCTCGTTTGCCGTGCTGATCGTGCTGATCGACTTCGTCCTGATCTGGGCGCTGGAGAAGCTGGTGGGCGAGGGCGGCGTTTCCTTTTGATTTGAGGTGCAACATGACTGGTCTGATTCTGGAAAACGTCGAGAAATTCTACGGCTCGGCGTGCGCGGTACAAGACGTCAACCTGCATTTGCCGGAAGGCAAACTGGTGTGTTTCCTCGGCCCGTCCGGCTGCGGCAAAACCACCTTGCTGCGGATGATCGCCGGGCTGGAAACCTTGAGTGGTGGCGAGATTCGTCTGGACGGCGAAGACATCGGCCAGACCCCGGCGCACTTGCGCAACTTCGGCATGGTGTTCCAGTCGCTGGCGCTGTTCCCGCACATGACCGTCGGCGAGAACATCGCCTACCCGCTGAAACTGCGCGGCGTCAGCAAGGCTGATCAGCACAAGCGCGTGGTCGAGTTGCTGGAGCTGATCCAGTTGCAGGCGATGATCGATCGCCCGGTGGCGAAACTTTCCGGCGGCCAGCGGCAGCGCGTGGCGATTGCCCGGGCGATTGCCTCGCACCCGAAAATCCTCCTGCTCGATGAGCCGCTGTCGGCGCTCGACGCCAAGCTGCGCGAATCGATGCAGGTGGAAATCCGCCAACTGCAGCAGCGCCTGAACATCACCACGATCATGGTCACCCACGATCAGCGCGAAGCGATGACCATGGCCGATATCGTCGTCGTGCTGGGCGAACACAAGGTGCAGCAGGTCGGTACGCCGATCGAAATCTATCGGCATCCGGCCAATGAGTTTGTCGCGGACTTCATCGGCTCGGGCAATATTTTCCCGGCCACGGCGCTGGGCGATGGCAAGGTCAGCCTGCCGGGTGGTGACGCGCTGCAAGTGCCGATCTGTAGCAGCATTGTCGTCGGGCAGAAAGTGAAGATGCTGATTCGTCCGGAAGACCTGCAACTGTCGGCAGCGCAGGCGACGGCGGGGAATCGCTTGCTCGGTAAGGTGACGTTTGTGCGTGATATCGGCGCGACCATCGAGACCACGGTGGAGTGTTCCGGGGTGACGTTTACGGCGTTGAGTACGCCGTGTCAGGGGATCGGATTGGCGATCGGGCATCCGGTGTCGGTGACGTTGCCGGTGGAGGCTTGTCGGGTGTTGGGAGCTTAGATTGGGGGCTGACTCCAAATCGCCCCTCACCCCAGCCCTCCCGAAACGTCGGACCGCCCGGAGGGAGAGGGGGCCGACCGAGGTGTCTGGCGCTATCCATCGACCTGAGATATCGAGTCGATTATGGATTCGGCAAAGTACTTTCAGGTCAGCGTACTTCTTCAATATCCCCCATTCAGTCCCCTCTCCCTCGGGGAGAGGGCTAGGGTGAGGGGCTTCTAACGGTCACACCGAAAGCCGCAACCGCGCCAAATCCCTTAACGGCGGTGCACCAAACAGCCGGCTGTACTCACGGCTGAACTGCGACGGACTTTCATACCCGACGCGATACCCCGCCGCCGACGCTTCCAGCCCCTCCGCCAACATCAACCGCCGCGCCTCTTGCAGGCGCAACTGCTTCTGATACTGCAACGGGCTCATCGCCGTCATCGCCTTGAAACGGTGATGCAAGGTCGAGACGCTGAGGTTCACTTCTTTCGCCAAATCATCAATGCGCAGCGGCTGTTCGAAGTTGCCGTTCAACCATTTGATCGCCTGACTGATGCGATGGCTCTGGCTATTGGCGATCGCGATTTCATACAAACGATGGCCCTGCGGGCTGCGCAACAGGCGATAAAGAATCTCCCGGCGAATCAGCGGCGCGAGCATGGCGATGTCTTTCGGTGCATCGAGCAATCGGGCCAGACGCAGCACGGCATCGAGCATCGAACTGTCGATCTGCTCGACATACAAACCCCGCCCGGTCGGCCGCGTCGGCACGCCCATCGGACCGGCGTCGGCGATCAGCGCGGTGATTTCGGTCGGGTCGATATCCAGGCGCACGGCGAGGATCGGTTCTTCTGGCGAGACATTCACCACGCGCCCGCTCAACGGCATCGAAACCGACACCACCAGGTAATTCAGCGGATCGTAATTGAAGAACTCGTCGGCTAGCCGCACCTCTTTGCGTCCCTGCGCCATGATGCACAGCGCCGGTTGCGCGAGCACCGGGGCAAAGTCGTGGGATCGGGTGTGACGCGACATGAACAGCGAGCCGATGGCGGTCTCGTAGCTGCCATCGTCGGTGGTGTTGCGGCGGATGATCGCCGCCAGTTCCGCGCGCTGTTTTTCCATGTCAGCGGTGGGTTCGGCTTGAAAACGATCGAATGACGTCATGCACGGCATCCTCGGCAGGGGAGGTGGAATGGAGCAGAGCATATGTTTGTGCAAGCGCCAGCGGTAGACACATCCTGCGAAATGCTTGCCTGATCCTGCATGGGATTGTGGGCGGGCTCAGCCATAGCAGGTTGTAGGGCGGCAAAGTTGCTTGATACGCCGTATGACAACCGTGTGACGCAGTTTTACAGGTTGTTACAGGTCTTCTGCGCAGTCTCGCAGGATTGTGCAACGCAGCGACAGGAATCGACTAACGGCGGCTGGCGTGCGGCCCTTAACCTTTGATCCTGTCGCAGCCCGTCCCCCGGCTGCCACGCGACTCCCTGGGAGGGTTGAACATGTCCAAGCAGATTCCCGTCAGTCATATGGCCTTCGTTCGAGCGCGCGCCGGGCGTTCGGCGGAACTCGGTGTACGCCTGAGCGCGTTGATCGAGCCGTCCCGCGCCGCCCCCGGTTGCCTGAGCTTTGCCTTGCAGCATTCGCAGTGTGATCCCGAGTTGTGGCTGGTCTCCGGCTTCTGGAGCAGCCAGCAAATGATGACCAACTATTTCAACAGCCCATCGATGGAAATCTTCGCCGAGCTGGTGCAGGAACTGGTGGTCAACAGCCTCGACTTCCACACGTTCAAGGACGTGTCGGCGGCGCAAGCCCTCGGTCAATGCCCGGCGCCGGTACACAAACTCGTCGGTTGAGGGTTTAATGTCCGGCTTGTTTGTCTGAGCCGGGATATGTGACATGGCACGTAAAGAGTTCGAACACTTCGAAGCAGTTTCCGCAGTCGTCCCCGTCGAGTTGGGCGGCAACAAGGGCTATCACGCGGCAATCGCGGTCAAGGCCCTGGTCGATGGCGGTGCACCACGCTTTCACAAACTGTTGAATGACCAGATCTTCCCCGGCGCCATTGCCGCTGATGAAGCGGCCATCAAGGAGCTGGATAACCTCAAAGGCGTCACTGAAGACGCCGAGTTGATCTGGTAACGCGTTACTTGTTGGCGCCCGGACGCCACATCTTGAACAGGGCCTCAGGCCCCAACTGGAAATAATCCGCCGGCCCGCCGCCGCGCAGAATCGGTTCTGCCGCGGCGGTATCGTAAATGCCATCCTTCAACAGCCACTTGGCGATATGCACGGCGACCACTTCGCCGAGGATCAGCCAGCTCGGCACCGTCTCGCCATCAGCGCGCTGCAATTGAATGATCTGCGTGACCTTGCATTCGAAGGACACCGGACTTTCTGCGACCCGTGGTACTGAAATCACTTTTGACGCCACTGTCGTCAAACCCGCCAATTCAAACTCGTTGACCTCAGGCGCGACCATCGCGCAGCTCTGGTTCATCTGCTCGGCCAGCGGCCGGGTGGCGAGGTTCCAGACGAACTCGCCGGTCTGCTCGATGTTGTTCAGGCTGTCTTTGCGCCCGACGCTGGAAAAACCAATGATCGGCGGAATGTAGTTGAAGGCATTGAAGAAGCTGTACGGCGCCAGGTTCAAGCGGCCGTTGGCATCCTGTGAAGAAATCCAGCCGATCGGGCGTGGGCCGACGATGGCGTTGAACGGATCGTGGGGCAGACCGTGGCCGTTGGCGGGTTCGTAGAAGTGGATGTCATCGGGCATGGCGGGTGGTCCTGGAGAGTGCTGAGTCAGGTGGCCAATAGTGCAAGCAAGCAACGCATATTTCCAGCAGACACCGGAATTCCAGGCTATGAAATTCCCCTGTGGGAGCGAGCTTGCTCGCGAAAGCGTCGGGTCAGTTGCATTGATATCGCCTGATACAACGCCTTCGCGAGCAAGCTCGCTCCCACAGGGTTTGGTGTGAACTCATGAAATTATCATGCCCCAGAAATGACTAAGCCCGGCCAAGGCCGGGCTGTGGGAGGACTGCTGATACTTAGCTGATGGCAGCGGCGGTGCCGGTTTTATCGAAACCGTCAGCAGCGACCGTTTTACCCAGGTTGGTTTTATCGAAGCCATCGGCAGCAACAGCTTTGCCGATGTTGGTTTTATCAAATCCATCAGCAGCATAAGTGCCGGTGTGGCTGGTTTCGATGGCGGCGCTGGCGCCGTTGATGAAGTCGGCGGATTTGGTGCGATCCGAGCCGTCGGCAGCGAAGGTATTGGCAGCCAGTACGGACAGGGTCAGGGCGAGGATCAGTTTGGTTTTCATGTCGGTTACTCCAGATTCGTTGGCGATGTGTGTTGCATGGGTCTAATGCTACGCCAAATAAATTGATTAAAAAGCGCAAAATAATGCTAAAAACAATCGATTAACTTGATGTTAAGGGCGGCACGTTGAATTCGCTTTCGTCGTCGCAGCGAGCGTCGCGCAGGTCATCGATCAGGTGATTGCAGAATGAGGGGGCAGCATTAATTAGCGATTAATCGCTGTTTTGTGCGGCATGACAGATTTTTCATACTTTGCCGACCGCTTTTTCACCGTTGCAACGCCAGTCTGCCCGTGGCCAGAAAACCAAGAACCGGCCGTCACACACTGGAGCGTTGCCTGCGATGAATAAACTGCCTCAAATCACCTTGGCCTTCTGGGTCATGAAAATCTGCGCGACGACCCTGGGGGAAACCGCGGGCGATTTGTTGTCGATGACCCTCAACGTCGGCTACGCCATGAGCTCGCTGATCCTGATCAGCGTGTTTGTGCTGACGCTGATCACGCAGTTGATGGCCAAGACCTACAAGCCGCTGCTGTACTGGATCGTGATCCTGTCCACCAGCACCGCCGGCACGACCATGTCGGACTTCATGGACCGCACCCTCGGACTCGGTTACGCCACCGGCTCGATGATCCTTATCGCGATCCTGCTGGCGATCTTCGCCGCTTGGCGCCTGAGCGGTGATTCGCTCAACGTCAGCAAGGTGCAGACCTTCCGTGGCGAGATGTTCTACTGGATGGCGATTCTGTTCTCCAACACCCTCGGCACCGCGCTGGGCGATTACCTGGCCGACGACTCGGGCCTGGGATTTGCCGGTGGTGCGTTACTGATCGGCTCGACGATTGCCGTGGTCGTGCTGCTGAAATACTTCACGAAGATTTCCACGGTGGTGCTGTTCTGGGTGGCGTTCGTGCTGACCCGGCCGTTTGGCGCGACGTTGGGTGACTTGATGACCAAGCCCCATGAGAAGGGCGGGCTGGACTTTGGCACCATCGGTTCGTCGGCGGTGCTGGCGGGGATTCTGCTGGTGATGATTGTCGGCGCTTCGTATGCGCAGAAACGTTATGGCAAGCCGCAGGTTGCCGAGTTGACTTAATACCGAGTTGACCTCATTCGCGAGCAAGCTCGCTCCCACAGGGTAATGGGGTGCCCACAGAATATGTGAACACCACCGACCACTGTGGGAGCGAGCTTGCTCGCGAAGGGGCCAGAACAATCACCACAATGGTGACTGAATCTACACCGGTCAGTCAGTCACAATGCGCGAATGCTTCTGGGTGTCTTTCATGGTGATGTACACCAGCAACGACACCGCGATGCACGCCGTCACATACCAGTAGTAACCGGTTTCCATGCCGATGCTCTTGAACCACAGCGCGATGTATTCAGCGGTGCCGCCGAAGATCGACACGGTCAGTGCGTATGGCAGGCCAACGCCCAGCGCGCGGATCTCGGTCGGGAACAGTTCGGCTTTCACCACCGCGTTGATCGAGGTGTAGCCGCTGACGATGATCAGCGCTGCCATGATCAGGAAGAACGCGCCCCACCAGGTTTGAATGGTGTGCAGGGTCATCAGGATTGGCACGGTGAAGATCGTCCCCAGCACGCCGAAGGCGATCAGGATCGGACGACGACCGATCTTGTCCGAGAGGCCGCCGATGATCGGTTGCAGGCACATGAACAGGAACAGCGTGGCGGCAGAAATGGTGGTCGAGTCGGAGATGCTCATGCCGACGGTGTTCACCAGGTATTTCTGCATGTAGGTGGTGTAGGTGTAGAACGCCAGGGTGCCGCCCATGGTCAGGCCGACTACGGTCAACAGTTCTTTGGGATGGCGCATCAAGGTGCGCATGGCGCTTTCCTTGGACTTCTCTTTCTTGGTGAACGACTCGGTTTCTTCCATGCCGCGACGCAGGTACAGCGCCACGACCGCACACAGCGCGCCGATGGCGAACGGAATACGCCAGCCCCACGCGTACAGTTGTTCAGTGGTCAGCACGTTCTGCAGCACGATCAGCACGCCCAGCGCGATGAGCTGGCCGGAGATCAGGGTCACGTACTGGAAGCTGGAGAAGAAGCCGCGACGTTCCTTGGTCGCCATCTCCGACAGATAGGTCGCCGAGGTGCCGTATTCGCCGCCGACCGACAGGCCTTGCAGCAAGCGCGCGAACACCAGCAGGATCGGCGCGCCGATGCCGATGGTTTCGTAGTTCGGGCTGAGGGCGATCAGCAGCGAGCCGAAGCACATCAGGTAGACCGAGGCCATCAGGGCTTTTTTACGGCCGACCTTGTCGGCGTACATGCCCATCAGCCAGCCACCAATCGGACGCATCAGAAAGCCGACGGCGAAGATCGCGGCGGTGTTCATCAGTTGGGCGGTGGTGGAACCGGCGGGGAAGAAGGTTTTCGCGAAATACAGGGAGAAGGCGGCATACACGTACCAGTCGTACCACTCGACCATGTTGCCAACGGAACCGCTGAAGATCGATTTGATCCGGCTGGCGGTGGTTCTTTCTTTGGCCGGCGCAGCAGCCGACCCAAGTGGCAGGGCGTTGGAGTTATCCATTGAAGGATCCTTCGTTTAATTGTTTTTGTGGAGCGCGTCGAAACGCAGCCTGCGAGGGCTATAGCAGGAGGTGTGCCAACGGGGTGAGGGCCGGGCTAGAGGGGGTGGCGGGATTGGGTGAGCGGGATATTGCCGAAGGATTTGGTTCGATGAGCGGATTTCCGCTTATTGGGGCGAAGATCAAAAGCCCCTCACCCTAGCCCTCTCCCGGGGGGAGAGGGGACTGACCGCGGTGTTCTTGAGGGTTACGCCGACCTGGAATATCGAGTCGAACTCAGGTTTGAAAAGCATGAAGATCGGCTCCCTTCCCCCTCTACCCCTTGGGGGAGAGGGCTGGGGTGAGGGGGAAAAGATCTCAGCCACACAGAAGATCCCAAGCCCGACTCACTCGCTCAGAAACATCTCCCGACTCAACCCATGCCGCTGCATCTTTTCATTGAACGTGCGGCGCGGCAGTTGCAACTCTTCAAGCACCGCTTTCACATCGCCCTTGTGCCGGGTCAGCGCCGCGCGCAGACACTGCGCTTCAAACGCTTCCTGCTGCGCCGCCAGCGATTGCCCCGGATCAATCCCCGGCGCCGGTTCATCCAGGCCCAACACCTGGCGTTCGGCAACGTTCGCCAGTTCGCGCACGTTGCCCGGCCAGTCGTGGCTGAGCAGATGGCTCAATTGCGCGCCACTCAAAGGTGGAAAGGTGCGGCCCAAGCGTTCAGCGGCATTGTGGGCGAAGGTTTCGAACAGCAACGGGATGTCTTCGCGGCGATCGCGCAAGGGCGGCAAGCGCAGTTCGGCAACGTTCAGGCGATACGCCAGGTCCTCGCGAAAACGTCCGGCCCGGGCTTCATCGAGCAGGTCGGGTTTGGTCGCTGCGACAATGCGCAGGTCAACACGAATGCTCTGGTTCGAGCCCAGCCGTTCAAGCTTCTGCTCCTGCAATACGCGCAGCAGTTTCACCTGTTGTGCCAGCGGCATGCTTTCGATTTCATCGAGAAACAAGGTGCCGCCATCGGCGTATTCCAGCTTGCCGATGCGCTTGCCCGAGGCGCCGGTAAATGCACCGCTCTCGTGACCGAACAACTCCGCCTCGAACAACTGCTCAGGAATCGCCGCGCAGTTCAGCGCCACAAACGGCTTGGCCGCGCGCGGGCCGAAATCATGCAGGCAGCGCGCGACCAGTTCCTTGCCGCTGCCGGTTTCGCCACGGATCAACACATTGACCGGCAACGCCGCCAGGTCCAGCACTTGCCGACGCAACGTCTGCAAACCACGGGACACACCAAGCAACGTCGCATCGAGTTTCGCGCGGTTGTCGGCCTGCTCGTGCAGTGCGCGGTTTTCCAGAATCAGCCGGCGTTTGTCCAGCGCCCGGCGCAAGCTGCCGAGCAGGGTTTCCGGGCTGAACGGTTTTTCCAGAAAGTCATAGGCACCGTCGCGCATCGCCTCGACGGCCATCGGTACATCGCCATGACCGGTGAGCAGAATGACCGGCAGGTCAGCGTCGCGTTTCTGCACTTCGGCCAACAACGCCAGGCCGCCCATGCCGGGCATGCGCACGTCGCTGAGGATCACCCCGGCAAAGTGCGCGGGCAGGGCGGCGAGGCATTCTTCGGCGCGGCTGAACAACTGCACCGCGAACCCCGACAGGCTCAGCCACTGCTCGACAGCACTGCGAATGCTGCTTTCGTCATCAACCACCATCACCGAGTTGAGCATCAGATGTGTGCCTCCAGATCGATCGGCAAAGTCAGGCTGAACACCGCGCCGTTGTCGCCATTTTCGGCGCTCAGGCGCCCGCCGGATTCATGCACGATGGCGAAGGATACCGCCAGGCCGAGACCCAGACCGTCGCCCACCGGTTTGGTGGTGAAGAACGGGTCGAACACCTGGCCCAAATGGTCTTCGGCAATCCCGCCGCCGTTGTCGCTGACGCTCAGCCGCCACAGTTGCTCATCGGCTTCCAGACGGATCTCCAGACGCTTGCACGGTTTGCCCTGCATCGCATCGAGGGCGTTGCGCAGCAGGTTGATCAGCACCTGTTCGAGACGAATCGCATCGCCGCGTACCCATGCCGGACGCGTCAGGTGCAACACCAGACTGACCTGTTCGTCACGCAACCGTGCATCGAGTAACTGCAATGACTGATCGACCACCGTCGCCAGATCCAGCCGCTCACGCAAGCCGCTGGGGCTTTTGCGCGCGAAGGTCTTGAGGTGGCCGGTGAGGGCAGCCATGCGCGTGAGCATCTCGTCTACCGGTTTCAAGGCTTTATAAGCATCGTCGACCCGGCCATGTTCGAGCAGCAGGCGCAGCGTCGCCAGTTGCATGCGCTGAGCGGTCAGCGGTTGATTGATTTCGTGGGCCAGCGCGGCGGACATCTGCCCGAGCGCGGCGAGTTTGGCCGATTGCACCAGGCCGTCCTGCGCGGTGCGCAAATCGCGGGTGCGCTCTTCCACTAACTGTTCCAGTTCCTCACGGTTGCGCTGGCGGATTTTCGACAGGCGCCAGCGCTGGTTGAGAAACAGCAACAGAAACACCAGCGCCAGCCACACCCCGGCGGCGGCCAGCCCGGCGTTGCGCAGGTCTTCGAACGCCACTTGCGGATGGCGCAGCAGGTGCAGGGTCCAGCCTTCGGCGCTGAGGGGCAGTGATTCCCACAGGTAATCGGCCGTGCCTTGCGGGCCTTCGACGCGGCGCAGGTCGCTGTTGTCATCGAAGCGGCGCAGCGATAAATGAGTCAAGGGCTGCAGCGACTGCTTGTCGTACTGTCGGGTGGCTTTGATCTCATCCATGTCGCGGGCGCTCAATGGCCGCAGCGCGCGATAGCGCCAGCCGGGCTGGTTGGCGATGAAGATGATCCCGCGCGCATCGCTGACCAGCAGGGTGTCATTGCCCTGACTCCACTCGCGTTCCAGTTCGGGGAATTCAAGCTTGACCACCATCGCGCCAAGGAACTCGTCGTTGTCGCCGAGCACCGCGCTCGAGAGGAAATAGCCGGGAATTCCGCTGGTCACGCCCACCGCGTAAAAACGTCCGGTGCCTTGGGTGCGGGTCTGGCTGAAGTAGGGGCGGAAACCGTAATTGTGGCCGACGTAACTGCTCGGCAAGCGCCAGTTGCTCGCCGCTACGGCGAGGCCCGTATGATCAAGCAGTTCAAGGGTCGAGGATTGCGCCGCGCCGTTGATCTTTTCCAGCTTGAGATTCAGCGCCGCCTGCTCGTCGGCATCGACCGGCCCGGCCAGCGCCGAACGCAATTGCGGATCGAGCGCCAGCACGGCGGGCAGGGCGCGGTAGCGGTCGATCAGGGTGTGCAGGGAATTGGCGTACAACGCCAGTTGCTGGTTGGCGCGGGCGGCGTCTTCCTCCAGCGCCTGGCGTTCGGCGTGGCGGATCGCAAGCGTGGCGGCAAGCGCTGCGCCGGCAATGATCAGCAGGGTATACAACGACAGACGCAAGGTACGGGAAGTCGGCAGCATGCTGGGCGAAGGGTCGACAGGACGGGCGGGCACGATAGCATGCGCCCACGTGGCGAAGCGCGATGTTCGCGCGAACCACGTCGCTCAGACAGCGGTTTCTCGCGCCTGGCGTCGAAGCTGGAGATTCAACCTCGGTTTGGCAACGGGTCTGGGTCTCGGTTCTTCAGCGATTGATTGTTCCAGTTGCTGCAGACGTTCGGTAACCTCTTCGGCTTCGCTACGCGCGTCGAGTACTGTCTGAGCTGTTTCCTTTATCCTGTCGATGGCATCGAACGGGTCGACTCCGGTCCTCGCCAGCTTCATGACTTGACGTTGTTTTTCGTCATCCAGTGAGTCCAGCTGTTTGTAGAACCTTTGCTGAATATCCTCAGAGTAGGCGTTGAGGTTATTGGTGAAGGTTTTGATGCCGTCGATCAGGGCGGCGCCGCCATTGACCAGATCCTTTACTGTTTCGACCCCGTTTGAAACAGTCTCGCCGAGTGTATTAAGGCCATCCTTGAGTTCTTGAGTGTGTAGCGTTTGCGCCAACTTCAGACCTTTCTTGAAGAAGTGGTAGCGTAACAAAGGCATCGCCACGGCTCCGACAACCGCACCGACTGCCAGGCCGATGGCATTCCCGGCACCCGGTACGACGCTGCCCAGGAGCCCGACTACCGTACCTCCCGCAGCTACCCCCTTGAGGACCGATTTTATGCCGTGTTTTGACTTGAGGAAGGTGCCGAAAGTCATGCTTGCACGCAGTTCGTTGATGTCGGCGTTTTCCGGAACAAGCCCGTCGAATTCAGTCGCCAGATTATGTATCTGGTTCGCCGCTGTCTGAGCCTTGTCCAGCATCCCGAGAAAGTCGCCAAGCAATTCGAATACGGCTTTTTTACCGCCGGTCCTGTCGACGTAAAGGAGTGGATTGTTGCCAACCATGGCGTACAGGTTCAGGCCATCGACATCGCCATTCGGGTCGGCGCTTATCCAGCGCTGTAACCACGGCGAGTAGTAGCGCTCGCCGTAGTAGTACAAGCCACTGACATCCATTTCCTTTCCTGAGTAACGGGTGAATTTATAGCCCACTTCGACGGCGTGGCGTGCGGCCATCCACGCTGTGGCACCGAACGGGTAGTAACCCTCCTGGCTGATCAGGTCGCCCTGTTGATCAAGCTCCATCACGCAGGAGCCGAGATGATCTTCGAGGTTGTAACGTACTTGGTCATTGGCGATTTCATCGGGTGGTTTTTTCGCCCAATGCAGGCAACGCGCACTGCCTACCGAGATGATGTGCAGTTCTTCGCAGTTGTCCTTGTTGCGGATTTCCAGGCCCGGCAGGTAGCGCACCTGATGAAAGTGCACAGTCCTGTCGGTGTACGTTTCATGGCGTTTGAACACCCGCACGCCCTGGCTGTAACGGTAGTGTTCGGCGTCGTCATCAGTGCCGTCTCGGGCAATCAGCGTCACGCGTTGCAGTTCATCCCGTGCATTCCATTGCATGGCCTGTCCCGGTTGCAGGTTCTGCTGGTTGCCATGGCGGTCGAACAGTGTCTCGAAGTCAGGCTCCGGATCATCCGGTTTCCAGCGCACGCCGCGATTGCTGACTGAATCAATGCGCATCTGCACGGTGCGGTTGGCGCCGGCCCGTACATGCACCAGTTTCACCAGATTGCCGCCGGTGTCGTAAGTGTAGGTCTGGGTGTAGTTGAGGCGGTTGTTAGGGTCGGTGGGCGTTGGCAGGCCGGGAATGTCCGAGAGCGGGCCGTCGTCGTAACCGCTGGCGCTGACCAGTCGGTACAACGAGTCGTAGCTGAAATCACGGTGACCGTCGACCAGTTGGTTGGCGAAATAGACCGGCTGGAAGGCGTGGTCTTCGATGCGGGTAATGTTGCCGACGGGGTCGTAGAAATATTCGAGGTCTTGCAGCACTGCGCCGGTGTCTTTGCGACTGGACTGAGTGTGCAGACGACTGTCTGCAGGGTCGTACGTCCAGCGACTGAGGACAAGATTACCGGCCTGCTGCTCGATGATCTGGTCGGCGGCGTTGTACTGCGCATCAAGCAACACGGGCTGCCATTGGCTCTGGCCGCTGATCAACAGTTGTACCTGCCGAAGGTGCCCGGCCAGGCCGTAGCGCGATCGTCGCCGATGGCCGCCGGCGTCGGTCTGCTCGAGCAGCGCGCCGAGCGGGCTGAACGCATGGTGAGTGGTGAACGGCTCGCCGTCGTGGAACGTGCGGGTTTCGCTCAGCGGCTGGCCGGTCAGGGAAAAACTGTCCGTGAGCAGCGAACCGGAACGGTCTTTCTGTTCCTGCAATTGGCCGCGACGGTTGTATCCGGCTTCGGCCGAGGCGTCGGAATAGGTGAACACATCGACATCGACCTCGCCATTTTCCTCGACGGCCACGAGCCGCAGTTGTTCATCGAAGCACGTGCGCCAATGGCTGCCGCGCTGATCCCACCTGCGCAAAGGTTCACCGGCCAGCCCTGGCAGCACCACACGCCAGCCGCTATCCACGCTGTCGATAAGCACCGCATTGCCATTCAACGAATAAACAGTTGCCGTGTTCGCCATGGACAAGCGCGGGTCGCGTTGCGTGATCAGACGCCCGGCTAAATCGTGTTCCTGGCAGATCACCAGGGTGCTTGACGTGTTGCCTGCCATGCTTCGCAGGTAGGCGACCTTGCGAACTGGCAGGCCTCGTCCGTCAATCACTGTCAGGGAGGGCGTGCGTGAATGCATGGTTTCAGTGACCGTTTTTAAACTTGGTGAGCAAGTTGTTCCCCGGCTTTTTTGATGCCAGATGCCGTTGTCTTGCTATGTACAGATTGTCAGTGGTCCCCATCTCTTTGTATCGCGCAAGTCCGGCCTGAGCCTGTGCGATGTTGGCGAGTACGGCTCGGTTTTTCTGTTGCAAGCCAGAACGCGTAATGACGGCCAGCGTTTCGCTGGAAGTATTGCCATTGACATTCGGGAGCACATTGGCAGGCGAAACACTGTTAACGCCCAATGCGTCAAAAGCGTTTTCCGCCCATGCAGACCGTTGTTCGATGGCCGCTTTCCAGTCGCTGAGCATTTTTTCGATCTTTTCAATTTTTACCGGGTCAAGCCGGTTCTTGATGTCTTGTGCTTCCTGCGCCCGACTTCCCATATTAAGCGCGCCGGGAATAATCCCCACCACTGACCCGAATACTCTGTTCATTATAAATAATGGGTTGACTAACGAATTGAGTGCCGGATGCAGCACTTCGCTCTTGAAGTCGTTCCATGAGTTGATTTCCTTGACGGGGGCCTCGATCCCCAGGCTTTGATCAATCGCGCTGACGGACATTTGCGAGGTCTGCGGGATCAAAGGCCCGACTTGCAGTCTGACATGGTTTGCCACTGGCTCAAGAATGGCCCCGGCGACATCACCCCCGATGTTGCCACCGACCAACGATGAAGGTTTCAACACGTTCGGTTGCACCTCGAGCGCTGGAAACATGGTGTCAAATTGGGCGCCGCCCAAAGATCCACCTTCATAACCGATAATACCTCTGACGGTTTCTCCCACCAGATTCACCGCCATGTTTAGTGCGACATTTTGATTAATGATGTTGTGTAGTTGCCATAGTAATTCCTCGGAGTGCCCCTCTACGGCAGAAGCAAACGCCGAATCCAGCATGATCACGCTTTCTGCCCGCGTGTTACCGTCCGGATCGATAAAACGGATCGGGTTATTCCCCACGAATGCATATAAATTCAGACCATCCGCCTGTTCTGCGTCGGTGCTGATCCAGCGTTGCAGCCACGGCGCGTAATACCGCGCGCCGTAGTAATACAAGCCACTGACGTCCATTTCCTTGCCCGAATAGCGGATGAAGCGGTACGTGGTTTCCGAGTTCGGTGCCATCCACGCGGTTTCGCCAAAGGGGTAATAGCCTTCCTGGCTGATCATGACGGCGTCTTGATCCAGTTCCATCACGCTGGAACCGAGATGATCTTCGAGGTTGTAACGCATTTGGTCATTGGCGATTTCATCGATTTTTTTCGCTGCCCAATGCAGGCAGCGGGCGTTGCCGAGCGTGATGACGTGCAGTTCTTCACCGTTGTCGCGGGTGCGGATTTCAAGCCCGGGCAGATAGCGCACCTGGTGGAAATGTTCGGCGTTGGCAGCGAAGGTTTCGTGACGTTTGAACACGCGCATACCCTGGCTGTAACGGTAGTACTCGGCATCATTGGAACCGCCATCGCGCTGGACCAGGATCACGCTTTCCAGCTCATCGCGGGCATTCCAGAGCAGCGGTTGGCCCGGTTGCACGGTCAGTTGATTGCCATGGCGATCGAACAAAGTGTCGAAATCCGGCGGCTCGTCGCCGGTTTTCCAGCGTACCCCGCGATTGCTCTCCAGATCGATGAACATTTGCCGGGTCGAGTTGTTGCCGGCGCGTACGTGACACAGTTCGATCAGGTTGCCACCGTTGTCGTACCGATAGGTCTGGGTGTAGTTGAGGCGATTGTTCGGGTCGCCCGGTTGCGGCAGGCCGGGAATGTCCGGCGGCGGGGCGTCGTCGTAGCCGGTGGCGCTTGTCAACCGATAGAGCGAGTCGTAGGTAAAGTCGCGGTGGCCATCGATCAACTGATTGGCGAAGTAACGTGGTTGAAAGG
This sequence comes from Pseudomonas sp. ok266, assembly GCF_900110195.1. NCBI lineage: Bacteria > Pseudomonadati > Pseudomonadota > Gammaproteobacteria > Pseudomonadales > Pseudomonadaceae > Pseudomonas > Pseudomonas sp. ok266. Next base: position 223,437 of record NZ_FOCU01000003.1, on the reverse strand, counting down.
CGTGGTCTTCGATGCGGGTGATATTGCCGACGGGATCGTAGAAATATTCGAGGTTCTGTAGCACAGCTCCGGTGTCTTTGCGACTGGACTGAGTGTGCAGACGACTGTCTGCAGGGTCGTACGTCCAGCGACAGAGGACAAGATTACCGGCCTGCTGCTCGATGATCTGGTCGGCGGCGTTGTACTGCGCATCAAGCAACACGGGCTGCCATTGGCTCTGGCCGCTGATCAACAGTTGTACCTGCCGAAGGTGCCCGGCCAGGCCGTAGCGCGAGCGTCGCCGATGGCCGCCGGCGTCGGTCTGCTCGAGCAGCGCGCCGAGCGGGCTGAACTCATGGTGAGTGGTGAACGGCTCGCCGTCGTGGAACGTGCGGGTTTCGCTCAGCGGCTGGCTGGTCAGGGAAAAGCTGTCCGTGAGCAACGAACCGGAACGGTCTTTCTGTTCCTGCAACTGGCCGCGACGGTTGTACCCGGCTTCGGCCGAGGCATCGGCGTAAATGAAAACATCGACATCGGGTTGGCCATTTTCCTCGACCGCGACCACCCGCAGCTGCTCATCGAAGCTCGTGCGCCAATGGTTGTCGCGCTGATCCCAGCGTTGCAATGGCTCGCCGGCCAGACCCGGCAGAGTCAGGCGCCAGCCGGCGTCGACGCTGTCGGATTTCAATACCGTGCCGTCCAGCCTGTAAACCGTGGTCAGGCAGGGTGCCGACAAGCGCGAATCCCATTGCTCGTTCAGACGGCCGGCGTAGTCATGCTGCTGACGGGTTACCAGCGCTACGGGGCTGTCGGCCGTCACACTGCGCAAGTACCCGACCTGCCGCACTGGCAAACCACGCGCATCGCTTACCGCCAGCGCAGGTGTACGGCGATGCACGTTGGCAATCATGGCTGCGATGCCTTGGTTGGCGATGACGGCTCGGCGGTGTCGTTGAAGTCTTCGCTGGTGTGATACCAAGGGTGGTACGTCTCTCGGGAAAAGTCGCCCTTGGCATTGACCATTCCGACCTGCCGGCTCTTGACGTCATAGCTAAGCTGATCGTGATGACTCAGTGTGCGCAGGGACTGATCGTTGACGTAGGTATAGGTGTTGGCGAAAAACGCGCGGTACTGACGAACGGGCAAGCCTTTGTTGTTGTATTCGACCCGCTCGCTGATGCGCCAGCGCGGGTTGGCATCGACCACTTTGATCTGACCATCCTCGATAATCAGCGAGCCGTCGTCGTCCACGGCATACGCCTTGCCCGGGTCGACCAATTGCTGAGTTTGCAGAGCCCGGCCAAAACCGTCGACGCAGGCTTTGGTGATCTGGATCTGCGCCAGCGGATCGTCGGGGTAACGGTCGGCACTGAGGATCACGCTGTGCACCGGTTCGCGATGCACTGTTGCGATGGCGTCTTGCAGCGCCTGTTCATCAGGCGTCAAGGCACCGCTGCGCCGGGTCAGTTGGCGGCGTGTACTGGCCCTGATGTGGCCGCTGGGCAGCAGATAACCCTGAGCGATCCATGCCAGGGCGGCGCGGGTGTCGTTGGCCATCTGCCCCATCCAGCTGAACAGATCCTTGCGCAGGGTACTCGCGGCTTTTTGCACGGCATCGGTCGGGTTGGCAATTGCCGTAGCCGGGCTCCGGTCCTCCGGAAGTCTGTATTCGCTCAGTGGCCTGAAACCCGCTTCCCTGTTGTTCTCGGAGCCAAAAAAACTGGTGGCCAAGGGCTGATTGGAGGGTTCATACAACGCCTGATGAGTGTTCAGGTTGGCATCGATAATTTTCAGCGGTTGCAGCGCGTGGTAGTCGTAGTCGATGCTGGTGGTACAGCCATCCGGCAGTTCCACGAGGGTGACAGCCAGCGCATACGCGTCGTATACGGCGTGAGTGAAGCCATGGCTGAGGGTTTCGCGATAGCGGCGCACCTTGTAGAAACCGTCGAGGCCGGCGTATTCGGCGCAGTTGTAATTTGCCGACCACAGATTGTGCTCGGCGCTGCCCGAGGAGTCCTCCCAGAACAGAAAAGGCATCGGCAGGTAACCGATCTTTTCCAGTTCGCCGCGTACGTCAAAATCCGCTAAAACGCTGTAAGCGTCCAGCGCGGTCTTGTCCAGTTGGGCCACTTCCATGGGGCCGGTCAATGCCTCGAATCCGGCAATGCCATCGTCCAGCAGCTTGCCATCGGTACTCACGTAACGCTGCACGGACTGTGTGGTCAGCACCCGTTCGGTATTCCAGTACGCCGAATCCTCATGTTCCATCAGGCATTCATAGGACACCTGCGCAGGTGTAAGCCCGGTGGGAAGTGTGCCATTGGACGACAAGACCAATGCATTGCCACGCTGTTGATAGGGCAAACCAAGACGCCAATGCTGCGGATCCTTGTCCAGATCGATGAACACAGAACGGCTTTCATTGAGGTAGAACGACCGTTGTGCCGGGTCATGGGCGTCGCACCACCACTGCCGTTGATCAAGATCGTCGAACGGTGGCGTATCGGTTTCGGTGAGCCGCCGGGCGTAGCTCACTGAGATTGAATGCGTCGGTTGGCCGTAAGTGTTGTAGCGCAGGACCACATCGTTGCGACACATGGGGTCATCGACGAAACCGTCGTACTGGTAGCTGATCCTTTCCACCACCAGCGGCAGCAAGACTGCGGCGGCATAGGCGCCTTGCTCGCGCACTAGACGCACCCGATAACGCATTTCTTCGACCGTATAAGGCGTGGTGATCCGCGGAACATCCTCACCAGTATCGGCATAGGTCTCGATGCGCGTGACCGAGCCGACCAGTGCTCGGCAGATCTGGTAGCGAGTGTCGGCGTCAGAAGAATCCAGCTGTTCCTCGCAATCGTCCGCCTCGTGATATCGACTGAACAGCGTATCGCCCAGTGGCACCGAATGTGCGTCGTGATTGAAATAGTCGTCACGCGACCGGTCCATCGATTGCCCGGTATGAAACCAGGTGAAGACCCGCATCGGCTCGCTGAAGCCTTCTCCCTCATCGTTGCTGGCGCTCTCACTGTCGGTTTGCTGCAGCAAGCCGAAACCGCGGAACTCGCGCTCAACGCGGTCGTAAAAACCCTCGCACCAGGTGAAGCGCTGCGTCAGGCAGTTGCCGGTGATTTCATCCAGTTGCTGCTGTTTTTTGACCACCGCCACCGGGAACGGCAGATGGCAAGCCGGAAAGCGTCTAAGGCTTGGCAAGCGGCGTTTTTCATCCAGCCATTCCTGCGCCGAGCTGCGGTAGACCACGCTGGCACTGCAACCCATGTTGTTGTTACTGCTGGTCAACAGATACGGCTTGGCCGAAACGAAATCGTAGCGCCAATGCTGCGGCTGCATGTGCGTCACCGTCAGGATCAGACTGGCGCAGCCCAGGCCTTGCAGATCGGCGAAACTCACCTGACAGAGGCGATCGTAGCGCACGCCTTCGGGCCACGGCACGCTGATCGGTATTTGCTCCAGACCATTGCCGCCGCGATTCAGGTAGATCTCGAAGGACTCTGACATCAGATAAATCAGCGATGCGGCACCGGAACCGTCGAGATCGGCCAGACGTACGCGGGATGAATCGAATTGCTCGTAGCTGAAAGGCAACTCGCTGATCTTGCGACCCTTGCCAAACCGGCCGTGGCCCAGGTTCGGCCAGCAGCGGATTTCGTCATGGCGTATCCGGCACAACTCGGGCATATCGCTGCCCAGCAGGTTGCCCAACAGCACCAGTTCTGTGCGCGAATTGCTGAACAGTGGCAAGCGGTCGTCGTCGGGTTGGTGAAGCACCTCTTCAGGCGCGGCGAAGCCTTGTTCGCGCTCGTTGGCATACAACCGCACGGAGCTGGGCCCGATCAACGCCAGGCTACTCAAGCCGTCACCGCTCAAGTCGCCAAGTGTCGAGAGAGTGTTGAAAAACTCTGGTGGGAATTTGCCGAAGGGGACGAAGTCGGCAAACTCGCGTTGTTCTGTCAGGGTGCGAAAACCACTGATACCCGGTTGCGCGGTGACCCAGTCGAGCCGACCGTCACCGGTCAGATCGGTCAGCAGTTGCTGTACCGGACGGTTGCGATCGGCGAGCGGAATCTTTTCCAGTGCGGTCCATGGCCCATAGCCGATTTCATCGGTGCCCTTGGTCGCACGCAATGGTTCGCGGTAGTACCAGGCCTGGTCATAACGGCAGAGGAAACCCGGCACACCTTCGCCATAAAGATCCACACACTGGTAAAAACCACCGTCCTCGATATTCGGCTGGACATCGGGTTCGAAGAAGCGCGCCGGGGTTTTATTGATGTCGAAGGGGGCATAGTCGAACTCGACCGGCGGCGTGTTTTCGACAATGCCGCTCGCATCGAATGCCTGATAGTGCGCCGCGCTGATCTGGCTGTAGGCCCACTGCGCGATATTTTGCGGTTGGTGATATTCCAACAGCAGGCGGCGTACCAGTTTCGGTTGGTCAGTCGATTGCTCGGGAAAATGATGAAACAGCAATGCCTGCTGGCAGAGTCTGCGAGTGCCCAGTTCAAAACCCTGACCGTGGGTTGAAAAGCTGTCTGGGCGAACGGTCCAGGGTTTGAGGGAGGCACCGTCATATGCCGGAATATCGGTCAGTGACGTGCTGCGTTCGCCGTAATCGAACAGCAGATGAAAGTGCCAGTCCAGTTCGGTCGGATTGTCCGTGGTCCAGCTGTACAGGTTGCTGCTGGCCGTGAAGTTGCCGTAGCACACGCGGCGCAGATAGCGCTGGGCGCGGTAGTCATGCAGCGGGTCGGGATCCTGATCATCGGCCTTATATTCGAAACAGATGTGTTCGCCGCGCGCGTTCATGCTTTCGCACAGCAGCCAGGTGGCGATGCGTCCGGGAGCCTCGGGATCGGCGACGCGTGTCGCTTCGGTCTTGCCGTAAAGATGCAGCGAACCGTCGGCGCCATGGATCAGCCAGAACACCGCTGGATTGGCTTCCCGGGTCTGCCGCTGCCAGCACTCGCGCAAGGCAAAGTCGCTTTCGATATGCGGCCAGTAACGCACCACTCTGTGCGGGCCGATGGCGACGCCGTTGTAGGTGTTTTCTTCACGGAATTTGATTTCACCGTTTTCATCCAGTTCCGGCATCCACACTTCGCCATCGGCGCCGACGATCTCGTCGTGATCGGCATAACGTGGCACGCCTTTGTTGGTTCTGCGATTGATCTGACCCACGCCGGCCAGGTGCCAGGAAAGGCCGAATGGACCGTTGCCACTCTGACTGCTGTAACTCAGCGAGAACTGAGGATCCCAGCCCCGCCCGGCAGACGTCGGAATCGGCAACTCGAACGAGGCGGCTCCGGTCGGGCCCACAGCGCCCCAACTTTTGCCGATGGTGGCGATCGATGCGCTTTTGGCGATGGAGGGGGTGGTGATGCTCAATTCTTGCTGATCAGGCATGGTCGAATCCATTGCGCACGGGGAGGGCGTGAATGGGCTGACGCTAACAAGAAAGGCATTGAAATGAACCTGTCAGATCTGACAGGTGCGCAAGATCATTTTGTATGTATTGACGGAGTTTTTATCGCGTTCGGTTTGCACAAACAAAAAACGGCCGGTTCATCCATGGGATGAACCGGCCGTTTTCATGGAGGCGAAGCGCTTACTGCACTTCTACCGCCAGGCTTTCGCTGATCTTCTGTTGCCAGATCGCAGGGCCGGTGATGTGCACCGACTCACCTTTGCTGTCCACCGCAACGGTGACCGGCATGTCCTTGACCTCGAACTCGTAGATCGCTTCCATGCCCAGTTCGGCAAACGCCAGCACTTTCGACTTCTTGATCGCCTGAGCCACCAGGTAAGCAGCGCCGCCAACGGCCATCAGGTACACGGCTTTGTTGTCCTTGATCGCTTCGATGGCGGTCGGGCCGCGCTCGGATTTACCGATCATGCCCAACAGGCCGGTCTGCTCGAGGATCTGCCGGGTGAACTTGTCCATCCGCGTCGCGGTGGTCGGACCCGCCGGACCAACCACTTCGTCACCGACCGGATCAACCGGGCCGACGTAGTAGATGAAGCGACCTTTCAGATCGACCGGCAGGGTTTCACCCTTGTTGAGCATCTCGACCATGCGCTTGTGCGCGGCGTCGCGACCGGTAAGCATTTTGCCGTTGAGCAGGACGGTTTCGCCCGGCTTCCAGCTCTGCACGTCTTCCGGGGTCAGGGTGTCGAGGTTGACACGGCGAGCCGACGGGCCGGCTTCCCAGACGATTTCCGGGTAGGCGTCCAGCGGTGGCGCTTCCAGCGATGCCGGGCCGGAGCCGTCGAGCACGAAGTGTGCGTGACGGGTGGCGGCGCAGTTGGGGATCATGCACACCGGCAGCGAGGCGGCGTGGGTCGGGTAGTCCATGATCTTCACGTCGAGCACGGTGGTCAGGCCACCGAGGCCCTGGGCGCCGATGCCCAACTGGTTAACCTTCTCGAACAGCTCCAGGCGCATTTCTTCAATGCGGTTCTGCGGGCCACGGGCCTTCAGTTCGTGGATGTCGATGGATTCCATCAACACTTCCTTGGCCATGACCGCAGCTTTCTCGGCGGTGCCGCCGATGCCGATGCCGAGCATGCCCGGTGGGCACCAGCCGGCGCCCATGGTCGGAACGGTCTTCAATACCCAGTCAACGATCGAGTCGGACGGGTTGAGCATGGCCATTTTCGACTTGTTCTCGGAACCGCCGCCCTTGGCCGCCACGTCCACTTCCACGGTGTTGCCCGGGACGATGGAGTAGTGAATCACGGCCGGGGTGTTGTCCTTGGTGTTTTTCCGAGCGCCCGCCGGGTCGGCGAGGATCGAGGCACGCAGGACGTTTTCCGGCAGGTTGTAGGCGCGACGTACGCCTTCGTTGATCATGTCGTCCAGGCCCATGGTGGCGCCATCCCAACGTACGTCCATGCCGACGCGCACGAACACGGTGACGATACCGGTGTCCTGGCAGATCGGGCGATGGCCGGTGGCGCACATGCGCGAGTTGATCAGGATCTGCGCCATCGAGTCACGGGCCGCTGGCGATTCTTCGCGCAGGTAGGCTTCGTGCATCGCCTGGATGAAATCCACGGGGTGGTAATAGGAAATGAACTGCAGGGCGTCGGCAACGCTCTGAATCAGGTCGTCTTGCTTGATCACGGTCATGAGTCGCGCTCCTCTAAAAGACGGGAACATTCAATAAGGTGCCTGCGGCTTGGGTGCATCGGTCGGTCGCAAGCACCTTTCAAGGCACGCCGGGGCTGCTGGCGCGACGCTAAAAAGGCGCGGCAGTATAACGCGCCTCGGTGGGGCGTACACGCGCCGGCAGTCATTCGTTGGTCGCATGGGTGGGCGAATATCGGACAGCGGGTTTGCACTTCAAGAGCTACCCCCTCACCCCAGCCCTCTCCCCCAGGGGGGCGAGGGGGAAAGGGAGCCGATCTTCATGCTGTTCAAACCTGTGCTCGACTCAAGAAAGGGAGCTGATCTTCATGCTGTTTAAACCTGAGTTCGACTCGGGAAAGGGGGGGCGATGTTAATGCTGTTCAAATCTGAGTCCGGCTCGGTATTTCAGGTCGGCGTATCGCCAACAATCGACTTGGTCAGTCCCCTCTCCCTCTGGGAGAGGGCTAGGGTGAGGGGCTTTTGGCGGTATACGCAGGCCACACTTTTGACGTCAAATTTCGAGCCCGAAAATCGGTGGTCATTTATCGACTACGCCTCTAAAGTGGCAGCCGGTCTGTAGAGTAGGACACTCGGTCAGCCTCTTATCGCACGGTGAGTCAACGATTGACCCATAACGCCATTCAACGCCTTTTACTCAAACGCTTTGCCCTCGCTGCGGCCACCTATGGATTGGCTTTGCTGCTGCTGTGGCTGGCGTTTTTCACGGGGCATTACGAGCAATCCCTGACTTCTGTGGCCGTCGGCAGTGCGCTGGTGGTGATCAGCCAGTCGGTGCTGTTCGCACTGTTCTGGAGTGGGCGCAACCTGCGCTTTGCCGATCCCAGCCTGACCGAAGCGCAGGTGTTGATCGGTCTCGGCTGGCAGACCTGGCTGATCGCCCATCTGGATGAAGCCCGCGGCGCCTTTCTGGTGTTCTACGTGCTGATCCTGCTGTTCGGCCTGTTCCATCTCAGTCGACGGGCGTTCATCCGCTGCGCATTGCTGGTGTTCTTCAGTTTCTGTGCCATCACGCTGTGGGACGGTTACAACTTCCGCTTGCGCGAGCCGGCGCTTGCCGCTTTGCAGGTGTGCATTCTGGCAATGGTGCTGGCGTGGCTGGTGCTTTACGCGCGCTTCGTCCAGGTTTCGCGGCAACGCCAGCGCCAGCGCCGGTTTGCCTTGCAGGCGCATCAGGACACTCTGCGCGGGATGATGCGCCAACTGGAAGATCTGGTCGCCACTGATGAATTGACCGGGTTGTTCAATCGTCGACATTTCCTGCGTCTGGCCACGCGAGAGCTGAATGAAATGGACGACGATGTCGTGCACGGTCTGGCGCTGATCGACCTCGATCATTTCAAACGCATCAACGACCTGCACGGCCATGCCGCCGGCGATCAGGTGTTGCAGGCCTTCGCCGGCGTTGCCCAGGCGTGTCTGCGCGACGGCGATGTGCTGGCGCGTTATGGTGGTGAGGAATTCGTTGTGTTGTTGCCCGATTGCGACGCCGAACGGCTGACTGCTTGCTGTGAACGTCTGCGTATTGCCTTTACTGACGTTGAACTGGTCGGCCTGAATGTGCGCAACCTCAGCCTGTCGGCCGGCATGACGCTGTTGGCGTTGGGCGATGATCTGGACGACGCCTTGCAGCGCGCCGATCAGGCCTTGTATCGGGCCAAGCGTGATGGGCGCAATCGTTGTGCGGCCGCGTGGGAGAACGTCGATGCCTGAACTTCGCGTCGGTGAACGACAATGGTCAGTGGCCGCGGGCTGCAATCTGCTCGATGCCCTCAATCAGAATGGCGTCGCCGTGCCTTACAGCTGCCGCGCCGGCAGTTGCCATGCCTGTCTGGTGCAATGCGTGCAAGGCCTGCCCGCCGACAATCGGCCGGACGCCTTGAGCGCCGAACAGCGTCAGCAAGGCTGGCGCCTGGCGTGTCAGTGTCAGGTCGTCGAAGACTTGCAGGTGCACACCTTCGACCCGATCACCGATGGTCGCCCGGCAGTGGTCGAAGCGCTGGACTGGCTCAGCGACAGCGTCCTGCGCTTGCGTCTGACCCCGCAACGGCCGTTGCGCTACAGCGCCGGGCAACATCTGGTGTTGTGGATCGGGCACATTGCGCGGCCGTATTCGCTGGCGAGTCTGCCGGAAGAAGACCGCTTTCTCGAATTCCATCTCGATTGCCGCCAGCCTGGTGAATTCAGCGATGCCGCACGAAAATTGCAGATCGGCGATCCGATCCGTCTCGGCGAACTGCGCGGCGGTGCTTTGCATTACGATCCCGACTGGCACAGTCGCCCCGTGTGGCTGCTGGCCGCTGGCACCGGTCTGGGCCCTTTGTTCGGCGTGCTGCGCGAAGCCTTGCGCCAGGATCACCAAGGCCTGATCCGCGTCATTCACGTGGCTCATGACGATCGCGAGCACTATCTGGCCAAACCCCTGGCGGCATTGGCTGCGCAGCGGGAAAACCTCAGTGTCGAGCTGTGGACGGCGGCCGAGTCAGCCGCCGCTTTGGCGCAACTGCGCCTTGTCTCCCGGCAAACCCTGGCCTTAGTCTGCGGTTCGACGGCCAGCGTCGACGCCTTCGCGCGGCGTCTGTACCTGGCCGGATTGCCGCGCAATCAACTGCTGGCCGACGTGTTCCTGTCCCGTGGTTGAGCGCTGATATTTCAGACGCGAGACACATCATGACCGAAGCCATCCTGCTGGAACGCGAACGCGGTTTGCTGACCCTGCGCTTGAACCGCCCGGACAAGAAAAACGCCCTGACCCGCGCCATGTACAGTCGCCTCGCCGAGGCGCTGAAACAGGCCGATGGCGACCCGGCGATCAACGCCGTGCTGATTACCGGCAGCGCCGAATGCTTCACGGCCGGCAACGACATCGCTGACTTCATCCAGCAACCACCGAGTGACCTCGACAGCCCGGTGTTTCATTTCATGCTCAACCTGCTTGAGTGCCGCAAACCGGTGATTGCCGCTGTAGCCGGCGCGGCGGTGGGCATTGGCACCACATTGTTGCTGCACTGCGATCTGGTTTATGTGGCCCGCGATGCGCGGTTGCGTATGCCATTCGTCAACCTGGGTTTGTGCCCGGAGTTCGGCTCCAGCCTGATCCTTCCACGTCTGCTTGGGCAGGCCAAAGCGGCAGAGTTGTTGTTACTGGGCGAAGGCTTCAGCGGTGAACAGGCGGCGCAGTGGGGGATTGCGACCGAAGCATTGGGTAGCGGCGCTGCGGCGCTAAGCAAGGCGCGGGAAATGGCGCTGCGTTTCGATGAACTGCCGGCCGAAGCGGTGCGTATCAGCAAGCAATTGATGCGAGCGCCGGATCGCGAGTTGATTCGTAAGGTGATCGAGGAGGAGGGCGCATTGTTCACCCAGCGCCTTCGTTCGCCAGAAGCAATGGTGGCGTTGACCGGATTTATCAAACGACATTGAGATTGTCGCTGACTGTGCCGGCCTCTTCGCGAGCAAGCTCGCTCCCACATTGGAATGCGTTCCCTGTGGGAGCGAGCTTGCTCGCGAAGAGGCCGGATCAATCGGCACATTTTCCAGAGCAGAAAACAAAAAGCCCCGGCACTCACATGCCGGGGCTCTTGTTTTTCAGCGCGTCACTCAGACCTGCGGGTCGCCCACGTGCAGGATCTTCATGCCGTTGGTGCCGCCGGTGGTGTGGTAGCTGTCGCCCTTGGTCAGGATGACCCAGTCGCCTTTTTCCACAACGCCGCGTTTGGTCAGCTCGTCGATGGCCTTCTGGCTGACTTCGTGCGGTTCCAGCGAAGCCGGATCGAACGGAATGGTGTACACGCCACGGAACATTGCCGCGCGGGCCTGGGCTTCGCGGTGCGGGGTGAAGGCGTAGATCGGCACCGAGGAGCGGATACGCGACATGATCAGCGGAGTGAAGCCACTTTCGGTCAGAGCGATGATCGCTTTGACGCCCGGGAAGTGGTTGGCGGTGTACATGGTCGCCAGCGCGATGCTTTCGTCGCAACGGCTGAATTCCTTGCCGATACGGTGGCTGGAGGTCTTGCCGGTCGGGTGCTTCTCGGCGCCGACGCAGATGCGCGCCATTGCCTGCACGGCTTCCAGCGGGTACAGACCAGCGGCGGATTCGGCGGACAGCATCACGGCGTCGGTGTAGTCGAGTACGGCGTTGGCTACGTCGGACACTTCGGCGCGGGTCGGCATCGGATTCTGGATCATCGACTCCATCATCTGGGTCGCGACGATCACTGCCTTGTTGTGTCGGCGTGCGTGCAGAATGATTTTCTTCTGAATGCCGACCAGTTCGGCGTCGCCGATTTCCACACCGAGGTCACCACGGGCAACCATCACCGCGTCGGATGCCTTGATCAGGCCGTCGAGGGTTTCGTCGTCCGCTACGGCTTCAGCGCGTTCGATCTTCGCCACCAGCCAGGCAGTGCCGCCGGCTTCGTCGCGCAGTTGACGGGCGTATTCCATGTCGGCAGCGTCACGCGGGAAGGACACCGCGAGGTAGTCGACTTCCATTTCTGCAGCGAGCTTGATGTCGGCCTTGTCTTTTTCAGTCAGGGCCGGCGCGGTCAGACCGCCACCGCGACGGTTGATGCCTTTGTGGTCGGACAGCGGGCCGCCGATGGTCACGGTGCAATGCAATTCTGTTGCGGTGGCGGTATCCACGCGCATTACCACGCGGCCGTCGTCGAGCAGCAGCTCGTCGCCCACGCCGCAGTCCTTGACCAGATCCGGGTAGTCGATGCCGACCACTTGCTGGTTGCCTTCGGTCAACGGATGGCTGGTGGAGAAGGTGAACTTGTCACCGATCTTCAGCTCGATCTTCTTGTTGGCGAATTTGGCGATACGGATTTTCGGGCCTTGCAGGTCGCCGAGCAGGGCGACAAAACGGCCGTGCTTGGCGGCGAGGTCACGCACCAGCTTCGCGCGAGCCTTGTGCTCGTCGGGGGTGCCGTGGGAGAAGTTCAGACGGGCAACGTCCAGACCAGCCAGAATCAGCTGTTCGAGAACTTCCGGCGAGTTACTGGCCGGGCCAAGGGTAGCGACGATTTTGGTACGACGGACGGACATGCAAAGACTCCTGAGTTCAAGCGCTAGCGAAGGCTACTATGCTCGAAGGGTGTAGTCATTGTTCGTTTGCACTACTTATCGTTTTCTTTATTGAACGCAGCGTTTTTCAATTCGACGTTCCAGGCAATACACCGTTCATCGGAACTGGTATTTCTTACAGGTGTCACCCGGTTTTCCTGTCGGTATAAAAAATCGCATCTCGCCAATGGTTGGCGAGGTGAAGAGGCTGCCGACATGACCGTAAAAAAAGACGCATCTGAAGCACTCGAGCCACCAGTGATTACTTCACCGCAAAATGGGGATAGACCAGGTGCAAGGTTTGTCGTGAAGGGGACCGCTACTCCTGGCAGTACCGTGCGCGCTTACAGCACCAAGGATTCTTTGAGTCCGCTTTTCAGTCAAGATGTTGGCCCTGGTAACAACTGGTCGAGTTTGATAGACCTGCGGCAGTTCGGATTCTACGTTGTCGAGGTTGCACCCGACGGCGAAGTCTCGCCACGTTCACCCGTCGTCACAATCCATCTCGCGTCCGAGCTGTCCGCGCCGCACAACGATGCCGTTGACTCCTGACGACTCGATTCGCTGCAGCGTGCAAGGCGGCATTGAAGATTTCCAGTCGCGGGTCGATAAAGAGCACAAGACAGGAGAACCCCCATGCGATTGTTGCCCATTGCCGCCCTTGCCCTCAGCGTCCTCGCCGTTTCGGGCTGCACCCGTTGGTCGATGAACCACCATTTGAACAACGCCTACAGCGCCTACGATCGTGGCAACTGCGAGCAGGTCATGCTCGAACTGTCCAAGGTCGAACGCGCCAGCCGTGCCCGCCCGTACGTGTGGCCGGAAGTGTCGATGATGCGCGGCCAGTGCCTGGAACGGCAGAAAATGTTTGTCGACGCGGCACAGACCTATCAGTTCATCATCGCCTCGTACCCGAACAGCGAATACGCCTATCGCGCCCGTGCCCGTCTGGAAACCTTGCAGAGCCTGGGCCATTACCCGACGCGCAGTGCCGCTGCCGTGGTGCGCCCGACCCGTTTCTGATGACAGTTGTCATACAAAATCTGGCCGTGTGTACAAGCTGAGCTATAGTCGAATAACCCGGATTCGGCACCGCGTTCTGAATCCGGAGCAACACCTGCGACTGGCAGTTGTAAGGTGACGGCGACGTAGCGACCGTCACACCGGAAGCGGGGAGAGCGAGCCTGCGATGCAGGCACGTTCCGAAGCAAGGTGCGGCTCTGTGACGGAGCCTTGCATGGCGAACTGCGCATGTTTACCGAACGGATTGAACGGCATCAGTTGCCGTATTTCCTCAGAGTGTTCAACAGCGTCACCGACAAGCCCATCGGTTTTCTCGGCAACCTCTCCGAAGACGGGCTGATGCTCATCAGCCAATTGCCCATGATGGTCGGCGTGGACTTTCAGTTACGCCTGAAAATCCCCGCCAGCGATGGCTGCCAACAGGTGATCGACTTCACCGCGTGCTGCGTGTGGTGCCATGAGGACGCCACGCCGCTGCACTACGACGCCGGCTTCGTCCTGCAACGCGCCCCGCCGGAATTTGGGCAGCTGGTGCAGGCCTTGCAGCGTTATTTCAGTTTTCAGCCGTTGCCGGCTTCGGCCTGATTCAAACCCGCTAAAAGCTTCGCGAGCAGGTCGCGCCTACCTTCGATTTGTGGTGTGTAACAGATCTTGTGGGAGCGGGCTTGCCCGCGAAAGCGTCTCCTCTGGAACACGAGTTGCTCGGTCAAGCTGGGTCATACACCCGTTCGTTATTCAGCCTTTTCGGCTAGCCACATGCCCACCTCACTCAACTGGCAATCGCCATCCCCAGATGCTGTGTTTTGCTTTTTTTCGGCCATCTCGCGCCTTGCAGCCATTACCAAGCCCGACGCCTCTAAGCGCCTTGTCGACTAGGGTTACCGTTGGTCGGGACTGTCAGGTTTGACAGGTGACAGGTATTTGCAGGAGCGCTGATTCTGGAGTCGGTTTTTAATTCGCGAATGCGGGAGAAAGAACAGTGACGGATGATTCAGAACTTCCCCTTGGCTGGGCAGCGCCTACTTTTTCTCCCAATGTTAGCGGAACTCTTCAACAGTTCCCCCTGACTATTCGGGTCAACACAATACCGAACAACCTGACAAAGCGTGAAGTCCACTTCAAGCTTAATGGCAACCATTGGTACGAAATGGATCCAGGCTCAAACTGGAACGAGCAATGGTACGACGTCATTATTCCTGAAATAAAACATAGTGACCGTCTGGAAATACATACGCGTTACGTAGGGGGAATGGTGGGATCGGACTGGGGCTTCTCAGGGCAGTTCCGCATCATCAAGCCTTTGGTAATTATCTGGCCGCCTCAAAATAGTTTTGTTTCTTCATCAATAATTATCTCTGGCACCGGAGCCTGGGATAATCCCGTAATTGAGGTGACGACAGGCGACAAGTCTTTCAAAGGCACGCCAAACCTTGACGGGACCTGGTCTGCCGAAGTGGAGAACCTTCCCCTCGGCAGACACAGTTTGCATGCGACACAGACTTTCGGTGGTAAAACTTCCAAATCCACGGAATGGAATTTAACGGTAATCGAGGAGCCGCGAATAATATCTCCAGTAAGCGGTGCAGTGATCGGTGAGGCAAAACCGATTGTTTCCGGCACTGGTAAAGTCTATGCAAGTATCAACCTCTACCGGCGAGGAACCCCCCTGGATAGCTATGGTTCAGGAATTGTAGAGTTTGACGGTCACTGGAAAATAGAGCTGACCAAAGCGCTCTCATGGGGAAGTTTCATACTGGTCGCAGAACAAACGTTCGACAAATCGACATTGCTTTCTAACCCTGTCGATCTCACGGTTAACCTTTCGCCCGTTATTTTAGATCCGGCGGCGGGTACGCTACAGTCTCAATCGTTTGACCTTTCAGGTGATTTGGCCATCCAGGGTGCCACCCTGGCTGTTTACATGGATTTGGGATCAGAGCACGTGGGGGAGGCCGCGGTTTCGGCTGGGACCTGGAGAGTGCCGGTAAATGTCCAGCCTGGACCCGCTTCACTCGTAGCGATACAAACTCTGGACAATGTCCCTTCACCTCGCAGCGCGCCTCGAGATTTCCGGATCCGGCCTCCCAAACTGGCAGAGCCTGATGTCACCTTTCTTCCTGATACAAGCTTGAAGTTCTCCGGTATCGGTCATTACGACAAGAACCTGCGTACCGAAATCCAGTTCTCTGCCAGCAACGGCTCGCTGCCTTTGCCTCCCAACGTCCGCGTCAATGCCCAAGGCCAGTGGGAAACAGCCCCCGTTGTCTGGCCTCTGGGCAGCTATGATGTGACGGTGATTCAAAAGATCGCCGACAACGCCAATGGCTGGATCGAATCGCAGCCTCTCGAGTTCAAAGTCCACAACGACATGCCGGATATCACCGAGGCGAGCTACACCGAGGAGTATCTACCCGTCTTCAGCGGCAAAGGTTACACAGGCGCCACCGTCTCGCTCAGGTTTCCCGATACAACCGAGGCTGCACGAAGTGTAGTGGTCGAGAACGGAAAATGGTCCACCCAGGCATTGGTGAAGTGGGGGCCAACCAACAAGCGGGAAGTGCGCATTACACAGCATCTGGGAGACCATTCCTCGCAACGTCCTTTCAGCTTGCACGTCACGATTCCACCGCTGGCGCCAGGCCTGGATGATCCTTCCGGGGAAGGGCTGGAGCCGATATTCAGTGGCACTTGTTGGTCTGGAGCGGTGGTAAAGCTCCGGTTCAGCGACGACGGCTTGGAGTACGAAGCGGATGTGGAGGGTGAGCGCTGGGCATTTCAGCGAACCAAAGCATTTGAACCTGGAGTCCTCCACCGCGTCACCGTTACCCAGATCGTTGTCGATCTCCCTTCAGTGCCGGCATCGAAAACCTTCACTGTCCACAGAGTCATGTTGCAACCGCTCATCGTCGCGCCGGTATCCGGCACAGAAGTGGGGTACGACGTCACCATTGAAGGTGATAACGGCATGCAGGGCGCGATGATGCAATTGCATGACAGCCAGATGGGAAGAACGCTGGGTGCTCCGCTCGAATTGCTTGAGGAGGGCAAATGGTCGATCGAACTACGCGATCTGGAGCTGAGGCCTTACTTCCTCCATGCGCAACAGATACTTAACGGGCAAGAGTCGACCAACAGCGCTGTGCACGAACTCAAGGTGGTGGTGCCGCCGCCTCGATTCACGACGCCGATCCCTGGCGGGAAAGCGCCGCGCACCTCGAAGATTGCTGGCACTGGCCGACCTGGCGCGCGGGTGGAGGTCTGGCTGGAAGGCGCTACTGAGCCATTGCTGACGGATATTGAGGTGAACGCATCAGACAACTGGGAAGCCGAAGTGAGTTTGCCGGTGGGAATCACAACCATCTGGGCTTTTCAAACCTTCGTCCACAATGGCACTCCACAAAGCTCTCAGCCCAATGAGCGTTTGCGTTACAAGGTCGTGCCGGCGACTCCGTTTATCGAAACCCCGACTGCCGATGACCATGTCGGCCGACGGGTCGTGGTGTCGGGTTTCGCGACGCCCGGCGACACCGTGACCGTGACGCTGGGTAGCGACCAGGCAAGCGCCGAGGTGCGGGAAAACCGGACGTGGTCGGTAACGCTGAAGCCTGGGCAAAACGAAGGCAATCATGAGCTGGAAGTTGTGGTGGCTTACGAAGGGTTTGAATCCGATAGCGCGAAACGCACGGTTCAGCTGGCAACTTATCTGCCCACCATTGAGATACCCGCGCCGGGACGCTGGGTCAGCAACCCGGTGCTGTTTGCCGGCACGGGCCGTCAAGGTGTCGGTGTTCTGGTCGACCCGTTCAACCCGGACAAGACATGGGCAGCGTCGATTCAGGTCGACCCTGACTGGCAAGGCCTGTCTGACCAAGCGCTACCGTTGGGTGGCAACTGGTGCCGTTTCAAGCTGCAACCAAGCGATAGCGATCCGCTGGGTTCCGACTGGGTCGCCAGTGAGCGGTTTGAAATCGAATCAGCACCGACGGATAAATCGCGCTTGTAAATTTCCGATGAACGGGCATTAAACCTGTCATTTCTGACAGTTGGCGACTGCTGCATTCAAGCGCTAAATCCTTATGGAAAGCTAGGTCCGCCTGACACGACCGTCAGGCGGACCGGGCCCGTTATCGACTCAAGGAATGTGACCATGGCTGATTCACTCCGTCCCGCTGCGCAGTTGTTCATTCAGCTGTTTGGTCAGCAAACGTCCACTGCGCAAAACCGGCTTTCGAAACTCTGGAGTTACGTTGAGGAGGGGGGATCGTTTTTCCCACTGGTCGAAAAGGGTATTCCGTTGCTGGTCGGCGAGTACGGACTTGATCAGGAAGAGGCGCGACGCTTTTTGCGCCGGGCCAATAGCTTGGCGAGCTATGTGCGGCGTCGGTTTATTGAACATCACGTGAAGAGGGACAAAGCCGGGTCGACAGGACCGTCCAGTGGTTTGATGTCGCTCGTTGACGGGCCGCAACTGGAGCGAATATTCGATCTGCAATTGAGATCCAAGTGCCCCTCGGATTCTCTGGAGTCCATGTTCGGGCCTTCGGCGTATCTGGTCTTCTTGTATCGCTTGATTCGCGACTTGATCGAATCCGTTGGTGACGACAGCAAGCTGCCGTTGCATGAGCGTCGCACGGATTTGATGACGTTGACGGTCGACAGTAAAGCGGTGAACGCGCCGGAGTCATCAGTCGACGTGATCGTACGCGTGCTACAGGCGTTCATCGCTGCGAACACGGAGGTTCCAATTGAACAGGCATTGATCACAGCACGCTATCCCAACGGTCTGCCGTATTACCAGCATTGGGTCACGGTTGATGGGGTGGCGGGTTTCAGCGGACGATCAGTGGGGGATTTTACCAACATCGTTGACGGCAAATTCCCCAACTTCTTGCATTCCGCGTCCCTGACGAGGCTTGCCGCTGCTGCTCTGGCGCATGCCTCTCGGCTGGGCCCTTACCAGCAGCGGCTGCTTACTGAGGAATACACATATCCCGAAGATATGTATCAGTTCTATCTGGAGAACTTTGGCACCGAAGACACTGAGTATCTGAATCTCAATCAGATATTTTATTTGGCTCAACGTACGAATCTTGTGGCCGAGGAGGTTACAAGTCTTTTTTCGGTTGGGGACTATGCGCCGCGGCGCTCGGACAATGTCGAATACCCTGAAAAGCCCGATGTCCCGGAAGGTGGTCGATCCGGCTCGGTTTACATCAATGATAATGCTCACCCCGCTATCGGTATCACCACGCAGTCAGGGAATAATTTTCATCGGATAATCGTTAATCCCAATACCCCAAGAGGCTTGAATACATTTGATCGACTCAACCGCAAGTTGCGCCTCGACAAATGGCTGAATCTGTCCCCTGAGCAGACTGACGCCCTGTTGGTGGCAGCAATCAGGGCGCAAGCGCGTGGAGCCGAAAAGCCTGAGGTGTGGGCGATTTCGGTCAACGTGATCCATGCATTGGGTCTGTTTCAGCGACTGCGTGAACGCTACAACTGCACGGCGGCGGATTTCGCCGTGTTTCTCGATGAACTGTCACTGTACGGTCGCGGTGATGCCCTGTCGCAGTTCGATCAGGTCTTCAACAATCAGGACAATTATCGCGAGCCGCTGAGACTCGACGGCACACCGTTTGCGCTGATACCGACATCAGACCAAGACAATCTGACGGTCAGCCAGCTATGCAGTGGTTTGGGGATCGATCTTCAGACTTACCACTACCTGGCGCTGGCCATAGCCCAGGCTCATGATCTTACCGATAATCTGGTGCGCAGTTCGGCGGTCATCTCCAGTTTTTACCGTCTGGTAAAACTGTCCCGGCTGTTGAATATCACGCCGGTCGAAGGCGTGTTGATGCTCAGTGTGCTGGGGGGAGAAACCTGGCTCAAAGGGCTGGCTGGCAAGCCGCGTATTGTCGACGTGGCGGTTGATGACAGCCGCATTGACGTCACGTCTGGCGATCCGGGTGTGCTGAGCCTGATCGAAGCCATGCAGGCCTGCGTGCAATGGTGCGAGCAAAGCAACATGTCGGTGCTGTGGATGTTGCAGCACGTGAGTGCACCACTGCGTCTGAGCGATTTCTCCCAGCAGGACCAGCAGTTCTTCGACAAGATCGGCACCCTCCTGCCCAGCGCGCGGTTATCCAATAATTCTTTTCTCGTAGCCGGTATTCCGCCGGCCGGAGAAAGCGACTGGCTGGATTTACTGTCGATTGACAGTGAGGGGCTGGCGCCGGTTGTCGATGTCAATGGGCTGATACTGGCCACTGCCATGACGCCGGAGGATTATTCGGCCTTTGCCCGCGAGAAGCTCGAATGGGCCGTCAGGAACGGCCTGGACATTGAGGAAGCCCAGGTCAGCGTCTTGGCCGAGATCATGCTCACCGTTCTTCTGCAGGCCAGAGACGCTCAAGTGTCGCTGGTCAGGGAGTCGCTGGCAGTCTACGCCGGCATCGAGGGCGAATTGGCCGTTCTGGTGCTGAACTGGGTCGATGCCTCGGTGTACCAACTGTTGCGCCAGGTGTATGACCGCACTGACCTCGAACCGCCAGCGACGCAGCGCAGGCGCGACGAACCTTCAGATCCTTTACTCGAATTGCTGGCTGTTGTGCGCCAGCGCGCCGAAGTCGTTTCAATGCTGGGTTTGAGTGCGGCCCTGCTCCAGGATTATCTGGATTATGGATATGAGGCGTGGGTCGACCAAATCATCATCATCGATCCCTCTCAAAAATATGTGTTCTCGGTGCGCATACTTTACGCGATGACCACGCTGACCCGCGCGTTCAGCATGAGTGCACAGCCGGAACAGAAATTGCTGGACTATCTGCGTCAGGTCCATTCGCTTCCTGCCCGACCCAGCGAGGATGCATTGCGGGTGGTGCAGCAGGCAGCAGCCATCAAACTGGCTGAATTCTTTGCCTGGAGCGCGCAGGAAGTCAGCGAATGTGTTCGCCATATCGATCCTGAAACCCAAGTGTTGAAAACCCTGGAACAACTGGATCTGCTGATACGCGTTTACCAGTTGTCGATGCAGACCGGTATGGATGCCCGGACCATTTTGCGGATCGGTACCTTGCCGGAGACAACCGATGCCAGCGAGGCCTATGCCCAGGCAGCTGAACTGGCTTTGCTCAGTCAGACCCAGACGCGTGTGCCTGTCGTGCAAGCACCGGGCGAACTGAAGCAGTTGGTCAGGATGACTTGCGCAGTAGAACCGACGGAAGTCTTCGCTAGTAAAAAAGATGAGAAAGCGTTCATTACGATGACGCTCACCGACGCCCGAGGTGCAGCGTTGAAAGGCATCGCTGTTGATTGGCACTCCGAGCTAGGGACCATCAGATCAGGCATCACCGATCCCGACGGAGTCCTCACGGCTGAGTATTTTCCGGGCACAGTCCTGGGCACGGACAGCCTTTATTTTTCCCTGAGCCTGCTCGAGCCTGAGTGGGCAGTGAGCATCGACGTCATCGCCCACGCCGAGAGCATGAATTTCCCGACCGGGCTTATGTCTCCGGTGCCAACGGAGGTCGTGCCGCTTGGTCAGGAAATCACACTCTACGCCACGATGGTGGACCAGTACGGAAACCTTGGGGCCAACATGCTGGTGGACTGGGCCTGGGAGGTAGAAACAGATCCCGAAGAAAGGCCAACGATCCGTCCGGCACAGGGTTTCACCAATCAGCAAGGTCAAACCACGGTTTATATCACCAGCGATTTCAGCGGTGAATTCGAAGTCGGTATACGCAGCCTGGCAAGCGGCTTGGGGACACTCTTCGAACCCATCAGGTTTGGGGTGACGCAAGGCCGCAGCCACTCGCTTGAACAAGCGTCAACGCCTTCCGCCAGTGACTCGGGAACCTCTTCCACGGAGCAAGGATCATGACATCGAACAACATTGGCCTGTTGCAGGAAAAACGTCGTACCGCGTTGCTTGAGTATTGCATCGGGCAAGTAAAGGCGGAGCGTTACCCGCCTTTGCGGACCCCGGAGGACGTGTTCGAATTGCTGCGCATCGACCCGTTGGACAGTGCTCGTGTGCAGACGTCGGGGGTTGCCGAAGCGATCAGTTGTGCGCAGCAATATATCAGTGCGGTGTACAACAAAATGGAGCCCGGTTTCGAAAACCACGAGTTTCCCTCTGAGCAGCTGGAAAACTGGGCGCTGTACAACAACTACTCGGACTGGGCCGCAGTGCAGATGATCGCGCTCTACCCGGAAAACTACATCAATCCGTTCGTCCGTCAGCGTAAGACGGATCTGTTCAAGGCCCTTGAAAACAACCTCAACCAGGCCCGTTTGAACAGCGATTCGGTTCAAGCCGCGCTACAGGATTACTTGCAAGCCTTCGAACAGATCTGCGATCTGGATGTTGTCAGTGGCTACATGGACGGCACGACCCCGGAGCGCGCCGATTATTACTTTGTCGGGCGTCAGCGGGTGCCGCCGTTCCAGTACTTCTGGCGCAAGGCGCAAATCGAGATCACGCCCACGTGTGTGGCCGTCAACCCGGCGGCGTGGAGTGAATGGAAAGCGGTGGATATTCAACCTGCCGGGCGGGTGCTGGACATGCGTCCGGTGGTCTGGAATGGCCGACTGTGTCTGGTCTGGGCGGAGTGGCGGGACAAGGTCGGCGAGATCATCAAAGCCGTCCCCGCGGATCCCTCAAAGGACGACAGATCCCGATTCGTGCCCCATCAGCTGGATATCAATGTGGCCTTCATGAGGCAGAACGGCCAGTGGTCGGCGCCTTTGAATTTACACCATGGCGAGTTTGATGAGGATCTTTCTGCGGGTGCCTGGCTGATTGCAACCGTGTGGGTCGACTCTCAGAATCCCAAAGGCAAGCTCGGGGTATTGCTGGACAATGATAAAACCGGCACAGCTGCCTTGAACGAGACCGCGATCATCGATGTGCTGATGCGCCCCGTTGTTGAAGACGGTGGTACCTGGCTGGAGATGGCCAAGAATGATCGATTTGTTTCTGCCTTGACGGTTCAGCACCCCTTGGGTCTTGAGGTTACTGTGGTCCCAAGTGAGTCACCGTCAGGCTCCATGGCAGCTTTTCTGGGGCTGAACGTCTTCGCCATGCGAGTGGGTGACAAAGACGAGCTGACGGTTGAGGGCTTTTGCAGGCCCACAGGTTTGTCAGAGAAGAATACAAACTTCACCTTGCAGTTGGAGAATTCCGCCGGTGGTGACCCGGTGCCGGTGATGCGTTCGGTGCCTACAGCCGGCGGTTGGACAATGAATTTTTTGGGTACCTTCACTCGACCAAAGGGGACCTGGAACAACGTCAAGTTCACTCTAAGGAATGATACTGAAGGCTTTGGCGGTAAACAGTTTGCTCTGACGATTGTCGATCTCCCGTATTTCCGCGCGCCAACGCTGCTTAAAAACACCACGGATGCCGCCCAGTTCCTCGACTTTCAACTCGGTGATGACTGGGCGTTGCGCTACGTTCGGCTCAATTCGCTGTTCGGTCCCGAGTTGGTCACACGCTCCACTGTCTCTCCTGCGACGCTGATTAATTGGGACTCCCAGCATCTGTCAGAGCCGCCGCCTACCGATGTTGATTTCACGGAACGCAATGGCGCTTTCGACGGTGCCAACGGTCTGTTTTTCTGGGAGCTGTTTTTCCATCTGCCGCATTTGATCGCGACACGCTTGCGTGATGAAGAGCGGTTTGCCGAAGCACAGACGTGGTTGCATTTCATTTTCGATCCCCGGGCCCCTGTCGATAGCAACTCGGTACCCGAGAAACCACGTTTCTGGCGCTGCCGCCCCTTGATCAACGATCTGGGGCATGCCGGTTGTGAAGCCGCGGCGCCCGCCGACCCGGATGCGATTGGATATTCGGCGCCTGTGCATTTGAGGCTGCTGATGTTCATCGAATATGTGAAGAACCTCATGGCCTGGGGGGACTGGCATTACCGCCAACTGACCCGCGAAAGCCTGGTGGCGGCAAAGCTGTGCTATGTACAAGCGGGATCATTGATGGGCAAACCGCCTCTGACTCAAACGGTGAACTTGTGGCAGACCGCGACGCTGGAGAACCTTCTGGCCCAAAGTTGCACGCGTACGGCTCTGGAAGCTTTCGAGCAGACATTGAATTACAGCCTGGCAGATGTTCCGGGCGGCTCCGATACGGCTCCCATGCTGGGCATGTTGGGGTGTCCGCCGTTCAGGGCACCCATAAATGATGAGTTGCTCGCGCGGTTCAACGAGCCGCAGTACCGCATGAACAACTTGCGCAACAACTTGACCATTGATGGCAAGCCCATGCTCCTGCCGTTGTTCAACCCACCGACTGACCCGAACCAATTGCTGCGCGCTCTGGCCGCAGGTGGTGTCGGTGGCGCCAGACCGATGGGCGGACGGCTGGTGGTGATTGCGTTTCGCTGGCGCACGATCTTCGAGGTTGCCTTGCGTGCGGTGCAGGCTCTGCAGGATTACGGCAGCCAGGTACTCAATCTGCTTGAGCGGCGTGATCGTGCCGAGCAGGAAGAGCTGCAGCAAAACCATCTGGTGGAGTTGGGTAACTACGCCAAAACCATGCAGGAGCAATCCATCGCTCAGTTGGAAGCGAGCATGACGGCGCTTGAGCAGAGCCGGACAGTGGCTCGGGAACGGGCTGCTGCTTACGCAGCTCGCTATGACGAAAACGTGTCGGCTGTCGAATATCAGGTCATGGCAAACCTGGACCAGTCCAAAGAGCTGGCGCTGACTGCCAAAATCCTCAAACCGGTAGGCGCGGCCTTGGCGGCCGCGCCCAATATCTTCGGTATGGCGATGGGAGGGTTTCGTATCGACAAAGTTACCGATGCCATCTGCTTTGGCCTGGAGATAGCTTCGTCGATGCTGCAAATCGATGCCGACAAGCAAGCTACCACCGAAGGCTATCGCCGTCGCCGCAATGAATGGGGGCTGCAACGCGATCAGGCGCTGGCAGAAATCGCGGCCATCGATGCGCAAATCGTCGCGCAGAACCATGCGATTGATGCGGCCAGAACCAACCTCGCGCAAACGCTACGAGCTAACGCTCAGGCGTTGACGATGTACAACTATCTGAAAAAGCGCGCAACCAATGCCGAGTTGTTCGGCTGGATGCTGGGCCAGCTCAAGGCCTTGCACTATCAGGCTTACGACGCGGTAGTCAGTCTGTGCCTTAGCGCGCAAGCTGCGATGAGCGCCGAAACCGGCGATTACGATTCACATATTCCCTTGCCGCAGGTCTGGCAGGATCAACGCCACGGTTTGACTGCTGGCGAGCATCTGCGCGCGTACCTGCTGCGTATGGAACGTGAGTACTTGCAACGCACCGAGCGGCGTCTGGAACTGGTGAAAACCATCTCGTTGCGTCGCCTGTTCAATGACGCAACTGACCCTCAGGGCGTTGGTAGTTGGGAGGCTGCATTGGCGCAATTGCAGACGAACGGCTCGCTGGAATTCAAACTCACCCAACTGCTGTTCGATCGGGACTATCCGGGACATTTCTGCCGGCAGATCAGTTCGGTGGAAGTCGACTTGCCAGTGCTGACGGGGCCTTTCGAGGACGTGCGCGCGACCTTGCTGCAGGTCGGCAGCATGACCGCCAGCCGGGCTTCGGTGCAGTCAGTGCAGTACTTGCACAATCCTGGTCCTGGGGTAGTGGCCCCTTCTGATGTGCTGTTCAACTTGCGTCCGGGCCAGCAGATCGCCCTGTCGGTGGGTATTGCCGACAACGGCATGGCGGCGGCGAAGCCAGACGAAGGTTTGCTCTATCCATTTGAAAATACCGGTGTGGTGTCCGCCTGGGAGCTGAAATGGCCATGGCATAAAGAACCGCCGCAGGAGGCCACGCTGCGCTCGATGAACGATGTCATTTTGCGCATTCGCTACACGTGCAAGAGCGGAGATCAGTCGTTTACCGATTCGGTGAAGGAGTTGGTCAATGCAGCACAAGAGGGCCTGGCCGGCAAGGGCAAGGGAGTGCGCAGTCATGAATAATCCTATCGTTCAGGTGAATGAAAACCTGGTGTGCAACGGTGATTTCGAAGAAAGGTTCGATTGTTGGGCAAAAACGGGGGCGGTTGCCATAGGCCTGGCGTATTACGACAACACGCCTGTCAAGCACATCAAAGCGCCGAAGGGCGCGGGTGTCACGCAGGACGTCACACTTCCCAGAGATCCTGATAGCAATGGTGCTTATTGGCTGAGTTTTCTGTGGGAAAGCAGTTTCAGCCAATCAGGCTGGGTGAGGATTTCTCAGGGAGAAATCGAGCATTACCGCATCGAACTCAAACCCGTGGGTAAACCTGATCAGGCACAACAGCGCGAGGGTTTCGGATCAGCGCCAGAGAGGCGTTTCAGTCCGACCCTGCATGAAGTGGAACTGACATCGGACATCTCAAGCTCAAAGCCGCTGCGCATCGAAATATACAGCTCGACAGAGTCTTCGAGTACAAATGGCGAACTCTGGGTTACGCGCGTCAAAGTCGAGTTGAAACTCGCGCCACTTGAGTTGCAGGAAGTTGAGCTGGACGGCATGTCGTTCCTGCCCTTGCGCAAAATATACCTGTGTCAGGGCGCCAGCAGGGGCGGAGCTTTTGGCAGCGACGCATTGATCACACCCCACGTACTCGGTTTTGTACCTGTGCCGGATAACCCTTGGGACGGCACCCCGGTTGCATTGAGCATCGACAATAACCCGCAGGGCGCGATTGTCGCGACGCCTGCTTGGGACACCCCGCAATCGCTGGACGTGCCATGGACGCTCGATTGCCCGTTAATCGATGATCAGGACTACGAATTCACCCTGAGCTTGCGCAACCGTTACACCGCGCAGGCCTACGAGATCCCCGTATCGCTGGGGCATCATCGACTGATTTTTCGTGAGGTGGTCGAGGCCGCTTACTACCCGTTGATTGAGCAAAGTGTCCGTTTGGGTGTGCAAGTAGCGTCGTATTACACCGGCCAGCCATTTGCCGGGCTTACGGTGAACTGGGCGACCGCCGAGCACGGGGTGTTGGCGGCCACCGTTACTGATGAACAAGGTTGGGCTTACTTCGATTATGAGGCGAAGGCAGCAGGGGACTTCGTTATTGAAGCCTCTGTGGTCAGCCTTTATTACGAGCAGGGTGTGTGGACTCAGACGTTTGACGTACTGGTACTGGGCGAGGATCCGTGGGCACGGTTGACTGTCCGTGAAAACAACGAAATCAGGGACTGGATTGATAACAGTTATCCGAACCGGGGTTCTACCCATTTCATTGATGTAATGCTGGCGGCCAACAGTCGTCTGCGAGGCAGCGACTTCTATCTGCATTGGCACGGTGACAAGCCTGGGCAACTGGGTGTCGTGGTCAGTCCGCCACTGGAAACATCGGTTCTCATGCCGATCGATGGAGGGGGCACTGCATCCTGGACGCTGAACTGCGAAGACCGGCGCGACGGGATATTCGAGTTGTCACTGGTCTGCTCGAAGCTGTTGTTGCCGTCGCCCAGAAAACGTATGTCGCTGGCGCGCAACAGGATCAGGATCAAAGAGGTGCGTCAGGCCGAGAATAGTCCGGTGGTGGAGGAACACGAAAGTGCGTACCTGCGCTTGCAAGTGGTGCATGTTACTGATCAGGGCGACGGCGAACCGGTGATCGGTGCGCTGGTCGAGTGGCAAATGGCCGAAAGCGTCGTGCAGAGCCAAACGGGAAGCGGTGGTTGGGGGAGCCTGAAGTTTTACACCAGAGAACACGGGATTCATGCGATCACCGCGGCGGTCCGAGCGCATGAATCGGCCGAGTCGCATGAGTGCGAATTTAGCGTGACCGCGATTGCCAGGAGTTCATGGAAGGACAAGGTCAACATCACATTTGATCGTGGTCTGATCAACCAGGATCTAGGGGTTGTCTGCAAACGAGGCCTGACCCATTCCCTGGTGGTTACTGCTCTCGCCGACAGTCCTCTTATCGGCCAGGAAATCACGTTGGCATGGGGCATTGACGACCCAGGCATCGGGCTGGTGGTGAGTGAACTTGGCGAGCCCAGGGTATTGCGGGCAGATGAACCGCTGATCTGGACTCTGAGTTCTGAATTCGCCAAGAGCCGCAGCAGCATGTTCGGACTGCGGTTGTTGACCGATTCACTGGAAGATCGAGAGTTGCTCGGCCGCTTGGTTTCACCGGATATTTACGATGAGTTCACTCTGGAACTGGATCATATGAGCACCGACCGAGGTCAGTTGCTGTATCCCTGCCTGGGTGCCGTACACCGGTATATTTTCAGAACCAACGCACTGAGTGCCCTGGTGGGGCTTGCCATGGATTTGCAATGGTCCGGAACTCCAGCGTCAGAGATGGACATCGTTCTCGACCCGCCTCCACATAGCCACAATGTTATTGATGAAAGTGGCATGACCTGGACACTGGATTGTTCCGATAGTCAGGGGGGCGGGGCGTTCGGTCTGAAATTCTTGACGGGGGGGGCTGGCTCGACGGATGTCACCAGAATGCACTTGGGCCACAACAAACTCAGCATTGAAACCGTACGTGAGTCTGCCGTTTTCCCGATCGTGGGTCAGGACCCAGCATGGATGTGGGCGAAAGTACGTTCGGATTTCTCGGAAGCTGCCATGGTTCAAGTGCCAACGCAGTGGAAGGTGGATGGTCATTCTGAAGAACATGTGACTGCTGACGATGGCTGGGCAGGCTTTGCGTATGGGGCAACCACAGGCGGATCGGCAATGGTTGAGGTGTCTGTCAGCAGTCCGTATGACAATGCTACAGATACACGTTCGATGGAGGTCTGTTCGCTGGCCGACGATCCGTGGGCTCGATTGCAGTTCAGTATGGACAACGGACCTGCACAGCCTTTCGGCCAGGACACTGGTTTTGCGCGTCGCAAACTGACCCATAGAATCGATGTAACTGCCCCACAAGACACCTTCTTGTCCGGTCGAAAGTTGACGTTGGGCATGGTCGGCACCGGACCTGAGGCACTCGGCATTCGTTTTACTCAGCCCGTACTCGGTTTGCCAAGAGTTTTCAGCCGCGAGGCGGGATTCACCGATTCCTTCATGGTCGATGACAAGCGTAACGGCAGTTTCGGCTTGTTTCTGGCCTGCGAAAGCCTGGCTCGATGGTCACCTGTCAATGCAATGTCGGTGGGCGAAGGCACCCAAGTGGTGAAAATCGCCGAGCGTTCGCGGGTTAGCAAGACGCTGTACTGGGGCGAGGCTGTGTCCGAGCAGATCACCATTGTTTCGGCCATCAGTGGCAGGCCGATGGCGGGGATGAACGTTGTCTGGCGCAGTGCGGATCTTGGCGAGGTGACGACGACCACCAACTTCTACGGCGTGGCGCGGATCCGCTTTGTGCCCAAGACGCCCGGAGCGGCGCAACTGACCGCGACGGTGGGGGACACGCAGTATTCGGAATCGATTTCGTTGCCGTATTTCCTGCATGAACCTCGACAGATCAAGGAAATGTTCAGCGATGATCTGACCGGTTATCCGGGGCAAGAAATTTCAGCTCAGGCTTTGGTGGTTTCAGCCAATACCGGCGAGCCTTTGGCTAATGTCGAAGTGATGTGGGAATACAACAACACATCTTTACCGGCAACACTGACGGGTACCGATGGGATGGCAACGGTGCGCTTTGTCTTGGGCACTGCAGGTGAGGCAGCGTTGTGGGCGTCGGTAAAGGGCGGCTTGGCTGGCTGGGATGTGGAAACGCTGCGGTTGACTGTCACTGAACGTCCTGCAGTTGTGAAGTCCGTCGTCGCTGCGCCGAATCCGGCTTTCGTGAACGACTGGGTAACCATGACTGCGTTGATCGTAGACAAGGCTTCTGGAGAACCGATGCCGAAAAGGAAAATTCTTGTCTCCATTAACGGCAGGCCATTCATTGATTACAGTACAAATGGCAACGGTAAATACGAAACCTCTTGGAGGGTGATGGATCTGTCGGAAACCGTTTCCCTTGATGTCAAAGTCGAGAATCCTGACGGTACCTCGAGCAGCGGATCTGTGCACGTGCGGATCGAGAGATGATCAAAGCGCCGCACTTCTTTTCCAACTGAGATACCGCGTCACCAGTTCGGCCCCCAGTTCTGCGGGCCGGACATCCATCACCGGAACGCCATGAGCGCTCAACCGCTCATGGAGTTCTGCCCGCTCATTCAGGTAACTCACCGTGCCGCAGTAAGCCAGCGCTTCGGGCAGCGTTTGCACCGTGGTCTGGCGTAACGTGTCCAGCGCTTCTTCGCGCAGACTGGCCACCAACACCCGATGTTGTGCGCCCAGGCGTTTGACCGCGCTTAGCAGTTCCTCATCGTCCTCATCGCGCAGGTTGGTTACCAGCACCACCAAGGCCCGGCGCTTCTGTCGGGTCAGCAGTTGATTGGCGGCGGCCTGATAATCGGCAGGGCGCTGCGTGCTGTCGAGGTCATAAACCGTGTTGAGCAGCACGTTCAATTGGCCGCTGCCTTTGACCGGCGCGAGATGGTGTGGGTGTTCGCTAGCGAAGGTACTCAAACCCACCGCATCGCCCTGACGCAAGGCTACATAACTGAGCAACAGGCAGGCATTGAGCGCGTGGTCGAAGTGCGACAGTTCATCGTCCTGGCTGCGCATGCGTCGGCCACAGTCGAGCAGGAATATGATCTGCTGATCGCGCTCGTCCTGATATTCACGGGCAATCGGTGAGCGCTGGCGCGCGGTGGCTTTCCAGTCGATCTGGCGCAGGCTGTCGCCTTCTCGAAACTCGCGCAATTGATGGAATTCCAGGCCCTGACCGCGCCGTTGCCGTTGGCGCACGCCGAGCTGGCTGAGCCAATTGTCCACCGCCAGCAACTCACCGCCGTAGAGCCGGGCGAAGTCGGGGTAGACGCGGGTCTGGTCGCTGACCCTGAGCAAGCGTTTGCCTGACCATAATCCCAAGGGGCTGGGCAGGTTGACTTCGCAGTGGGTGAAGTTGAAATGACCGCGTTTGAGCGGGCGCAGACGGTAGCCGAGCAGGCTGCGCTGGCCGGGTTGCAACTCAATCGACAGCGGCAGGTTTTCGAAGCTCAGGCCTTCTGGCGGGTGGTCGAAGAGTTGAATGTGCATCGGCTCGCTGAAGTCGTGTTCGACTTCCAGACGCACCTCACTCCATCGGCCGAGCGCCAGACTGCCGGGCATCTGCCGGGTGATGCGCGGTGTTGGCAAACGGTGCAGACGCAACGCATCCAGCGCCGCCAGAGCCAGCAGCGCGAGCAGCAATCCCCAGTTGATCGATATCAGGCTCGCCGGAGTGTCGATCTGCAGTGTGCGCAACGTGCCCGGCACAATGCCGATGAGCAGCAGCAAGGCCAGCCAGATCAACAGCAGGCGCGAGGGTTTCACAGGCGCGGCGCCGGAACTTGGTCGAGTAATTGTGCGAGCACTTGATCGACCTGCAGGCCTTCGATGTCCAGCTCCGGCGCGATGTGTACGCGATGGCGCAGCACGGCCAGCGCGCAGCCCTTGATGTCGTCGGGAATCACGAACTCGCCGCCACGCAACAAGGCGCGGGCACGGGCGCAACGCACCAGAGCAATCGAGGCGCGCGGCCCGGCGCCGAGGGTCAGCCCCGGCCAGGTGCGCGTGGCGCGCGCCAAGCGCACGGCGTAATCGAGAACCTGATCGTCCAGTGGCAAATCACTGGCAATCCGTTGCAGGGCTTGCACATCCTTGGCCTGCAACACGGTGCGCAGCGGTTGCACATCGAGCATGTCGGCGCGGGTCGAGCGGCAGACCTGGCGCACCATGTTCAGCTCCTGATCGGCGTCGGGGTAGTCCATGCGCACCTTGAGCATGAACCGGTCGAGCTCGGCTTCCGGCAGGGGATAAGTGCCTTCCTGTTCGATCGGGTTCTGCGTGGCGAGGACCATGAACGGTTGCGCGATCGGCAGGGCGCGACCCTCGAGCGTGACCTGGCGCTCCTGCATCGCTTCGAGCAAGGCGGCCTGGGTTTTCGCCGGGGCGCGGTTGATCTCGTCGGCCAGCAGCAGATTGGTGAACAGCGGGCCTTTGCGCAGCTTGAACTGCTCGGTTTGCAGGTCGTACACGGCATGGCCGGTGACGTCGCTGGGCATCAGGTCCGGGGTGAATTGAATCCGCGCAAACTCGCCGCCGAAACAACGGGCCAATGCGCGCACCAGCAGGGTTTTGCCCAGTCCCGGCACGCCTTCGAGCAGCACGTGACCGCCGGCGATAAGCGCCGTCAGCACGTCATCGATCACCTGGTTCTGGCCGATCAACGCTTTTTGCAATTCGCCACGTACTGCTTGCGCCAACTGGCTGGCACGCTGGCGTTGCTGGGCGGCGTGGCTGGCGCTGCCGGGCTCGATCTGTTCAGTCATAGCGTGTTCCTCAAAGTTTGCAGGTGGGCGACCTGGCGGCAGAAATCGGCGCTGGACAGGCGCCGATCCGGCACCGGGCTCAGGGCCTGGCTGATGGCGCGGGTGGGTTGTCGGGTCAGACGCGACAACGCCAGCCATTGTTCGGCAACGTTCAATTGGTCAAAGCCTGGGTGACGGCGACGGGCACGGCGCAGAACGTCCTGTTGCAGTGCTTGCAGCAACGCCTGCTGGCCGTTGTGGCGCAACAGGAAATCGGCGCTGGCGCGCAGGTGTTCCTGCAATTGTCGGCGTCCACTCGGGGCGGGTAATTGCAGTGGGCCGTGACGTACGCCGACGTGCCAGAGCCACAGGCCGATCAACGCGAGCAAAGCGACGATGGCTTGCGGGAAGTAGCGCCAGAGCAAGGTCAGCAGGCCATCGTGCTCGGTGTTGTAGATCAACGTGACGTCGGTGTCGGCGCTCAAATACCAGAGCAGCCAGGCGTTGTCGTATTGGCTGATGGTCTTGTTCTTCCACAGCTCGGCGTCGGTGACCACGGTGATCGTGCCCAGGCTGTAGGGCAACTGCATCATGTGCGTGGCCTTGGCGCTGTTGGCCCACGCTTGCGCCAGATTCTTCGGGTCGTCGAGGTGAAAGTCGGTGTCGAAACCGGCGTAGGCGGGAGCGTCCTCGTCTTCCAGATAGAGTTTGGTCAGTTGCGGGAAGCGCTCTGGTTCAGTGTCTGCGGGTAAGTCTTTCAGATCCTTGCTCAGGGATTGATGCAGTTGCACGCGATCGAGCAACAGATCGTTGCTTTGTTTGCTCTGCTCATCCCACAGCGACTCGGCGACGAACACCAGCCGCCCGCCTGCGCGGGTCCAGTTCAACACTTGGTCAACCTGACGCGGGGTCATGCGTGAGCGGTCGTTGAACAACAGCAACGTGTGGCTGCGTGGGTCAATGTCCGGGAGTACCGCGAGGCTTTCGGCATGGCTGACGTTGAGCCCGCGTTCACGTAAAAACAGCTCGGCGGCCAGATACGGATTGGCTTGCGCGGCGGGCGAGGGGCCGTGATCGACTTCTTCCTGATAAGGCGTGGCGTTGAGGTAGAGGAACACGCTCAGCGTGCCGATTAACAGGGCTATCAACGCAGCCACCCACCACAGTGTCCGGCGACTCAACGGGCGGCTCCGGGACCAAACAAGGCGCGCCAGCCATCGCACAGCTCCTGCTTCAGGGAAGCTGCCGGGACGCGATGCCCATAGGCCATGTTCTGCCAATGGGTGGTCAGGCTGCGGCTGAAGGCGAGTAGTTCCGGGCGTTGCAATTGTTCAACGTGCGCGAGTACCTGAAGTTCGGTATCGGCGGGTTTCAGGGTCATGTCGAAGTCGTCGAGCAGATGGCTGAGCAGCCCTCGATACAGCAGGCCCAGCGCTGCACGAGGTTGGCTTTGCCAGAGGTGTTCGGCGCTGCCTGCAATGTCGTCAGGCAAGGTGTCGCGGTTCAAGTCCAGACCGAAGGCTTGTTGCGGCAGCGCGCGTTTCGGTTTGGCAGGCAGTCTCGGACGGCGGCTGACGAACGCTTGGAGATAGTCGCGATAACGCCAGATCAGCCAGCCGAACGCGCCAATCACCGTGCCCCACAACAGCATTTCAATAATCTTCGCCAGTCCATTCAAGTGTTGCCCGTCGAGCCAGTCCAGCAGGGTTTTCAGCCACTGTGGCGCTTCACCCGGCTTCTGCGCTTCGGCAGGTTTCGCCGGGTCGTCGCCAAAGCGATAGCGGGTGACGACTTCCTTGTTCTTGAACGGCGGCTGTTCAAGCAATGCCTTGATGCTGTCCCGTGAGGCCTGGCTGGTGAGTGGTTGATTCAACAAGCGCGGTGCCTGCGGACTGTCATCAGGCTCGGCCGCCCACGCCGAAGGCACATTCGGCAGCACCAGAAAGACCGCCAGCAGCACTCCCAATACACCGTTGTTCAGGCGCTGTCGCAAGCGGCGAAACACCAGTTCGATATCCCATGCTTCCAGTTGTGTGCGCCGGTTCAGATAAAGGCTGAACCCGCAGGCGACATAGATCGGCTCCCACACCACCAGCACCAGCGCGTAGAAAGCATTGGTCAGGTGTTCGAGCCAGTGCCAGTCTTGATCCGCCGCGAGAATCAGTGACTGCCAGCTCCAATCCGTTTCGATTTGCTCCGGAAGCAACATATAGAACAGCACCATCAAGCCGATCCACAGCGCGGATTCCAGGTGCACGCCAATGATGGTCAGCCACTGCGCGGCGCCAGCGTTGCGTTGCAGGAGCACGTGCAAGCGTTGTTGCCTGGCGCTGCCATCGAGGCCTTCGAGTTGCACCACCGGCAGCAGAAAACTGCGGCTGAAACTCAGGCGGCGCCAAGTCAGGCTGGCCAGCAGTTGCGGTTTGAGCAGGCGCGGCCATTCGCGCAGAGCTTGCTTGAGTGTCGGCGTTTCGCCAAACAGCGCTTTCGACAGGATGTACAGCGGCAGACGTTCGTACGCCGGTTTCAGCCACCAGAAGATAAACACCGCCAGCGACGGCGAGTCCCATAGCAACAGGCTGAGCAAAGCGAACAGCGGCAGGGTGACGATCGCCCAACTGGTCATCAGCAGACGCCGATGTTGCTGGCTCATCAGCACGCCGAGGTCCATGGCTTCCCAGGTCGTGCGCGGACGGATCACCACGGTGGCGTCACTCAGGCGCATGGTGGGTCCTTCCAGCGAACAACAGATAGACCGCGACCAACGTCCAAAGCGCGGCGCCGACCAGATATTTGGTCAAAGGTGTGACACTGGTTTTCGACGACCAATAGGCTTCGATAAACGCGGCAATCAACAGGAACAACATCACCCCGCAGACCAGCAACACGCTTTTGCGTGCGGCGCGTTTCAGCGCTTCGCTGCGGGTCAGCCGCCCGGGTGCGATCAACGCCCAGCCGAGTTCCAGGCCGGCGGCCCCGGCGAGGGCGATGGCGCTGAGTTCAAAGGCGCCGTGGGCGATGACGAATGACCAGAAAGTCTGGCCGAAACCGATCTCGCTGAGATGCCCGGCGACCGCGCCGATGACCATGCCGTTGTAGAACAGAAAGAACGCACTGCCGACGCCTAGCAACAAGCCACTGGCGAAAGTCTGAAAGGCAATGCCGATGTTGTGCATCACGTAGTAACCGAACATTACCCAGTCTTCGCTGGCCGCACGTTCGGCGGTGCGTCCGAGGTGGCCGGCGACCGGGTCGTACATGCCTTGCATCTCGCGCACCTGATCGGCGGGGATCAGGTTGTAGACCAGTTCGGGAAATACATACACCAACACGCCGACGCCGATCAGACTGCCGAAGAACAGCAGGCTGGCGACCAGCACAAAGGGCCATTCGGCACGGACCAGGCGGGGGAAGTCGGCGAGGATGAAACTCAGCAGATTGGCGCCGAGTCGACTGCGGTGACGGTAAAGCTGTTGATGTCCGCGCAGCACTTGTTGTTGCAGCGAATCAATGAGGAAACTGCTGTAGCCGCGATCCTGCGCCAACGCCAGATGCTGGCAAAGCCGGCGGTAGGCTTTGGGGAAACCGGCGACTTGCGAGGTCTCCTTGCCGCGCTCAAGGCGTTCAAGGGCTAGCGCAAAACGCTCCCATTCGGCCTTGTGCCGCGTTTCGAAAAGACTTTGCTTCATGTCGGGCCCAACAAGCCGCGAGCGATGCCATTGAGTTCAGCCACAGCCTTGGGCGCAGAAATGTGCAATGGCTGGGCGAGCAGGGCTGCCAGTTCATTGACCCGCGCTGACGATAATTCACCTTGGCGCTCGGCAAAACCCAGCACGGCGCGTTGTTCGGCGAGTGTCAGGGGCACTGGTGAGCGTCGAGGTTCGGCATCAGGCAGTTGCGGACGACTGAGCGGGCGCTCGCTGTAGACCACCAATGTGCCGGCGGCGATGTCGCCAAGGCGTTTGAAGGTCGGGTGTTGCAGGCAACTGAGGGTGCCGAGGAAGTAGCCGAAGGGCAGCAGATCGACAAAGCGCAGCAGGTTGCGCAGCAACGAGGCCGACCAGCCAACCGGGGTGCCGTCATCGTGCACCACGCGCAACCCCATCCATTGTTTACCCGGCGAGCGGCCCTGACGCAGCACTTCGAACAGCACCATGTACCACCAACTGATTGCAAACAGCAGCAGCGAACCGAGGCCGATGCCGAGCTTGCCGAGAAACGCCAGGGCGATGAACAGCACCCCCATGATCACGCCGCGCAGGGCCAGATCGATCGCAAAGGCTACGGCACGCACCATTAACCCGGCGGGACGCAGCGGCAGGTCGATGCCTTCCGGCGTTTCGACCTGATGCCGCGTATCCAGCGGCGGGGCCAGCGGTGCTTTCCTTGGCGGTGCTGTGGTCTCGAGCATGGGCTACCTGGTGTTCGCCTGTTCGGGGTGCAAGTGAGGTCGATGCTAGCAGCCTCTCGGGGGAAAACGACATAACTATGTATTGCACATCGTGAAGTACGAAGTGTTTGAATGACGCGAGGCTGGCCGCGAGCGCGGTCGAGCGCCTAGACTTTGCCGATCTTCAGTTCAGGAACCGCCCGTGACTTCAATCTTCTGGTACGACTACGAAACCACTGGCATCAATCCGCGTAACGACCGCCCGTTGCAGGTGGCCGGGATCCGCACCGACCATGCGCTCAACGAAATCGACGAGCCGGTCAATCTTTATTGCCAGCCCAGCGAAGACATCCTGCCGCATCCGGCGGCCTGCGCGATTACCGGCATCACCCCGAGCCAGCTCGCCGAAAAGGGCTTGAGCGAGGCTGATTTCATGACGCGGGTGCATGCCCAGCTGGCGGCCCCCGGCACCTGTGGCGCCGGTTACAACACCCTGCGTTTCGACGACGAGATGACCCGTTACAGCCTGTATCGCAATTTTTTCGACCCGTACGCCCGGGAGTGGCAGGGCGGCAACAGCCGTTGGGATCTGATTGATGTGGTGCGCGCTGCTTATGCGCTGCGTCCCGACGGACTGGTCTGGCCGAGCGATGACGAAGGTCGGGTGACGCTCAAGCTAGAACGCCTGACCGCCGCGAACAATATCGATCACGGGCATGCCCACGAAGCGTTGTCGGATGTGCGCGCGACCATTGCACTGGCACGGTTGATCCGCGAGAAACAACCAAAACTCTATGACTGGCTGTTCCAGTTGCGCAGCAAGCAAAAGGTCATGGATCAGATTCGTCTGCTGCAGCCACTGGTGCATATTTCCGGGCGTTTCTCGGCCGCGCGCAGTTATGTCGGTGTGGTGCTGCCATTAGCCTGGCATCCAAAAAACCGTAACGCCTTGATCGTCTGCGATCTGCACCTCGACCCGCAGGGGTTGCTCGATCTGGACGCGCAAACCCTGCGCCAGCGTTTGTACACGCGTCGTGATGATTTGCTGGAAGGCGAATTGCCGGTGCCGCTCAAGCTGATTCACATCAACCGTTGTCCGGTGGTGGCGCCGCTTGCGGTTTTGCGTGCGCAGGATCAGCAACGTCTGGGGCTGGACATGGCGCTTTATCAACAGCGAGCACTGCGGCTAACTGACGCACAGCAAGTTTGGAAAGATAAAGTTGCAGAGATTTATGTCAGCGAAGATTTCATTCCGAGCGAGGATCCGGAACAACAGTTGTACGACGGATTTATCGGTGACCGTGACCGACGTCTATGTGAGCAAGTGAGGAGCGCTGACCCGGCACAACTAGCGCAAGAGCAATGGCCTTTCGATGACGAACGTTTGCCTGAATTACTCTTTCGATATCGCGCACGCAACTTTCCCGAGACGTTGAATTTCGAAGAGCAAGAACGCTGGAGGATATTTTGTCAGCAGCGTTTGTCCACGCCTGAGTGCGGCGCACCGAATACCTTGAAATCTTTTACCGAGGCGGCCGAGCAATGGTCGATTAATGCCACGCCGATGCAGAGTGAGGTGCTCAATGAATGGCAGAATTATGTCCAGGCATTGCGCAAACGTTTGAATCTTTGAAATCGAACATGACCGGGCTTAAATCCCGGGCATAAAAAAACGCCAGCATTCGCTGGCGTTTGTTTTTCGCGGATCGCTCTGCGAAGACGTTGCGGCTTAGCCCAGCAGGGTAGCCCAGCCTTCAACCACGTCACCGCCCCACTTGGCTTTCCACTCTTTCAGAGTTTTGTGGTTGCCACCTTTGGTTTCGATGACTTCGCCGTTGTGCGGGTTTTTGTATTGTTTAACTTTGCGAGCACGCTTGGTGCCGGTAGTTTTTACTGCGCCGCCGCGTACTGCTTTGGTTTTAGCTTCCGGATCCAGCAGCGCGATGATGTCACGCAGGGATTTGGAGTATTCGCCCATCAGGGTGCGCAGTTTGCCTTCGAATTCCAGCTCGGCTTGCAGTTTGTCGTCTTGGGACAGGTTCTTCAAACGGGCTTGCAGCTCTTTGATGGCTTCTTCGGTGGCGCGATATTCGTTGATCAAGGACATGATTACTACCTTAGTAGAGTGCGGGATGGCAGGGGGACAGTGCCGCAATAATAGTCAGGCTGTTTCATCAAGTAAACATTTAACCGGGGTTTTTATTTAAATTAGTTACGAGAAACTGCTCTCTATTGAATATTCAGTTAAATAGTGTGATCGAGTCATCACAGATATTCACAGTTGTCTGATCAAGCGATCCCGCAGGATCAGCACCAGTCTGTCGGTTACTCATCAAGAATCCGTAGCACTGAGCCT
The DNA here is from genome assembly GCF_900110195.1 of Pseudomonas sp. ok266. NCBI lineage: Bacteria > Pseudomonadati > Pseudomonadota > Gammaproteobacteria > Pseudomonadales > Pseudomonadaceae > Pseudomonas > Pseudomonas sp. ok266. Next base: position 185,118 of record NZ_FOCU01000003.1, on the reverse strand, counting down.
GGCGCCTCCCGTTGCTGATCAATACTGCAGTTTTCCTGCGCAGCCGCTAGAATGGCGGCCTTTGCGAAGTTCTGGAGTTTCCCCCTCATGCGCACTTTTCGGCTGGTGATATCTTGCCCGGACCGCGTTGGCATTGTTGCCAAAGTCAGTAATTTTCTGGCAGCCCACAACGGCTGGATCACCGAAGCGAGCCACCACTCGGACAACCAGGTGGGCTGGTTCTTCATGCGTCACGAAATTCGTGCCGATTCGCTGCCTTTCGGTATTGAAGTGCTGCGCGAGAAGTTTGCGCCGATCGCCGAAGAGTTCTCGATGGACTGGCGCATCACCGACACCGAGCAGAAAAAACGCGTTGTGCTGATGGCCAGCCGCGAATCGCACTGTCTCGCGGACTTGCTGCACCGCTGGCACAGCGATGAACTGGACTGCGAAATCTCCTGCGTGATTTCCAATCACGATGACCTGCGCAGCATGGTCGAATGGCACGGCATTCCTTATTACCACGTCCCGGTCAATCCGCAGGACAAGCAACCGGCCTTCGACGAAGTGTCGCGTCTGGTCAAACAGCACGATGCCGAAGTGGTGGTGCTGGCGCGTTACATGCAGATCCTGCCGCCAGACATGTGCCGTGAATACGCACACAAGGTCATCAACATTCACCACAGCTTCCTGCCGTCGTTCGTTGGTGCCAAGCCGTATCACCAGGCGTCGCTGCGTGGCGTGAAGCTGATCGGCGCGACCTGTCACTACGTGACCGAAGAGCTGGACGCCGGCCCGATCATCGAGCAGGACGTGGTGCGTGTCAGCCACAGTGACAGTATCGAAGACATGGTGCGGTTCGGTCGTGATGTCGAGAAGATGGTCCTGGCTCGTGGCCTGCGTTATCACCTCGAAGACCGCGTGCTGGTGCACGGCAACAAGACTGTGGTGTTCTGATCTCAATCCCACGGGCTTGAAAAACCAAGGGTCTGGGCGTTCAATCGTCCAGACCCTTTTTCATTTCAGCTGTGAGGAAAAGCCATGACCGATCCACTGGACAAAGCCACTTCCAAAGCGCCGGCGACGTTGGGCGAAGGGTGTTTGAGTCGATATGATCCCGAGGACATGAGCCCGGAGGATGGCACCGAGTTTCCCGGCGCTGCCGAGTTGTGGGAACAATTGCAAGAGAAGTCCGACGACAACAAAGACGATGCCTGAGGCGCGATCATTTAGGCGCAGCCAAAGGCACGGGGCGCGACCGGACGATCAAGCCTGCCCCAACTTCATCAGTTTCCTCAACAGCGGTCGGCCCAGCATCAACAAAAACACCGGCCCCCCGACCAGCAGATAAAAGTAATACGTCACCACCCGCCAAATCAGAATCGCCGCCGCTGCAGTGGATTTCCCCACCATCGGCGCCAGCAACGCTGCCGACGTCAACTCCGCCGCCCCCGCGCCGCCCGGCAGCAGGCTGAATTGCCCGGCGCCCAGCGAAAGCATCTGCACCAGAAAACTCCACGCCCACTGCAAGTCCGCGCCCAGGCCGCGTAGCGCCAGATACAGCACGCTGTAGCGCAGCAACCAATGCACACACGTCAGGGCGAATACTTTGATCAATGTTTGCCAGGGCAACTTCAATGTATCGGTAAACGCCGCGAGAAAATGCAGCAACTTGCGCGCCCAGCGACGGCGGGTAATGGCCTTGACGTTCATCCTTGCCAGCAGGCGACCGCTCAGGCGAATCAGGGTGCGGTGATAGCGCGCGACCAGCACACAACTGAATAAACCGCCGAACAGCGAAATCGCACTGACGGTCAGCAACCACTCGAGGCGATCGCTGAGGTGCTGGAACAGCGCATAAATCAAAATGCCGCTGAGGGCGCAGAGAAAGAACAGCAAATCGCTGAGCTGATCCATGGCAAACACCGCGCTGCCCCGCGCCGGCCGCACGCCGGAGCGGGCCAACAGGGCCATGATCGTCAACGGCCCGCCGCTGCCACCGGGAGTCGCGCAGTAGGCGAATTCGGCGGCCATCACTACACCAAGGCTTTGCAGCGGCGTGACGCGCTCGCGCTGATCACCGAGTAGCAGGCGCAGACGCAAGGTATTGATGCCCCAGCAAAGCAGGATCATGCCGAACATGATCAACAGCCAGTGCAGCGGGAAACTCTGCAGCCGCGCCCAGGTGTCGCCGCCACCCAGCACAACCGGAATCAGCACCGCCGCGAGCAGGCCGATCAGCAAGAGAATGCCGCGACTCATGCGGCGCTTCCCAGTTGACCGCGCTGTTGGGCGAGCCAGTGGATTTTGGTCATCGGTACGCGTCCTTCGCTCAGCAGTCGTTCGAGGGTGTGCAGCCAGTAGTCACGGGAAAAGCCGTGGCGCATGTCCACGGGATGCAAGCCTAGACGAATCACCGACGCCCGACGCCAACGCTGTTGACGCTGCTCGCTGACAATCTTCGACAGGCCCCTTCGCCAGGCGCTGCGAGCGCTCCAGACCAGACCCGGCGCATCGATCGCGGTGAAATCCGGCAACCGATACAGATGCTGCGGATCGCTGGTGTAGCACAGGGGCAGATCGCGCAGGGCCTGGCGGGTGCCGTCGCTCATCAACCACGCCGGGGCAACGAAACCGTGCAGCGGCCAGTCGTGGCGCTGGAAGACTTCGATGCCGGTGCGCAGGCGGGCGAGGGCGGTTTCACGGGACAAACGGTAAAACTCGCCTTCATGGGTGTAAACGCGGCGCATGAACCAGTCGTGCGGCGTCGTCGGGCCGGGCGCCTGGTCATCGTGGAAATAACCATGCAACGCCAACTCATCGCCACGGGCGACGCGCTCATCGAGCCGTCGGCAAAATGCCGGGTGATCGTCGAGGGCGTTGTGCCGGTGGAAATTCGGAACGACCAACCACGTCATCGGTACGTTGCCCAAGGTGTCGACGGCCTCGACAAACGGCTGGTAATCCGCCCACGTCGACGGAGCGACGTCGTGCAGCACCAGCAAGACGGCGCGGTTGTTCATCGATTCAACCATTGGCCACCTTGGGCAGCGTATGTCCGAGTACGGCGTGATAGTGGCCCAACAAACTGTCGACCACCGTATCCCACGCATAGTGGGTTTCGACATGCTGGCGCGCCTGTGTGCCAAGTTTGCTACAGCCGCGACTGAACAGTTCGCGCACGGCATTGGCCATCGCTTGCGGGTTGTTCGGTGCGCACAGGAGGCCGCAGGAATCAGTGACGATCTCTTCGAAAGCCCCGGCAGCCACGGCCACCACGGGAATGCCGCAGGCCATGGCTTCGAGGATCACCAGGCCGAAGGTTTCCTGGTCGCCGGCATGCAGCAAGGCATCGGCACTGGCCATCAACTGCGCGACGCGTGGCGCGGGGCAGAATTCATCGATCACGCTGACATTGTCCGGCACGGCGGTGGGCATCGACGAACCGACCAGCAGCAGGTGATAGCGCGGGCCGAGGCGTTGCATGCATTTGAGCAATACCGGCAGGTTTTTCTCTTTCGAGCCGCGCCCGGCAAAAATCAGCAGCCGGGTGTCTTCGGCGATGCCCAGTTCTGCACGCAGTTGCGAGTCGCGGGCTTTGGGGTGAAAGGTTTGCAGGTCGACGCCCAGCGGTTGCACGAACACATTGCGTACACCGAGGCCGGTGAGCTTGTCGGCCATGATCTGACTGGGTGCCAAAACCCGATCGAAGTTGCCGTAAAGCCTGGTGACATACGCCTCGATATTCGGTGTGACCCAATGGCCCATGCGATTGCCGATCAGCAAGGGCAGATCCGAGTGATAGAAACCGATTACCGGCACATCCAGCTGTCGTCGCGCATCAAGGGCGGCCCAGGCGGTCAGATAAGGGTCGCCGACTTCGATCAGATCGGGCTGTAAATCCTGCAGGACGTTTCGCCATGGCGCGAGGCGAAGGGGGAATCGATAGCCTTTGCCGAAGGGCAGGGCGGGGGCGGGAACCGTGTAAACGCCGTCGTGTTCGCCGAAATGGGCACCGGGAATCAGCAGGCTGTGGCGGGTGCCGGATTTGACTCCGAGCCGGCGGTGTTTGGCATCCAGATAAGTACGCACGCCGCCGCTGGCCGGGGCGTAGAACATGGTGATGTCGGCGATATGCACGGTGATCAACCCTCCGCTGCGTGGTTCTCCCTTGGTTGACCTTTATCAAGAATAGATGTTCGGTCGGGATTGCGCGGTGGAGCTGAAGAGCGCCCTCACCCTAACCCTCTCCCGGAGGGAGAGGGGACTGACCGAGGTGGATGTTGGAGTTACACCGACTTGAGAGACCTGAGTCGAACTCAGGTCTGGAAAATCCCCCGATCGGCTTCCTTTCCCCCTCGCCCCTCTGGGGGAGAGGGCTGGGGTGAGGGGGTAGGCTTTTGATCTCAGATGCGGAAACTGCCAACCAGTTGTTTCAGACGCGAAGCCTGCTGCTCCAGGTCCGAACACGCGCGCAACGTCGCCTGCAAGTTCTCCACGCCTTCCTGGTTCAGCGTGTTGATCTCGGTGATATCGACGTTGATCGACTCCACCACTGCCGTCTGCTCTTCGGTCGCGGTGGCCACCGACTGGTTCATCCCGTCGATCTCGCCAATGCGCTGGGTCACGCTGTTCAAGCGCTCCCCGGCAAGGTTGGCAATCTCGACGCTGTCCTGGCTGTGACGCTGACTGTCGCTCATGGTGCTCACCGACTCACGGGCGCCGACTTGCAGCTCCTCGATCATGGTCTGCACCTGTTGCGCCGATTCCTGGGTGCGGTGCGCCAGATTGCGCACTTCATCCGCCACCACGGCAAAACCCCGGCCGGCTTCACCGGCACGTGCCGCTTCAATGGCCGCGTTGAGCGCCAACAGGTTGGTCTGTTGGGAAATGCTGGTGATCACTTCGAGAATCTGGCCGATGTTCACGGTTTTGCTATTCAGCGACTCGATGTTGCTGCTCGACGCGCTGAGCATGCTCGACAGTTGATTCATCGCCTTGATGCTGCGATCCACCACTTGCTGGCCGTCTTCAGCCAGACCGCGCGCGTCGCTGGCCTGATTCGAAGCCTGGGCGGCGTTGCGGGCGATTTCCTGCGCCGCGGCGCCGAGCTGGTTGATCGCTGCGGCGACACTGCTGGTGCGTGAGGCTTGCTGATCAGAGTTGTACATCGACGAGTTCGATGCCGCGACCACGCGCAGGGCGACTTCGTTAACCTGGCCGGTGGCCGACGACACTTCGCGGATCGAGCCGTGAATACGCTCGACGAAACGGTTGAATGCGGTACCGAGCACGCCAAATTCATCGTTATTGACGATGGTCAGGCGTTTGGTCAGGTCGCCTTCGCCATCGGCGATGTCCTCCATGGCGCGGGTCATCACGTGCAGCGGCTGGATCAGAATACGGATCAGCATGCCAAGCAGGGCGATGATGATCGCCACCGCGATGACGGTGGCAATCACCGCCGAGGTGCGGAACTGGCTGAGCATGGCGAATGCCTGGTCTTTATCCACCGACAGGCCGATGTACCAGTTCACCGACGGCAGGCCTTTGATCGGCGCGAAGGTGACGATGCGGGTTTTGCCGTCGACGGTAACTTCACTGAAGTCGCTGCTGATGCGCGGCGTGTCCTGCGGATAGGCTTCCTTCAGTGATTTCATCACCAAGGCCTTGTCCGGGTGCACGAGGATCTTGCCGTCGGCGCTGACCAGGAACACATAACCCATGCCGTCGAAATCCCGGGCGGCGAGGGTGTCGACCAGCGATTGCAGGCTCAGGTCGCCGCCAACCACACCCACACTCTGGCCGGCCTTTTTCGAGGCAGTGGCGATGGAAATGATCAACTGGCCGGTAGCGGCGTCGATGTACGGTTCGGTCAGGGTTGAGGTGCTGCTGCCCTCGGCACCTTTATACCAAGGGCGCACGCGCGGATCGAAACCGTCGGGCATCTTGGTGTCCGGACGGATGGTGAAGTGCCCGGTGGCATCGCCCAGGTAGGTCGCCATGAACGTCGAGGTCAGGCTTTTCTGTTCCAGCAGACTGGCGACGTTGGCGGGCTCGGGGTTGATGGCGATGTTTTGGGCGGCGTTCTCGATCAGTAGAATGCGGCCGCTGAGCCAGGTCTGGATATTGCCGGCAGTGACCTCGCCCATCTCGTTGAGATAGTTGTTCAGGTCATCGCGGATCGCGTTGCGCTGCAACCAGTCGTTGTACAAGGTAAACGAGGCGAAGGCGGCGATGACGATGAGGGCGGCGGCAAGCAAAATTTTATGGCTGAAGCGCAGATTTTTGTTCATGGCTTGGGGTTCCGCTAAGGTCTTAATGTCCAGGGCGTGCTTTTATAGAGGCGCGCAAAATGGGCAAGGGTGAAAACAAGCTGATATTTACGTCTCTCCTTAGGGAAATGTCCGGCCTGACTTGTGGTCGGGTCTCTCACTCTTCTTTATCGGCCATGCAGAATCAAAGATTAACCATTGGGTGACAAAATGCCTGACTCCTCGCAACTCGTAATCGGCGCCGACCTCGCAGGCCAACAGATCGCTCAGGCCATGCGCCTGGCCAACCGCCACGGACTGGTCGCCGGCGCCACCGGTACCGGTAAAACCGTCACCTTGCAGCGTTTGGCCGAGGCGTTCAGCGACGCCGGGGTCGCGGTATTTGCCGCTGACATAAAGGGTGATCTGTGTGGCCTCGGTGCGGCGGGCAATCCGCAGGGCAAGGTGGCCGAGCGCATTGCCGGGATGCCGTGGCTCAACCACAAGCCGCAGGCCTATCCGGTGACCTTGTGGGACATCCACGGCGAGTCCGGTCATCCGTTGCGCACCACGTTGAGCGAAATGGGCCCGTTGCTGATCGGCAGCTTGCTGGAACTGACCGACAGTCAGCAGTCGGCGCTATATGCCGCCTTCAAGGTCGCCGATCGCGAAGGCCTGTTGCTGCTGGACTTGAAGGATCTGAAAGCGCTGCTCAATCACCTCAAGGAAAACCCGCAGCTGTTGGGCGAAGACGCGGCGCTGATGACCACCGGTTCCAGTCAGGCGCTGTTGCGCCGTCTGGCGATCCTTGAGCAGCAGGGTGCCGAAGCCTTGTTCGGCGAACCGGCACTGCAACTTGAAGACATTCTGCAACCGACCGCCGATGGTCGCGGGCGCATTCATTTGCTCGATGCCAGCCGTCTGGTGCACGAGGCGCCGAAGGTCTACGCGACATTCCTGTTGTGGCTGCTGGCTGAACTGTTCGAGCAATTGCCCGAGCGCGGCGATGCCGACAAACCGTTGCTGGCGCTGTTTTTTGATGAGGCGCATTTGTTGTTCGGCGATACACCGAAGGCCTTGCAGGAGCGACTTGAGCAAGTGGTACGGCTGATCCGTTCCAAAGGCGTTGGCGTGTACTTCGTTACGCAATCGCCGGCGGACTTGCCCGATGACGTGCTGGCGCAACTTGGCTTACGCATTCAACACGGTTTGCGCGCCTTTACCGCCAAAGAGCAGAAATCCCTGCGCGCGGTGGCGGACGGCTTCCGACCGAATCCGGCGTTTGACAGCCTTTCGGTGCTGACCGAGTTGGGGATTGGTGAGGCGCTGGTCGGCACGCTGACCGAGAAAGGCACGCCGGAGATGGTTCAGCGCGTGCTGGTCGCGCCACCGCAGTCGCGAATCGGGCCGCTGACCGAGACCGAACGAACCGTGCTGATTGCCGGTTCGCCGTTCAAGGGCCGCTATGACAAGCCGATCGATCGTGAGTCGGCGTATGAAATTCTGATGGGGCGTAAAGGGCTGGCGCCGGAGGCTGAAGCGCCAGCGGCTTCACAAGAGCCGAGTCTGGCGGACAGGGCTGGAGAGTTCCTGGGTACGGCAGCAGGGCAGGCCTTGAAGTCAGCCATGCGTCAGGCTGCCAATAACCTCGGCAAACAACTGGTACGCGGCTTGATGGGCTCTTTACTCGGTGGCAGCAAACGCCGCTGAAACCTGTGGGAGCGAGCTTGCTCGCGAAGGCGCCGTGTCAGGCAACACATAGGTTGAATGACAGTCCGCATTCGCGAGCAAGCTCGCTCCCACAGGGAATTTGTCAGGTCTTGGCTTTGGCGTGCGCCGCCAAGCGTTCCAGTGCCGCGCGCAAACCCGGATCAGTGATCCCGTCCGCCGTGGCCTGAATCGTCGCCGCTGCATCCGTCGACAAATCCATCGTGTGTCCGGCCGCTCCGCGTTGAACGGTCGGCGGCTGCACCTTGAACAGAATCCGCGTCAAACTGGCGAACTCATCAAACATCTGCAGTTGCCTCTGCAAGCGTTTTTGCTGATAGCGCAGACGTGTGGCCCAATGGCCATCGGTGACAATCAGCAACAGACTGCCCTCACGCCACGACGCTACATGGCAATGTTCACGGGCGGCGGGTTGCAGTTGGCTTTCGAGCAGACGCTGCAAATGCCCCAGTCGTTGGGCATGGCCGAGGATGGCTTTGAGCGGCTTGGCTTCGCGCAGGAGAACGGCGGGTGCTCTGGCCGTAAGAGGGCGAAATGCCATGATCGAACACCTGAAGTAACAGAAACGCCATGGTAGCAGAAAGGCCGAAATCACTCGCCCATTGCTTTTGCCCTCGCTTTGCCCATTAAATCAACGACTAACTTCTGCCTTGTATGACTTGAAGTTGAGCAAAACGCCCCTATTTTAAGTGAGCCCCGTCAAAGCGCAGTGCCAGCATCGTGGAACATCGCCACTTTCCTCACTTCCGTTTCCGGGTAGAATGCTCGTTCGCATGCGGCCATGAGGGCTGCACGGGCGACGCTCACGGGGCCGCCCTCCATCCCTTTAGTGTGGAAGATCCTGCCGATATGTTTGCGCCTTTGTTAAAGAAACTTTTTGGAAGCAAGAACGAGCGTGAAGTCAAACGCATGCTCAAGACGGTGCAGCTCGTCAATGCCTTCGAAGAGCAAATGGTGGCCCTTTCGGACGATCAATTGCGCGCCAAGACCGCTGAGTTCAAGGCCCGCATCGCCAAAGGGGAAACCCTCGACAAGCTGTTGCCAGAAGCCTTTGCGGTCGCCCGCGAAGCCGGCAAGCGCATCATGGGTATGCGCCACTTCGACGTACAGCTCGTCGGTGGCATGACCTTGCACGAAGGCAAGATCGCCGAAATGCGCACCGGTGAGGGTAAAACCCTCGTAGCGACCCTGGGTGTTTACCTCAACGCATTGTCCGGCAAGGGCGTGCACGTTGTGACGGTGAACGACTACCTGGCGCGTCGTGACGCCAACTGGATGCGCCCGCTGTATGAATTCCTCGGCCTGACCGTCGGCGTCGTGACGCCGTTCCAGCCGCCGGAAGAGAAGCGTCTGGCCTACGCCGCCGACATCACCTACGGCACCAACAACGAATTCGGTTTCGACTACCTGCGCGACAACATGGCGTTCAGCATGGAAGAAAAATTCCAGCGCGAACTCAACTTTGCCGTGATCGACGAAGTCGACTCCATCCTCATCGACGAAGCGCGTACCCCGCTGATCATTTCCGGTCAGGCCGAGGACAGCTCCAAGCTGTACATGGAGATCAATAAACTGATCCCGCAGCTGGAACTGCACGTTGAAGAAGTCGAAGGCGAAGTCACCAAGGCTGGCCACTACACCGTTGACGAGAAGACCCGTCAGGTTGAACTCAACGAAGCCGGTCACCAGTTCATCGAAGACATGCTCACCCGCGTCGGCCTGCTGGCTGAAGGCGAGAGCCTGTACTCGGCACACAATTTGGGCCTGCTGACCCACGTGTATGCCGGTCTGCGTGCGCACAAGCTGTTCAATCGCAACATTGAATACATCGTGCAGGATGGTCAGGTCGTACTGGTCGACGAACACACCGGTCGTACCATGCCGGGTCGTCGTTTGTCCGAAGGCCTGCACCAGGCCATCGAAGCCAAGGAAGGCCTGAACATTCAGGCCGAGAGCCAGACCCTGGCCTCGACCACCTTCCAGAACTACTTCCGTCTGTACACCAAGCTGTCCGGCATGACCGGTACCGCCGACACCGAAGCGTTCGAATTCCACCAGATCTATGGTCTGGAAGTCATGGTCATTCCGCCGAACAAACCGTTGGCGCGTAAAGACTTCAATGACCTGGTGTTCCTGACCGCCGAAGAGAAGTACGCGGCCATTGTTGCGGACATCAAGGAAAGCATGGCGGCCGGCCGTCCGGTGCTGGTGGGTACTGCCACCATCGAAACCTCCGAGCACATGTCCGCATTGCTCGTGAAGGAAGGCATCGAACACAAGGTTCTTAACGCCAAGTTCCACGAAAAAGAAGCCGAGATCATCGCGCAGGCCGGTCGTCCGGGCGCCCTGACTATCGCCACCAACATGGCCGGTCGTGGTACCGACATCCTGTTGGGCGGTAACTGGGAAGTGGAAGTCGCGTCGCTGGAAGACCCGACCCCTGAGCAGATTGCCCAGATCAAGGCCGACTGGCAGAAGCGCCACCAGCAAGTGCTGGAATCCGGCGGTTTGCAGGTGATTGCCTCCGAGCGTCACGAATCCCGTCGTATCGACAACCAGCTGCGTGGCCGTGCCGGCCGTCAGGGTGACGCCGGTTCCAGCCGCTTCTACCTGTCGCTGGAAGACAGCCTGATGCGTATCTTCGCTTCTGATCGAGTGAAGAACTTCATGAAAGCCCTGGGCATGCAGCCGGGCGAAGCGATCGAACACCGCATGGTGACCAACGCGATCGAGAAGGCGCAGCGCAAGGTTGAAGGCCGCAACTTCGATATCCGTAAGCAACTGCTCGAGTTCGATGACGTCAACAACGAACAGCGTAAAGTGATCTATCACATGCGTAACACGTTGCTGGCCGCCGACAACATCGGTGAAACCATCGCCGATTTCCGTCAGGACGTGCTCAACGCCACCGTCAGCGCGCACATTCCGCCGCAATCGCTGCCAGAGCAGTGGGACGTGGCGGGTCTGGAAGCCTCGATTGCCAGCGACTTCGGCGTGACACTGCCGATCCAGCAGTGGCTCGACGAAGACGATCACCTGTACGAAGAAACCCTGCGCGAGAAGCTCATGACCGAGCTGATGGCGGCGTACAACGAGAAAGAAGACCAGGCCGGTGCCGACGCACTGCGCTCGTTCGAGAAGCAAATCGTACTGCGCGTGCTGGACGACCTGTGGAAAGACCACCTGTCGACCATGGATCACCTGCGTCACGGTATCCACCTGCGTGGTTACGCTCAGAAGAACCCGAAGCAGGAATACAAGCGCGAGTCGTTCACGCTGTTCTCCGAACTGCTCGACTCGATCAAGCGCGACTCGATCCGTGTGCTGTCGCACGTTCAGGTGCGCCGCGAAGATCCGGAAGCCGAAGAGCAACGTCTGCGTCAGGAAGCCGAAGCACTGGCCGCCCGCATGCAGTTCGAACACGCCGAGGCCCCTGGTCTGGAGCAACCGGAAGTACTGGGTGAAGAGGTCGATGTGGCCCTCGCTACCGCGCCGGTTCGCAACGAGCAGAAGCTGGGCCGCAACGAGCTGTGCTACTGCGGTTCGGGCAAGAAATTCAAGCATTGCCACGGGCAGATCCAGTAAACCCCGTTTCAACTGCTGAAATACCCGCGCCGCGACCGGCTCCTGCCGTCGCGGCGTTTTGCCATTTAAACCACCGTCGCTGCGAGTGACGGTGCTGACATCATTGAGTAAGGAGCGCATTCATGGCTGTTGGTCTTGGTCCTTTGCCAACGTTGCACCCGGTTGCCGGTTTTGAACTCGGTATCGCCTCGGCCGGCATCAAGCGCCCCGGGCGCAAAGATGTCGTTGTGATGCGTTGCGCCGAAGGCTCGACCGTGGCGGGCGTGTTCACCTTGAACGCCTTTTGTGCCGCGCCAGTGATCCTGGCGAAGAAGCGCGTACAGAATGACGTGCGTTATCTGCTGACCAACACTGGCAACGCCAACGCTGGCACCGGTGAGCCGGGCCTGGCCGCCGCTGAACGTACCACTGCCAAATTGGCCGAGTTGACTGGCGTTGATGCCAGCCAGATTCTGCCGTACTCCACCGGTGTGATCGGCGAGCCGCTGCCGGTCGAGAAGATCGAAGGCGCGCTGCAAGCCGCACTGGATGATCTGTCGGAAAACAACTGGGAAGCCGCTGCCACCGGGATCATGACCACCGACACCCTGCCGAAGGGCGCCAGCCGCCAGTTCGAGCATGACGGCGTGACCATCACCGTGACCGGCATCAGCAAAGGCGCGGGCATGATCCGTCCGAACATGGCGACCATGCTCGGTTACATCGCCACTGACGCCAAAGTCTCCCGCGACGTCCTGCACAGCTTGATGCTCGATGGTGCGAACAAGTCGTTCAACCGCATCACCATCGACGGCGACACTTCGACCAACGACTGCTGCATGCTGATTGCCACCGGCAAGGCTGCACTGCCGGAAATCACCCGTGCCGAAGGCGAGCTGTTTGCCAAACTCAAGCTAGCGGTGTTCGAAGTGTGCATGGACGTGGCCCAGGCCATCGTGCGTGACGGCGAAGGCGCGACCAAGTTTGTCACCGTGGAAGTGAATGGCGGCAACAACCATCAGGAGTGCCTGGACGTTGGCTACACCGTGGCGCACTCGCCGCTGATCAAGACCGCGCTGTTTGCCTCCGACCCGAACTGGGGCCGTATCCTCGCCGCCGTCGGCCGCGCCGGCGTGCCGGATCTGGATGTAAGCAAGATCGACGTGTTCCTCGGCGACGTGTGCATTGCCAGCCGTGGTGCCCGTGCGGCGACCTACACTGAAGCGCAAGGCTCGGCGGTGATGCAGCAGGAAGAAATCACCATCCGTATCGAGCTGGGTCGCGGCAATTGCAGCGAAACCATCTGGACCACTGACCTGTCGCATGAATACGTGAAGATCAACGCTGAATACCGCACTTGATCTAAAAGGTGGGGGCGGGCTGTCGGCCTCTTCGCGAGCAAGCTCGCTCCCACAGTGGTTTCGGCCGTTCACACATGCTGTGTACACCCAAGAACCTGTGGGAGCGAGCTTGCTCGCGAAAGCGATGGTTCAGACTCGACAAGTTTAGAAGCTTCCTCTGACGAAAAGGCGCCACACCCATGTCCCTGCACCTGATCATCGGCGACAAACTGCTTTCCTCCTGGTCCCTACGCGCCGCCCTGGCCGTTGAGCTGACCGGCGCACCCTACAGCGAAGAACTGATCAAACTCGGCAAGCCCGACACCCGCGCGCTGCTGCTCAAGCACTCGCCGACTGCCAAGGTCCCGCTGCTGCAAACCTCGCGCGGCACTATCGCTGACTCATTAGCCATCGCCGAGTACCTCGCCGAGCAGTTTCCGTCCGAGCAACTCTGGCCGACAGATATATTCGCCCGTGCCCAGGCGCGATCCGCCTGTGCCCAAATGCACAGCGGCTTTTTCGCCATGCGCAATCATATGCCGTTCAATCTCAACCATGACGCGCCGCTGAACCCGGTGCCGCCAGAAGTGAAGGTCGACATCGAACGCATGCTCGCACTGTGGGCCGAATGCCGCGCCGCCGCGACCGAGAGCGGGCCGTACCTGTTTGGTCGGGTGAGTCTGGCCGATGCCTTCTTCGCACCGATTGCGGTGCGTTTGCGCACCTATCAGGTGACGCTGCCGGCCGCCGACGAAGCCTATGTTGAAACCGTCTACCAATGGCCCGCCTTCAAGGCATGGCAGAAGGCTGGACTGGAGGAGTTGCATCCGTGAAACGCGTACACGTCGCCGCTGCGGTCATTCGTGACAACAATGGCAAAATCCTCATCGCCCGCCGCGCCGACACGCAACATCAGGGTGGTCTGTGGGAGTTTCCCGGCGGTAAAGTCGAGGCTGACGAAACAGTTGAAACCGCGCTGACTCGTGAGTTGCATGAGGAGTTGGGCATCGTCGTTGGCGCCGCTCGACCGCTGATCAAAGTGCGTCACGATTACCCGGACAAGCAGGTTTTGCTGGATGTCTGGGAAGTGTCGGACTTCAGCGGCGAACCTCACGGTGCCGAAGGCCAGCCGTTGGCCTGGGTCACTGCGAAAGAACTGGCGAACTACGAGTTTCCGGCTGCCAACCAGCCGATCGTTGCCGCCGCGCGTTTGCCTGCGGAGTACTTGATTACGCCGGAGGACCTGGAAACGCCGGCGTTGCTGCGCGGTATCCAGAAGGCGATTGCCGGCGGGATCAAACTGATCCAGCTGCGCGCACCGAACGGCTATGACCCCAAGTATCGCGATCTGGCGGTCGATGCGGCCGGGCTGTGCGCGGGCAAGGCGCAGTTGATGATCAAAGGTCCGTTCGAGTGGCTCGGCGATTTCCCGTCTGCCGGATGGCACATCACTTCTGCACAATTGCGCAAATACGCAGCGGCGGGGCGGCCGTTGCCGGCGGAGCGCTGGTTGGCGGCGTCGTGCCACAACGCTGAAGAACTGGCGCTGGCGGAACAGATGGGTGTGGACTTTGTGACCTTGTCGCCGGTGCAGCCGACACTGACCCATCCGGATGCTCAGCCGCTGGGCTGGGAGCAGGCTGGAGCGTTGATCGAAGGTTTCAGCAAGCCGGTGTTTCTGTTGGGTGGGGTTGGCCCGGCCGAGCGCGAAAAAGCCTGGGGCGTTGGTGCACAAGGCGTGGCGGGGATTCGCGCGTTCTGGCCTGATTCTCTGTAAAGGCTGCTGGCCTCTTCGCGAGCAAGCTCGCTCCCACAGTTGATCGAATTTCGTCAGTTGGAATGCAATCAAATGTGGGAGCGAGCTTGCTCGCGAAGGCGGCCTGTGAGGCGCTAGATTTCTGCAGGTTTTGCCGCCGGCTGCCAAAGAATCTCCGCAATCCCCTGCCGCCGCGCAATCAACCGTGCCGCCACAAACAACAAATCCGACAACCGATTGATATACGCCAGGCCAACCCCGGCCAATGGCTCGATCGCATTCAAATGCTGACAACGCCGCTCGGCACTCCTGGCCAGACTCCGGCACACATGAGCCTGCGCAATCAGCATCGACCCACCCGGAAGAATGAAATTCTCCAGCGGCCCCAACTCCTCATTCCACACGTCAATCGCCGTTTCCAGGCGTTCGATTTCCGCCGCATTCAGCGCCTGATACGCCGGCATGGCCAGCTCGCCACCGAGATCAAACAAGCGATGCTGACAAGGCGCCAACACCTCGATCAGTTCATTCAGTCCCGGATACGTGTCGCGTTCGGCAATCAACCCGGCCAATAACACGCCGACCTGACTGTTCAGCGTATCGACCTCGCCAATGGCCTCGACGCGTGGATGGTCCTTGGGGACGCGGCGGCCATCGCCCAGGCCGGTTTCACCTTTGTCGCCGGTACGGGTGTAGATTTTCGACAGGCGAAAGCCCATGGGTTACCTCGATAATGGATTGGTTTCGGCAGCAAGGGGCAGTGGTTGCGTCAGCGGCAGGCGCAAGGTGAAACACGTGCCCTGGCCCGGTGCTGACTGCACCTCCATCTGCCCTTTGTGATTGTTGGTGATGATGAAGTAAGACACGGACAAGCCAAGCCCGGTGCCTTGGCCGATTTCCTTGGTGGTGAAGAACGGCTCGAAGGTGCGTTTGCGCACGCTCTCGCTCATGCCGATGCCGTTATCCTCGACCTGAATTTCGGCCCACGGCGGATTAAGCCTGGTGCGCAGAATGATTCGCCCCGGCTCGCTGTCGTCTTCGCGCTGATGAATAGCCTGTGCGGCGTTTTTCAACAGGTTGAGCAGTACTTGCTCGAGTTCGTTGGCGGTGCCCGGCACCGGCCCGAGCGCCGGGTCGAACTGGCGGATGATCGCCTGGCCCTTGAAGTCGAAGCCAATGGCCAGATCGAAGTCGTTGCCGGCGATGTCCACGGCTTGATCGATCAGTGCCGGCAGATCGCACGGCGCCATTTGCCGGGTACTGCGACGGCTGAAGCTGAGCATGTGGGTGACGATTTTCGCAGCGCGAGCGCCGGCCTGTTGAATGCCATCGAGCAGTTGCGGCACTTCGCGACCTTGCAGATAGCGGTTCACCGTGTCCAGTTCAATGCCCAGTTGCTCGGCGGTTTCGAGGTTCTTCGGCAGGTCGGCGGACAGGCGTCGACGGATGTTCTGCACGTTGTGCAGGATCGCGCCCAGCGGATTGTTGATCTCGTGGGCCATGCCGGCGGCGAGGCCACCGACCGAGAGCATTTTTTCCGACTGCACCATCATTTCTTCCAGCGACAGACGCTGGGTGATGTCGTCAATGCGGATCACCACACCACGTCCAGCGCCACCCATCAGCGGGTAGAACGTCAGCGCGTAATGCTTGGGCTCCTCATCCTTGAACCACGTAACTCGCTCGATTTTTGCCACCGTGTGCTGCTCGACGGTCTGCTTGAGTTGCGGCAGAAACGGTTTGAGCGGTTCGAAGGCGAGGAAGATCGGTTGATTGAGCGCTTCGTCCAGCCGCGTACCGGAAAGGGCGCTGGCCTCCTGATTCCACTGGGTGACGTAGAGCTGCTCGTCGAGGGCGATCAGTGCCGAGGGCATCGAGTCGATGATGCTGTTGAGGTAGTTCTGGAAACCGGTGAGCTTCTTTTCGATTTTACTGCGCACCTGGACTTCCAGTTCCAGTTTGCGATTGGTGTGGCGGGTTTCTTCAGCCAGGCCCTGAGCCTGATCGTAAGCCGCTTGTGAGTCGTCGCGGGCGCGCTTGAGCTGCTGTTCGCGGGCTTCGATGCGCGAGAGCATGGTGTTGAACGCCTCGGCGAGGCTGCCGATCTCGTCATGATTGCCGCGCGAGGCGCGCAGGGCGTAGTTTTCTTCGCGGGTGACCTGGCGCGACAATTCCTCAAGCTGATGAATCGGCCGGGTGATCAGGCGTTTGATCTGCCGGGCAATCACCAGCCACAGCAGCACGCTGAAAATCAGGATACCAAGGCTCGCGGTCAGCGTGCCAGTGTAGAACGCCATCGGCAGCTCGCTGCTGGCCACCAGCAACAGATGGCCTGGCGCGGTGCCGGGGCGGGGCAGGGTGATCAACTGGTTGCTGCGAAACTCGGTCAGTTGCCACGCTTCGATGTGCCGATAGCGTTCTGGCAGGCTGAGTTTGTCGCCGCGCTGGACTTGCGCCAGTCGTTCGCCCTTGCCGTCATAAAGGGCGGCGGCGCGCAGCGGTGAGTAACTGTCGAGTTCTTTGAGCAGACGCTCGGCGCTTTGCGGTGATTGCAGCGCTTCGCTGACCAGGCTCGGGTTGGAAATCAGTCGGCCGATGGTCTGCAAGGCCTGTGGTGCCATGCTTTCCTGAGAGATGTAATAGGCGGCACTGATGAATGTCAGGTTGGCGACCAGCAATACAGTGGTCAACAGCACCAGGAGGGCGGCCAGCAGTTTCTGGCCGACCGGCAGGTTTTCGAGACGCTGGCGCAATGGCATCAGGTTTATCGCAACAAAGGAACAAGTGGCCAGCGTAGCCGCTGCTCAGTCGCTGGGCAATCCGAGGCTGTGCAGATGAGCGACCAGTCGTTGCTGCAATCGATTGAGGTGCGGCAGGTTCAACTGGTGGCGCGTGGCGACTTTGCAGGCGTGGCCCAACAGATAGCTGATTTCGGTACGGCGCCGGCTAGCGACGTCCTGATACATCGACGAGTAGTTGGCAGCCGTAGCGTGGATCACCCTTTCGACTTCCTGTTGCAGGTTGTCGGCGGCGGCGGGTTGGCCGCAACGCTCCAGTAACTCCGCGAGTTCGGCGCACAGGGTGGCGACTTCGCAATGGTGTTCCTGCAAACCCCCGTTGCGGCAATGGTGCAGCACGGTCAGCGGATTGATCGCGCAGTTGAGCGCCAGTTTGCGCCACAACCGCGTAAGGATATCGGTGCTCCATTCGTGGGGGATCTTTGCCGCGTCCAGATCGTCCAGCCAGATCGGCGCGACCGGATGGCCCGCGTCGCCCAGCCAAGTGAATCCGTGACCGGCGAACACCACACGCCAGTCGCCATCGCGAAAAGCACCCTCGGTGCTTGAAGCGCTGATGCAGCGTGCCAGCGGCACACGGTTGGCGACGGCGTCCTGACTGCCGAGGCCGTTTTGCAGGAGGATCAGTTCGGCGTCCGCAGTCAGCCGTGGGGCGAGGCGGGCGACGGCGCTTTCGGCGTCGTAGGCTTTGCAGGCCACCAGCAAACGGCGGATCGGCTCGGGGCTGTCGGGTGTTTCCCCGGGCACGGCATAGGTGCTGGCCTGACCTTGTTCGACCAGCGTCAATCCGCCCACGGCTTCATAGCTGCGCAAGCGCTCGGCGTCACGCACGATCAGCCGGACCGGCAGGCCGGCCCGCGCCAGACGCGTGGCCCACAATGTGCCGAGGCTGCCGGCGCCAAGAACGTGCCAGGGGGTGGCCATCAGTTTTTTGCTCGATTGCGTACAGGCATGTGCGGCTCGCCGTGTCGGTGGGAAAAGACCCGTTATAATGAGCCCGATTTTAACCGCAAGCCAAGCGCGCTCCATCCATATCGAGCGCGCCTTTTTATTGGAGAGATTACATGCCGTCGTTCGACGTGGTATCCGAACTGGACAAACACGAACTCACCAACGCGGTCGAGAACGCCGTGAAGGAACTCGATCGTCGTTATGACCTGAAAGGCAAAGGCAGCTTCGAGTTCAAGGAAAAGGACCTCACCGTCAGCCTGACTGCTGAAGCCGGATTCCAGCTGGAAGCAATGATCGAAATCCTCAAGCTGGCGCTGGTCAA
Organism: Pseudomonas sp. ok266; assembly: GCF_900110195.1. Lineage (NCBI taxonomy): Bacteria > Pseudomonadati > Pseudomonadota > Gammaproteobacteria > Pseudomonadales > Pseudomonadaceae > Pseudomonas > Pseudomonas sp. ok266. The sequence goes on along the minus strand of NZ_FOCU01000003.1, from coordinate 166,426 downwards.
GCGCAAGATCGACGTGCAGTGCCTTGAGGTCAAGGACGCTTACGCATCGGGCAAACTGATGAAGCAGGACGCGGTACTCAAGGAAGGCATCGACAAGGAACTGGCGAAGAAAATCGTCGGCCACATCAAGGACGCCAAACTGAAAGTGCAGGCCGCCATTCAAGGCGAGCAGGTACGCGTGACCGGCAAGAAGCGTGATGACCTGCAAGAGGCCATCGCGGCCCTGCGGGCCAAGGAATTCGGCATGCCCCTGCAGTTCAACAACTTCCGCGACTAAGCTCGGTCAGATGAACTGTGGGAGCGAGCCTGCTCGCGAAGGCGGTGTGTCAGTCAACTCATTGCTGAATGACACGGCGCCTTCGCGAGCAGGCTCGCTCCCACATTGTTTTTTGTACACCCGGCGGTTTTCTGCCGCTTATTTTTCGCGTGCCGAATGGCCGGAAATCAGGAGATAGAACATGGATTTGAATGCTGAGGTGGACAACCTGGTCAAGGCATCCCAGGCGTGGATTCCGATGATCATGGAATACGGCAGCCGCGTGCTGCTGGCAGTGATCACGCTGGCCATCGGCTGGTGGCTGATCAACAAGGTCACGCAAAAACTCGGTGGTCTGCTGGCCCTGCGTAATGCCGATCTGGCGCTGCAAGGCTTTATCAGCAGCCTGGCGAACATCATTCTCAAAGTGCTGCTGATTGTCAGCGTCGCTTCGATGATCGGCGTTGAAACTACCTCCTTCGTTGCTGCGATCGGTGCTGCCGGTCTGGCAATCGGCTTGGCGTTGCAGGGCAGTCTGGCGAACTTCGCCGGTGGCGTGCTGATTCTGCTGTTCCGTCCGTTCCGTATCGGTGACTGGATCGAAGCGCAAGGCGTATCGGGTACGGTCGACAGCATCCAGATTTTCCACACCGTGCTGCGTACTGGCGACAACAAAACCATCATCGTGCCAAACGGCAACCTGTCGAACGGCATCATTACTAACACCAACCGTCAGCCGACTCGCAAGGTCGTATTTGATGTAGGCGTTGATTACGAAGCCGATCTGCAGAAGGCCCGTCAGGTGCTGCTGGATCTGGCCAAGGATGAGCGTGTGTTGCAGGATCCTGCACCTCAGGCCGTGATTTCGACATTGGGCGACAGTTCGATCACTGTTTCCCTGCGTGTGTGGGTTAAAACTGCAGATTACTGGGACGTAATGTTCATGTTTAACGAACAGTCGCGTGATCGTTTGAAGACGGCCGGTATTGATATTCCGTTTCCACAGCGTGTGATTCGTGTGGTTCAGGAATCGGCGGTGTAATGATAGGTTGCTAATTAAATGCCTGACTTGTTGGTCAGGCATTTATTACAAGTGACAGATAACAAAAAAGGCCCATCCGAAGATGGGCCTTTTTCATTCAACCAAACTAACCACTGACGATTACAAGATGTTCAGTGGGTATTCGGTGATCAGGCGGAACTCTTTAACGTCGCCTTCTTTCTCGTCAGAGTTGGCAACGTGCCAAGCTTGACGAATGCGGAAGGACAGGTCTTTTGCCGGACCGCTTTGAACCACATATTTGGCTTCAAAGTTGGTTTCGTGGTGTTTGCCATCTTCACCGTAGAGACCGGCGTAAGCGCTACCCACTGGAGTGTGGGTACCGTCGATATCCCAACCTTTAACGTAACGAACCATGAAGCTCAGGCCAGGAACGCCGTACTCGGCCATTTTCAGGTCGTAACGGGCTTGCAGGGATTTCTCGCCTGCACCGTTAAAGTCGGAGTACTGGATGGAGTTGGCGAGGAAGATCGAGTCGCCACCACGGTTGTTCTTGCCCACACCGATGTAGTCGAACGGGGTGTCGCCGTTGACCTTCTGGAAGGCCAGGGTGAAGGTGTGTGCTTTCAGGAACGACAGTGCGGTTGCCAGCGAGAATGCGGTGTTGCTGATTTCGCCCGCTTTGGCACTGCCGGTATCGGTGGTGCGGTAGATGTTGAAGTCAGTATTCAACGAAGTGTCACCACCGAATGGAGTGGTGAGGTTCACGTTGGCGTAGTACTGGTTCCAGATGTCTTCAAGCTTGGCACCGTAGAGCGAGGCGCTCAGGTTCTCGGTGATGCCGTACTTGCCACCGAAGTAGTCGATGTTCTTGGCTTCCTGGCCTGCGTAGGTGGCGTAAAGGCCGCCATCGCGTGCGTTTTTATCTTGGCTGGAGCCGGAGTAGAAGTGGCCGGCTTCGAGGTCAAGGTCTTTCACTTCGCTGCTCTGCAACTGGAAGCCAGTGGCAGTTTGCGGAAGGATACGGGAACCGCCAACAGCGAATACCGGAGAGGTGCTAGGCTGCATGTCGCCGAATTTCAGTTCGGTTTTAGAAACGCGGAACTTAATGGAAGCGCCAGCTTTTCCCTGACTGTCGTTGACGTCGTGAGCATAGCCGTTGGCCTTGAGGGTATCGCTACGGCTCATGTTGCCAGTACCGGAAGTACCGTCACCGCCATCCAGTTTCAAAGCCAGATAGCCGTAAGCATCAATACCTACACCAACGGTACCTTGGGTATAACCGGAGGTGAAGTTACCCAGGAAACCTTGGGTCCAGTCTTTCTGGTCGTGGCCTTCGTTCTTGTTGTCGCGGTTGAAGTAGTAGTTCTTCAACGTCTCGGTGAGTTTCGCGTCTTCAACAAAACCTTTGGCTTCTGCCTGGTCACTAACAAACGGGGCGGCCGTAGCCACTTGAGTACTGGCGGCTGCAGCAACTGCCAGTGCGATCATGCTCCACTTCATCACGCGCATCGTGATTTGCTCCTTTGGTTTTAGAAGAGTACTGCCGTCCCACCTGTTTTTTTATCTGGGCGGCTCTTTCTTTTTGTGTCGGCGCAAACTTATATCACGCCGACAATGTTGGCGATACTTGCTATTCCAACCTTTCAGCTTCTTTACGACGGTGTCGCAAATGGCGTGGTGGATGTCGCAAATTCACAGTACCGACGCAGCCGGACTGACAACTTTCTCGCTGTTTATGGGCCTTTTTGCATCGGTAAAAAAGAGTCCCTGGCAAAACACTTGAATCTCCATCGGGCAACCCTGCCACTGTTTTTATGGGGCTTAAGGCATCCACTTCCGGTGGTGCGCTTATAGTCCATATGGGTACGAATGCAACAAGCGTGCACAAACCGCAATTTCGTTGCGGTTATTTTTCTGAACACCCGCCTGCGCTTGTGAAAACCTTGTGAAAGCTGGGCTTCAAGCCTGATTTTTTCTGTGCTTGACGCCATTCCTCCTATGGTGTTGCCACACCGAGAAACGCGCGTGACAACCAAAAACGTTACCGGTTCACCCCGCCAGTGAGTATTTGGCGGATGCCCGACGCAGTGAGCGTAGACGCACTGTGCGGTTTTGGTGCAAAAAAATTTACAGCTGTTCTGAATTCATACAGCTTGAAGGGGCATGACGCTGCACGTCTCTGCTGATTCTGGTCATTTTTTTGCGCTGAACGTCGATGTTGGTTCCGTGCTGGTGCGTCGCGCTCGCAAATGTCACATCTCGGGGCGTTGGCAGAGCTGCGGGGTTCAGCGTCGTCGTGAAGGCTGGCGCATTCGCAGGTATGCTGCCGTCCTGTCGCTTGGTGCGCTGTCCATCGGGATGGCCGCTAAGCTGAATAATGATCAGCCGGGAGTGCGCGCAGTGTTTGCTTTAGATTCACGACTTCAACAGGACACGCTGACGATCGGTGATTTCCCTCTCTGCCGACTGCTGTTGTCCAATGATGCCAATTACCCTTGGTTCATTCTGGTGCCTCGTCGGGACGATATCAGTGAGTTGTTTCAGTTGGATGTCGCCGATCAACAGCAGTTTTGGCAGGAAACCACCGCGCTGGCTGAGCTGCTTAAGGATCTGTTCGATGCCGACAAAATGAACGTCGCGACCTTGGGTAACGTTGTCAGTCAGATGCATATGCATGTGATTGTGCGCAAACGTGACGACGCAGCCTGGCCCGCGCCGGTCTGGGGCAAACACCCGGCCAAGCCTTACAGTACCGAGCAGGTCGCTGCCATTCGCGAACGGTTGCGACTGGTGTTGACCGAGCATTTCAGCTTTGTGGAGGACTGAGTCATGAATCTGGAAGAACGTGTTACCGATCTGGAAAGTCGTCTGGCGTTTCAGGATGACACCATTCAGTCGTTGAACGACGTGCTGGTGGCGCAGCAGCGCGTGGTCGAGCGCCTGCAATTGCAGATGGCGGCGCTGCTCAAGCGTCAGGAAGAGATGGTCGGCCAGTTCGAGTCCTTCGAGGATGAGGCGCCACCGCCACATTACTGAGGCAGGCACTTTTCATCAGGCGTAAAAAAACCGCGAACAGCACGCTGCTCGCGGTTTTTTTATGCCTGGATCAGCGTCGCGGCAGCGCGGCGATCACGTCCTCGGCTTGCAGGCCTTTGTCCCGGTTCATTACCGAGAACTCCACGCGCTGGCCTTCGACCAGGACGCGGTGACCTTCGCCACGGATCGCGCGAAAGTGCACGAAGATATCATCGCCGGAATCGCGGGAGATAAAGCCGAAGCCTTTGGAGGTGTTGAACCACTTTACGGTACCGGTATCACGATTGGTCATGTCATAGCTGGTTGGAGCAGCAGCCGGTGAAGAACGATAGAAGCTGACGGCCAAGTGCAGGACCACGGCAACCAGCGCGATCACCAGAGTGAACAGCACGGCTGGCTGACCGGCGATGACGGGCATCGGGGCGATCAGGGTCAAGGTTTGCAGGACGACGGTCAGTACCAGCAGCGCGCTGACCAGGTTTTGCAGATGCTGACGAGGGCCTTTGTTCCAGAAAGGAATCACTGGAGCAATCACCAGGTTCAGCAGGCCGAAAAAGGCCAGGTAAAGTGCATCGGGTTGTTGCAGGTAGGGAACGGCTTCGGATTTCAAGCTGGGTATGAACGACAGCAGCAGTGCCGCTGCGCCCATTAGCAGGTGGACGATTTTCAACATTTTGATTGGCTCACGTTTATGACGGCTCACAAGGAAGAGCTGAAGGCGCACGGTTCGCTTCGGAACAAAATAAGAGGCGGTGGACACGTTCACGGCATCAGCCTATGCGCAACGCCCCGAAAAATTGGGGCATGGCGACACACTGCCTATTTAACAGCAAAGCCTGCGGCTACTCAAATCAGCCCGGCCAGCGGCATGCGTCGGTCGATTTGTCGCAGCACCTGCACCCGATCCGGGCTGCGGGGTGTCGGCAGGCTTGCTAGAGTGGGTCTGCACCTGTTGGATGAATTCAATCGCCGTTAGGGGGTAAACATGGCAATCGATATCGGTATCAGTGAAGAAGATCGCAAATCCATCGTCGAAGGCTTGTCGCGTCTGCTGTCGGACACCTACGTGCTGTATCTGAAAACCCACAACTTCCACTGGAACGTCACCGGCCCGATGTTTCGTACGCTGCATTTGATGTTCGAAGAGCAATACAACGAGCTGGCGCTGGCCGTGGACTCGATCGCCGAGCGTATTCGCGCATTGGGCTTTCCGGCGCCGGGCGCCTATGCCACGTACGCGCGCCTTTCTTCTATCAAGGAAGAGGTGGGCGTGCCGAGTGCCGAAGACATGATCAAACAGTTGGTCGATGGTCAGGAAGCCGTGACCCGCACGGCACGTGGCATCTTCCCACTGCTCGACAAGGTCAGCGATGAACCGACCGCAGACCTGCTGACCCAGCGCATGCAGGTTCACGAAAAAACGGCGTGGATGCTGCGCTCGCTGCTGGAAGCGTAATCCCCCGAGCGCGCGGGCCCGCCAGCGGTGCTCGTGCGCTGTCCGCAATCCTACCTGTGTCGTTGGCTTATCCTACGGAGTCGGTCAATAAGTCGTCTGGCTATAACTTTGTGTCTGCGCTTTTATGAAAGCCACAGGATGTGACTTTTCAAACAGGCAGAGATGGCAAAGGAGTGTCACCGATATGGCAGAGGGAGACAGGCGAGGCGACAGGATTGTCGGCTTGCCCCATGAGTTGAAAGTTGATCCGTTCGTCAGCGAGTTCGACATGGCACTGGTTCAGCCATCGTCACGATCCGTGCGTCTGAACGGTTATGCGACCTGTCTGCGGCTGGAGCGGGTCTACTGGAACATCCTCGGCAATATGGCCGCAGATAACTGCTGTTCGATCAGCTCGTTGTTGTCCCACGTTGACCGCGAAGTGCATCTGCGTCACGGCGGGGTGAGAAATTTCAGCGCGCTGGTGCGGGTGGTGTGCGTCATGAACGGCGTCAAGCAGGCAGCAACTGCCGAATCGCTCTGAAACGGCGGTTGCAAACGAGGTCTCGGCCTGTGCAGTCTTACGGCTGCACAGGCCGCATTTAATCGATATAATCCCGCTCTTTCGCCGCAAAGCCCTGCGCGCGGTGGCAATCTGATCGCCGAGACACCCCCATGCCGATGTACGATTACCAATGTGCTTCCTGTGGTCATCAGTTGGAAGCCATTCAAAAGATCAGCGATGCACCGCTGGTCGACTGCCCTGCCTGCCAGGCGCCAGAGCTCAAGAAACAGCTGTCCATGCCAGGCTTTCGCCTCAGCGGCAGCGGTTGGTACGAAACCGATTTCAAGACCGGGACCAAGAAGAATCTGGCCGGTGGCGACAAATCTGACTAGGGTTCAACCCCAGGTTGAACGACACGCGTGAGTTTCCGCATTGCTTTGAAAGCAACGGGATCTCCACCGAATATCGAATGACGAGAAGCGAACCATTATCATGATGCGCAGCCACTATTGCGGCCAACTGAACGAAAGCCTGGAAGGCCAGGAAATTACCCTTTGCGGATGGGTTCACCGTCGCCGCGACCACGGCGGGGTGATTTTCCTCGATATCCGTGATCGTGACGGTCTGGCCCAAGTGGTATTCGATCCGGATCGCGCCGAGAGCTTCGCCGCTGCCGATCGCGTGCGCAGCGAGTACGTCGTGAAGATCACCGGTAAGGTGCGTCTGCGTCCGGCCGGTGCGACCAACGCCAACATGGCGTCGGGCATGATCGAAGTGCTGGGTTATGAACTGGAAGTGCTGAACGAGTCGGAAACTCCGCCGTTCCCGCTGAACGAGTTCTCCGACGTTGGTGAAGAAACCCGTCTGCGTTATCGTTTCCTCGACCTGCGTCGTCCGGAAATGGCCGAGAAGCTGCGTCTGCGCTCGCGCATGACCACCAGCATCCGTCGCTTCCTCGACGAGAACGGCTTCCTCGACGTTGAAACGCCTATCCTGACCCGTGCCACCCCTGAAGGTGCGCGTGACTATCTGGTGCCAAGCCGTACCCACGCCGGTTCGTTCTTCGCCCTGCCGCAATCGCCACAGCTGTTCAAGCAACTGCTGATGGTTGCCGGTTTCGACCGTTATTACCAGATCGCCAAGTGCTTCCGCGACGAAGACCTGCGTGCTGACCGTCAGCCTGAATTCACCCAGATCGACATCGAGACCAGCTTCCTCGATGAAAAAGAGATCATGGGCCTGACCGAAGAAATGATCCGCAACCTGTTCAAGGAAGTGCTGGGTCTGGAATTCGGCGATTTCCCGCACATGACTTTCGAAGAAGCCATGCGCCGCTACGGTTCCGACAAGCCAGACCTGCGTAACCCGCTGGAACTGGTCGACGTTGCCGATCAACTGAAAGAAGTTGAATTCAAGGTGTTCAGCGGCCCGGCCAACGATCCGAAATGCCGTATCGCCGCACTGCGCGTTCCAGGCGGGGCGAGCATGCCACGCAAGCAGATCGACGATTACACCAAGTTCGTCGGCATCTACGGTGCCAAGGGCCTGGCGTACATCAAGGTCAACGAGCGCGCTGCCGGTGTTGACGGTCTGCAATCGCCGATCGTGAAAAACATCCCTGAAGACAAGCTCAACGTGATCCTCGATCGCGTTGGCGCAGTCGATGGCGACATCGTGTTCTTCGGCGCTGACAAGGCCAAGATCGTCAGCGAAGCCTTGGGCGCACTGCGCATCAAGCTCGGTCACGACCTCAAGCTGCTGACCTGCGAGTGGGCGCCAATGTGGGTCGTCGACTTCCCGATGTTCGAAGAAAACGACGACGGCAGCTTCTCCGCGTTGCACCACCCGTTCACCGCGCCGAAGTGCTCTCCTGAAGAACTGGAAGCCAATCCGGCTGGCGCTCTGTCCCGCGCCTACGACATGGTGCTGAACGGCACCGAGCTGGGTGGCGGTTCGATCCGTATCCACCGCAAGGAAATGCAGCAGGCGGTGTTCCGTCTGCTGGGTATCAATGAAGCGGAACAGGAAGAGAAGTTCGGCTTCCTGCTCGACGCGCTGAAGTACGGTGCTCCGCCGCACGGTGGTCTGGCCTTCGGTCTGGACCGTCTGGTGATGCTGATGACCGGCGCCCAGTCGATCCGTGAAGTGATCGCCTTCCCGAAAACCCAGAGTGCTGCCGACGTCATGACGCAAGCGCCGGGTGTGGTGGATGCCAAGGCACTGCGCGAGCTGCACATTCGTTTGCGCGAAACGCCAAAGGCTGAGTAAGACGGGCCTGAAGGCGCATCTTCGGATGCGCCTTTTTTCTTTCTATAGAGAGCAGGTCGAGATTTTTTTGTTTGCTGGCCGCTGCATGAGCAGGGCGGGCAACGTTTCAAAGAGAATTCGGAGCGAGTTATGGCAGGTCATTCCAAGTGGGCGAACATCAAGCACCGCAAAGAACGTCAGGATGCCAAGAGAGGCAAGATCTTCACCAAGTGGATCCGCGAACTGACCGTTGCGGCCCGTCAGGGCGGCGGTGATCCGGGTTCCAACCCGCGTCTGCGTCTGGCCCTGGACAAGGCGCTGAGCGCGAACATGAGCCGCGACATCATCGACCGTGCCGTGGCGCGCGGCGCTGGTGCCACCGAAGCGGATAACGTTGAAGAGCTGACCTACGAAGGTTACGGCCCGGGCGGCGTGGCGGTGATGGTCGAGTGCATGACCGACAACCGCAACCGTACCGCCGCAGCTGTGCGCCATGCGTTCAGCAAGTGCGGGGGTAACCTCGGCACCGACGGTTCGGTAGCTTACTTGTTCGAGCGCAAAGGCCAGATCAGCTTCGCGCCGGGCGTTGATGAGGACGCACTGACCGAAGCGGCGCTGGAAGCCGATGCCGATGACGTGGTTAGCCACGAAGACGGCTCGATCGATGTGTTCACCTCGTTCACCAGTTTCTATGCCGTGCGTAATGCGCTCGAAGCTGCGGGTTTCAAGGGCGATGATGCGGAAATCGTCATGCAGCCAACCACCAGTGCCGAACTGGATCTGGAAGGTGCGGAGAGGGTGCTGAAGCTGATCGACATGCTTGAGGATCTGGATGACGTGCAGAACGTTTATTCCAACGCGGATATTCCGGAAGACGTGGCCGCTCAGCTCGGTTAAGAGCGGCTACGATTCAATGTGGGAGCGAGCCTGCTCGCGAAGGCGGATTTTCAGGCAACATCGTTGCTGATGATGAAACCGCTTTCGCGAGCAGGCTCGCTCCCACATTTGTTATGGGTTGATTTGAAAATCGTGCTTTTACCGAATCTGCAGGCGTTATGACTTTAATTCTTGGTATCGACCCCGGTTCGCGCATCACCGGTTACGGAATAGTTCGTGATACCGGACGTGGCGGCTGTATCTATGTGGCATCCGGCTGCATCCGCACTGGTGCGGGCGAGCTGCACGAACGCCTGCAAATCGTCTATCGCGGCGTGCGCGAGATCATCCAGACCTACGGACCGGTGACCATGGGCATCGAAAAGGTGTTTATGGCGAAAAACGCCGACTCGGCGCTGAAGCTGGGGCAGGCGCGCGGTGCAGCGATCGTCGCCGGTGCGGAAGAGTGCCTGGAGATCGCCGAATATACGGCCACGCAGGTCAAGCAAGCCGTGGTCGGCACTGGCGCCGCCAATAAAGAACAAGTGCAGATGATGGTCATGCACATGCTCAAACTCACCAGCAAGCCGCAAATCGATGCCTCTGACGCTCTGGCCATTGCCATTTGCCACGCGCACACACGTTCCAGTCTGCTGCCGCACGGTCTGGGAACGGCACGCAGTCGTGGCGGGCGCCTGCGTCTCTGATAGCATCAGCATCAATTTTCCTGAAAGCCGGTTTTTGCGCCTGGGTCGTCGGCCCGAAATCCGCCTTTCGACAGTCGCCAGCCCACGGCTGGCCAACGCTCAAGGATCTGAAACGTGATTGGACGCTTGCGCGGCACCCTGGCTGAAAAACAGCCGCCGCACCTGATTCTGGATGTAAACGGCCTCGGGTATGAGCTGGAAGTGCCCATGACCACCCTTTACCGCCTGCCGTCGGTCGGTGAACCGCTGACCTTGCACACGCATTTGGTCGTACGCGAAGACGCGCAATTACTCTATGGTTTTGCCGGCAAGCGTGAGCGAGACTTTTTTCGCGAGTTGATCCGTCTCAATGGTGTCGGGCCAAAATTGGCCCTGGCCTTGATGTCGAGTCTGGAAGTCGACGAGTTGATCCGCTGCGTGCAGTCTCAGGACACCTCGGCGTTGACCAAGGTGCCGGGTGTCGGCAAGAAAACCGCTGAGCGTCTGCTGGTCGAACTCAAGGATCGCTTCAAGGCCTGGGAAACTACGCCGGCCATGTTCGCGCTGGTACCGAACCAGCCGGATGGCCCGGCGCCGGTCAACACCGCCGAGAACGATGCGGTCAGCGCGCTGATTTCTCTGGGCTACAAGCCGCAGGAAGCGAGCAAGGCGATTACCGCCATCAAGGACAAGAATTTGAGCAGTGAAGACCTGATCCGCCGCGCCCTGAAGGGAATGATTTAAGTGATTGAAGCTGATCGTCTGATCACCGCCGCGCACAGCCCGCGCGAGCGCGAAGAAGTCCAGGACCGCGCCATTCGCCCGGTCAGCCTGGCCGACTACATCGGCCAGCCGACCGTGCGCGAGCAGATGGAGCTGTTCATCCAGGCCGCCCGTGGCCGAAGCGAATCCCTCGACCACACGCTGATCTTCGGCCCGCCGGGTCTGGGTAAAACCACACTGGCCAACATCATCGCTCAGGAAATGGGCGTATCGATCAAGAGCACTTCCGGGCCGGTGCTTGAGCGTCCGGGTGATCTGGCGGCGTTGCTGACCAATCTTGAGCCGCACGATGTGTTGTTCATCGACGAAATCCATCGTCTGTCGCCGATCGTTGAAGAAGTGCTGTACCCGGCGATGGAGGATTTCCAGCTCGACATCATGATTGGCGAAGGGCCGGCAGCGCGTTCGATCAAGCTCGATCTGCCGCCATTCACCCTGGTCGGCGCGACGACTCGCGCCGGCATGCTGACTAACCCGTTGCGTGACCGCTTCGGTATCGTCCAGCGTCTGGAGTTCTACAGCACGGCTGATCTGGCGACGATTGTCAGCCGTTCCGCGGCCATCCTCGGTCTGCCGCTGGATCCGGAAGGCTCGTTCGAAATCGCGCGCCGCGCCCGGGGCACGCCGCGGATCGCCAACCGTCTACTGCGCCGTGTGCGCGACTTCGCTGAAGTGCGCGCCAAGGGCCATATCACCAAAGCGGTGGCGGACCTGGCTTTGAACCTGCTGGATGTCGACGAACACGGTTTCGATCATCAGGATCGCCGCCTGCTATTGACCATGATCGAGAAGTTCGATGGCGGCCCCGTCGGTATCGACAGCCTCGCCGCTGCAATCAGCGAGGAACGCCACACGATTGAAGATGTGCTGGAGCCGTATCTGATCCAGCAGGGTTACATCATGCGCACTCCACGGGGCAGGGTGGTGACGCGCCATGCGTACCTGCACTTTGGTTTAAACATCCCGTCACGAATGGGTGAAATGCCCGTGGCAGACGAGTTTCTCGATGCCGTGGACGATTGAGACACATTTTTTGTCGATTTATTCAGGGTTTGTACGGTCATAGGACGGTACTTTTGCGGTAAAGCCCTGAAACCATGAAAAACAGTTGCCTGGCCGGATTGGCAACCTGAGGAGTAAGCACTAGAGTATGCGCGCGCAAAACGGGCTTGAGTCGTTCGCACATCGTTGTCGCGTTTATTACGAGGACACCGATGCGGGCGGCATCGTGTATTACGTTAATTACCTCAAGTTTATGGAACGGGCTCGAACCGAGCGGCTTCGCGAGCTGGGCTTTGCCCAATCGCAGCTGGCAGGGGAGGACCTGTTGTTTGTCGTGCACTCCAGCGAAGCGCGTTACCACGCGCCGGCGCGACTGGACGACGAACTGCTGGTAAGCGCTGAAGTAATCGAATTGAACCGTGCCAGCCTGCGCTTCAAACAGCAGGTCAGGCGGGCAACGGATAATGTGCTGCTCTGTGAAGGGCAGTTTCTGGTGGCCTGTGTGCGCACTAACAGTTTGAAACCCCGGGCCCTTCCCGAAGACTTGCGTGCGGCCTTCGCCGACGCGGTCGGCCCGGGTACACACTCAAAGCAGGAGATAAAGCGTGGAAGCTAACGTCGTCGACCATTCCTCCATGTGGAGCCTGGTCAGCAATGCCAGCATCGTGGTGCAGTTGGTAATGTTGACCCTGGTGGCCGCATCGGTGACCTCATGGATCATGATCTTTCAGCGCAGCAATCTGCTGCGTGCCGGTCGACGTGCCCTGGAGAGCTTCGAAGAGCGCTTCTGGTCGGGTATCGACCTGTCCAAGCTGTACCGTCAGGCGGGCAGCAACCCGGATCCGGATTCTGGCGTGGAGCAGATCTTCCGTGCCGGCTTCAAGGAGTTCTCCCGTCTGCGTCAGCAGCCAGGTGTCGACCCTGAAGCGGTCATGGAAGGTGTGGCCCGTGCCATGCGCGTCGCCATTTCCCGCGAAGAAGAGAAACTCGAGCAGAGCCTGCCATTCCTCGCCACCGTCGGTTCGGTCAGCCCGTACATCGGTCTGTTCGGTACGGTGTGGGGCATCATGAACTCCTTCCGCGGGCTGGCCAGCGCCCAGCAAGCAACCCTGGCCACTGTGGCCCCGGGTATCGCCGAAGCCCTGATCGCCACCGCGATCGGTCTGTTCGCCGCGATCCCTGCGGTTATCGCTTACAACCGTTTCGCCGCTCGCAGCGAAACCTTGCTGGGCCGTTACTACACCTTCGCCGATGAATTCCAGGCGATCCTGCACCGCAAAGTGCACACCAGCGAAGAATAAGCAGGTAATTTCCAATGGCTTTAATCGCTCGAGCTCGCAAAAAGCGCAAGCCGGTTGCCGAGATGAACGTGGTGCCTTACATCGACGTGATGTTGGTGCTGCTGGTTATCTTCATGGTGACCGCGCCGATGCTCAATCAGGGCGTGAAAGTTGATCTGCCCAAGGTTTCCAGCGAAGCCTTGCCGCAGGACAACAACACTCAGGTCCTGACCATTTCGATCAAGGCTGACAAGACCTACTACTGGAACCTTGGCAGCGAAGTCGATACCGAGAAGCAACAGGACAGGGCCATGACTCTGCCTCAAATGACCGACGCGGTGACCAAGATCATTCGTGCCGGCACTGAAGGCGGCAAGCGTACCCAGGTCTTCATCCGCGGTGACAAGACCGTCGACTACGGTTCCGTCATGGGCGCCATGGGCGGGTTGCAGAAAGCCGGGGTCGGTAATGTTGGTTTGATTACCGAGGCCCCCTGATGCAGCAACAGCGAGAGCCGTCCGCCTCGGAAAGCTACTTCTGGCCTAGTGTTCTGGCAATTGTCCTGCACGTGCTGGTGTTCGGCATGCTGTTCGTCAGTTTTGCCTTTACACCAGAGCTGCCGCCGGCCAAACCGATTGTCCAGGCGACCCTCTACCAGCTGAAATCGAAAAGTCAGGCAACCACCCAGACCAATCAGAAGATTGCGGGTGAGGCGAAGAAATCCGCCGCGCGCCAGACCGAAGTCGAGCAGATGGAGCAGAAGAAGGTCGAGCAGGAAGAGATCAAGGCCGCTGCGGAACAAAAGAAAGAAGAAGCGGCTCAAAAAGCCGAGGAAGCCAAGAAGGCCGACGAGTCGAAGAAAGCAGACGAGGCGAAAAAGGCTGACGAAGCCAAAAAAGCCGACGAAGCCAAGAAGACCGCCGAAGCCAAGAAGGCTGAAGAGAAAAAATTGGCTGATATAGCCAAGAAGAAATCTGAAGAAGAAGCGAAAAAGGCTGCTGAAGAAGAGGCCAAGAAAGCCGCTGCTGAAGAAGCCAAGAAGAAGATCGTCGAAGACGCGAAGAAGAAAGCCGCCGAAGACGCCAAGAAGAAAGCTGAAGCTGAAGAGGCGAAGAAGAAAATCGCCGACGAAGCGAAGAAGAAAGCTGCTGCCGATGCTGCGAAGAAGAAAGCGCAGGATGCGGCACGTAAATCGACTGAAGACAAAAAGGCTCAGGCCTTGGCCGATTTGCTTTCCGATACGCCGCAGCGCCAGCAGGCCTTGGCCGATGAGCAGGGTGACGAAGTCGCGGGCAGTTTCGATGACCTGATTCGTGCGCGAGCGGCAGAAGGTTGGGCCCGTCCACCTTCGGCACGCAAAGGCATGACAGTTGTACTGCAGATCGGCATGTTGCCGGACGGTACGGTGACTTCGGTCAGCGTGGCCAAGTCCAGTGGCGATGGTCCGTTCGATGCGTCGGCAGTCGCGGCAGTGAAGAATATTGGACGTTTGACAGAAATGCAGGGAATGAAGCCGAGCGATTTCGCTCCGTATCGTTCATTCAAGATGACATTCACACCTGAGGATCTAGCCTTGTGAGAAACCTTCTTCGAGGAATGCTGGTCGTGATCTGCTGCATGGCAGGGATCGCGATGGCGGATGAAAAGAACATTCTGGTTACCAGCGGCAGCGATCGGGCTACTCCGATCGCCGTTGTACCATTCGGCATGCAGGGCGGTGCCGTGCTGCCGGACGACATGGCAGAAATCATTGGTAACGATTTGCGCAACTCGGGCTACTACTCGCCGATTCCAAAGCAAAACATGATCAGCCAGCCAAGCCAGCCGAGCGAAATCATCTTCCGTGACTGGAAGGCGGTGGGTGCTCAATACATGATGGTCGGCAGCATTGCGCCAGCCGGCGGTCGTCTGCAGGTGCAGTGGGCACTGTTCAACGTGGCCACCGAACAGAAAGTGGCTGACGGCAGTGTTTCCGGTACCACCGAGCAACTGCGTGACATGGCGCACTTCATCTCCGACCAGTCGTTCCAGAAACTGACCGGTATTGAAGGTGCGTTCTCGACGCGTCTGCTGTACGTGACGGCTGAGCGCTTCTCCGAGAAGAACACCCGTTACACCCTGCAGCGTTCGGACTACGACGGTGCTCGCGCCGTGACCTTGCTGCAATCGCGTGAGCCAATCCTGTCGCCGCGTTTTGCACCGGATGGCAAGCGCATCGCCTACGTGTCGTTCGAGCAGAAGCGCCCACGCATCTTCATGCAGAACATCGACACCGGCCGCCGCGAGCAGATCACCAACTTCGAAGGTCTGAACGGCGCGCCAGCCTGGTCGCCGAACGGTGATCGCCTGGCGTTCGTACTGTCCAAGGACGGTAACCCGGACATCTACGTGATGAATCTGGCTTCGCGTCAGATCACCCGTGTGACCGCAGGTCCTGGCATAAACACCGAACCGTACTGGGGCAAGGATGGTTCGACCATCTACTTCACCTCGGACCGCGGCGGCAAGCCTCAGATCTACAAAACCAGCGCCAGTGGCGGTGGTGCCGAGCGTGTGACGTTTGTAGGTAATTACAACGCCAACCCGAAACTTTCGGCTGATGAAAAGACTTTGGTGATGATCCATCGTCAGGATGGCTTCACCAATTTCAAGGTGGCAGCTCAGGATCTGCAGCGAGGGAGTGTAAAGATCCTCACTGATAGCACTCTGGACGAGTCACCTACTGTTGCGCCCAACGGCACCATGGTAATCTACGCCACCCGCCAACAGGGCCGGGGAGTCTTGATGCTCGTGTCCATTAATGGACGCGTTAGGCTCCCGCTTCCTACCGCTCAAGGCGAAGTCAGAGAACCGTCCTGGTCCCCTTACCTGAAGTGAGCGGGCGCTACACGTTTTACTTAACACACTGGGGTTCATTAGGAGTTTCACGATGGAAATGCTGAAGTTTGGTAAATTTGCTGCGCTGGCTCTGGCCATGGCTGTAGCTGTAGGTTGCTCGTCCAAAGGCGGCGACAACGCCGGTGAAGGCGCTGTTGATCCAAACGCTGGTTACGGCGCAAACACTGGTGCCGTTGACGGTTCCCTGAGCGAAGAAGCTGCTCTGCGCGCAATCACCACCTTCTACTTCGAATACGACAGCTCGGACCTGAAGCCAGAAGCCATGCGCGCTCTGGACGTTCACGCCAAAGACCTGAAAGCAAACGGCGCTCGCGTTGTTCTGGAAGGCAACACCGACGAACGTGGTACTCGTGAGTACAACATGGCACTGGGCGAGCGTCGTGCGAAAGCCGTTCAGCGCTACCTGGTACTGCAAGGTGTTTCCCCAGCTCAGCTGGAACTGGTTTCCTACGGCGAAGAGCGTCCAGTTGCTACCGGCAACGACGAGCAGTCCTGGGCTCAAAACCGTCGCGTCGAACTGCGTAAGTAATTCGATATGCGAACGTGCCGTCGTGCTGTAACTGTTCTGGCTCTCAGTCTCGCGCCGCTTGCGGCGTGGGCTGCGGTTCCTGTGGTCGATGACAACTCCGGTTATAACAATAGCGGGAGCAGTTATCCGCCTGCAGGTTACGGTACGAACGGCGCCTATGCCGGGGGAGCGGCTTCGGCCCCTGCCTCGGCACAAGGCATGCTGTTCAACCAATTGCAACAGATGCAGGATCAGATTTCTCGCCAGCAAGGCGTGATCGAAGAACTGCAGAATCAGGTTGCGCGCATGAAGCAGGAATCCCTGGAACGATACCAGGATCTTGATCGGCGCATAGGATCCGGCGTTGCACCTGCCGCGACTCCTGAGAATTCTTCTGCCGGTGGCGACGCAAGTGCTGCTGCCGGTGCTGCCGCTGGCGCCGGGGCTGCTGCCCAGGCGCCTGCTGCAAGCAGCGAACCGGGTGATCCGGCCAAGGAAAAGCTGTATTACGATGCCGCTTTCGACCTGATCAAAGCCAAGGATTTCGACAAGGCCAGCCAGGCTTTTGCCGCTTTCCTGCGCAAATACCCGAACAGCCAATACGCGGGCAACGCCCAGTACTGGTTGGGCGAAGTCAATCTGGCCAAAGGCGATCTGCAAGGTGCAGGTCAGGCTTTCGCCAAGGTTTCGCAGCTGTATCCAAAGCACGCTAAAGTGCCGGACTCGCTGTACAAGCTGGCTGACGTAGAGCGCCGCCTTGGTCATACCGACAAGGTCAAAGGCATTCTGCAGCAGGTGGTGGCCCAATATCCGGGTACCTCCGCCGCTCAGTTGGCTCAACGTGATCTGCAACGCATGTAAGGTCGTGTTACCCGTTTAGAAGAAACCCGCGCTTGTCGCGGGTTTTTTCGTTAGAATTCACGCCCTTTTTCTGAAACACGCTTCTTGCGGTCTACGCGTTGGCGGGATTGCCTGAAGTGCCTGACGGAGGCGGACAGCCTGTTTAGCTGTTACGCCCGTGGCGACTATGCAAGACACATTGAGAATCACCGAAGTTTTCTACTCGTTGCAGGGGGAAACGCGGACCGCCGGGCTGCCCACGGTTTTTGTGCGCCTGACCGGTTGTCCTTTGCGTTGCCAATACTGCGACAGCGCCTATGCGTTCAGTGGCGGCACCATCCGCACCCTCGACGACATCCTCGAGCAAGTGGCCGGATTTCGTCCGCGCTACGTCTGTGTCACCGGCGGTGAGCCGCTGGCGCAGCCGAACGCCATTCCTTTGCTCAAGCAGTTGTGTGACGCCGGTTACGAGGTTTCGCTGGAAACCAGTGGCGCACTCGACATTTCGGCCGTCGATCCGCGCGTCAGTCGGGTTGTCGATCTGAAAACGCCGGACTCGAAAGAAGCCCATCGCAACCGTTACGAGAACATCGAACTGCTGAGCCCCAACGATCAGGTGAAGTTTGTCATCTGTTCGCGGGAAGACTACGACTGGGCCGTGTCCAAGCTGATCCAGTACGGTCTTGAACGGCGTGCCGGTGAAGTGCTGTTCTCCCCAAGTCACCACGACCTGAATGCTCGGGATCTGGCGGACTGGGTGGTGGCGGACAACCTGCCCGTGCGTTTGCAATTGCAGCTGCATAAATACCTTTGGAATGACGAGCCGGGGCGCTGATATGACAGAACCACTGAACACCACTGAAAAGCGTGCCGTTATCCTGTTGTCCGGCGGCCTCGATTCCGCCACCGTCGTGGCCATGGCTCGCGCCGAAGGCTACAGCTGCTACACCATGAGTTTCGATTACGGTCAGCGCTCGCACGCTGAATTGCACGCCGCTGCCCGCGTCGCCCGCGACTTGGGTGTGGTTGAGCACAAAGTAATCGGCCTCAACCTGAATGGTATGGGCGGCTCGGCACTGACCGACAGCAGCATCGATATTCCGGAGGAGCTGGGCGAAGGCATTCCGGTGACTTACGTGCCGGCGCGTAACACGGTGTTCCTTTCGCTGGCGTTGGGCTGGGCAGAAGTGCTGGGTGCGCGTGACATATTTATTGGTGTCAACGCCGTGGACTATTCCGGTTACCCGGATTGCCGTCCGGAGTTCATCGAGTCGTTCGAGCGCATGGCCAATCTGGCGACCAAGGCCGGCGTTGAAGGCAATGGCTTCCGCATTCAGGCGCCACTGCAGAACCTGAGCAAGGCGCAAATCGTTCAGGCGGGCGTGAAGCTCGGCGTTGATTATGGCCTCACCGTTTCCTGCTATCAGGCCGACGATGACGGCCGCGCGTGCGGTAAATGCGACAGCTGCCGCCTGCGCGCAGAAGGCTTTGCGGCCGCTGGTGTGGACGATCCAACAGCTTATTTTTGATTATTTTCAAAAAGGTGTTGAATAGTCCTTAAAAATCAGTATTATACGCGCCACCACACAGCGGGTCGTTAGCTCAGTTGGTAGAGCAGTTGGCTTTTAACCAATTGGTCGTAGGTTCGAATCCCACACGACCCACCATATTTGGCGGTTTAGAAAATCCGGAAGGCCCACGAAAGTGAGGATTTCCGGGTTTTTTTTTGCCTGCAATTTCGCTATGCGTTATTTCACCGCCCGCAGCGCTGACGCAGATCAGAATCATCTTTTGTATCAACGGGATATTCTGTAGCCTTGCGCAGCTTCAATGCTGTCCGTGCCTGATAATACTCACTCTCCCGGCGGTACCCTCAAGCGGTCCGGAGCCGGGTGTATACTCGACTTTCGCGCGAACGCGCCTGCAGGTCTTGCGAACATGACGCAGATTTCCGAACGCCTTCTGGTTCAAGCCCACCTCGATGCCAAACAGCCCAAACCGCTGACTGCTGAGGAAGAGGCTTATTACCGTTCCGCCATCGCCGCCGAGCTCAAGGCTCAGGACGCGGTGCTGGTGGCCCACTTTTATTGCGATCCGGTAATTCAGGCCTTGGCTGAAGAAACCGGCGGTTGCGTCTCCGATTCCCTGGAAATGGCTCGCTTCGGCAATGCTCACCCGGCCAAAACCGTGGTGGTCGCCGGCGTGAAGTTCATGGGCGAGACCGCGAAGATTCTCAACCCGGAAAAACGCGTGCTGATGCCGACCCTGGAAGCGACCTGCTCGCTGGACCTGGGTTGCCCGGTCGACGAGTTCTCGGCGTTCTGCGATCAGCACCCGGAGCGCACGGTGGTGGTCTATGCCAATACCTCTGCGGCGGTCAAAGCCCGGGCTGACTGGGTGGTGACTTCGAGTTGCGCACTGGAGATCGTCGAAAGCCTGATGGACAACGGCGAGACCATCATCTGGGGGCCGGACAAGCATCTGGGCACTTACATCCAGCGCAAGACCGGCGCGGACATGCTGCTGTGGGACGGTGCCTGCATCGTTCACGAAGAGTTCAAGTCCAAGCAGCTTGAAGACATGAAGGCGCTGTACCCGGACGCTGCGATTCTGGTGCACCCGGAGTCGCCCACGTCGGTGATCGAACTGGCGGACGCCGTGGGTTCCACCAGCCAGTTGATCGCTGCCGCGCAATCGCTGCCGAACAAGACCCTGATCGTTGCGACCGACCGTGGCATCTTCTACAAGATGCAGCAGCTGTGTCCGGACAAGGTCTTCATCGAGGCGCCAACCGCCGGTAACGGCGCGGCGTGCCGCAGTTGCGCACATTGCCCGTGGATGGCCATGAACACCCTTGAGCGCACGCTCAAGAGCTTGAAGGAAGGGACCAACGAGATCTTTGTTGATCCGGCGTTGATTCCACAGGCGATCCGGCCGTTGAAGCGCATGCTCGATTTCACTCAGGCGGCGCGGATGAAGCTGGCCGGTAACGCCTAAGCTCTAAAGGCATTACACAAAACCTGTGGGAGCGAGCTTGCTCGCGAAAGCGGTGTATCAGTCACCAATAGAATCGACTGATACGACGTCTTCGCGAGCAAGCTCGCTCCCACAGTGGTTTTTTGCGTCTGGAAGTTATTTGGTCTTTTTCGGGATCCGCACCACGCGGGTGTCGGAATAGATGTCATGCCACGTGCGCTTCTGCTTGTCGTACAGCGACCAGAGGAATCCCAACCCCACGCACAGCCACGACGCAATCGACACCATAAACCGCAACAACGCCTGCCACAGGCTGATCGCCGTGCCATTGGCGTTCTGCACGCGAATGCCCCACACCTGCATGCCCAGCGTCTGCCCGCCGTGGGTCCAGAACTTGGCAAAGAATGCGAACAGCACCAACACCAGCACGGTCGAGTAGAGCGGATCACCGTCGAGCTTGCCGGCATCGGTCATCACTCGCAGGCGCTCTTCACCAATGATCGCTGCCTGAATCATCTTGTAGATGCCACCCGTGACGATCAGCAGGGCGGTGCATAGCAGAAAATCATAGAACATCGCCGCCAGACGCCGGCCTAGACCAACGGCGGGAAAATCGCCCTGTGGGGTGAGCAGGTTTTTCGACATGGCAGCCTCTGGACGCAAAATGAAGCGCCATTTTACGGATTCGCGCGCACAAAAAAGCCCCTGATATCAACATCAGGGGCTTTTTCGTAACAGAAAATCAGGCTTCTGCTTGTACTTCGTCAGCCTGCATGCCTTTCTGGCCCTGCACAGCAACGAAGGTCACTTTCTGGCCTTCTTTCAGGCTTTTGAAGCCGTTGCCCTGAATGGCGCGGAAATGCACGAACAGATCCGGACCGCTTTCTGGAGTGATAAAACCAAAACCTTTCTCGTCGTTAAACCACTTGACGGTACCGCTCTGACGTGTGGACATTTCTTATTTCCTTTGACGCAAAAATTAATGACAGTCTCTTTCTCATGAAAGAGTACTGGGGCTGGTTGCAGGAGAGTAAGAAGACGTCGAACGGGATGTAGCTAACTTGTAGGCTACTGCCCAGGTCACGATTCCAAGCTGACCCATGCAAACACAGTGGAGAAACTCTACGCCAACTACGGGAGAAAAAACAAGCCCTGCGAAGCCCCCGGTTTTACTGAGCTTGAGCAAGTTAATCCTCTCGCTAGTGCGGGCTTAGACGATTAGCCTGTTCAATTGTTTTCGATCGTTATAAGCAAAGTTCATATTCGAATCAGTTGATAGAAAATGCACTTTTTTGTGGCGATTGCGTTACACATTAGTGCACGCATAACGCAATCGCGTTACTTATAGAAACAGTCAATCAACCGCGATAGTAGCGTTGTGGAACAAATGGCATTTTGCTTACAAGCATTTGCACCTTTTTCCCACGAACGATGGCCCAAACCGGCGTGTCGAGGGTGACATATGCGCTGTCGAGGTAACCCATCGCCAACGGCCCGCCCAAGGTCGGACCGAAACCACCGCTGCACACGCTGCCGATGATTTCGCCGGCTTCGTTGACGATTTCTGCGCCTTCACGCACGGGGGTGCGCTCCTGCGGTAGCAGGCCGACGCGTTTGCGTGCCACGCCATTCTGTTGTTGAGCGAAAACATTCTCCGCGCCCGGGAAACCGCCGGCCCGCGCGCCATCAGCGCGACGTGGCTTGGAGATCGCCCATAACAGGCTGGCTTCGATCGGCGTGGTCTCGGTGTTCATGTCGTGGCCGTAGAGGCACAGACCGGCTTCCAGACGCAGCGAGTCGCGAGCGCCGAGGCCAATGGCCTGGACTTCCGGTTCGGCGAGCAGGGCGCGGGCAAGTTTTTCCGCATCTGCAGCTGGTACGGAGATTTCGAAACCGTCTTCACCGGTGTAACCCGAACGGCTGACAAAGCAGTCGACGCCGAGCAGATTGACACGGGCGAACTGCATAAAAGTCATTTTTTCAACGGATGGTGCCAGCCGCGCCAGCACGGTCACCGCCGCCGGACCTTGCAATGCCAGCAGAGCGCGTTCTTCGAACAGCGCCGTAATGGTGCACTGATCGCCGATGTGTTTTTGCAGGTGGGCCAGGTCCTGATCCTTGCACGCGGCGTTGACCACCAGGAACAATTCGTCATTACCGAGGTTGGCCACCATCAGGTCGTCGAGAATGCCGCCGTTGTCGTTGGTGAACATCGCGTAACGCTGCATGCCCACCGGCAGGTCGATGATGTCTACCGGCACCAGGCTTTCCAGGGC
Source organism: Pseudomonas sp. ok266 (assembly GCF_900110195.1). Classification (NCBI taxonomy): domain Bacteria; kingdom Pseudomonadati; phylum Pseudomonadota; class Gammaproteobacteria; order Pseudomonadales; family Pseudomonadaceae; genus Pseudomonas; species Pseudomonas sp. ok266. The sequence continues at coordinate 143,819 of NZ_FOCU01000003.1, read as the reverse complement.
TTTGGCGGCGTTGGCACCAGTCAGGCGGATCTGGCCCATGTGCGAGACATCGAACAGTCCGGCCTGCTCACGGGTGTGCTGGTGTTCTTTCATCACACCGAGTGGGTATTGCACCGGCATGTCGTAGCCGGCGAACGGCACCATGCGAGCGCCGAGTTCGATGTGCAGAGCGTGCAGCGGGGTTTTCGACAGTTGTTCGGTGGACATGCGTGGCTCCTTGAAAATTAGAGTTTGGCGGTAAGAGGCAAGATCAAGATCAAAAGCCCCTCACCCCAGCCCTCTCCCAGAGGGAGAGGGAGTTAGATACGTTTATCTCCCGGAGGGGAGAGGGGGCTAATTACGTTTCTCTCCCTGGGGGAGAGGTGGTCAATTTCGTTTGGCTGGTTTCATGGTCAGCATTCGATAATGTTGACCGCCAGACCGCCGCGGGCGGTCTCTTTGTATTTGCTTTTCATGTCGGCACCGGTCTGGCGCATGGTGCGGATGACTTTGTCGAGGGAGACGAAATGCTGGCCGTCGCCTCGCATGGCCATGCGCACTGCGTTGATGGCTTTCACCGAACCCATGGCATTGCGCTCGATGCACGGCACTTGCACCAGTCCGCCAATCGGGTCGCAGGTCAGGCCGAGGTTGTGCTCCATACCGATTTCCGCAGCGTTCTCGACTTGCTGCACGCTGCCACCGAGCACTTCGCACAACGCACCGGCCGCCATCGAACAGGCGACGCCGACTTCACCCTGACAACCGACTTCGGCGCCCGAGATCGAGGCATTTTCTTTGTAGAGAATGCCGATGGCCGCAGCGGTCAGAAGAAACCGTACGACGCCGTCGTCATTCGCGCCGGGGATAAAACGCATGTAGTAATGCAGCACCGCCGGAATGATCCCCGCCGCGCCGTTGGTGGGGGCGGTGACTACGCGGCCACCGTTGGCGTTTTCTTCGTTGACCGCCAAGGCGTAGAGGTTGACCCAGTCGAGCACCGACAACGGATCGCGCAACGCCGATTCCGGGTTCTTGCACAGTTGCCGATGCAACGCTGCCGCACGGCGTTTGACCTTCAAGCCGCCGGGCAAAATACCTTCGTTACGGCAGCCCGCAGCGACGCAGTCCTGCATCACCTGCCAGATTTTCAACAGGCCGGCGCGGGTTTCTGCCTCCGGGCGCCAGGCACTTTCGTTGGTCAGCATCACCTGGCTGATCGACAGACCATAGGTGGCGCAATGACCGAGCAGGTCCTTGGCGCTTTTGAACGGGAAGGTCAGCGGCGTGGCGTCTTCGACGATGCGGTCGGCACCGGCCGCGTCCTCGTCGACCACGAAACCACCGCCAACCGAGTAGTACTCGCGGCTGCGGATCTGAATCCCCGCCGCATCGAAGGCGCGGAAGATCATGCCGTTGGGGTGATAGGCCAACGGCTTGCGGATCATCGCCAAGTGTTCTTTCTCGTTGAACGCAATGCTGTGTTCGCCGAGCAGGTTCAGTCGTCCGTTGCCGCGAATTTCTTGCAGGCGTGCGGCGACGGTTTCGGTATCAACGGTGTCCGGGTGTTCGCCTTCGAGGCCGAGCAGCACGGCTTTGTCGCTGCCGTGACCTTTACCGGTGGCGCCGAGGGAACCGTACAGCTCAACGCGAACGCTGGCGGTGGTGGTCAGCAGGTTTTCACGGCGCAAACCTTCGACGAAACGCGCGGCTGCGCGCATCGGGCCGACGGTGTGGGAACTGGAGGGGCCGATGCCAATCTTGAACAGGTCGAACACGCTTAACGACATGAGGGGTTCTCCGGTTTCTTGTTATAGGAATTGGCGAAACATCAGGCTTGTAGCAATTCCCTGTGGGAGCGAGCTTGCTCGCGAAGACGGAGTGTCAGTCACCACCAATGTTTGCTGACCTACCGCATTCGCGAGCAAGCTCGCTCCCACAGGGATTTGTGGTGTTCTGGAAAAAGAGGCAGGTATTCCTGCCCCTCATTCCATTAAGCGTAGCTTTCGATCGACGGGCAGGCGCAGACCAGGTTGCGATCGCCGAAAACGTTGTCGACACGACCGACCGGTGGCCAGTATTTGCCTTCGATCAGCGACGCGACCGGGTACACGGCCTGCTCGCGGCTGTACGGGTGAGTCCACTCGCCAACCAGCTCTGCCGCTGTGTGCGGAGCGTTTTTCAGCGGGTTGTCGTCCTTGTCCAGCGTGCCGTTTTCCACCGCGCGGATTTCTTCGCGGATGCGGATCATGGCGTCGCAGAAGCGATCCAGTTCTTCTTTGGATTCGCTTTCGGTCGGCTCGATCATCAGCGTGCCCGCGACCGGGAACGACATGGTCGGCGCGTGGAAGCCGAAGTCGATCAGGCGCTTGGCGACGTCATCGACGCTGATGCCGCTGCTGTCTTTCAATGGACGCAGATCCAGAATGCATTCGTGCGCCACCAGACCGTTGCTGCCGGTGTACAGCACTGGGTAGTGCTCTTCGAGGCGACGGGAAATGTAGTTGGCATTGAGGATCGCCAACTGCGAAGCGCGTTTCAGGCCTGCGCCGCCCATCATGCGAATGTACATCCAGGTGATCGGCAGAATACTTGCGCTGCCGAACGGTGCTGCACAGACCGCGCCTTCCTTGCGTTCCATCTGGCCGTGGCCCGGCAGGAACGGGGTCAGGTGCGATTTCACGCCAATCGGGCCAACGCCCGGGCCGCCACCGCCGTGCGGAATGCAGAAGGTTTTGTGCAGGTTCAGGTGCGAGACGTCGCCGCCGAACTTGCCCGGAGCACAGAGGCCAACCATCGCGTTCATGTTGGCGCCGTCGATGTACACCTGGCCGCCGTTGTCATGAATGATCCCGCAGATTTCGCGGATGCCTTCTTCGAACACGCCGTGGGTCGACGGGTAAGTGATCATCAGCGCGGCGAGGTGGTCGCGGTGCTCGATGGCTTTGGCGCGGAGGTCTTCGATGTCGACGTTGCCACGGGCATCGCAGGCAGTCACGACGACGCGCATGCCAGCCATGTTGGCGGTGGCCGGGTTGGTGCCGTGGGCGGACGACGGAATCAGGCAGATGTCGCGGCGCTCATCGCCACGGCTCTGGTGATATGCACGAATCGCCAGCAGGCCAGCGTATTCACCTTGCGAACCGGCGTTTGGTTGCAGCGAGATCGCGTCGTAACCGGTCGCGGCACAGAGCATCGCTTCCAGCTCAAAGGTCAGTTGCTGGTAACCGGCGCTTTGCGCGGCTGGAGCGAACGGGTGCAGCGCGCCGAACTCAGCCCAGGTCACCGGGATCATTTCGCTGGCAGCGTTGAGTTTCATGGTGCACGAACCCAGCGGGATCATGGTGCGATCCAGGGCCAGATCCTTGTCCGCCAGTTTGCGCAGGTAGCGCATCAGCTCGGTTTCCGAGTGATAACGGTTGAACACCGGGTGGCTGAGGATCGGCGACTGACGTACCAGCGATGCTGGGATGGTGCTCTGCACCGAGACGGCGAGAGCAGCGAAATCCGGCAGAGTCTTGCCGTCGGCGAACAGGCCCCACAGGGTTTCGATGTCAGCTTGGGTGGTGGTTTCGTCGACCGACAGGCCAAGACGCTGAGCGTCGATCACGCGCAGGTTGATCTGCTGAGCGTGGGCCTTGTCGTGCAGCGCGGCGGTGTTTGCGCCGGTGGCGACGGTCAGGGTGTCGAAGAAACTGGCTTGTTCGACGTTAGCGCCCAGCGCGGTCAGGCCTTTGGCCAGAATCGCGGTCAGGTGATGCACGCGATTGGCGATCTGCGCCAGGCCTTTCGGGCCGTGGTAGACGGCGTACATGCTGGCGATGTTGGCCAGCAGCACTTGTGCGGTGCAGATGTTCGACGTGGCCTTCTCGCGGCGGATGTGTTGCTCGCGGGTCTGCATCGCCAGGCGCAGCGCCGGCTTGCCGAAACGGTCAACCGAGACACCGACCAGACGGCCCGGCATGTCGCGCTTGAACGCATCTTTGGTGGAGAAGTAAGCGGCGTGCGGGCCACCAAAGCCCAGCGGCACGCCGAAGCGTTGCGCGGAACCGATGGCGACGTCCGCGCCGAACTCGCCCGGGGCGGTCAGCAAGGTCAGGGCCAGCAGGTCAGCGGCGACTGCGACCAAGGCGTTGGCGGCGTGGAAGCGTTCGGTCAGTTCGCGATAGTCGAACACATCACCGTTGCTGGCCGGGTATTGCAGCAGCGCGCCGAAGAACGGCGTCACGTCAGTCAGTTCACGCTCATCGCCAACAACCACTTCGATGCCCAGCGGCTCGGCACGAGTGCGCAGCACGTCAAGGGTTTGCGGGTGGCTGTGGATCGAGGCGAAGAACTGGTGGCTGCCCTTGTTCTTGCTCAGGCGTTTGCAGAAGGTCATGGCTTCGGCAGCGGCGGTGGCTTCGTCGAGCAGCGAGGCGTTGGCAATCGGCAGACCGGTGAGGTCGCTGATCATCGTCTGGAAGTTCAGCAGCGCTTCGAGACGACCTTGGGAAATTTCTGGCTGGTACGGCGTGTACGCGGTGTACCAGGCCGGGTTTTCCAGGAGGTTGCGCAGGATCGGCGACGGCGTGTGGCAGTTGTAGTAGCCCTGGCCGATGTAGGTCTTGAACAACTGATTCTTGCCGGCGATCGATTTGATCATCGCCAGGGCATCGGCTTCGCTGAGGCCGTCGTCCATGCCGAGCACGCTGGTGCCCTTGATGCTTTCCGGAATGACGCTGGCGCTCAGGGCTTCAAGCGAGTCGAAGCCGAGGCTGTTGAGCATGGTTTGCTCGTCACCGGCGCGCGGGCCGATGTGACGGGAGATGAATTCGTTGGCGGTGCCAAGGTTTACTTGAGTCATGTCGGTGTTCCTCAGGCTTCGGCTTGGGCTTTGATCAGACGGTCGTACGCGTCCTGATCGAGCAATTTGGCCACGGCCGATGCGTCGGCAGGCTGGAAGCGGAAGAACCAGCCTTCGCCCAGCGGATCTTCGTTGACCAGTTCCGGGGCGTCTTCCAGCGCCGGGTTGACTTCCAGTACGTCGCCGTCGAGGGGCATGTACACGCCGCTGGCGGCTTTCACCGATTCCACGGTGGCGGCTTCAGCGCCTTTTTCGTAAGCCTGCAGCTCAGGCAGTTGCACGAACACCACGTCGCCCAGGGCGTTCTGCGCGAAAGCGGTGATGCCGACAGTAACGCTGCCGTCAGCTTCGGTGCGCAGCCATTCGTGATCTTCAGTAAAATGCAACTCGCTCATGGAAACTCCTCAGGGGGCCAGACTCGTCTGGTGGACGCGGTGGAATAGTCGGGCGCGAAGGCCCTTATTTATGAAGGGTTGATTAGCAAGAATGTGGCCAATGTTGATTTATCGTTATAAATCAATGAATTAGATATTGGAGAGGTCGAAGGTTCAGAGATGCCTGTAGCGAAATCGCTACAGCATGGAGCGAGGATAAAAGCTGAACGGGATCAAAGCCTTGCACAGCGGTGATCGGAGGAGGGTGTAGCGATATCGTTCCGCTGTAGCGCTTTCAGTACAGGTGGAGGTCGTTTTTGACGTGATTTTGAAATCACCCTCTAACCCTGTGGGAGCGAGCCTGCTCGCGAAGAGGGTGTGTCAGTCACTAATGATTCTGCTGATAGACCGCTTTCGCGAGCAGGCTCGCTCCCACAGGGGGGTATTTCCCGCAGGTGAATTTGTGGTGTTTTCAGGGTTTGTTGGGGATGCCGTATTTGCGCAGGCGATGGGCAATGGCTGTGTGCGAAGTTTGCAGGCGGCTGGCCAGTTGGCGGGTCGAGGGGTAGCTGACGTAGAGTTTTTCCAGCAGCGATCGCTCAAAAGCTTCGACCGCTTGTTCGAGGCTGTCGACATCGCTGTCAGCCTGACGCGCCACCGAGGTGCCAGCAATATCGAGATCGCCAATATCCACCAGGCTACTCTCGCAAATCGCCGCCGCACGGAAGATCACGTTCTGCAATTGCCGCACATTGCCCGGCCAGCGATTGCCGAGCAGCGCCGGGTAGGTCCCCGGAGCGAGGCGGCACACCGGGCGCTGGATCTGCGCGCAGGCTTGCTGCATGAAATACCGCGCCAGCAGCAGGATGTCCTGCCCGCGTTCGCGCAGCGGCGGCACTTCAACGTTGAGCACGTTGAGACGATAGAACAGGTCTTCGCGGAACAAGCCTTCGCTGACCATTTTTTCCAGATCGCGGTGGGTCGCGCTGAGGATGCGCACGTTGACCTTCACTTCGCGATCACCGCCCACGCGGCGGAAGCTGCCGTCGTTCAAGAAACGCAGCAGCTTGGCCTGCAAGTACGGCGACATCTCGCCGATCTCATCGAGAAACACCGTGCCCTGGTTGGCCAGTTCCATCAGCCCCGGTTTGCCGCCACGCGCTGCTCCCGTGAAGGCGCCGGGGGCGTAGCCGAACAGCTCGCTTTCGGCGAGGTTCTCCGGTAGGGCTGCGCAGTTGAGGGCCAGAAACGGTGCACTGTGTCGCGCGCTGATGGCGTGGCAGGCGCGGGCGACCAGTTCTTTACCGGTGCCGGTTTCGCCTTGAATCAACAGCGGTGCATCAAGAGCGGCGACTCTTTGCGCGCGGGCCTTGAGCGTACGAATCGCCGGGGACTCGCCGAGCAGCGCATCGAAACCTTCGGCGTGGTCGTGGTGCAGCGCCGAGAGTTGTTCGCCGATGCGGTTTGGTTGATACAGCGTCAGGAGGGCGCCAGCGTCGGTGATCGGCGTAGCGTCGAGCAGCAAAGTCTGGCCGTTGACGGTGATTTCGCGCAGCGGCAAACGGAAGCCGTTTTCGAGCAAGGTGTCGAGCAGCGCGGGATCGTTGAACAGTTCCGCGACACTCTCGCCGGCCGGTTCGCGACCGTACAACGCGATCAACGCCGGGTTGGCCAGCAGCACCTTGCCGGCACTGTCGAGCGCCAAAACGGGATCGGTCATCGCCGCCAGCAACGCGTCAAGCTGCAGGTGCCGACGCTGGCCAGGGAGAATGTCGACCACGGTCACCGCTTCCACGCCGAGCACGCGGAACAGCGCATCTTTCAGTTCTTCGAGCACTTGCGGGCTCAGGGTCGGCGCGTCGATGTAGACGTTGGGCGGGATCATCTCCACCGCATCCAGATTGAGATTGCGCCCACCGAGGATAGCCAGGACTTCCTGGGTGATGCCGACGCGGTCTATGAAGCTGACGTGGATACGCATGGGGTGGTTCAGTGATCTGCAGAGCGGAGGGTGGCAAGTATGCCTTGGGCTTGGAGAGAGGTGAAAGCAAAAGCACCCTCATCGGAAACGCCGCCCGCCCAGCCCTCTCCCAGGGGGAGAGGGGGCCGACCGAGGTGTCTGAGGTTTGACATCGACCTGAAAGAACCAGTTGCAGTGGTCTAATTTCCCCGGACGATTATGGATTCGGTAAAGCAAGGTCAGGTCGGTGTAACTCTAGAGCATCCCCCAATCAGTCCCCTCTCCCTCGGGGAGAGGGCTAGGGTGAGGGGCTTTTGCGGGTTACTCGAAATGCTCAAGATTGACCGGATCCCCGGATTGCATATTCAACTTCTGCCGAATGTCTTCAAACATCAGATCGTAATGCTTGTGCACCGAACCGATCTGGCTGTGAGCCTTGGGAATCCCGTACTTCTCGGCGATCCGGGTCACGTCACGGGCGAAGTTGTAAGCCTCTTCCTTGGGCAGGAAAAACGTTTCTTTCATGTCCTTGCCCTGCATGTTGCCATGCAGGGTGAACTGTATCCCTTTGCCTTTTTTCGGATCGCTGAGCACTTCATAGTCGAGGTGCACGTTGTAACTGACGTCATCCGGCGTCAACGCATGCCGCTCGATGTGCAGGCGACCGGGTTCGAATTGGGCCATGGTTTTCTCCTTTCAAGGCATGGGAGAAGGGCAGACCCTCGGTCTGCCCCCGGAGTTTCTAATTATCGGTAAGTGATGCCGGGCTTCGCAGTGGTCACGCGAGTACCGGCAGTGCCCTGGACAATCGCTTCGATGTCCGCCAGCGAACCGATCACCGCAACCTTGCCAGTATGGCGCGCAAATTCGCAGGCTGCCTGCACCTTCGGCCCCATCGAGCCGGCGGCGAAGCCGAGGCGTTCCAGCTCATCCGGGTGCGCTTCGGCGATGGCTTTTTGCGTTGGTTTGCCGTAATCGATGAACGCCGCGTTGACGTCCGTGGCGATCACCAGCAAGTCGGCGTCCAGTTGCTCGGCGAGCAGCGACGAGCACAGGTCCTTGTCGATCACCGCCTCGATGCCCTTGAGATTACGGTTCTCGTCGTACATGGTCGGAATCCCGCCGCCACCGGCGCAGATGACGATGCTGCCCTTGTCCAGCAGCCACTTGATCGGGCGGATTTCGAAGATGCGTTTTGGCCGTGGACTGGCGACCACGCGGCGGAATTTGTCGCCGTCCGGGGCAATCGCCCAGCCTTTTTCGGCGGCGAGTTTTTCCGCTTCAGCCTTGTCGTAGACCGGGCCGATGGGTTTGGTCGGGTTCTGGAAGGCCGGATCCTTGGCGTCGACTTCCACCTGAGTCAACAAGGTGGCGAACGGCACTTCGAAGTCGAGCAGGTTGCCCAGTTCCTGTTCGATGATGTAGCCGATCATGCCTTCGGTTTCGGCACCGAGCACGTCCAGCGGGTAAGGGGTGACGGAGGTGTAGGCCGCCGCTTGCAGCGACAGCAGGCCGACTTGCGGGCCATTGCCGTGGGCGATGACCAGTTGGTTGCCGGGATGGATCTTGGCGATTTGCTCGGTGGCGATGCGGATGTTGGCGCGCTGATTGTCAGCGGTCATCGGTTCACCACGGCGGAGCAGGGCGTTACCGCCCAGCGCTACGACGATACGCATAATGCATGTCCTTTTCGTGTTGATCGTTCCCACGCTCTGCGTGGGAATGCCGCCACGGACGCTCCGCGTCCGCTGTGACGCAGAGCGTCACGGGATGCATTCCCACGCAGGAGCGTGGGAACGATCATGGATCAGCAGTGGTTACAGATCAGCCAGGGTCGAGACCAGAATCGCCTTGATCGTGTGCATGCGGTTTTCCGCTTGCTCGAAGGCGATGCAGGCTGGCGACTCGAACACGTCGTCGGTCACTTCGATGCCGTTTTTCAAATGCGGATACTGTTCGGCGATCTGTTTGCCGACCTTGGTATCACTGTTGTGGAACGCCGGCAGGCAGTGCATGAACTTGGTGCGCGGATTGCCGCTGGCTTTCATCAGTTCGGCGTTGACCTGATACGGCAGCAGTTGCTGGATACGCTCGGCCCAGGCTTCCACCGGCTCGCCCATCGATACCCAGACGTCGGTGTGGATGAAGTCGACGCCTTTGACCGCCGCTTTCGGGTCTTCAGTCAGGGTGATACGTGCGCCACTTTCTTCTGCATATTTGTGGCAACGCTCGACCAGATCATCCAATGGCCACAGCGCTTTCGGTGCACAGATGCGCACGTCCATGCCGAGTTTGGCGCCGACCAGCAGCAGTGAGTTGCCCATGTTGTTGCGCGCATCGCCGAGGTAGGCGTAGCTGATTTCATGGATCGGCTTGTCGGCGTGTTCACGCATGGTCAGCACGTCGGCGATCATTTGCGTCGGGTGATATTCGTCGGTCAGACCGTTGAACACCGGCACACCGGCGAACTTGGCCAGCTCTTCGACGATTTCCTGTTTGAAGCCACGGTATTCGATGGCGTCGTACATGCGCCCCAGCACACGGGCGGTGTCTTTCATGCTTTCTTTGTGGCCGATCTGCGACGAGTTCGGGTCGATGTAGGTGACGTTGGCGCCTTGGTCATAGGCCGCCACTTCGAACGCGCAACGGGTACGGGTCGAGGTTTTTTCGAAGATCAGGGCGATGTTGTTGCCCTTCAGGTGTTGTTGCTCGGTGCCGGTGTATTTCGCGCGTTTGAGGTCGCGGGACAGGTCGAGCAGGTAACGCAGCTCACGTGGGGTGTGGTGTTCGAGGCTGAGCAGGTTACGGTTGTGGATGTTGAACGCCATGATGATTCTCCTTGGATTCGGTAATCGGCCCGGCCGCTACGGGGTGTGTGCGGCCGGGGAGATGGTCGTTTAGTAATCGATCGGGTCGCGGATGATCGGGCAGGTCATGCAGTGGCCACCGCCACGGCCTCGGCCCAGTTCACCGGCGCTGATGGTGATGACTTCCACGCCGGCCTTGCGCAGCAGGGTGTTGGTGTAGGTGTTGCGGTCGTAGCCGATGACCACGCCCGGCTCCACAGCCACCACGTTGTTGCCGTCGTCCCATTGCTCGCGTTCGGCGGCGAAGCTGTTGCCGCCGGTTTCCACCACGCGCAGCTTCGGCAGGTTGAGGGCTTTGGCCACGGTGTCGAGGAAGGTGCCTTCTTCGCGGCGGATGTCGATGCCGCCCTGTTTGCTTTCGTCAGGGCGCAGGGTGAAGGCGACGATCTGGTTCACCACTTCCGGGAAAATTGTCACCAGGTCGCGGTCGCAGAAGCTGAACACGGTGTCCAGGTGCATCGCCGCGCGGGACTTCGGCAGGCCGGCGACGATGACTTTTTCCACGGCTTTGTTCTTGAACAGGTTCAGCGCCAGTTGGCCGATGGCCTGGCGGGATGAGCGTTCGCCCATACCGATCAACACCACGCCGTTACCGATCGGCATCACGTCGCCGCCCTCAAGGGTAGAGCTGCCGTGATCCTTGTCCGGGTCGCCGTACCAGATCTCGAAATCGGCATTGGTGAACTGCGGGTGGAATTTGTAGATGGCGGTGGCCAGCAGGGTTTCCTGACGGCGCGCTGGCCAGTACATCGGGTTCAACGTCACGCCACCGTAAATCCAGCAGGTGGTGTCGCGGGTGAACTGAGTGTTCGGCAGTGGCGGCAGAATGAAGCTCGAATGGCCGAGAAAGTCGCGGTACATTTCGATGATCTTGCCGCCGAAGCTGTCCGGCAGATCATCGGCCGACACGCCACCGATGAGGAATTCGGCGATGTGCCGTGGCTCCAGGCTTTTCAGCCAGGATTTGACTTCGTTGATCAGGCCCAGGCCCACCGAATCGGCAGTGACCTTGCGCTCGAGAATCCAGTCCAGCGCCTCCGGGATGGCAACGATGTCGGTCAGCAGGTTGTGCATTTCCAGCACGTCGATACCGCGCTCGCGCATCTTGGTGACGAAGTCGAAGTGGTCGCGCTTGGCCTGGGCCACCCAGAGCACGTCGTCGAACAGCAGTTCATCGCAGTTGTTCGGGGTCAGCCGCTGATGGGCCAGACCTGGGGAGCACACCATGACTTTGCGCAGTTTGCCGGCTTCGGAATGGACGCCGTACTTAACTTTTTCCGTGGTCATTTCAGATCCTCCAGATGACAAAATAATCAGGGGTTACAGAGTCAGGAAGCCGTCGTAGAGACCGTAGGCCGCCACCAGGGCGCCCGCGACCACTGCGGCGAAAATCAGCTTCTCGACGTTAGTGAAAACCGGTTGTTTGAGTTCCAGCTTGGCCTTGGCGAACAGGATCGCGCCGGGTGCGTAGAGCAGGGCCGAGAGCAGCAGATACTTGACCCCGCCGGCATACAGCAGCCACACCGCGTAGATCAACGCGATGCCGCCGATAATCAGATCCTTGCGCCGCTCGGCCGCGAAGCCTTCGTAGCTTTCGCCGCGCACCGCCAGCAGCAGGGCATAGGCTGCCGACCACAGGTACGGCACCAGAATCATCGAGGTGGCGAGGTAGATCAGCGACAGGTAAGTACTGGCCGAGAACAGCGTGATGATCAGGAAAATCTGCACCATCGCGTTGGTCAGCCACAGCGCGTTGACCGGTACGTGGTTGGCGTTTTCCTTGCGCAGGAACTCCGGCATGGTGTGGTCTTTGGCGGCGGCGAACATGATCTCCGCACACAGCAGCACCCACGACAGCAGCGCCCCCAGCAGCGAGATGATCAGACCGACGCTGATCAGCACCGCGCCCCAGTGACCGACCACATGCTCGAGCACGGCGGCCATCGATGGGTTCTGCAGTTTCGCCAGTTCCGGTTGGGTCATGATGCCCAGCGACAGCACGTTCACCAGCACCAGAAACAGCAGCACGGTGATGAAGCCAATCACGGTGGCCTTACCCACGTCGGAGCGTTTTTCGGCGCGGGCGGAGAAGATGCTCGCGCCCTCGATACCGATGAACACCCACACGGTGACCAGCATCATGTTGCGCACCTGGTTCATCACACTGCCCAGATCCGGATTTTTGATGCCCCAGATGTCGGCGGTGAAGATGTCCAGTTTGAAGGCGAACACCGCAATCAGTACGAACAGCAGCAGCGGTACGACCTTGGCGACCGTGGTCACCAGGTTGATGAACGCCGCTTCCTTGATCCCGCGCAGCACTAGAAAGTGCACGGCCCACAGCAGCACCGAGGCGCCAATCACCGCAGCAACGGTGTTGCCCTCACCGAAAACCGGAAAGAAATAGCCGAGAGTGCTGAACAGCAGAACGAAGTAACCGACGTTACCCAGCCAGGCGCTGATCCAGTAACCCCAAGCGGACGAGAAACCCATGTAATCGCCAAATCCGGCCTTGGCGTAGGCGTAGACACCACCGTCCAGGTCAGGCTTGCGATTGGCGAGGGTTTGAAAGACAAAAGCGAGGGTGAGCATGCCGACAGCGGTGATGGCCCAACCGATAAGTACCGCACCGACGTCGGCGCTGGCGGCCATGTTTTGAGGCAAGGAGAATATCCCGCCACCGATCATTGAACCGACTACCAATGCAACCAGTGCACCTAGTCGTAGTTTTCCGGGAGCTTCAGACATTTGCATGACTCCATTGCAGGAGAGAAGAGATCACAGCGTAGTTCTGTTGTCTGTTCAAACAGCTGACGTAGATCAGTGCATGGTCACATTCCATTGTTAATGAATGACTTAGGCTTCGGCTGAAGGCATAAAGCTCCTGCCCGCAAGGCCCGTCCTAGAGGCGTTGTGGCTACATCTTTGGGAATGGCTATTATTACTTTCGAATTATCACGCTAGTTCTTTTTCAGCTTTTGGCAAATTTTCTGTCTCTGTTTTCAGTACAGAATTGAATTATCGGGATCAGCGCACAAAACCGACTTAGCGTGCTAGGGCGTTAGCGTCATCGGCTATATATAAATGGGCGTTAATTGGCGTTACTTGATAAACGTCATCTACCTTTATCCGTTTAGTTAATCGTCTTTAAAACCAAATTCTCACCACACATTCAAAGGGAAACTGAAATGTCGCAACCGACGCAAAAGCTGCGATTAGGCGCGTTGATCGCCCTGGTGGTGGGTTCGATGATTGGCGGGGGGATTTTCTCGCTGCCGCAGAACATGGCGGCGCGCGCCGATGCCGGGGCGATCCTGATCGGTTGGGGGATTACCGCGATCGGCATGCTGACTCTGGCGTTCGTCTTTCAGACCCTGGCCAATCGCAAGCCGGAACTGGATTCCGGCGTATACGCCTACGCCAAGGCCGGCTTTGGCGACTACATGGGTTTCTCATCAGCCTGGGGTTACTGGATCAGTGCGTGGCTGGGCAACGTCGGTTATTTCGTCCTGCTGTTCAGCACCCTCGGCTACTTCTTTCCGGTGTTTGGCCAAGGCAATACGCCGATCGCCATCGGCTGCGCGTCGGTGCTGCTGTGGGCCGTGCATTTTTTGGTGATGCGCGGGATCAAGGAGGCGGCGCTGATCAATCAACTGACCACGGTGGCCAAAGTCGTACCGCTAATCATGTTCATCGTTATCGCGGCGGTGGCGTTCAAGGCTGACATTTTTACCCGCGACATCTGGGGCACCAGCAACCCGAATTTCGGCGGGGTAATGGATCAGGTGCGCAACATGATGCTGGTCACCGTGTTCGTGTTCATCGGCATCGAAGGTGCCAGTGTGTACTCGGCGCGGGCGGAGAAACGCAGCGACGTCGGCCGCGCCACGGTGATCGGTTTTATCGGCGTGCTGGCGCTGCTGGTGCTGGTCAACGTGCTGTCGCTGGGGATCATGAGCCAGCCGGAATTGGCCAATCTGCAGAACCCGTCGCTGGCGGCGGTGCTCGAGCACATCGTCGGGCCGTGGGGTGCGTTGCTGATCAGCATTGGCCTGGCGATTTCACTGCTCGGCGCGTTGTTGTCGTGGGCGCTGCTGTGTGCGGAGATTCTCTTCGCCACGGCGAAGGACAAGACCATGCCGGCGTTCCTGAAAAAGGAAAACAAGAATCACGTCCCGGTCAATGCGTTGTGGCTGACCAACGTGATGATCCAGATCTTCCTGTTGATCACGCTGTTTTCGGCGGGCACTTACACCAGTCTGATTTATCTGGCGTCGTCGATGATTCTGGTGCCGTACTTGTGGTCGGCGGCGTACGCGGTTCTGCTCAGCGGGCGTGGCGAAACCTACGAACATGCCTCGGCCGAGCGCACCAAGGATCTGCTGATCGGTGGCATTGCCCTCGGTTACGCGGTGTGGTTGTTGTATGCCGGTGGGGTGAAGTATTTACTGCTGTCGGCGCTGTTGTATGCGCCAGGGGTGATTTTGTTTGCCAAGGCTAAGCGTGAGGCGGGCGAGCCGTTGTTCACTCATGTCGAGAAAGGCATTTTCACCTGCGTGATCATCGGCGCGGGGCTGGCGGCGTATGGGTTGTACAGCGGTGTGTTGTCGTTGTGAGGTTGGCGCTTGCGAATGCGCTGCCGTATGACTGGGACGCGATGCTGGGGTTTCTGGCGGCACGGGCGGTGGTCGGGATGGAGGTCGTGGTCGATGGTGTGTATTCACGCAGCATCGGTTTGAACGGGCTTCATGGCACGGTTTCAATTTGGCCTGAGGCAGGGAATGCCTTGGCCGTTGAGCTGGATTTTCCTGATCCGTTGGTGGTGCCCGAGATCGTTGTCAGGTTGCGGCGGATGTTTGATCTGGATGCGGATCTGGCTGTGATGCATGCGCATCTGGCGAATGATCCGTTGCTGGCGCGGTTGATTGCCGAGCGGCCGGGATTACGGATTCCCGGGGCGTGGGATGGCTTGGAACTGGCCTTTCGCGCGGTGCTCGGGCAGCAGATTACCGTGGTTGCGGCGATTCGCCTGGCGGGGAAACTGGTGGCGCAATATGGCGCGCCGCTGGATTCGGGCGTGCCGGGGCTGACTCACGTGTTTCCCGAGGCGAGCGTGTTGGCGGCGGCAGATCTGGCAACGCTGGGCATGCCGAAAAGTCGCGGGCGGACGCTGTCAGGTGTGGCGCAGGCGTTGCTCGATGAGCCTTCATTGTTTGAACCTAATCGCGAGGGTGGCGTGGCGCGGTTGTTGGCGTTACACGGGATTGGCGAGTGGACGGCGCAGTACATTGCGTTGCGGCAGTTGCGGGATATGGATGGGTTTCCGACCGGCGATGTCGGGTTATTGCTAGCGTTGGAGGTACTGGAAGGAGAGCGGCCGCCAGCGCGGGAATTGTCTTTACGGGCCGAGGCCTGGCGGCCTTATCGAGGGTATGCGGCGCAGCTTTTGTGGACATCTTTGAGCCGGGCAGATTGATCATCATCGCTCGGCTTGAAATTGCAGCCCTCACCCCAGCCCTCTCCCGGAGGGAGAGGGGGCCGACCGAGGTGTGTTGCGCTATACATCGACCTGCAAGACCGAGTCGATTATGGATTCAGCGGCAATCGTTCAAGTCGGTGAATCTCTCGAATATCCCCCAATCAGTCCCTTTTGCCTGAGGGAGAGGGGGCCGACCGTGGTGTTTTGCGCTGCCCATCGAGTTGAAAGGCCGAGTTGATCAGGGATTCACCGATATTCGTTCAAGTCGGTGAATCTCTCGAATATCCCCCAATCGGTCCCCTCTCCCTCTGGGAGAGGGTTAGGGTGAGGGGCTTTTTAAGTCCACTGTGGTCGATGAGAACCCAGTTCTGTAGCCGGCAACGCCCACTGAATCGGCGTGCCGCTGATCCTCACCGGTACCTGCAAGCGATGCGCCGGGCCCCACGGGGTCTGTTCCAGAAATGAGCCCTGATCCCGCTCATCTTCCGCCCGCAATACCTCACTCGTACCCGGCCCAGATTCAATCAACAACTTCGCCGTCCGCGCCAGCGACAACCGCGCCGAGCCACTGCGACCCGTGTTCAAACGCTCGGTCAACAGGCGGAGCGCACTCGCCGCCAGCAAATACCCGGTCGCATGATCCAACGCCTGCACCGGCAACGGCGTCGGTTTGTCTGCCTGCTGCCAGCGCTGCCCGGCCTCGGCGATGCCGCTGCTCATCTGCACCAGACTGTCGAAACCTCGGCGGTTCTGCCACGGGCCGCTCCAGCCGTAAGCGTTGAGGCCAACATCGATCAGGCCCGGCGCGATTTGGCGACGGCGCTCAACGCCGAAACCAAGATTCTCCAGCGCATCGGCGCGGTAACCGTGCAGCAGAATGTCAGCGTCTTTCAACAATCCTTCGAACACCGCACGATCAACCGGATCATGCAGGTTCAGCCGCGCGCAACGTTTGCCGAGGGTCATTTCCGGAACGACACCAGGCTCATTCCAGGTCGGGGAATCGATGCGCAACACGTTGGCGCCAAGGCCTGCGAGAAAACGGCTGGCGGTGGGGCCGGCGAGCACGCGTGTCAGATCCAGCACCTTGATCCCCGCCAACGGTTGCGCCACCGAGCCTTGCCACGCTGGGTTGTTCTCATCCGACGAATCCAGGAAATGCACCAACGGTTCGGCATTCACCGCCAGCCCCTGCGGATGCGTCTGCCACTGCGTCCAACTGCGCATCTCGGCCGCGCAGCCCTTGGCCTCGACGACCGCTTGCTCCAGATCCGTACTCGCCCATTGCGCGACTTTGGCAGCCATCGCTCCACGGTCGGCGCAGGCACCAAGCACGCGTTCAGCGGCGGCGCGGTGATGCGGGGCATTGGTGTGCAGGCGGATCCAGCCGTCGCGGGTCTGATAGTCGCCAGCGACGGGATCCCACAGTGGCGGGACTTGCCAGCCGATGGGACGGATTGATGTGGCGAACCAGAACGAGGCCAATCGACGATCGACTTCAACGGCAGGTCGCTGACCGGTCTGCTGCCGGAGCAATTCGCTGACGGCCTGACCGGCCGCGGCGATGCTCGCGCAGGCCAGGTCGGTGACGGCGAATGCCGAGGGCAGGGCGCCGCTGCTGGTGAACGGAACTGGCGTGTGCGACAAGCCGAGTGCGGCTTGAATGGACGTGAGCAGATCAGTCATCGAAGGCCCTCCGGAAGAGAGGGCGATGATAGTGCAAAACAATCTCGAGTCAGATGAAAACGCCAGCGGGTGAACACTCACCACTGTGGGAGCGAGCTTGCTCGCGAAGAGGTCATCACATTCAACATCATCATTGAATGGCAGACCGCATTCGCGAGCAAGCTCGCTCCCACAGGGTTCAACGGTGTGGCTTAGACGCGGAACTGATCCATCAACTTCATCTGCTGACTGGCCAGGGCATTGAGCTGACTGCTGATCGCCGCCGACTCAGTGGCTTGTCCGGTCAGCGTCTCGGTGACGGTGCGAATCGCCGAGACATTGCGATTGACCTCTTCGGCCACCGCACTTTGCTGCTCGGCCGCACTGGCAATCTGCAGGTTCATGTCACTGATCACCGTCACCGCGTCGCTGATCTTGCCCAGTGCATCGACCGCCTGACGAATCTGCCCGGCGTTGTTGTGCGCCTGGGTCTGGCTCGAATGCATGGTCGCGACCACGCCACGCGTTCCCGTCTGAATGCGCTCGATCACGATGCGAATTTCTTCCACCGAATCCTGCGTACGTTTGGCCAGGTTGCGCACCTCGTCGGCAACCACCGCGAAACCACGACCGCTCTCACCGGCACGGGCCGCTTCGATCGCTGCGTTGAGGGCGAGCAGGTTGGTCTGTTCGGCGATGCTGCGGATCACTTCCAGCACCGAGCCGATCTGCTCGCTGTTGACTGCTAACGCTTCAACTTCGGTCACGGCTTTGCTGACTTCGTCGGCCAGTTGATTGATGTCGCGGGTGCTGCGCTCAATGATCGACATGCCGTCCTTGGCCGACTGGTCGGCACCTTTCGCGGCATTGGCCGCGTTGGAGGCGCTGTTGGCGACGTCGTGGGCGGTGGCGCTCATTTCGTTGGAGGCGGTGGCGACCTGGTCGATCTCGCGGAATTGCACCTGCATGCCTTCGCTGGTCTGCCGGGCGATTTCTGAAGACTGGTCGGCGGTGCCGCGTGCTTCGGTGATGCTCTGTTTGATCTGTGCGATGGTCGGTTGCAGCTTGTCGAGGAAGCGGTTGAACCAGTTCACCAGTTCGCCCAGCTCATCCTGCTTGCTGTAGTTCAGGCGTTGGGTCAGATCGCCCTCGCCGCTGGCGATGTTCTTCAGCATCTCGGCAACGCTATTGATCGGCCGGGTGACGCCGGACGCGGTCAGCCAGATCAGCAGCAGACCGACCAGACCGGCGACCACGGCAACCAGCAGCGCAGTGATCACACCGGTTTCCTGAGCATCATCGAGCACTGCTTGCAGCTTGACCGAGTCAGCCAGCAGCACTTGTTTCGGCAGGTCGATGACCACGCCCCAGGCGCGTGAATTGCCAATCGGATCGACTGGGTAAACGGCGCGAATCAAATCACCTTGTTCAAGAATCTTCGGTGTGCCGCTGCTGACCAGTTGCAGCAGGTCCTTGCCGTCGGCGCCGAGGGTGTCGCTGATTTTTTTACCGACCTTGGTGGCGTCGGAACTGTCGGCAGCGAGCACGCCGCTGCCGGAGACGATCAGCATGTGCCCGGCGTTGTTGAACAGGCTGCGCTGGGAATCCACGGCCGCCGCTTGCAGGGCGTCGAGGGCGATGTCGACACCGACCACGCCGATGGCTTTGCCGTCGACAATCAACGGCACGGAAATGGTCGTCATGAGCATTTCCTTGCCACCGACAGTGTCGGCATACGGATCGAGCAGGCAGGTGCGCTTGTTGTCGCGAGGGCAGGTGTACCAACTGTTGTAGGGCGTGCCACTGACGCTGAGGGTGGTTTTGGTCAGGTCTTCTTCGACCATGATCGTGTTCAGCGAGGCACCGGCGGCGCGACTCCAGTAAGTCGCGAAACGCCCGGCTTCGTTGGATTGGCGGGCGGCGTCGTTGACAAACTCGCTGTCCTTGCCGTCGAGGCCGTTGGGTTCAAAGGCGAGCCAGATGCCGAGCACTTTGTCGTTGCGTTCAAAAGCGGTTTTCAGGCTCAGGTTCAACTCTTCGCGCAAGGCGCCGGCGTCCAGCGAACGCTTGGCGGCCATCACCCGCATGTCCTTGATCTGATCCGCTACGGCAGTGATCACCGTCAGGCTTTCGCCGAAGGTTTTCTGCACCCGCACCGCTTGTTCGGCGGCTTTGGCTTGCAACAGATTCTGCACACTGGCGGTGAGCAACTGGTTACTGGAGTTGCTGACCAGTTCGTCGTTCTGGTTGGTCTGGTAGATGTTCATACCGACGATCAGCGCGACCACACCGAGCAGGCACAGACCGGAGAGCAGGACGATTTTCAGGCGAATGGACAGAGAGTCGAACATGGGGCGATCTCGCGAATGAATAAACGGGTGGCAGGTGGATATGAACTATCCGGTTCGCCAAATCCATTCAGCGCCATTCAATGCTCATCGGCGCGTGAGCAGAGGGCATGAGTCGCGTGCCGACGAACGGTCAGCGCTAAACGTTTGCGCAGGGGAAAGTGCTGAAAAGGGGATTAATTACAGGGATGTTTCAGTGTGAAGACGGGTCAGTGCAGACCCGAATGGATTCCGGGCGCGACCAGATCCACAGATTGCCCAGGCTCATTCCGGCAATCGCCAGATAAACCGGCCAGCCGTGATCGAGCATCACCAGCATCAACGTGGCGCACAGCAACATGCTTACCGTGGCGCTGACCTTGGCCTTGCGCGCGATGATCTTGCCGTTGCGCCAGTTGCTCAGGATCGGCCCGAACAAGCGATGGTTTTCCAGCCAGGCACTCAGGCGCGGCGAGCTGCGAGTCGCGGCCCAGGCGGCGAGGAGGATGAACTCGGTGGTCGGCAGGCCGGGCACGACGATGGCGATCAGGCCGATGCCGAGGCTGACGTAGGCCAAGAGGCCGAACAGCACGCGGGCGAGTTTCGAGGAGGCGGGTTGCGGCATGGGCTCGGGATTGCTGTGAGGCGAGATGGGGATTCTACAGACTTGCGCTGTTCCCATGTGGGAGCGAGCTTGCTCGCGAAAGCGGTAGGTCAGTCACATCAGTGTTGAATGTGCCGCCGTCTTCGCGAGCAAGCTCGCTCCCACAGGGTTTTGTGGTGTTTTGGGGATCAGGCCATTTCGGCTTCGGTGGCGTAAGCCTGTTCCAGCAACACGGTGAAGCGGTTGAACGCGTCGATCGCGCCTTGCTCGACTTCGGCTTCTTCTTCGGCAGTGAACTGCAGCGAGTCGAGGGTGCGCACAAAGCTCTTCCAGCCCTCGGCACGGCCACCTTCAGGCTCGCCGAGGTGACGGGCGCCAAAGGTTTCGCTCAGCTCCAGCGCCACGGCGCGTTTGATCAGGAACGCCGCACCGAGCTTCGAACCTTCGGAGACAAAGAGCCAGCCCAGTGCGCGAGCCTTGCTCGGGTTTTTCACCGCGCCCGCCACCGGTGTCGGCACTTCAGTGTCGAGATCGGCGAGGTCAGCCTTGGCCGCTTCGGCGCGGCAACGGGCCGGCAGATCCGGGACGATGGCGGTCAGTTCGGCGTCGTTGTAGAGGTCGACCAGTTCCGATTGAAAGAGGTACTGCGCGACGACAAAACGGGCGAAGTTGGTGCGGGTCTCGAACGGCGCGTGTGCCTTCACCAATGCATCGAGTTTGCTGTGCGGTTCATTGGTGATCTGATTCAAGCGTTGCGAACGCAGGGCTTTTTCCGAAGTGGTCATGACATGTCCTTGATAAAAGAGGCGCTTGATAACGAGACGAACAAGACGCTGTGCAAGCGTAAAAAAAACCTCACGGCGCGGTGCCTGAACACGCGCCGTGAGGTTCGCCGGATCAGATGTCCCAGATCAGATTGATCGCGAAGTTGCGGCCCGGTTGGGTCAGTCGATCGAGGTTGGCCGGCTGTGTCACCGAAGCTTCGCCGACGCTGTCGTAACCGCGCACGTCATCCCACAGCCAGTATTTCTTGTCGGTCAGGTTGTAGATGCCGCCGCTGACGGTGACGTCGTCGGTGACTTTGTAATACCCGGCCAGATCAAGAATGCCGAAGCCCGGGGTTTTGAACTGGCTGCTGACGCCATCCGGCGACTTGAAGTTGCTGTCGTCGACGCGATCCTTTTTCTTCACCACCGTCCAGCTCAGCAGGCCGCCGTAGTTGTCCTGGTCGTAACCCAGACCGAACACGCCGGTCAGCGGGTTGACGCTGTTGATCGGCTCGCCGTTGTCGTTGTTGCGACCGTAGGCGTAGGCAATCGAGCCTTGGGTGTAGAGGCCTTGCGGCGCGCCAAACGCATCCAGGTTCAGGCGACCTTTGACTTCCGCACCCTTGATGGTGGCGTGCTTGATGTTGGCCGACTGGAAGGTCAGCTCGTTGCGTCCCGGGGTCACAGCGTCTTCGTTGATGAAGTCGCGATACTTGTTATAGAACACCGCCACGTCGAACGAGCCGTGTTCGAAGTTGCCGCGCAGACCGGTTTCGTAGCTTTTGCTTTTTTCCGGTTCGAGGTCCGGGTTCGGCGCCACGCTGTAGCCGGTGGTAGTGTTTTCGAAGCGGCCGTACAGGGCTTTCGCGGTCGGGGTGCGGAAGCCTTCAGCGTACTGACCGTACCAGGTGTAGTTCTCGGTCAGGGCGTAGGTCAGGCCGAATTTCGGCGAGACTTTGTGCCAGGTTTTGTTCTCGTCGCTGACTGTGCCTTGGCCATCCGCTGCCACGGTGTTAAGGAACTCCTGGGTGATGTGCGGCTTGAGCTGGGTGTAGTCGTAGCGCAGGCCCGGCAGGAAGGTCCAGTTGTTCCAGCTGATCTGATCCTGAGCGAACACGCTGTAGGTGTTGATGGTCGGGTCCGGGAAGTCGGTGGCTTTGGCCAACACGTCAGCGGTGCTGGTCGCACCGATGGCGCTGCAGCCGCGACCGACGGCCAGGCAAGTGCCGTCGCCGCTGCGCGAACCGGTGACCTTCTGTTGCTTGATGGTGGTGCCGTAAGTCAGTACGTGATCGGTGTTTCCAATGGCGAACGCCTTGTCCAGTTGGGCATCGAAGACCCATTGTTTCTCTTCGTAAATGGTGTCGCGAGTACGCAGCACCTTACGGGTGATCGGGTAGTAGAACTCGGTGGTGCTCTGGTCGGTCTTGGCGATCTGGTGGTTGAGGCTCCACTTCACGTTGTCGACCAGCAGGCTGTCGAGGGCGAACGAGTGCTCGATGCCGAAACGCTCACGGGTGATGGTGTCGTTGCCGGTGCGCCACTGGTACATGCCGCCGGGCAGCACGCTGTCGGGGATGGTCGGGGCGCCGTTGAAGTACGGGCCGCCGTAAGCACTCTTCTGATCGGTATCGCGATCATCCTTGTACTTTTCGTAGGTCAGGCCCAGACGCGAATCGTCGTTGTAGTTCCAGCCGATCTTGGCCAGCACGTTGTAGGCGTTGACGTCTTCCGGGTTGGCGGCGGTGCGTTCCAGACCGGTGCCGTTGTTGCTGCCGTAGGAATCGGTCTCGTGACCGTCGCGCTGGCTGTAGTGCAGCAAGCCGTCGAACTGGTCGGCACGGCCGGCGACGGTGGCGGACTTCAGCCAGCTGTCATCGGCGGAGCTGTAACCGCTTTTCAGGCGCGCACCGACGTCTTTGCCCGGCTTGATGATGTCGTCGGCATCAAGGGTGTAGTAGCTGACGGCGCCGCCGATGGCGTTGCTGCCGTACAGCACCGAGGCCGGGCCACGGAGAATTTCCACGCGCTTGACGATTTCCGGGTCAACGTAATTGCGCTGGGTCTTGGCATACGGGCCGTTGAAAAAACCATCCGGGACTTCGACGCCATCCACCTGAGTCAGGATGCGGTCGCCGTCGATGCCGCGAATGTTATAGCCGCTGATACCGCCACGCTGACCGGCGCCGCCGACGGAAACACCCGGTTCGTAGCGGACCAGATCCTTGATGGTGTTGACGTTGTTGCGGTCCAGATCCTGACGGGTCTGCACGGTGACGGTGGCCGGCACACTGTTGACCGACTGCTCCTGACGGGTGGCGCTGATGGTCACCTGATCGAGATTGAGCGTGCCGCTGGCGTTGCGCTTTTCCAGCACGACATTGTTGTTGCTGATTTTGCGGAAGCTCAGGTTGGTCCCCACCAACAGACGCTCGAGGGCTTTTTCCGGTGGCAGCGAGCCACGCACGCCCGGCGACGACACGCCCTGACCCAGTTCTGCCGGCAAGCCAACCTGCCAACCGGTCACGGTGGTGAAGGCATTGAGCGCCGACACCAGCGGCTGCTGACCGATGGCGAACGAGTAATCGCCCATGTTGCGCGTCGGTTGCTCGGTAGCCGCCATCAGCGGTGCAGCACCGGCCATCAGGATGGCAGCGGTCAGCAGCGACAGCACGCGGGAAGGGGAGGAAGTCTGGCGGGTAAGGCGTGAGGACATCGATAGCGCTCCGTGTCGCACGAATCTTTATAGGGGCTGATTGGCTTCGCGTGTTGCGAATCAATTGCATTGGCTATAACGAGACGTACTGACGTTGGCTATCGAGTAAAAATAATTCTCATTTAGTTCAGGATGACCAAGGCGGGGAATTCTTTCAGTTGCGCCGAGGTGATGTGCGCGAGGGAACGGACCACGTCGAGCGGCTGGTCGAGTCGGTAATTGCCGGTTACGGCGACGTCGGCCAACTGCTCGTTGGTGTTGATGATCCAGCCCGGATAGTAGCGGCGCAATTCGGCCAGCACCTGATTCAGCGGGCAGTTCTCGAACACCAGTCGGCCTTGGACCCAGGCCAGGTCCGTGTTGGCATCGAGTTTGGCCGGGCGGTCGAAACCGTTGGGGCCGATACGAATACTCTCACCCGCCGTCAGACGTACGCGAGCGTCGTTATGCGTCGCCTGCAGATCGACATCGCCGCGCTGCACGTTGACCTGCGCCACGCCATCGAGATAACGCACGGCAAATGCGGTATCGCGCACGCTGGCGCGAACCGGACCGGCGTCGATTTCCAAGGGTTGGCTGCGGCCACTGGCAATCTCGAAAAACGCTTCGCCCTGAAACAACCGGGCAACACGCTGTTGATCGTTGATGGTGCTGGAGAATGCCGAATTGGTATTGAGCAGGACTTTCGAGCCGTCCTCCAGTTGCAGACGCTGGCGCTCGCCAACCACCGTGAGGTGATCGGCCTGAAGGCGCATCGGCAAGTTGCTGAAACTGAACAAACCGAGGATCAGCACGGCGGCAGTAGCCAGTGGTTTCCAGTGCGGACGCAGACGCTTGAGAAAAGTGACCTTCGCAGGTTTGGCCGCCAGGCTTTGCGCGCATTGGGCGACTTGCGGGCCATCCCAGATCGCCTGGGCCTTGGCGAACGCTTCGGCATTCAACGGATCGGCCGCCAGCCAGGCATGAAATTGCCGGGTCTGCTCCTCGTCCGGGCTGCCGAGCACGATGAGCCAGTCCAGAGCCTGGTCCATTGCGTTGGCAGCGTCCTGCACCGAATCCGGCGAAGGCGAGCGGTGGGTGTCCGTCACGGTGTTTCCTCGGCAGTGTCTGCGCACGGCTGTTTTTTTAAATGAAGCGTAAAAGTCGGGCAAGGGTAACAAAGCCCGATGATCCGTGCAGTCGATCCTGGCACTTACAGAAAAGGCCTACGACCTCAGTCGCCATTCAGACGCTCGGCGACGCCGATGCAAATGCTCATGATCAGCTTCAGTTCCTTTTGCACGGTGCTGAGGGAAACGTTCAGTTCATCGGCGATTTCCTGATAACTGTTTCCGTGCAAACGGCTGAGGATGAAAATCTGTTGCTGGCGGGGGCTGAGTTGACTGAGGCTCACGTTCAGGCGCTCCAGCATCTGTTCGGCGTGGGCGGCGTCTTCGGCGCTGCTGGCAGGGGCGGCGACGCTGTGCACGACATCCTGCGGCACATCATCGACCATGGTTCGCGAATGGATCTTGCGCGCACGCAAGTGATCCAGCGCCAGATTGCGTGCGGTCTGGAAGACAAAAGGTTCGAGGTGATCGATGGCCCGCTCGCTCAACGCCCGCGTCACGCGCAGGTAGGTCTCCTGCAACAGGTCTTCAGCGGTGCTGTGATTGTTGACCATCCGTTCCAGCGTACGCAGCAAGGATGTGCGCTGGGTGAGGAAAACGTGGTTGAAGCGCGATTGACTCACGGGAGGACCTGATCGATTTCAAGCGAATGATAATGCTTATCATCTAGTTGAATGGTCAAGTGTTGATTTCAAATTGAAATCGAAACCCTGTGGGAGCGAGCTTGCTCGCGAAGGCTTAGTGTCAGCCAATTCAACTAGCGACTGACCCACCGCTTTCGCGAGCAAGCTCGCTCCCACAGGGATAGGGGGATTACTTGAGATTACTCGGCGTTACACAACGCCAGGCAGTTATCCAGCATGCGGTTGGAGAAGCCCCACTCGTTGTCATACCAGGCCAGCACTTTCAGCAGTTTGCCGCTGGACTTGGTGTGGTTGGCGTCGAAGATCGACGACAGCGGATTGTGGTTGAAGTCGCTGGACACCAGCGGCAGGGTGTTGAAGCCGAGAATCTTCGAATGTTGGCTCGCAGCTTTCATCAGCGCGTTGACTTCCTCGGCGCTGGCTTCTTTTTTCAGCTGCACGGTCAGGTCCACCAGCGACACATTGATCACCGGCACCCGCACGGCCATGCCGGTCAATTTGCCCGCCAGTTCCGGCAGCACCAGGCCCACGGCTTCAGCAGCACCGGTCTTGCTCGGGATCATGTTCTGCGTGGCCGAACGCGCGCGGTACGGGTCGGTGTGATAGACGTCAGTGAGGTTCTGATCGTTGGTGTAGGCGTGAATGGTGGTCATCAAACCGCTTTCGATCCCCAGCTCGCGGTGCAGCACTTGCGCCACTGGCGCCAGGCAGTTGGTGGTGCACGAAGCGTTGGAGATGATCTGGTGCGACTGGCGCAGAATGTCGTGGTTCACACCATATACAACCGTGGCGTCGGCACCTTTGGCCGGCGCCGAGATGATCACTTTGCGTGCGCCGGCAGTAATATGCGCGGCCGCTTTGGCGCGATCGGTAAAGAGACCGGTGCATTCGAACACCACATCAATCTTTTCCGCCGCCCATGGCAATTCGGCCGGGTTGCGAATCGCGCTGACCGCAATGCGGTCGCCGTTGACGGTCAGACTTTCGTTGTCATGCTCGACCTGAGCGTCGAACGTGCCGTGAACGGTGTCGTATTTGAGCAGATGAGCATTGATCGAGCTGTCGCCCAGATCATTGATGGCGACGATCTGCAGATCCTGTCGATAGCCTTGGGTATACAGTGCGCGCAGGACATTACGGCCGATGCGGCCAAAACCATTGATTGCGATTCGAAGAGTCATGGAACAGCGCCGCCGTCGTTTTGTTGTTGGAATTACAAGATTATTCGCATAAAAATAGAAAACAAGCCTTTTTAGTGGCAATATTTTGTTTTATCTACAACGAGTGACCTGAATCAACTGGTCCGAATGGTCAAAAAAGCCGTCTGTCATTCCAACAACAACGGCGTTTGATCAGCATAGACAATCAGGTCGCCACATCCGTTAGCCTGGAGTTCTACACATGCATCCCCGCGTCCTTGAGGTCACCGAACGGCTTATCGCCCGCAGCCGCGCCACGCGTCAGGCTTACCTTGCACTGATTCGCGGCGCCGCCACCGACGGGCCGATGCGCGGCAAGCTGCAATGCGCCAACTTCGCCCACGGCGTGGCCGGTTGCGGCAGCGAAGACAAGCACAGCCTGCGGATGATGAACTCGGCGAACATCGCCATTGTTTCTTCGTATAACGACATGCTCTCGGCGCACCAGCCGTACGAAGTGTTCCCGGAACAAATCAAGAATGCCCTGCGCGAAATCGGCTCGGTCGGCCAGTTCGCGGGCGGTACGCCGGCGATGTGCGACGGCGTGACCCAAGGCGAGCCGGGCATGGAACTGAGCCTGCCGAGTCGCGAAGTGATCGCCATGTCGACCGCCGTGGCGCTCTCGCACAACATGTTCGACGGCGCGCTGATGCTCGGCATCTGCGACAAGATCGTGCCGGGCCTGATGATGGGGTCGCTGCGTTTCGGTCACCTGCCGACGATATTCGTCCCGGGCGGGCCGATGGTCTCGGGGATTTCCAACAAGGAAAAAGCCGACGTGCGGCAGAAGTACGCCGAAGGCAAAGCCACCCGCGAAGAGCTGCTGGAATCGGAGATGAAGTCCTACCACAGCCCGGGTACCTGCACCTTCTACGGCACCGCCAACACCAACCAGTTGCTGATGGAAGTCATGGGCCTGCACTTGCCGGGCGCCTCGTTCGTCAACCCGAACACGCCGCTGCGTGATGCGCTGACCCGCGAAGCCGCGCACCAAGTGACTCGTCTGACCAAACAAAATGGCAACTTCATGCCGATCGGTGAAATCGTCGACGAGAAGTCGCTGGTCAACTCGATTGTTGCGCTGCACGCCACCGGCGGCTCGACCAACCACACCCTGCACATGCCGGCCATCGCCATGGCGGCGGGCATTCAACTGACCTGGCAGGACATGGCCGACCTCTCCGAAGTCGTGCCGACCCTGAGCCACGTTTACCCGAACGGCAAAGCCGACATCAACCACTTCCAGGCGGCTGGCGGCATGTCGTTCCTGATCCGCGAACTGCTCGGCGCCGGCCTGCTGCACGAAGACGTCAACACCGTACTCGGCCACGGCTTGAGCCAGTACACCAAAGAGCCGTTCCTCGATAACGGCCAGTTGGTATGGCGCGAAGGCCCGACGGACAGCCTCGACGAAAACATCCTGCGTCCAGTGGCGCGTGCGTTCTCGGCGGAGGGTGGTCTGCGCGTGATGGAGGGCAATCTCGGTCGCGGTGTGATGAAGGTTTCTGCGGTCGCGTTGGAAAACCAGATCGTCGAAGCGCCAGCCATGGTGTTCCAGGATCAGCAGGACTTGGCCGATGCATTCAAGGCCGGTTTGCTGGAGAAGGATTTTGTCGCCGTGATGCGCTTCCAGGGCCCGCGTTCCAATGGCATGCCGGAACTGCACAAGATGACGCCGTTCCTCGGCGTGCTGCAGGATCGCGGCTTCAAAGTCGCGCTGGTGACCGACGGGCGGATGTCCGGTGCCTCGGGGAAAATCCCCGCAGCGATTCACGTCAGCCCGGAAGCTTATGTCGGTGGCGCTTTGGCGCGCGTGCAAGAGGGCGATATCATCCGCGTCGATGGCGTCAAAGGCACCTTGGAACTGAAGGTCGACGCCGCCGAATTTGCAGCGCGCGAACCCGCCAAAGGCCTGTTGGGCAACAACATCGGCAGCGGGCGCGAACTGTTTGGCTTCATGCGCATGGCCTTCAGCTCGGCGGAGCAGGGCGCCAGCGCCTTCACTTCTGCCCTGGAGACGCTTAATTGAAACTGGCTTTGGTCGGTGATATCGGAGGCACCAACGCGCGGTTTGCGTTGTGGAAAAACCAGCAACTGGAATCGGTTCAGGTGCTGGCCACGGCCGACCATGCCAGCCCGGAAGAGGCGATCAGCCTCTATCTGAGCGGGCTCGGTCTGGCGCCTGGTTCGATCGGTTCGGTGTGCTTGTCCGTGGCAGGTCCGGTCAGTGGTGATGAATTCAAATTCACCAACAATCACTGGCGCTTGAGTCGCACAGCGTTCTGCAAAACCTTGCAGGTCGAGCAGTTGTTGCTGGTCAACGACTTCTCGGCGATGGCGCTGGGCATGACCCGTTTGCAGCCCGGCGAATTCCGCGTGGTCTGCGAGGGCACGCCGGAGCCGTTGCGCCCGGCGGTGGTGATCGGCCCGGGCACTGGCCTTGGCGTCGGCACCTTGCTCGATCTTGGCGAGGGCCGTTTCGCGGCGTTGCCGGGCGAGGGCGGGCATGTTGATCTGCCGTTGAGCAGTCCGCGTGAAACGCAGCTGTGGCAGCACATCCACAACGAAATCGGCCATGTCAGCGCCGAAACCGCATTGAGCGGCGGCGGTTTGCCACGGGTTTACCGGGCGATCTGTGCGGTCGATGGGCATGAGCCAACGCTTGATACCCCGGAAGCGATCACGGCGGCCGGTCTTGCGGGTGATCCGATTGCCCTGGAAGTGCTGGAGCAGTTCTGCTGCTGGCTCGGCCGCGTGGCCGGCAACAACGTGCTGACCACGGGCGCACGTGGCGGGGTGTATATCGTCGGCGGGGTGATTCCCCGGTTTGCCGATTTCTTCCTCGAAAGCGGTTTTGCCCGCAGCTTTGCTGACAAAGGCTGCATGAGCGATTACTTCAAAGGCATTCCGGTGTGGCTGGTGACAGCGCCGTATTCCGGCCTTGTCGGTGCTGGCGTGGCCCTGGACCAATCAATCCCAACCTGAAATGCAATCACCCCTGTGGGAGCGAGCTTGCTCGCGAATGCGGAGTATCAGTCAACCCAAATGTTGAATGTAACGACGCCTTCGCGAGCAAGCTCGCTCCCACAGTGGTTCTATGGTGTTTGTTAGTTTGATGCTTAAGGCATAATCCGCCCCAATTCCAACAACAAGGATGCCTTCGAAGTGAGCTCAGTCAACAAGTCGATATTGTTGGTCGATGACGACCAGGAAATACGCGAGTTGCTGGAAACCTACCTGACCCGCGCCGGGTTTCAGGTACGGGCCACCGCCGACGGTGCCAGTTTCCGTCAGGCCCTCAACGAGGCGCCGAGCGATCTGGTGATCCTCGATGTCATGCTGCCCGACGAAGACGGCTTCAGCCTGTGCCGTTGGGTGCGTCAGCATCCGCGTCAGGCGCAGGTGCCGATCATCATGCTCACCGCCAGTTCCGACGAAGCCGACCGCGTGATCGGTCTGGAACTTGGCGCCGACGACTACCTCGGCAAACCCTTCAGCCCCCGCGAACTGCAAGCGCGCATCAAGGCGTTGCTGCGGCGTGCGCAATTTGGACAGGAGCGCAGTGGCAGCGACGTGCTGGCCTTTGACGAGTGGCGGCTGGACATGGTCAGCCATCGCCTGTTTCACACCGATGGCGAAGAAGTAATTCTCTCCGGTGCCGACTTCGCCCTGCTGAAACTGTTCCTTGATCACCCGCAGGAAATCCTCGACCGCGACACCATCGGCAACGCCACCCGTGGTCGCGATTTGATGCCGCTCGATCGCATCGTCGACATGGCCGTCAGCCGTTTGCGCCAACGCCTGCGCGACACGGAAAAACCGCCACGGCTGATTCGTACCGTGCGCGGCAGTGGCTACCAACTGGCAGCCAACGTGGTTGCCGGCAATGGCCACTGAGTCGCTGCGCAAATTCGCCGCCAAAGTGCCGATGCCGCGCTCGCTGCTCGGGCGGATGTTGCTGCTGACGTTGCTCGCGGTGCTGTTCGCGCAGACCTTGTCGAGCGTGATCTGGGTCTCGCAACTGCGCGCTACGCAGCTCGAAGGCCTGGTCACCAGCGCCCGCAGCCTTGCCCATTCGATGACCGCCAGCGTCAGTTACTTCCGCTCGTTGCCGGTGGCTTATCGGCCGTTGGTGCTCGATCAATTGCGCAGCATGGGCGGCACGCGATTCGTGGTGACGCTCAACGACAAGCCACTGGGCATGGATGTGCTACCGGTGACGCCGCGTAAAGCGGCGGTGATGAAAGCGGTCGACGAAGTGCTGCGTCAGACGCTCGGCAATGACACGGATATTTCGGTGACCTTTGTCAGCCCCGAAGATCTGCGGATTTTCAACGCCGGGCTGAAGCTTGATGAGCTGCCGCGCTCTTGGGCGCATTACGCGTTGACTCTGGAACCGGTGAACCCACCCGTGCTGGTCACGCAGATTCAAATGGCCCCGGGCGAATGGCTGTACATCGCCTCGCTGTTGCCGGAGCCGTACACCAGTCTTGAAGAGCAAGGCCTGCCATCGCAGCAGGTGTGGTTCATCGTTCTCACCAGCGGATTCTTGCTGCTGTTCATCGGCCTGCTGGTGCATTGGCAGAGCCGGCCGCTCAAGCGTCTGGCGCGGGCGGCGCGGGATTTGTCGCTGGGTGCCGACGTCGAGCCAGTGGCCGAGGGCGGCGGCAGTGAAGTGGTGGAAGTGGGCCGCGCCTTCAACACCATGCGCGAGCGCATCAGCCGTTACCTGACCGAGCGCAGCCAGTTGTTCAGCGCGATCTCCCATGACCTGCGCACGCCGATTACCCGATTGCGCTTGCGCGTCGAATTGCTTGAAGACGAACAGCTGCAGGCCAAGTTCGGCCGTGATCTGGATGAGTTGGAACTGCTGGTCAAAGGCGCGCTGCAATGTGTGAAGGACACCGACATCCACGAGAACATCGAGCCGGTGGACTTGAACCACGTGCTCGACTGTCTGGTGGAGCCGTATCTGGCGCCGCACGGCAATGGCCGCGTGACGCAGCAGGGCAAGGCGCTGGCGGCTTATCCGGGCAAACCGCTGGCGTTGAAGCGCTGCATCGGTAACCTGATCGACAATGCGTTGAAGTACGGGCAAAACGCGCATTTGCACATCGACGACGATGAGCGCGCGTTTGTTCTGCACGTCGACGATGAAGGGCCGGGTGTTCCAGAGCAGCGGCTGGAGCAAGTGTTCGAACCGCACTTCCGTCTGGCGGGGCAGCAGCAGGGTTATGGCTTGGGGTTGGGCATCGCGCGCAATATTGCCCACAGCCATGGTGGGGAAGTGACGCTGCAGAATCTGCGTGAGGGTGGGTTGCGGGTGACCCTGCAATTGCCGCGTTCGGCGGATTGAGTCAAAGGCTTTTCCTCACCCTAGCCCTCTCCCAGGGGGAGAGGGGACCGATCGCGTTGTTCATTCGAATTGCGCCGACCTGATGCATTGAGTCGATTATGGATTCGGTACAGCTCTTTCAGGTCGGCGCAACTCTTCAGCATTCTGCGATCGGCCCCCTCTCCCTACGGGCGGTCCGACGTTTCGGGAGGGCTGGGGTGAGGGTCGCTCTTTGTCACCGCTCAGTGACAAACCCCGCCCCCTTCGTTACAAGACCTCCCCAGCCCGTTGTTTAGACTCCCCCGCAGTCATAACAACAAAAAAGGCCACCCATGGATCTCTTCCAACCCGGCTTCAGCAGTTGGCTGAACGCCCCTGCCCACCAGCAATGGCTCGCCGCCGAAGGCCTGCGCCTGCTGGATTTCGCCAAGGCATCGAAACTGCCTGAAGGCTTCGGCAACCTCGACGAACGCGGCCGTCTGCCAGCGAACGCACAAGCCGAAACGATGAACACCGCGCGCATGACCCACAGCTTCGCCATGGCTCACATTCAGGGCCTGCCGGGTTTCGCCGAGCTGGTCGATCACGGCATCGCCGCCCTGCGCGGGCCGTTGCGTGACGCCCTGCACGGTGGCTGGTTTGCGGTCGCCGAACACCGCGATGACAACACCGGCAAGAACGCCTACCTGCATGCCTTTGTCGCACTCGCCGCCAGCTCTGCGGTGGTCGCACAACGTCCTGGCGCCCAGGCGTTGCTGGATGACGCCGTCGACATCATCGACACGTATTTCTGGAGCGAAGAAGAGGGCGCCATGCGCGAATTCTTCAATCGCGACTGGAGCGAAGAAGAAGCCTATCGCGGCGCCAACAGCAACATGCACGCGACCGAAGCGTTCCTTGCGCTGGCCGATGTCACTGAAGATCCGCGCTGGTTGATTCGCGCGCAACGCATCGTCGAACGCGTCATTCACGGGCACGCCGCCGCCAACGGTTACATGGTCATCGAGCACTTCGACCGCGACTGGCAGCCACTACGCGAATACAACCACGACAATCCCGCTGACGGCTTCCGCCCTTACGGCACCACGCCGGGCCACGGTTTCGAATGGGCGCGGCTGCTGCTGCACCTCGAAGCTGCGCGGGTGCAAGCCGGCATGCTCACGCCCGGTTGGCTCGCCACCGATGCGCAAAAACTGTTCGAGAACAATTGCCGCAACGGTTGGGATGTCGATGGTCTGCCGGGCATCGTCTACACCCTCGACTGGGACAACAAAGCCGTCGTTCGCCATCGCCTGCATTGGACGCACGCCGAGGCCAGTGCCGCTGCCAGCGCCTTGCTCAAACGCACCGGCGATGCGCAATACGAAACCTGGTACCGGCTGTTCTGGGAATTCTGCGAAGTGAATTTCATCGACCGTTGCAACGGTAGCTGGCATCACGAACTCAACCCGCAAAACCTGCCAAGTGCCGATATCTGGCCGGGCAAACCCGATCTGTATCACGCCTGGCAAGCCGTGCTGATCCCTCGTCTACCCTTGTCACCGAGTATGGCAACGGCTCTGGCGCAGTTGTCCCAGAGCGTTGTCATGTGACCAATCATGTAACCATGTAGTGACATTCGCGCGTCCCTTCGTTACCTGCGAAGGGAAACGTCCTGTTTAAACTCCTGTGCAGCGCAAGCACCAGACTTGCATGCATAACAACAAGAAAGGTACATCTCAGATGAATGCGATTTCTCGCCTCGCTACTGTCATTTCTGTCGCCTCCCTGTTCCCGCTCGCAATTCTGCCTCTCAGTGTTTCTGCTGCCGAATCCAAAGGTTCGGTCGAAGTCGTGCATTGGTGGACGTCCGGTGGCGAAAAAGCTGCCGTTGATGTGCTCAAGGCCCAAGTCGAAAAAGACGGTTTCACCTGGAAAGACGGCGCTGTCGCCGGTGGTGGCGGTGCAACGGCCATGACCGTGCTGAAAAGCCGTGCCGTTGCCGGCAACCCGCCTGGCGTAGCCCAGATCAAAGGCCCGGACATCCAGGAATGGGCGTCGACCGGTCTGCTCGACACTGACGTGTTGAAAGACGTCGCCAAGTCGGAAAAGTGGGACAGCCTGCTCGACAAGAAAGTCTCCGATACTGTGAAGTACGACGGTGATTACGTGGCCGTGCCGGTGAATATTCACCGCGTGAACTGGCTGTGGATCAACCCGGAAGTGTTCAAGAAAGCCGGGATCACCAAGAACCCGACCACCCTCGAAGAATTCTACGCCGCTGGCGACAAGCTGAAGGCTGCGGGCTTCATTCCGCTGGCTCACGGCGGTCAGCCTTGGCAGGACAGCACCGTGTTCGAAGCCGTGGTGCTTTCGGTCATGGGTGTCGATGGTTACAAGAAAGCCCTGGTTGATCTGGACAACGCCGCGCTGACCGGCCCGGAAATGGTCAAGGCACTGACCGAGCTGAAGAAAGTCGCGACCTACATGGACGCCGATGGCAAAGGTCAGGACTGGAACCTGGAAGCGGCCAAGGTCATCAACGGCAAGGCCGGCATGCAGATCATGGGTGACTGGGCCAAGTCCGAATGGACCGCCGCCAAGAAAGTCGCCGGCAAGGATTACGAGTGCGTAGCCTTCCCGGGCACCGACAAGGCGTTCACCT
The DNA here is from genome assembly GCF_900110195.1 of Pseudomonas sp. ok266. Lineage (NCBI taxonomy): Bacteria > Pseudomonadati > Pseudomonadota > Gammaproteobacteria > Pseudomonadales > Pseudomonadaceae > Pseudomonas > Pseudomonas sp. ok266. Next base: position 109,304 of record NZ_FOCU01000003.1, on the reverse strand, counting down.
ACAACATCGACTCGCTGGCCGTGTTCAAGCAGAAGGACGCAGGCACTGCGGCCGGTCAGCAGGACATCGCCAAAGTCGTGCTGGGTGAAAACTTCCAGAAAGTCTTCAGCATCAACAAAGGCTCGATCCCGGTGCGCAACGACATGTTGAACAACATGGACAAGCTCGGTTTCGACTCCTGCGCACAGACTGCTGCCAAAGACTTCCTGGCGGACGCCAAGTCCGGCGGCTTGCAGCCAAGCATGGCGCACAACATGGCGACCACGCTGGCGGTGCAAGGCGCGTTCTTTGATGTGGTGACCAACTACATCAACGACCCGAAAGCCGACCCGGCCGACACCGCCAAGAAACTGGGCGCAGCGATCAAGTCGTCCAAATAAGCGTCGGTAGCGCAGGCTTCTCCTGTGGGAGCGAGCCTGCTCGCGAAGGCGTCGTGTCAGTTGCTCCATCCGTCGACTGACACACCGTTTTCGCGAGCAGGCTCGCTCCCACAAGGGATCTCACTGTAGTTTTTATTCCCTGTACTGGATTTCCCCATGAGTTCTGTTGCTGTGTTCAGCAAGGCCTCGCCGTTCGATGCATTGCAACGCTGGCTGCCAAAACTGGTGCTGGCGCCGAGCATGTTCATCGTGCTGGTGGGCTTCTATGGCTACATCCTGTGGACGTTCGTGCTGTCGTTCACCACCTCGACGTTCCTGCCCAACTACAAATGGGCCGGTCTGGCGCAATACGCGCGGTTGTTCGACAACGATCGCTGGTGGGTCGCGAGCAAGAACCTCGCAGTGTTCGGCGGCATGTTCATCGGTATTACCTTGGTGATTGGCGTGTTGCTGGCGGTGTTCCTCGACCAGCGCATCCGTCGCGAAGGCTTTATCCGCACCATTTACCTGTACCCGATGGCGCTCTCGATGATCGTTACCGGTACCGCCTGGAAATGGCTGCTCAACCCGGGCATGGGCCTGGACAAATTGTTGCGTGACTGGGGCTGGGAAGGCTTCCGTCTCGATTGGCTGATCGACCCGGATCGCGTGGTTTACTGCCTGGTGATCGCCGCTGTCTGGCAAGCCTCGGGCTTCATCATGGCGATGTTCCTCGCCGGCCTGCGTGGCGTTGATCAATCGATTATCCGCGCTGCACAGATCGATGGCGCGAGCATGCCGACGATCTACTGGAAAGTGGTGCTGCCAAGCCTGCGTCCGGTGTTCTTCAGTGCAGTGATGATTCTGGCGCACATCGCGATCAAGAGCTTCGACCTGGTCGCGGCGATGACCGCTGGTGGCCCGGGTTATTCCTCCGACCTGCCGGCGATGTTCATGTATTCCTTCACCTTCAGTCGCGGCCAGATGGGCATGGGCTCGGCCAGTGCGATTCTGATGCTCGGCGCGATCCTCGCGATCATCGTGCCTTACCTGTATTCCGAGCTGAGGACCAAGCGCAATGACTAGTCTCGCCGCCAAACCTGCTATCAGCCTGAGTCGCATCGCGATCTACGCGGTGCTGATCATCGCCGTACTGCTTTATCTGGTGCCGCTGGTGGTCATGTTGCTGACCAGCTTCAAGACCCCGGAAGACATCAGCACCGGCAACCTGCTGAGCTGGCCGACCGTGGTCAGCGGCATCGGCTGGGTCAAGGCCTGGGCCACGGTTGACGGTTACTTCTGGAACTCGATCAAGATCACCGTTCCGGCCGTAATCATCTCCACCGCCATCGGTGCATTGAACGGTTATGTGCTGTCGTTCTGGCGCTTCCGTGGTTCGCAGTTGTTCTTCGGTCTGCTGTTGTTCGGCTGCTTCCTGCCGTTCCAGACCGTGCTGCTGCCGGCCTCGTTCACCCTCGGCAAGATGGGCCTGGCGAGCACCACCACCGGTCTGGTGTTTATCCACGTGGTTTACGGTCTGGCGTTCACCACGCTGTTCTTCCGTAACTATTACGTGAGCATTCCGGATGCGCTGGTGAAAGCCGCACGCCTCGACGGCGCAGGTTTCTTCACGATTTTCCGCCGCATCATTCTGCCGATGTCGACGCCGATCATCATGGTTTGCCTGATCTGGCAGTTCACCCAGATCTGGAACGACTTCCTGTTCGGTGTGGTGTTCTCCAGCGGTGATTCGCAACCGATCACGGTGGCGCTGAACAACCTGGTCAACACCAGCACCGGCGCCAAGGAATACAACGTTGATATGGCAGCGGCGATGATCGCCGGCCTGCCGACCCTGCTGGTCTATGTGGTCGCAGGCAAGTATTTCGTGCGCGGGCTGACAGCCGGCGCAGTCAAGGGGTAATCATGGCAACGCTCGAACTTCGCAACGTCAACAAGACCTACGGTGCCGGCCTGCCGGACACCCTGAAGAACATCGAACTGTCGATCAAGGACGGTGAATTCCTGATCCTCGTCGGCCCGTCGGGCTGCGGCAAGTCGACCCTGATGAACTGCATCGCCGGTCTGGAAACCATCACCGGCGGCGCGATCATGATCGGCGATCAGGACGTCAGCGGCATGAGCCCGAAGGATCGCGACATCGCCATGGTGTTCCAGTCCTACGCGCTGTACCCGACCATGAGCGTGCGCGAGAACATCGAATTCGGCCTGAAGATCCGCAAGATGCCGCAGTCGGCGATCGACGAAGAGGTCGCGCGCGTCGCCAAGCTGTTGCAGATCGAACACCTGCTGAACCGTAAGCCGGGTCAACTCTCCGGTGGTCAGCAACAGCGTGTAGCGATGGGCCGTGCCCTGGCGCGGCGACCGAAGATTTATCTGTTCGACGAACCGTTGTCCAACCTCGACGCCAAGCTGCGCGTCGAGATGCGCACCGAAATGAAACTGATGCACCAGCGCCTGAAAACCACCACGGTCTACGTGACCCACGACCAGATCGAAGCAATGACCCTGGGCGACAAGGTGGCGGTGATGAAGGACGGCATCATTCAGCAGTTCGGCACGCCAAAAGAGATCTATAACGACCCGGCCAACCTGTTCGTGGCGAGCTTCATCGGTTCGCCGCCGATGAACTTCATCCCGCTGCGTCTGCAGCGCAAGGACGGTCGTCTGCTGGCGCTGCTCGACAGCGGTCAGGCGCGTTGCGAGTTACCGATGAGCATGCAGGACGCCGGGCTCGAAGATCGCGAAGTGATCCTCGGTCTGCGTCCTGAACAGATCGTTTTGGCGAACGGCGAGGGCAATGGCTTGCCGAGCATTCGCGCCGAAGTACAGGTGACCGAACCGACCGGTCCGGACACCCTGGTGTTCGTCAACCTCAATGACACCAAAGTCTGCTGCCGTCTGGCGCCGGATGTGGCGCCGCAGGTGGGCGAGAACCTGACACTGCAATTCGATCCATCGAAAGTGCTGTTGTTTGATGCCAACACCGGTGAGCGCCTCGGCACTGCCGGTCAACCACAGACCGATGCGCGGTCTGCGAACGTCGCCCAGTTCAAGGGGCGCTGAGGAACAAATGTGGGAGCGAGCCTGCTCGCGAAAGCGGTCTGACATCCAGCATTGATGTCCCCTGTTACACCGCATTCGCGAGCAGGCTCGCTCCCACAAAGGAGCACGCGGTGGATTGCCTGTAATCCATCGCACTGTATGTAAACCGCGTTAGATAAAAACAGTTAATAACAATAAAGACGAGGATGTAGGGATGAAAAAGAAACACGTCAATGCCCGGTTGATCTGCCAAGTGTCGGCTGCGGCGGCCTTGGTGCTGGCCGGTAACGCCATGGCGGCGGATGCCTTCAGTTCCGATTCGAAATGGATGACCGGCGACTGGGGTGGCGAGCGTACCAAGCTGATCGAGCAGGGTATCGACATCAAGGCTGACTACGTTGGGGAAGTCGGTGGCAACCTGCACGGTGGCTACAACGACGACAAGACTGCGCGTTACGCTGACCAGTTCGGTCTGGGCGTGGCACTCGATCTGCAAAAGCTGTGGGGCTGGGATAACACTCAGGCGAAGATCCAGCTGACCAACCGTAACGGTTACAACATCTCCAACGACCGCGTTGGCGATCCGCGTGCCGGCACCTTGAGTTCGTCGCAAGAAGTTTACGGCCGTGGCCACATGGTGCGTCTGACCCAGTTGTGGATTCAGCACCAGTTCTTCGACAACAAACTCGACGTCAAGGCCGGTTACTTCGGTGAAGGCGAAGACTTCAACACCTTCCCGTGCGACTTCCAGAACCTCGCGTTCTGCGGTTCGCAAGTGGGTAACTGGGCGACCAACATCTGGTACAACTGGCCGGTCAGCCAGGCCGCGATCCGTGTGAAGTACAACATCAACGACGAGCTTTACGCGCAGATCGGTGCGTACAACCAGAACCCGTCGCAGTTGGAACACGGCAACGGCTTCAAGCTCAGTGGCAGCGGCACCAAAGGTACCGTTCTTCCGGTCGAGCTGGTCTGGTCGCCGAAGGTCAACAGCCTGCCAGGCGAATACCGTGTGGGTTACTACAAGAGCACGGCCGATGCCGACGACGTTCGTGAAGACGTCAACGGTTTCGACGCAGCCACCACTGGTGATGCCTACAAAACCCACAGCAGCAAAAGCGGCTACTGGTTTGTGGCGCAACAGCAACTCACCAGCCACAACGGTGATGCTTCTCGCGGTCTGAATATTGCCGCCAACGCCACGTTCCACGACAAGGACACCAACTTCATCGACAACTACCAGTCGGTGATGTTTGTCTACAAAGGCCCGTTCGACGCGCGTCCGAAGGATGACGTCGGTATTGGCGCGGCGCGTATCCACGTTAACGATGACGTGAAGAAAAACGCCGAACTGCTGAACGCTTCCAACGGGGTTTCGGACTACGACAATCCGGTGTTCTCGCCGATTCGTGAAACCGAATACAACTACGAGATCAACTACGGCTTCCACGTCACCAACTGGCTGACCGTACGTCCTAACCTGCAATACATCACTCACCCGGGTGGTGTGGATGAAGTGGACAACGCTTTGGTCGCTGGCCTGAAAATTCAGTCTACGTTCTAACGCGTCTGCGATAAGCTCCTCTCTATGTGCGCATATTTGCGGACAGCCCAGGCTGTCCGCTTTTTTTTGGGGGCTGGCGCAGCCCGTAACAGATGAATTCGGAACCGTGGCAAATGCATGAGCATCCGCTACAACGCTTCTTCAAATCCTTGCGTGAACAACCGGTGTTCGCCTGGGAGCGCTATCAGATGCGCGACGTGTTGGTGATCGATCACCCGCTGTGTCAGGCGGTGTTCAGTCGTCAGGGCGCACAGTTGCTGCACTTTCAGCCGCGTGGGCAAAAGCCGTGGTTGTGGTGCGCGGCGAAGTGGCCGCACGTGGGTGCCATTCGCGGTGGCGTGCCGGTGTGCTGGCCGTGGTATGGCCGTCATCCCAGCGAAAACGCCTGGCCATCGCATGGTTGGGCGCGCTTGCTCGACTGGAAGTTGCTCGACAGCAGCAGCGCCGAAGACGGCGTGCGCCTGCATTGGCAATTGCAGCTGTGCGACTGGCAGGTCGACCTGCACGCGCATTTGGGCGAACGCATGGAATTACGCCTGAGTACCGAGCATCAGGACGACATGCCATGCCAGTTGAGCCAGGCTTTGCACGCTTACTGGCGTATTGGTGATGTCGGTGAGATAGCGCTGTCTGGGCTTGAAGGGGCGCAGGGCTATGACCAGTTGAACCGGCAGATTTGTCAGCAGGAAGGCGAGTTGCGAGTGGATGGCGGCTGTCAGCGGGTGTTCCAGCATGACGGTGAATTGCAACTGAAAGATCACGCCTGGCAGCGCGAGTTGTGCATTGATACCGGTGACAGTGCGGATACGGTGGTCTGGCATCCGGGCGCGCGGCCGTTGTTGGGCGTGACGTGGGATGAGATTTCGGAGTTTGTCTGCGTGGAAGCGGCGGCGGGTGGGACTGACAGCCTGCATTTAGCGCCGGGGGAGAAGGCGCATTTGAGTTTGCAGGCGTGGGCGGCGGCTTGAGTGTGTCAAGTACACCGCTACCCTCACCCTAGCCCTCTCCCAGAGGGAGAGGGGACTGATTGCGGGATATTGGAGAGTTTCACCGAAATGAAAGATCGGCTGTGAATCCATAATCGACTCGGTCTCTCAGGTCGATGCATGACGGAAGACACGTCGGTCGGCCCCCTCTCCCTCCGGGAGAGGGCTGGGGTGAGGGTGCTTTTGATCTTTAGTTGAATTCATCCCCAACCGGATACCGGCTCGCATTCAAACTCTCTTTGATCTTGCGCAGATGCGGCTGGAAATCCACCCCGCGACGCAAGGTCATCCCCGTCGCCAACACATCCAGCACGGTCAACTGAATGATCCGCGATGTCATCGGCATATAGATGTCAGTGTCTTCCGGCAACGGAATATTCAGGCTCAAGGTACTCGCCTTGGCCAGCGGCGAATTCTCCGCCGTCAAACCCAACACCGAAGCACCGTTCTCCCGAGCAATACGCGCCACTTCGACCAGCTCACGCGTACGCCCGGTGTAGGAAATGATCACGAACAACTCACCGGTGTGCGCCACCGAGGCAATCATCCGCTGCATCAACACATCGGCATGCGCGGTCACCGCCAGGTTGAAGCGGAAGAACTTGTGCTGCGCATCCAGTGCCACCGGTGCCGAAGCGCCGAGGCCGAAGAAGTGGATCTGCCGCGCCTGAATCAACAGGTCGACGGCGCGGCTGATCAGGTTCGGGTCCAGCGCCTGACAAGCACTGTCCAGCGAGGCAATGGCACTGCCGAAAATCTTTTGCGTGTACGCCTCTGGATTGTCGTCGGCCTCGACCGCGCGGCTGACATACGCCGCGCCACTGGCCAGACTCTGCGCCAGTTGCAGTTTGAGTTCGGGATAGCCGCTGACACCGAACGAACGGCAGAAACGGTTGACCGTCGGTTCGCTCACCGAGGCTGCCTGGGCGAGGGCGGCGATGCTGAAGCGGGTGGCCTGCTGCGGGTTGAGCAGGATCACCTCGGCGACTTTGCGTTCGGCCTTGTTCAGGTCTTCAAGGCGACTCTGGATCTGTTCCAGTAAATTTCGCACGCGGTCCATATGGAATTCCTAATTCACCTGCGCAAAGGTGCGCCGGGCTATGCAAATTGGGCCTTTGATATGGCCCGTAACGGTGGCCTATCCTACTGATGCGTCCGAGCGACCACCACTCGGAATCTGTATTTTGCGAAAATGTTGTGGTTATTACTACATTTTCCCTTGAGTGATGCCTTGAAAAAAGGTATTTGTAGCTTAACTTGATAAAAGAACAAACATCATGCCTTCGATTACGGTTGAACCGTGCACCTTTGCCTTGTTCGGCGCGCTTGGCGATCTAGCCCTGCGCAAGCTGTTTCCTGCCCTTTATCACCTCGATGGCGCCGATCTGTTGCACGAGGACACGCGCATCATCGCGTTGGCCCGTGAAGAAGGTTCCGAGCAACAGCACATGGCGTTCATCGCCGCCGAACTGCGTCGTTATGTGGGCAAAGAGCTGGACGAGGCCGTCGCTGAGCGTTTTCTCGCACGCCTGACCTACCTGCACGTCGACTTCCTCAAATCCGAAGATTACGTGGCGCTGGCCGAACTGGCTGGCAGCACGCAACGCATGATTGCCTACTTCGCCACCCCTGCGGCGGTGTACGGCGCGATCTGCGAGAACCTGGCGAAAGTCGGTCTGGCGGAAAACACCCGCGTGGTGCTGGAAAAACCGATCGGCTCTGACCTCGAATCGTCGCGCAAAGTGAATGACGCCGTGGCGCAGTTCTTCCCGGAGAACCGCACCTACCGCATCGATCACTATCTGGGCAAAGAAACCGTTCAGAACCTGATCGCCCTGCGTTTCGCCAACAGCCTGTTCGAAACCCAGTGGAACCAGAATTACATCTCCCACGTGGAAATCACCGTGGCCGAGAAGGTTGGTATCGAAGGCCGCTGGGGCTACTTCGACAAGGCCGGCCAGTTGCGCGACATGATCCAGAATCACCTGTTACAGCTGCTGTGCCTGATTGCCATGGACCCGCCGGCCGACCTCTCCGCCGACAGCATCCGCGACGAAAAGGTAAAAGTGCTCAAGGCCCTGGCGCCGATCAGTCCGGAAGGCCTGACCACGCAGGTCGTGCGTGGCCAGTACATTGCCGGCCACAGCGAAGGCAAATCCGTACCGGGTTACCTCGAAGAGCCGAATTCCAATACCCAGAGCGACACCGAAACCTTCGTCGCTTTGCGTGCCGATATCCGCAACTGGCGCTGGGCCGGCGTGCCGTTCTACCTGCGCACCGGCAAACGCATGCCGCAAAAACTGTCGCAGATCGTCATCCACTTCAAGGAACCGTCGCACTACATCTTCGCCCCTGAGCAGCGTTTGCAGATCAGCAACAAACTGATCATTCGTCTGCAACCGGACGAAGGCATTTCCTTGCGCGTGATGACCAAAGAGCAGGGCCTGGACAAAGGCATGCAACTGCGCAGCGGCCCGCTGCAACTGAATTTCTCCGACACCTGGCGTAGCGCGCGGATTCCCGATGCCTACGAGCGGTTGTTGCTGGAAGTGATGAACGGCAATCAGAACCTGTTTGTCCGTAAAGATGAAATCGAAGCCGCGTGGAAGTGGTGTGACCAACTGATCGCCGGGTGGAAAAAATCCGGTGACGCGCCCAAGCCGTATGCGGCGGGGTCGTGGGGGCCGATGAGCTCCATTGCATTGATCACGCGGGACGGGAGGTCGTGGTATGGCGATATCTGATGTGCAACTGCCTGCGGGCGTGAATGCCCACGAATTCAAAAGCCCGGTGTTGTTGGCCGAAGGTCTGGCGCTGAACGTGGCCAAGCAATTGAGCGAAGCCATTGCTGCACGCGGCAACGCGGTGCTGGTGGTGTCTGGCGGTCGTAGCCCGGTGGCGTTTTTCCAGCACCTGGCCAAGCAGGAACTGGACTGGTCGAAGGTCGTCGTGACCCTCGCCGACGAGCGCTGGGTACCGGTTGAACATGCCGACAGTAATGCCGGTCTGCTCAAGCAGTATCTGCTCAAAGGCCCGGCGGCCAAGGCGCAGTTCCTCAGCCTGTATAGCGCGGCGGCCAACGTCGAGCAGGCTGCTGAACAGGCTGATCGCTTGCTTGCCGAATTGCCGCCGATTGACGTGCTGGTATTGGGCATGGGTGATGACGGCCACACGGCGTCGCTGTTCCCCGACAGCCCGAACCTCGCCGAAGCGCTGCAGGCTGATGGCACGCGTCGTTGCTGGCCGATGCTGGCGCCAAGCGTGCCGCGTCAGCGTCTGACCATGAGCCGTGCGCTGCTGGCCTCGGCCAAACACAAGATTCTGTCGATTTCCGGTCAGTCGAAACTGACCACCCTGAATGCCGCACTGGCATCCGACGTCGCCGCCATGCCGGTGCGCGCGTTTCTGCAACCTACGTTAGAGATTTACTGGTGCCCATGAGCCAAGGAACAGCCGCTATGACAACCCCATCCCCGACCGTTTCCATGGCGGACAAAGTTGCCCTGATCGATAGCCTCTGCGCCAAGGCGCGGATCCTGCCGGTGATCACCATCGCTCGCGAACAGGACGTGCTGCCACTGGCTGACGCTCTGGCTGCCGGTGGCCTCACCGCGCTGGAAGTGACCCTGCGTTCGCAGTTTGGCCTCAAGGCCATCCAGATCCTGCGCGACCAGCGTCCGGAATTGATGACCGGTGCCGGCACCGTGCTCGATCGCAACATGCTCGCGGCTGCCGAAGCCGCTGGCTCGCAGTTCATCGTCACCCCAGGCATCACCCGTGACCTGCTCGAAGCCAGTGTCGACAGCCCGATTCCGCTGTTGCCGGGCATCAGCAACGCCTCCGGCATCATGGAAGGCTACGGTCTGGGTTATCGCCGCTTCAAGCTGTTCCCGGCTGAAGTCAGCGGTGGCGTGGCGGCAATCAAAGCCCTCGGCGGTCCGTTCGGCGAAGTGAAATTCTGCCCGACTGGCGGCGTCGGCCCGGCCAACATCAAGAGCTACATGGCGCTGAAAAACGTCATGTGCGTGGGCGGTAGCTGGATGCTTGATCCGGAGTGGATTAAGAACGGCGACTGGGCCCGTATTCAGGAATGCACCGCTGAGGCACTGGCGCTGCTGGACTGATTGTTACCAGACACTTCGTTGTGTGTTCTACGGCTTTACGGTGCGCTTGGTCGGTGCACCGTTTTTTTTTGCCTTGAAGAAAGTGTCAGGACATCACGCGATACATAGTTACCGCACAGCCGCGTTTGCGTGGCGCTAATCTGCGTTCATCTTACGGAAGAGAGAACGCCTCATGGACGACCATCAATCTTTAGCTTTATCAGACAACGCTCTGCACCCACGGCAGTTGCCCGTGGTTGGCAGTTTCGATTGGCACAACAGCCAGGGCAAGGTGCGCAACATCAGCGCGGGCATCGAAGGCTTGCCTCTTCTATTGCGGCTGGCCCTGGTCGATGCCATGACCGGCGAGCCGGTCAGTGGCGCCGTGGTCCGCATCGAGCAGCACATTGGCACCGACACACTGTGCGGCAGTCAGTCGACCGACAGTAAAGGCATCGTTCGTTTCACCAGCCTTTATCCGGATCGGCAAGCTGCCTTTTCATGCATCGCTCTGAGCGTCGCCATCGCCAATGACGATCAACAGCCGCAGCTGTACCAAGAGGCCTGGGCGGGGCGCCTGCATCTGCCCTGTGCCTGCAATTGCACAGCCACTGATAACGATGCCGTTCGGCTGGCGTTGCGGCCGATCACAGACGATGGCCCGGAGGACGGCTACTTCGGCAACCTGACGATCGGCGTCGACACCTTTGCACTGTCATCGCAGATCGGCGTGGCGGGCTATGACAAATACCTGATCACGGTGTTTTAGCGCAGCTCGTTCAGCGCCCGCACCAGTAACTGCATGTCGGCAGCGGTGGTGGTCAGCCCCGGTGTAATGCGGATGCTCGGCCCGCTGGCTGCGCCATGGCGCACCACGGTGAACAGGTTGTAGTCGTTGAGCAGATGTTCGGCCATCGCCTGTTGATCGTCGTGCCGAGTGAAGCGCATGGATGTGATGCCGCAATACAGCCGAGGGTCGTCTGGCGTCATCACTTCGATGCCCGGCAAGTGCCGCACCGCGCTGACCCAGAGGTTGCGCAGATAATTGAGGCGAGCACCTTTGGCCGGAGCGCCGCCGAGGGAACGGTGCTCTTCGAACACCAGCGGCAAAGTCATCAGCGCCGGAATGTTGGGCGTGCTGTACGAAGTGCGCGCACGGATGTCATTGCCCGGGTAATGCATTTCGCCCATGTCCGGATCAATGTCGGCCAGGCGGTGTGGCGCGATATAGAGGAAGCCGAGGGTGAGCGGTGCGCCGATCCATTTGTGCAGGTTGTATCCGGCGAAAGCGATGCCGAGGGCATCAAGATCGAACTCGATCTGACCGAGTGCATGGGCGCCGTCGAGGATGACATCGACGCCATGCTCTTTGGCCAGCGCGGCGATGGCTTGCACTGGCATGACCAGACCGGTGCGGTGAGTGACGTGAGTCAGGGCCATCAGCTTGATTTGCGGATGACCGACGAAGGCTTCGCGGTAAGTCTCCACCAGGCTGTCGTAGCTCGCCGGGTGCGCGTGAGCAATCTCGATCACCTCGGCGCCGCGCTGCCTGGCGAGCCAGCGCATGGCGCCTTTGACCGTGTCGTATTCCAGATCGCTGATCAGCACCTGATCGCCCGGTTGCAAGCGGTTGTAGTTGCGAATCAGCGACTGCAGACCTTCGGTGGCATTGCGGGTGAACGCCACACTCTGCGCACGCACGCCAATCAACTCGGCCAGTTGTGCGCGGATATCGAGGTTGTCGTGCTGCTCGAAACGCTGGCGCACGTACACCGAATTGCTGGTGTTGATCAGCTCGATGTTGCGCTGGTATTCCTCGATCACCGTGCGCGACATGCGCCCGAAATAACCGTTTTCCAGGTTCACGGGACCGGGTTGAACGTCGTAGCGATCGGCGAACGTTCGCCAAAAGGCTTCGTCACGGGCGCGGCGGGTGTTATCGGGCATGGTCGGCTGACTCTAGAGAGGAGGGCGCTTCAGTGGCGCGGGGCAGGTTTGCCGTGTTTGGCGCGCAGCGGTTCGAGCAGGTCCGAGAGGCCGTTATGGTCGATCTCCTGCATCAGCGCGAGCAAGCCACCGAGTTCGCCGTGAGGGAAACCTTCGCGGGCAAACCAGTTCAGGTATGGGCCTGGCAGGTCGGCAATGATCCGGCCCTTGTACTTGCCGAAGGGCATTTCGCGGGTGATCAGCAGTTCGAGTTTTTCGGGATTCATCAGTGAGATCGTCTGGCTTCAAATCAGCTTGGAAAATACAGGCATTCTGCATGCAGGCCAAATGACAGATCATGCAAATAACCGTGATGCAGATAGTTCACTTATCTTTAACTGGCTGATTTATAAGTGTTTTTTAAAAATAAAAAAGCTGGCATGCACACTGCAATATCCCTTGCATCTTCAACCAATCGCAAGGAATTGAAAAATGACCGACATGAATAAAGAAGCCATCTCTGTACTCAATGACCTGATTGAAACCAGCAAGGACGGTCAGGAAGGGTTCAAGACTTGCGCTGAAGACATCAAGCACCCAGAACTGAAAACCCTGTTTGTAACTCGCTCCGCTGATTGCGCCACCGCTGCAGCAGAACTGCAAGCCGAAGTTCGCAAGCTGGGCGGCGATCCGGAAACTTCCACCAGCGTCAGCGGTGACCTGCACCGTCGCTGGGTCGACGTCAAAGCCATGTTCACCGGCAAAGACGAAGAGGCTGTGCTGAACGAAGCAGAGCGCGGTGAAGACCATGCGCTGAAGGCTTACAAAGAAGCCCTCGAGAAAATCAGCAAGCATAATCTGGTGGGTATTCGTGATCTGGTTGAACGCCAATACCACGGCGTACAACGCAACCACGACCAGGTGAAAGCCCTGCGTAACCAGGCTCGCGCTCGTTCGTAAGCGTTTGCCGGTTATAAAAAACGCCAGCTAGTCTGGCGTTTTTTTGTGTCTGGGGGAAAGCCAAAGCAAGAGCCCCTCACCCTAGCCCTCTCCCGGAGGGAGAGGGAACTGATCGTGGTGTTCTTTCGAGGTACGCCGACCTGAAATATCCAGTCGAACTCAAGATCTGAAAACCACGGAGATCGGCTCCCTTTCCCCCTCGCCCCTCTGGGGGGAGAGGGCTGGGGTGAGGGGGAAGCTCTCACTGACACCCCACCAATCAATCAGCCAATGCTGATCGGCGGCAAAGTCGGCAACGTCACCGTCTGCTGCTTACGCGGCGCCAGAATCTCAGCCTCGCCATCCACCACCAGCTCATCACGCTGGTTGAATACACGAGTGGCAATGCGCACGCGAAACTTCGGCAGCTTCTCGAGAATTTCCAGGCGCACGGTCAGCGTGTCACCGATCTTCACCGGTTTCTGAAAGCTCATCTGCTGACCGATATAAATAGTGCCCGGCCCAGGCAGCTCGCAGGCAACGGCGGCACTGATCAGCGCGCCACTGAACATACCGTGGGCGATACGCTCCTTGAACATGCTGGCGGCAGCGAACTCGGCGTCCAGGTGCACCGGGTTGTGGTCGCCCGACATCGCGGCGAACAGCTGGATGTCGCGCTCTTCGACGGTCTTGCTGTAGCTGGCGGTCTGGCCGACTTCGAGGGCTTCGTAAGGGATGTTGGTAACCTGGGTCATCGGTCTCGATTCCTGTGACGGATTCAGTGAATCCACAAAAAATTATTCGCTGCGATGAGGGCGCGGATGGCTCAAGGCCTGATCGATCCAGGCCAGCACATCAGCGATCACTTCGTCGCGGTTGGTTTCGTTGAACAATTCGTGCCGTGCCTGCGGGTAGATCTTCAGTTGCAGGTGCTGGCTGCCGGCGGTGCGCAAGGCATTGGCCAGATCTGTCAGACGCTTGCCTTCACTCACCGGATCACATTCGCCGCCGATTACCAGCAGTGGCAGGCCCGGGTCGATCTGCGCGAGATTGGACGCTTTGCTGATCTGCTGCAAGCCGCCGAGCAGGTCGATCCACAGTTGATTGGTGCAGCGAAAGCCACACAGTGGGTCGTTGGCGTACAGGTCGACCTCGGCCGGGTCGCGGCTCAGCCAGTCGAACGGTGTGCGCGCCGGTTTGAACTTGTTATTGAACGAGCCGAACGACAGCCACTCGATCAGCGCACTGCGACCCTTGCCACCCTGACGCAGTTTTTCCAGGCGAGCGATCTGCCGCGCAGCGCGGTACAGCGCAACGGGCTGAAAGTTGGAACCACTGAGAATCGCTCCATGCAGGCTGGCGCTGTGATGCAGCAAATAACCTTGGGCGATATAGCTGCCCATGCTGTGTCCCAGCAGGATGATCGGCACGCCGGGGTGCTGCTGGCCGATGTGCTGATTGAGGCTGGCCAGATCGCCGAGCACTTTGCACCAGCCGTCGTTATCGGCGAAGTGGCCGAGGGTACCGTGATTGGCGGTTTTGCCATGTCCGCGTAAATCCGGCGCGTACACGCCATATCCTTTGTCGCAAAACGTGTCGGCCAGTCGCGCGTAGCGGCCGCTGTGTTCGGCCATGCCATGGGCCAGCAGGATTACCGCTTTCAACGGCGCCGCCGGCAGCCATTGATTGACGAACAGGCGGCTGCGGTCACTCGCGTCCAGCCATAGGGTGTCGTGGATCATGGCGATTCCTTTGCTCAGAGTCGGATCATTGTATAGCGCGTCTGATCAGCTCACGCCACGGCAGGAAGATTCACACGATCAATGACGGCTTTGGCCATATTTGCCTCAATGGCCATAACTGCTAGTGTCCGTGAAGCTCCGCTTTTTCAGAAATGACAGAAAGCGGCCCGGATCGGCTCAGGTAAAGAGGACAAGAACAATGCAACCTGATTTCTGGAACGACAAACGCCCGGCCGGCGTACCGCTGGACATCGACATGGGCGAGTTCAAGTCGGTGATCGAGGTGTTCGAGCGTTCCTGCAAGAAGTTCGCTGATCGCCCGGCGTTCAGCAATATGGGGATCACCCTGACTTACGCTGAACTTGAGCGGCAGAGCGCCGCCTTCGCCGGTTACCTGCAGGCGCATACCGATCTGGCTCCGGGGGATCGCATCGCCGTGCAGATGCCCAACATCCTGCATTACCCGATTGCCGTGTTCGGTGCACTGCGTGCCGGGCTGATCGTGGTCAACACCAATCCGCTGTATACCGCACGGGAGATGCGCCACCAGTTCAAGGATTCCGGCGCGCGGGCGCTGGTGTACCTGAACATGTTCGGCCAGAAGGTCCAGGAAGTGCTGGCCGATACCGACATTCAGTACCTGATCGAAGCGAAGATGGGCGACCTGATGCCCACCGCCAAGGGCTGGCTGGTCAACACCGTGGTCAGCAAAGTGAAGAAAATGGTCCCGGCGTATTCGTTGCCGCAGGCGATCTCCTTCAAAAGCGCACTGCGCATGGGCCGTGGCCTGGGGATCAAGCCGCTGAAGGTCAGCCTCGACGACATCGCCGTGCTGCAATACACCGGTGGCACCACCGGGCTGGCGAAAGGCGCGATGCTCACCCACGGCAATCTGGTGGCGAACATGCAGCAAGTGCGCGCCTGTCTCGCGCAACTCGGCCCGGACGGTCAGCCGCTGCTGCGCGAAGGCCAGGAAGTGATGATCGCACCGCTGCCGCTGTATCACATCTATGCCTTCACCGCGAACTGCATGTGCATGATGGTTTCCGGCAACCACAACGTGCTGATCACCAACCCGCGCGATATTGCCGGCTTCATCAAGGAGCTGAAGAACTGGCGCTTCTCCGCGCTGTTGGGCCTGAACACCTTGTTCGTGGCGCTGATGGATCACCCGGATTTCAAGACCCTCGATTTCTCCAGCCTGAAGCTCACCAACTCCGGCGGTACCGCGCTGGTCAAAGCCACCGCCGAGCGCTGGGAACAGATGACCGGTTGCCGCATCACCGAGGGTTACGGCCTGACCGAAACCTCACCAGTGGCCTGCACCAACCCGTACGGCGACCAGTCGCGGCTGGGCACGGTCGGCTTGCCGGTGCCGGGCACCTTGCTCAAAGTCATCAACGATGACGGTGTCGAACAGCCGATGGGCGAGCGCGGCGAGTTGTGCATCAAGGGCCCGCAGATCATGAAAGGTTATTGGCACAAGCCTGAAGCCACTGCCGAAGTGCTGGATGCCGAGGGCTGGTTCAAGTCCGGTGACATCGCGGTGATCGATCCGGACGGTTTCGTGCGCATCGTCGATCGCAAGAAGGACATGATCATCGTCTCCGGTTTCAACGTTTATCCGAATGAAATCGAAGATGTGGTCATGGCCCATCCGAAAGTCGCCAACTGCGCGGTGATCGGCGTACCGGACGAGCGTTCGGGCGAGGCGGTGAAGCTGTTTGTGGTGGCGCGGGAAACCGGGGTCAGCCTCGAAGAGCTCAAGGCCTACTGCAAAGAGAATTTCACCGCGTACAAAGTGCCGAAACACATTGTGTTGCGTGAGTCATTGCCGATGACGCCTGTCGGGAAAATTCTGCGGCGTGAGTTGCGCGATATCGCGTAGCCCTTAACCGCTGCGCTTCGCGCATTCGCGAGCAGGCTCGCTCCCACAGGGAAAGATGTGATCCTCGTGGGAGCGAGCTTGCTCGCGAATTTTTTTGGCCGATGTCCCCGAAAACCGGGGCTTCAAAGGTGTTCTAGGATTTTTGCTCTAAAATGACTGCTAGATAGTCTTGAGTCATGATAATGACTGTAGGGGCCGCTTTTGGCTCTAGTCGACCCTTGGCAAAGCTGCTACTCTCGGCGCGCTTTGTGACTTCTCGGCCTATGTAAAAGCCAGATTCACCAATACCAAACACACACCAATAATAATCGCATCAAATGCGGTGAAGAATTCGCGTTGCTGAGGAGTGGGCTTCCATGATCGAAGACTTTTGGAAGGATAAATACCCGGCTGGAATTGCTGCCGACATCAATCCGGACGAGTATCCGAACATTCAGGCAGTGTTGAAGCAATCCTGCCAACGCTTCGCCAACAAACCGGCTTTCAGCAACCTGGGCAAGACAATCACTTACGGTGAATTGTACGAATTGTCCGGTGCGTTTGCCGCGTATCTGCAACAGCATACCGATTTGCAGCCCGGCGATCGAATCGCCGTGCAACTGCCCAACGTTCTGCAGTACCCGGTGGCCGTCTTCGGTGCGATTCGCGCCGGGCTGATCGTGGTCAACACCAACCCGCTGTACACCGCGCGGGAAATGGAACACCAATTCAACGACTCCGGCGCCAAAGCCCTTGTTTGCCTGGCGAACATGGCGCATCTGGCTGAAACCGTGGTGCCGAAAACTGGCGTCAAACACGTCATCGTCACCGAAGTCGCCGACCTGCTGCCACCGATCAAGCGCCTGCTGATCAACAGCGTCATCAAGTACGTGAAGAAAATGGTCCCGGCCTATCACTTGCCCAAAGCCGTCAAGTTCAATGACGTGCTGAGCAAGGGCCAAGGCCAACCGGTGGCCGAAGCCAATCCCGACAGCGGCGACGTTGCGGTGCTGCAATACACCGGCGGCACCACCGGCGTGGCCAAAGGCGCGATGCTGACCCATCGCAACCTCGTCGCCAACATGCTGCAGTGCAAGGCGCTGATGGGTTCCAACCTCAACGAAGGTTGCGAGATCCTGATCACGCCGCTACCGCTGTACCACATCTATGCGTTCACCTTTCATTGCATGGCGATGATGCTGATCGGCAACCACAACATCCTCATCAGCAACCCGCGCGACCTGCCGGCGATGGTCAAGGAACTGTCGAAGTGGAAGTTCAGCGGTTTCGTCGGCCTCAATACGCTGTTCGTCGCGCTGTGCAACAACGAAGGTTTCCGCAAGCTGGATTTCTCGGCGCTGAAAGTTACGTTGTCCGGCGGCATGGCCTTGCAACTGGCCGCTGCCGAGCGCTGGAAAGCGGTCACCGGTTGCGCGATCTGCGAAGGTTACGGCATGACCGAAACCAGCCCGGTGGCCACGGTCAACCCGATCCAGAACATCCAGATCGGCACCATCGGTATTCCGGTGCCATCGACCCTGTGTAAAGTCATCGATGATGCCGGTGTCGAGCAGCCGCTGGGTGAAATCGGCGAACTGTGCGTCAAGGGCCCGCAAGTGATGAAAGGCTACTGGCAGCGTCAGGAAGCCACCGATGAAATGCTCGACAGCGAAGGCTGGCTGAAGACCGGTGACATCGCGCTGATCCAGCCGGACGGCTACATGCGCATCGTTGATCGCAAGAAAGACATGATTCTGGTCTCCGGTTTCAACGTCTACCCGAACGAACTGGAAGACGTGTTGGCGACCCTGCCGGGTGTGTTGCAGTGCGCGGCCATCGGCGTGCCGGACGAGAAGTCGGGCGAGGCGATCAAGATTTTCATCGTCGCCAAACCGGGTGTCACGCTGACCAAGGAAACCGTGATGGAGCACATGCGCGCCAACGTCACGGGTTACAAGGTGCCGCGTTCGGTGGAGTTCCGCGATGCGTTGCCGACCACCAACGTCGGCAAGATCCTGCGCCGCGAGTTGCGTGATGAAGAGCTGAAGAAGATCAAGGCCAGGTCCGCCGCCTAAAACACCAAGCCCCGCAGATGCGGGGCTTTTTGTTGGGTGCGGGGCAGGGCTTGGATTTCGCGTTGAGCCTACCCCTCACCTGATCTGGTCAAACGATACTGGACACGGTTATAGGGTTTAGGTCATTTCTCATGCTGCCAAGGCTGCCAAGGCTGCCAAGGCTGCCAAGGCTGCCAAGGCTGCCAAGGCTGCCAAGGCTGCCAAGGCTGCCAAGGCTTCCATTGCTACCGGAGTCCGATATCCGTTGTGACTGTGCAGCCTGATCCGGTTGTAATAATGGGTCAGGTAGCGCAACACATCGGTACTGGCCTCGTCTTCGTTTCGATAGCCAGCCTTGGGTATCCATTCAGATTTCAAACTGCCAAAAAAACGCTCCATCGGGGCGTTATCCCAGCAGTTTCCTCGTCGACTCATGCTTTGTTTTATGCGCATGTCCGCCAGCGTTTCACGAAACACTTTACTGCTGTAATGACAGCCCTGATCCGAATGGAACATTAAGTTTTCAGGGCGTCCTCGCGACTCGAAAGCCATCTTTAACGCTCGACAGGTCAGAGCGGAATCCGGACTTCTGGACATCGCCCAGCCGACGATGCGTCGGGCATGCAGGTCTAGTACCGCAGCCAGATAAACCCAGTAAGTACCGGCCCAAATGTAAGTCACGTCGCCACACCACACTTGATTGGGTGCCTCAACGTTGAATTTACGCTCCAGATGATTGGGGGCGTATTGAGCCTCCGCGCCGCTAGGTTTGTAACGATGCCTGCGCCGTTGCTGGCTCTTCAATCCGATCTCGCGCATCAGGCTGCGAGCCATGTAACGACCTACTGACTCCTTTTCGTTACACAACGCCTTTGACAGGCTGCGCGCGCCCATTGAGCCGCGACTTTGCTCATGTAATTCAGCAGCCTTGATCTTTAGGCGATCGCGCTCGACATTCACTTTTGTCCGCTGTTTCAGACGCTCGTAATAACTGCTGCGGCTAATACCAAATACGCCACACAACTCGGATCTTGGATATTGCTCGCTTAACTCCTCGACCAGCCTTACCGATCGAGGGAATCCGACATCAAGAGAGCTGTAGCCTTTTTTAAAATTTCCTTCTCGCGCTCAATCCGTCGAATTGTTGCTTCCAGTTCCTGGATGCGTTGTTGGTCAACGGTCATGGCCTTGGACTTCTCAGGCGTCTTGCCGCTGCGCTCCGCACGCAGTTGCTCAACCCAGCGGCGCAGAGCTGTAGGGCCCACGCCCATTGCTTCGCAGGCTTCACTCACCGAATAGTCTTTATCCAAAACCAGGCAAGCCGCATCCCGTTTGAAATCCGTCGAAAAATATCGTCTGGTCAAATCACACCTCGTCGTTGGGCGTAGATTAACGCCCTTTAGGGGTGTCCAGAATCATTAAGCCAGATCAACCCCAGCCCTCTCCCGAGGGAGAGGGAGCCGAACGGGGGCTGTTCAGAACCTGAGTTCGACTCGATATCTCAAGTCGGGCGTACCTCGTCCAGACACTTCGGTCAGTCCGTCACCCAAGGAGAAAGGGAGCAGATCTTCACGCTGTTCAGAACCCGAATTCGACTCGATATCTCAGGTCGGTGTAGCTCATCCAGACACCTCGGTCAGTTCCCTCTCCCAATGGGTAAGGGAGCAGATCTTCATGCTGTTCAGAACCTGAGTTCGACTCGATATCTCAGGTCGGTGCAGCTCATCCAGACACCTCGGTCAGTTCCCTCTCCCTTGGGAGAGGGCTAGGGTGAGGGGAAGGGGGCTGCACAAATCCTACTGACGAAACGGCGCGAAATTCACGTTAGTCCCCGCCGGACGCATGTCCTGCAGATACGAATCCTTGTCCGCACTCAGTTCCAGGCTCAACGCCGCCTTGCGCTTGCCTTCGTTGCGAATCACCAGCCCCTCCAGCTTTTCACGCAGAAATACCGTCGGCACTTTCAGGTGCAGCAATTCGTCTGTGGCCGGCGTGTGCATCAGCAGGTGAATCCACTCGTACTGACCGATGGCCAGACGCGACACCGGCAGGTCGAACCACCAGATGTTGCGGTTACGGTTCAGTTCGGCGAAGTGGCAGTTGTTGGTGCCGAGCACGGCGCCGCCCAGTTCCTTGTTGCGACGGGCAATGGCCTGCGTTTTATCGAGTTTCATAACATTCCTGCGGGATCGGTTCCTGGCGCTTGACGCCCATATGTTGCGCATTCTCGGGGCTACGCACGCAAACATAAAGCCCAACCTGCACGCCGCGACGAAATGAGCCGCTGAAAATAAATGAAACTTGGCGCAAACCCGGCCAGTCAATCATTACGTACTGACTTTTCCCCCTAATTGCACCAAGGAGAAACACCATGAGTAGCACAGGCGATAAAGTAAAAGGCATGGCCAACGAAGCAGTCGGCAACATCAAGCAAGGCGTCGGCAAAGCCACCGACAACACCAAGCTGCAAGCCGAAGGCAAGATTCAAGAGAAAAAAGGTGAGGCCCAGCAAGCGGTCGGCAAAGCCAAGGACGCGGTCAAAAAAGGCGTCGACAAGGCGTAATTCAGCCTTGAACGAAATACATGAACGGCCATCCAAGGATGGCCGTTTTTGTGTCAAAAGCCTGCAGCAACCCGACGAGGTTCGCCAAACAGGCTACCGTGATGTAAAAAACGGCCCCTGAGTCGCCACGACTTCAACCTGTATTGCGGCGAAAGGAGACGCGAATGATTTTTCCGGACATGAAAGGTCTGCCCCTGCACCGGGTGATGGTGCGCACGGTCACTGAATTCGTCGACGACGAGATGTCGACCTATGCCTCGGCACTGGCCTACCAGATGCTGTTCTCGCTGTTCCCGTTCATTCTGTTCCTGATCGCCCTGATCGGTTTCCTGCACCTGCCGGACTTTTTCTCCTGGCTGCGCCTGCAATCGGAACTGGTCCTGCCACCGCAGGCGCTGGAGCAGGTCAACCCGGTGATCGACCAGTTACAGCAGTCAAAGGGTGGCCTGCTTTCCGTCGGTATCGTTATCGCCCTGTACACCGCCTCCGCGGGCGTGCGCTTGATGATGAGCGCGATGAACGCCGCGTATGACGTGGTCGAAGGCCGGCCGATCTGGAAGCGTTTTCCGCTGTCGATTGTCTACACCGTCGGCATTGCCGGCATGCTCCTGGTGGCCGCTGCGCTGATGGTGCTCGGGCCGCAGGTGATGGGCTGGATCGCCGCGCAGGTGGGGCTGGAAGACTTCATCGTCACCGTGTGGACCATCGCGCGTTGGCCGGTGATCGTGATTCTGATGATGGTCGCGGTGGCACTGATCTACTACGTCATGCCTGACGTCAAACAGGAATTCCGCTTCATCACCCCCGGTTCGGTATTGGCCGTGGTGGTGTGGATCATCGCCTCGTTGGGTTTCGCCTTCTACGTGAAGACCTTCGCCAACTACAACGCGATGTATGGCAGCATCGGGGCGATCATCGTGCTGTTGCTGTACTTCTACATTTCCGCTGCGGTGCTGTTGCTCGGCGCCGAGATGAATGCGGTGATCGAGCACATGTCCAGCGAGGGCAAGGATGCGGGTGAGAAAGTCCCCGGCGAACTCGATGAACATCCCAAACAACACGTCTCGGGCCTGGGCCGCGATCATTCGCTCAAGCCGGACACTGACGAAGTCTGATCATGATCCGTGAAATTCTGAAAATGGGCGACGAGCGCCTGCTGCGCATTGCCCCGCCCGTGCCGGTCGAGATGTTCGACAGCCCCGAGCTGTGGCAACTGATCGACGACATGTTCCAGACCATGGAAAGCGTCGGTGGCGTTGGCCTGGCGGCGCCGCAGATCGGTGTCGATCTGCAACTGGTGATCTTTGGTTTTGAACACAGCGAACGTTACCCGGACGCTGAAGCGGTGCCGCAGACGATCCTGATCAATCCGCTGATCACGCCGTTGAGTCCGTTGATGGAGGAGGGCTTCGAAGGGTGTCTGTCGGTGCCGGGTTTGCGTGGTGCGGTGGATCGTTATCAGCAGATTCGCTATGAAGGGTTTGATCCGAAGGGCGAGCCGATTGTGCGTATCGCGTCAGGTTTCCACGCACGGGTTGTGCAGCACGAATGCGATCACCTGATCGGCCGGTTGTACCCGTCGCGGATCACCGATTTCAGCAAGTTCGGTTTTACCGAAGTGATGTTCCCGGATCTTGATCCCACAGCTGACGATTGATCCCCGAGAACATCACGCCCCCCTGTAGGAGTGAGCCTGCTCGCGATAGCGGTCTGTCAGTGACATTTTCGGTGACTGACACACCGCTATCGCGAGCAGGCTCACTCCTACAGGGTTTTGTTAGGCGGAGGGGGCCAGCTCCATCGCAATCATCGGCTTGCTCCGCGCATACCGGCTCAAGCGCTCCGCCATCGCCTGGGGCAGGGCCGGGTCGAACGTGAACCCGCGTCGCTCATAAAAACCGCGCAAATCCGGATGGCAGAACAGCCACACCGGCTCGCTCACATCCTGCACCGCCGCTGCAATCAGCTTTGCGGCAACGCCCTGTTCACGACACCCCGGATCAACGAACAACCCGGTCAACCAATGCCCGCCGGACACTGGCCGCAAGCACAACGCGCCCACAATCTCTCCGCGCCGCGCCACCCATAACTGTGCCTCGCGAACCGCTTTCATCGAGGACTGGTGGCTGCGGTAAAACTTGTTCATCAACGGCCATAACGACTCGTCGAGCAGGCTGTATTGGGTGTCGGGCATGGGATCGGACTGTCGGCGTGAAAAGCGCCGATTATAAAAGAACGCACGGCTCTGGATAGGTGTATACCTGACCTTACATCCCCTGTGAGTGGAGTACGCATCATGTCCAAAGGTATGGATTCAAAGAAAGCCGCGAAGAAGAAACCGGCCAAGACCGCGATTGAAAAACGCGCGGAGAAGAAAGCCAAGAAAGTCGACATCTTCGGTCACTGATCACGCCTTTCGGGAGCCCGGTTCTCGGGCTCCTGCCTGCATCCGAAAATAATCTGCAAGATTGCACTGCGTCGTTGCACAGAAGGGGACGATCCCCGTTCCGAGCAACGCCATGCCCCATTACTTCGACGCCGCCCATCGTCAGCAGGTCGAAACCCTGCGCCAACGTTTCACCGCCCGTACCGAGTGGCCGACCTGGCTGTTGCTGATTGGCGTCTATGGCGGTTGGTTTGCCATTGTTCTCAATAGTCACTGGCTGGGCCGTGCCTTGAGCACCTTGGTGCTGATTCCGCTGTTGTTTTTTTAGTGCTGCAACTTTTGCCTTCGCGAGCAGGCTCGCTCCCACAGGAGAAACGCATCCCAATGTGGGAGCGAGCTTGCTCGCGAAAGCGTCCGCTCCGGCAGCATTTCTCCCCGCGCTGAACCGATTCTTGTGCAAAAAGTGCCAGATACTGGCCGACTAGTGGCCTTGCGCAGGTCTTTGCACTGGCTATGCTTCCCGTAACTAACTATGTCGACCGTCATGTCAAAACATGGCTGAAATGCAGGGTTAGTCCGTGAATTCATGCTGCCAGAGTGCGCAACCCAAGGCACCGACACTGAACCAACAAGGAGCGTCGCTTACATGGAAGTTCTTCAACGCGTTAGGGCTGGCCCGCGTGCGGGCTATCAAGAGAAGGATGTCTTGATTAGAGCGTCGCTGCATGGACGCTCCGATTGATCATCATTTATCACCTGACAACTTCCTCCCGTGGAGGAATGCGTGTGCCTGTTCTGTGGAACGTAGTGGTGGATCGTGAAAGAACTGAACTTTCATCAAATCAAAAGTCCGCGCGGAAGGTGATACAACCATGTTCAACCTACATCACAAGGCTGACCTGCAGGAAATCGAGCGCTTCAGCTGCGCCCTGACCGAGGCCAATGCGAAGTTGGCCGCGATCAGCCGTTCAATGGCAATGATCGAGTTCAGCCCTGACGGCATCGTTCTGGATGCCAATGAAAACTTCTGCAAGACCATGGGCTACAGCGCCGATGAAGTGCGTGGCAAACATCACCGGGTGTTTTGTGAAGAGGCTTTCTATCGCAGCGAGGAGTACGCCAAATTGTGGCGTGACCTGGCTCGCGGTGAGCCGATCAGCGGCACTTTCCTGCGCTTGAACAAGGCCGGCAGGGAAGTTTGGCTCGAAGCCAGTTACATGCCGGTGTATGGCCCGGACAAACAGGTCCAGAGCGTGATCAAAGTGGCCGCCGACATCACCGCCCGAGTGAATAAAGAACACGAAGAAGAAAGCATGCTGGCGGCGATCAGCCGCTCGATGGCGGTGATCGAGTTCACCCCGGAAGGTAATGTCATCGCCGCCAACGACAACTTTCTGAAGACCATGCAGTACTCGCTCAACGAAATCGTCGGCCATCATCACAGTCTGTTCTGCCATCGCGCCGAAGCCGAGTCCGCGCAGTACAAGGCATTCTGGGCCTCGCTCAACCGCGGCGAATATCACTCGCACCGTTTCGAGCGCAAGAACAAGTCGGGGCAGATGGTTTATCTCGAAGCTTCGTACAACCCGTTGTTCGACGCCAAGGGCCGCTTGTACAAAGTGGTCAAGTTCGCCAGCGACATCACCCATCAGATGACCACGCTGCAGAACGCTGCTGAATCGGCCCACAGCACCTCGGTACAAAACGACGCCTGCGCGCAAAAAGGCTCACAGGTCGTGCAGCAAACCGTGCAGATCATTCAGGACATCTCCCGCGACCTCAACGAAGCGGCGGCGAGTATCGATGCGGTGAGCAAGCAATCGGACATCATCGGCACCATCGTCCAGACCATTCGCGGCATTGCCGATCAGACCAACTTGCTGGCGCTCAATGCCGCCATTGAAGCGGCGCGGGCCGGTGAGCATGGGCGCGGTTTTGCGGTGGTTGCGGATGAGGTGCGCAGTCTGGCGGCGCGAACCAGTCAGGCAACCTTGGAAATTGTCGAGGTAGTGCGCAAGAACCATGATCTGTCACTGAGCGCGGTGTCGAGTATGCAGTCAAGCCTGAGTCGCACCGGGATAGGTGTGGAGCTGGCGAATGAAGCGGGGGAGGTAATTCTGGAGATTCAGCAGGGATCGCGGCATGTGGTGGATGCTATCAGTCAGTTCAATGAGACGTTGCAGTTGAATTGAAGATGCCAAGTAACAGCCCTTCGAAATTGAGGGGCTGTTACCTGTAGGCATCAAGAAGACAGCCGACCTATTTTCGCAAATTGAAGTTTCCACGGACGTCTGCGAATTGGCTGTTGTCCAGCGATCTGGCGGTGAACTTGAAACTGCCCTTTACGGTGCCATTAACCAAATCTACTTCATCGATTGTGACCGAACCGCCCTCAGAAATTGAATCCCAGGAAGCACCCTGAAAGTTTTTCGGGTTGTAGTTGCCACCGACGGCTCCTTTTTCGAAGGCGTAAGTCTTGTTTGCCTCGATTTTTTTAGCGATATAGATATCAATCCCCTGAGCGGTGAGGACTTCACTCGCCCACCCGGCTATGTATGAATGGTCAGAACTTAAATCCATTACGAGCCGGCTGGTAGCAACCAGCACTTCGCCATTGCCGTTCTCATTCACGTATAGGGCAAAGTGTCCGCTGGCGTTGATAGCTGCATTTTTCATTTTATTGATCATGACTTTCTTCCTTGTCGATAGTAGGTGGGAGCACGTCGACGCTAGGACGCGCTCGAGGTCATACTTCGGCAAGCAGAATCCGCTGTCTACTGTCAGAAATTACAGGTAAAGGGGCTGATTACCGGTTAACCGATGAAAGGCGCAAAGCCCCAAACGGAAAAAAGGCCCTCGTGGGGCCTTCTTTCAATGTTATGAAACTTAGAGCGCAGCGAGAAACTTGCCCGCCTGCTTGTCGCTGTCCTTCACATCGTTGTCTTTTTCCGCCTGCGCCAACTTCATTTTGTCCTGCAAGCGCTCGGCGATCTCTTTGCCGATGGCCAGTTGTTTCTCCGGCGGCATGGCTTTGATGTCGTCTTCGGTCAGCCCCATGGACTGCAGGATACTGTCGCGCAGACGCTGTTCCGGCGTCTTGCTCATGTAGTCCTTGAACTCGTCAGTGGCGGATGCCGCCGAGGCTGTGGTGGCGTCGGTCGATTGCAGGTTCACGCGGGTCTTGGCGAACGCTTCGTCGACGTTATCGCTGATGCGTGTGGCTTCGCTGACTTGCTGGGTGGCGATCTGCGTGGCCGAGTCCTGCACCTTGGCAGTGGCTTCGGCGGTTTGCGCCTGGGTCTGGTTTTGCAGGGTTTGCAGCATGGCGCCGTGCAGACCACCTTGCAGACCGGCTGCGGCGATGGACGTCGCATCGTCATTCAGCGCTTTGGGCAGATGAATGATTTGCTGTTGTTTGGCACTGATCAACATGATGTGCGGACCTGTAGGTAATTGCTGACTCGCGTATCGGAGCAATTACCGTGCCTTTTGAATAAATCCTTTTATTTCAACAACTTGATCATCAGTCAGGTATTCGTGGCGGTCATCCCTTGCCGATAAGTGGCAGAGGATGACCGTTGTCCCATCAGCGATGAGCGATGTTCTCCAGCGCCAGATTGCGCGTGCGCGGGCCGAACCAGCCGATGGTCAGCATCACGATCAGCATGCTGCTGACGATAAACGCCAATACCCCCGGCGTACCGAAATTGTCGAGAAACAAGCCGATCAACAAGCTGCTGAACACTGTCGACAAGCGACTGAACGAATAACAGAAACCCACGGCGCGCGCGCGGATGTTGGTCGGGAACAGTTCGCTCTGGTACGAGTGATAGCTGAAACTCAGCCAGGCATTGCAGAAGGTGATCATCACCCCGCAGAAGATCAGCCCGAATGCGCTGGTCTGCAGGGCGAACAAGGTGCCGAAGGTCATCGCGCCGAGGGCCGAGCCGACGATCTGCCATTTGTTTTCGAAGCGGTTGGCGAACTTCACGAACAGCAGCGGCCCGAGCGGGTAGGCGAGGGTGATGATGAAGGCGTACATCAAACTGTGGGTGACGCTGACGCCTTGGCCGGACAGCAGCGCCGGCAGCCAGTTGCCGAAACCGAAGAAACCGATTGCCTGGAAGATGTGGAAGACGATCAGCATCAACGCGCGGCGACGATACGGCGGCTGCCAGATATCGGCAAAACGGCCCTTGCCTTCGACGTCGACGGGCACGGCTTCGGGGGCGTCCAGCGGTTTGCCGTAGTCCTTCTGGCAACGGGTTTCAATGTGGTCGAGAATCCGGTTGGCTTCCTCAAAGCGGCCATGCTGCGCGAGCCAGCGCGGCGACTCCGGCAGACGTTTGCGCAGCCACCAGATAAACAGCGCAAACACCGCGCTGGCCAGCACCACCCAACGCCAGCCGGAGACCCCGAACGGCGCTTGCGGCACCAGCCACCACGACATCAATGCCACCGCCGGCACCGACAGGAACTGCACGAAAAACGCGAAGGCAAAGGCTGAGCTGCGCATGCGTTTCGGCACCAGTTCAGAAAGGTAGGCATCAATGGTGACCAGCTCGATGCCCAGGCCGATGCCAACCAGAAAGCGCATGCAGATGATACCCAGCGCCGAACTCTGAATCCCCATCAACACCGTCGCCACCGTGTACCAGACCAGCGCGAAGGTGAAGATCGCACGGCGGCCGAAACGATCCGCCAATGGGCTGAGCAGACTGGCGCCGAGGAACAGGCCGAGAAACGTTGCCGAGGCAAACTCTGCCTGATCAGAGAAACCGAACACGCCCTGATTGCCAGTGGCAAAGATCCCGTCGCGGATCAGTCCGGGGCTGATGTAAGCGGTCTGGAACAGGTCGTAGAGTTCGAAAAACCCACCGATCGACAGCAGCGCCACCAGCCGCCATATCGTCGCGACCGCCGGAAGGCGATCGATGCGGGCTGACACCTGAGCGGCGCGTATCGGGTCGATGCCGTCGCTTTGCGCGGTGGCGGGGGCGTGTGCAGTCATGGGCTGGTCCATTTTTTATTGATGGAAAAGCTTAGCCTGCTATCGGAGTTCACGGATTGTGAATATCGGCGGATTAAACAGATAAACCGCTGAATTCTCGCAATATCTGCTTACGAATTAACGATTTATGCCGCAGCCGCCGAATCTGGTAGCGCCGAGGCTGGCAGCCCGAAAATCCGGTCAAACAGCCAATTGAAGGCAAACGTGTAGCAGGGGATGAAAATGATCAGCGCCAGATCGAGCAGAAACGCCTGCACCAGACTGATGTTCATCCACCAGGCAATCAACGGAATCAGGAACACGATCAGCGTCAGTTGAAAGCCCACCGCGTGAGCGATACGGCGTTTCACTGTGCGCGTGCGCGATACCTGGCGACTTTCCCAGCGCTCGAACAGCGAGGTGTAAATGAAATTCCAGGTCACGGCGATGGTGGTGATGATCACCGCCAGTGGCCCGGTGCTGCCCGGTGAGGTGCCGGACAATAACGCCAGACCGAGGGCGGAGAAAGTCATGCCGATCACTTCGTAGAGCGACACGTAGACCAGTTTGCGTTTGACGCCTTGCATGGGGAGTTGCCTCTTTCTTGCCGTTTGTCGCCAGCGGGACTGGCGAAGGCGGCGAAAGATAGCTTCAATAGGGCTGACAGAAAAAGTCAGTAGCTTTCAGTTTTGTTGATAGGTGTGCAAATTGAATTTCAACAGTGACAGCATCGAGCTGTTTCTTGCCGTAATCGAACGCGGCTCGTTTTCGGCGGCGGCGCGTGCGTTGGGCAAAGTCCCGTCGGCCGTAAGTATGGGGATCGGCAACCTTGAGGCGGAACTCGGTTATCTGCTGTTCGACCGCAGCCATCGCGAACCGCAACCCACGGCGATGGCGCTGTCGCTGGTGCCACACGCGCGGCTGATTGCCGAGCAACTCAAGCAGTTGCAAGTGCATGCGGTGGAACTGTCGTTGGGGCTGGAGAGCAAGTTGTCGATCGGCGTAGTCGCGGACATCGACCGGCGCCGTTTGCTGGCGGCGATCAAGCTGATCGCCGAGCGGCATCCGCTGCTCGATATCGAAGTGCTGACCGCGCCGCAGGACGACGTGCTGGCGATGCTGCACAGCGGCCGCGTCAGCCTGTGCCTGGCGTTCGCCGGATTGAGCATGAATGTACTGGAGCGTTTTCAGTTTGTCGGCAGCGAACGGATGATCGCCACCCTGGCGGCGGACAGTCCGTTGTTGCAGGGGCAGGATCTGTTTCTCGAGGATCTGGTGCATGTACGGCAAATCATCGTCGCCAGTCGTGACTTGCCAATCAGCGAAACACGGCCGTTGGTGGCGGAGTCGTATTGGCGCACGGACAATCTCGAGACGGCCATGGAAATGGTCGAGGCAGGATTGGGTTGGGGTAATTTCCCGCTGTCGGTGGTGCAGTCGTGGATTGAGTCCGGGCGACTGAAACGGCTGAATTTCCGCAACATCGAAAATGGTCTGGTGATGCCGGTGCATGCGGTATGGCTCAAGAGCCAGCCCTTACAAAAGGGCGCACTGGCTCTGGTTGATCTGCTCAGCCACTAGCGACTGTGGAGATCCAATGTGGGAGCGAGCCTGCTCGCTCCCACAGGGATTGTGTTTCAACCTTGAATCTGTGGGAAGTCAGGTGCTTTCGCGAATCTTCAGTTCAAAGCCCATGTCTTCCACCGGACGCGCCACGCTGTTACCGGCCATCAACGTCAGCATCTGCTCCGCCGCGCGCCTGCCAATCGCTTCACGCGGGGTGTTGATGCTGCTCAGGCGCGGCACCATGTGTTCGGACATTGGCAAGTCGTTGAAACCGAGAATCGCTACCTGCTCAGGAATCTTGATGCCGTTGCGCAGCGCCTCCAGCAACGCACCCTGCGCCAGGTCATCGTTACCGAAGAAGATCGCATCAACGTCCGGATGCGCCGCGAGCAATTGCAAAAACAACTCCCCGCCCAAGCCCACCGATGAAGAACGAGGCGTCAGTACTTCCAGATCCGGGTCGTAACGTCCGGCCTTTTGCAACGCTTTGCGAAAGCCTTCACCGCGCAACAAGGTGCGCTGATCAAGTTGCGCACCGATGTAAGCCAGACGCTTGCGCCCACGCGAAAGCAAATGTTCGGCCGCCGTTTCACCGGCACTCAGTTGCGAGAACCCTACGCAATTCACTCCGGCAGCGCTGTCCAGTTCCATCATGTAAACGCAGGGAATGTTGCTCGCCTCGATCATCCGTCGTGAACTTTCCGTGCGATCAAACCCGGTCAGCAAAAATCCACGCGGCTGATAGGCCATGTAGTTGCGCAGCAGGTTTTCTTCTTCATCGCGTGAATAGTGGAAGTTGCCGATCAGCACTTCGAAGCCTTTGGGCGTCAGTACCCGATGAATGGCTTCCAGCGTATCGATGAACAGCAAGTTGGATAACGAAGGCACTAGAACCACCACCGAATGGCTCTGCGCCGAGGCCAATGCGCGGGCGGCAGGGTTGACCACGTAGTTGAGTTCGAGCGCGGCTTTCTGGACTTTTTCCACAAGGTCAGTGGCCACGGTGCTGACACCGCGCAAGGCCCGGGAGGCAGTAATCGGGCTGACACCGGCCAGACGGGCAACTTCATTCAGGGTGGGACGGCCGGTGGTGCGAGTGTTTTTATCGTTTTTAGGGGAGGTCATCGGGCGGCTTGCCAAACAAAAATCAAGGCACTAAGGTAGCGCTGTCCTGATGCAGCTGTAAATGCGTAAGCGAGGTCCTGCCTGATCTTCGCTTTTTGGCGTTGGGAACAAACCTGCTGCAACCCAAAAAAACGACAAGAAGGCGTCGGCAACTTCTGCCTGTGCACTAGAGTCATAGCTAGCAAAGGTAGCGCTGTCTGCGCGCTGAGGTGTTATATGAGTCATCCCATCACCGCCCTGGTCATCATGGGCGTTGCCGGTTGCGGCAAGACGTGCGTCAGCGAGGCCCTGTGCCAATTGAGCGGCGCCACTGCCATTGAAGGCGATACTTTCCATCCGGCCGCGAACATCGAAAAGATGAGCGCGGGGATTCCCCTGAACGACGACGACCGTGCCGGCTGGCTCGACAGCCTGTGCGATGAACTGCGTCGCGTCGACGCGCTGGGCAAACGCCCGGTGCTGACCTGCTCGGCCCTTAAACACAGTTATCGCGAAGTGTTGCGCAGCGCCTTGCCGGGCCTGGGTTTCGTGTTTCTTGAATTGACCCCTGAAGTTGCCGCTGAACGTGTGTCCCACCGTCCGGGCCACTTCATGCCCGCGACGTTGATCGAAAGCCAGTTCGCCACCCTCGAATCGCCGATAGGTGAGCCGTTGACGTTGGCGTTGAATGCTTCGATCCACAGTGTTGAAGAACTGGCGTCCCAGGCTCACGTCTGGTGGCAGGCCCACGGTCTGAAACAGGCGGTATGAGTGTGTTGAAAGAGATAGCGCTGTCCTTCCGACTTCTGTTTAACCCGCTTTAATAACAACAACAATCCAGGAGACACCCCCAATGTTTGGCATGTCCCACGACGCCTACCTGCTGCTCGATGCAGTGGTCACGGTAATCGGCCTGATTATCCTGATCACCAAATTCAAGATTCACCCGTTCATTTCCCTGACCATCGCCGCCGCGTTCCTCGGCCTGACGTCGGGCATGCCGATCGGCACCATCATCAAAGCGTTCCAGGACGGCTTCGGTGGCGTGCTCGGCTTTGTCGGCATCATCCTTGCGCTGGGCACCATGCTCGGCAAAATGATGGCCGAGTCGGGCGGGGCGGATCAGATCGCCCAGACCCTGATCCGGGCGTTCGGCAAAGACAAAGTCCAGTGGGCGATGATGTTCGCCGCATTCCTTGTCGGCATCCCGCTGTTCTTCGAAATCGGCTTCGTGCTGCTGATTCCGTTGGTGTTCATCGTTGCGCGCCGCACCGGCGTGTCGATCATCAAGATCGGTATCCCGCTGCTCGCCGGTCTGTCCGCCGTGCACGGTCTGGTGCCACCGCACCCGGGCCCGCTGCTGGCCATCGGCGTGTTTGGCGCTGACATCGGCAAGACCATTCTCTACGGTCTGATCGTTGCGCTGCCGACCGCGATCATTGCCGGTCCGATCTTCGGTACGTTTATCGCCAAGCACATTCCGGGTCACCCGAATCAGGAACTGGTCGATCAACTGGCCCGCGAAAACGACGACTCGGCCACGCTGCCGAGCTTCAGCATCACCCTGATCACCGTGCTGCTGCCGGTGTTCCTGATGCTGCTGAAAACCTTCGCTGACGTGGCGTTGCCGGACGGTCACTTCTTCCGCACCTGGATGGACATGATCGGTCACCCGATCTCGGCACTGCTGCTGGCGTTGCTGCTGTCGCTGTACACCTTCGGCCACAAACAGGGCATCGGTTCCCAGCAGATGCTCAAGTGGCTCGACGCGAGCCTGGCGCCAACCGCCGCGATCATTCTGATCATCGGTGCCGGCGGTGGTTTCAAGCAGATGCTGGTGACCAGCGGCGTGGGCGACGTGATCGGCCACATGGCGGTCAGCGCGCAGATCTCGCCGATCCTGCTGGCGTGGCTGGTGGCAGCGGTGATTCGTATCGCGACCGGTTCGGCAACTGTGGCGACCATTACTGGCGCGGGCATTGTCGTGCCGGTGGTGGGGATGATTCCGGGCGTTAACCGTGAGCTGTTGGTACTGGCCACCGGCGCCGGTTCGCTGATCCTGTCCCACGTGAACGACGCCGGTTTCTGGCTGGTGAAGCAGTACTTCAACATGACCGTGGCCGAGACGTTCAAGACCTGGACGGCGATGGAAACCATCCTGTCCATCGTTGCGTTGGGCTTTATCCTGCTGCTGTCGCTGTTCGTTTAAGCAGCTTCACGCAGGCACAAAAAAACCGCAGCGATGCGGTTTTTTTGTGGGTGATGATTTCTTCGCTACACACAAAACCAATGTGGGAGCGAGCTTGCTCGCGAAAGCGGTGGGTCAGTCAGCATTGATTTAGCTGACACGACGCCTTCGCGAGCAAGCTCGCTCCCACAGGGGATAGGTGTCAGGCGGAAGTTTTTGGACTCAGGCCATCCGCCCGGAACATGCCGCGAATCCCGCGCACCGCCTGACGTATGCGGTCCTGGTTTTCGATCAGCGCAAAGCGCACGTGATCGTCGCCATACTCACCAAAACCCACCCCCGGCGAGACGCAGACCTTGGCCTCGGCCAGCAGTTTCTTGGCAAACTCCAGCGAACCCAGATGCGCGTACTGCTCAGGAATCTTCGCCCAGACGTACATCGACGCCTTCGGATTCTCAACCATCCAGCCCAGCTCATGCAGGCCTTTGACCAGCACGTTGCGGCGCTGGCGATACTGCTCTGCGATGTCGCGCACACACTGCTGATCGCCTTCCAGCGCGGCAATCGCCGCGACTTGCAGCGGGGTGAAGGTGCCGTAGTCGTGGTAGCTCTTGATCCGCGCCAGAGCGTTGACCAGTTCCGGATTACCGACCATGAAACCGATGCGCCAGCCGGCCATGTTGTAGCTCTTGGACAGGGTGAAAAACTCCACAGCAATGTCCTTGGCGCCCGGCACTTGCATGATCGACGGGGCTTTCCAGCCGTCGTAGACGATGTCGGCGTACGCCAGATCGTGAATTACCAGCACGTCGTACTGCTTGGCGAGGGCGATCACCCGTTCGAAGAAGTCCAGTTCCACGCACTGTGCGGTCGGATTCGATGGGAAGCCGAGGATCATCATTTTCGGTTTCGGAATCGAGCCGCGAATGGCCCGTTCCAGTTCGTCGAAGAAGTCCACGCCAGGCACCAGCGGCACCGAACGCACCTGGGCACCGGCAATCACCGCACCGTAGATGTGAATCGGGTAGCTCGGGTTTGGCACCAATACGGTGTCGCCCTGATCCAGGGTTGCCAGCATCAAATGCGCCAGGCCTTCCTTGGAACCGATGGTGACAATGGCTTCGCTTTCCGGGTCGATGTCGACCTCGTAGCGTTGCTTGTACCAGTTGGAAATCGCCCGGCGCAGGCGCGGAATGCCCTTGGATGTGGAGTAACCGTGGGTGTCTTCGCGTTGGGCAACCTGGACGAGTTTTTCGACTATATGCGGCGGCGTGGCGCCGTCGGGGTTGCCCATGCTCAAGTCGATGATGTCTTCACCACGACGCCTGGCAGCCATTTTCAGCTCGGCGGTGATGTTGAAAACGTAAGGGGGGAGTCGATCTATGCGCGCAAAGCGGCGCGGCGAACCTTGTTCAGCCATTGTTGCCTCGGATAACGTAAGCGCCCGGAACCGTCCGAGCGACGCTGGTCACTGCGGTGACCTGTGGCGGAAGATAAGGGCTGTGATGGCATACTGTCCAGCGCGTTTTTCAAACATATTTGCCCAAGGAAATCGGTAGATGGAATTCACCAGCGGCTTCTTGCTGAGCCTTTCGTTGTGCCTGGATATCGGCGTAGCCAACATCGCCATGATCACCCTGGCGATGCAGCGTGGTTACTTTCAGGGCTTTGCGCTGGGCCTCGGTACCTGCGTTGGCGACCTGATTTACGCGGTGCTGGCGCTGGCCGGGATGACGGTTCTGTTGCAGTACGAGACCGTGCGCTGGGTGTTGTGGATTGGTGGTTCGGCGCTGCTGATCTACTTCGCGGCGAAGATGATTTACTCGGCGATTCACCACGAGGCGCAGTTGGCGGCCACGGCGGAAGTGGGGCAGAACTCCCATCGCAAGGAGTTCTTCCGGGGGATATTTCTCGCGATGTCGTCGCCGAGCGCGATTCTCTGGTTCGCGGCGGTAGGCGGCACCTTGATTGCGCGTTCCGGTGGTGGCGGTCCTTTGAGTTCGGCGCTGTTCCTCGGTGGGTTCCTCTGCGCCGGACTGCTGTGGTCGGCGGGTTTGTGCTTCGCTGCGAGCCATGGTGGCAAGCTGCTGGGCGATAAGCTATTGCGCTATTCGTACCTGGCATCTGCAGCGATCTTCTGCTATTTCGCGGTGTACGTGATCGTATCTGGCTACAACGAATTTGTCGGTTCGGGCGCCGTCGAGCAGTTGCACGCGCTGTAAACGTGCGAATCGGCTTTGGCTTTCTATACTCCCAGCCGAACCCCCTTTTTTGTTCCAGGAGTCGAGTCATGGATGAGCAAAAACGCGTCGAAGTGGCTGAACCTCGCTTCGAACATGGACACTTCTTGCTGATTGCAGGTTTTCGCGGTCGATTTACCCAAGACACAGCCAAAGACATCCCGGCGCTGTGGGAAAAGTTCTTGCCGCACCTGGGAAAGATCCAGGGGCAAAAGAACGAAGTGACCTACGGTGTCTGCAGCAATTTCGACGGCAAGGGCGGCTTCGATTACATCGCCGGGGTGGAAATCAGCAAACTCGATGACCTCGACCAGAAGGTCTACCAGTGGGTCGAAGTGCTGCCTCGGCAATACGCGGTGTTCGAGCACAAGGGGCCGCTCGAACAGCTGCCGCAAACCCTGCAATACATCTACAAGACCTGGCTGCCGACCTCGCACTACGTAGAGCTCAATGCCCCGGAACTGGAGCGCTATAGCGCCGATTTCAATCCGCGGCTGCACACCGGCAAACTGGAAATCTGCGTGCCGGTCGATACCAAGGGCTGAACCAACAGACATGAGGCGGATCACTGATCCGCCTCATGGTTTTCAACCGCGTTTACTCTTGCCCAACCGTCGCGCCCGCAACAGGTCGATGCCCAGAGTGATAAAGCCGAACGTACTGATGCCCAACACCATCAACAGGCCGATTTCAACGCTGCTCATAAACGGTTTCCCCCAAGGGTGATCAGAGACACACCTGAGAAATAGCCCGCCGCGAACCCGAAGAAAAGCACTTATACGCAGGCTTTACGCCGCCCTTGCGCATCGATATGCAGGCCTTATTCCTTTATGCTTTCGGCACTTTCTTCTGCCGATTTCCGAGCCGCCATGAACACCGTTATCCGCAACGTCACCGCCGCCGACCTGGACCGCTGCTACGCCATCGAAACCGTTGCCTACGAAGGTGACGAAGCGGCCACCCGCGAGAAGATCGCCACGCGCATTGCCACCTGGCCGGAAGGTTTTGTCGTTGCCGAGGTGGACGGTGAGGTCGCAGGCTTCGTCAACTCCGGCGCGGCGTTTGATGTGCAGATGTCGGACGAGGCGTTCAAGGAACTGATCGGCCACGACCCGAAAGGGCCAAACGTGGTGATCATGTCGGTGGTGGTGCACCCGGATTATCAGGGGCAGGGTTTGGCCAAACGTTTGATGGGCGAGTTCATTGAACGTATGCGCGGGATGGATAAGGCGACCATTCATTTGATGTGCAAGGAAAAGCATATCCCGTTGTATGCCGGGTTTGGCTTTGCCTACATCAAACCGTCTGAGTCCGACCACGGCGGCATGGCGTGGCACGAGATGATCCTTACCCTCTAAAACCAGCCCGATACTGATCGTTCCCACGCTCCGCGTGGGAATGCCTCCTGTGACGCTCTGCGTCACGACTTTGGGACGCAGAGCGTCCCCAGCTGCATTCCCACGCAGAGCGTGGGAACGATCATTTACGGGAGTGTCAGTAGAGGGTGTCGGTTACGCGTTTCGGCGCTTCGCGGTCGTAGGTATCAGCGTCGAACTGGCCGTCATTCAGACGTTTGTGGAAGGCGCCAGCAGAGGGCAGGGCCGAGCGCGGCAGATGGGTTTCCGGGTTCCATGCGTCGGAGCGGACGAAGGCTTTCGAGCAATGAAAGAACGCCGCTTCCACCGTCACCAGCAACACCGTTTTCGCCGGTTTGCCGTTCACCGCAAAGTTTTCCAGCAACTGCGGCTCAGCACTAATCACCGCCGTGCCATTGACCCGCAACGTCTCGCCAATCCCCGGAATAATGAACAACAACGACACCCGCGAATCGTGCAGCACATTGCGCAGGGTATCGATGCGGTTGTTACCTGGGCGATCGGGCAACGCCAGCGTGCGTTCGTCAATGATCCGCACAAACCCGGCTTTGTCACCGCGCGGCGAATTATCCAGGCCATCGGTGCCCACCGAGCTGACAATCACCAGCGGCGACAGGCGCACCATTGCCTGATAATCGTCGTTGAGAAAACCGATCTGCTTGCGCACCGCCCGCTCGTGGGGCAGTCCGTAAATCGCTTCCAGTGCTTCGATTGAGTCGATCATCGTGCATCCCTCGATGACTTAGAAAACCAGGCCCATGCGCCGTTCGTAACCGATCCGGCCCTTGTACGCTTCGCCGCTGTCGACATAGCCGTGTTTGGCATACAGCGCGATGGCTGCGTCGTTATCCGCGTCCACCGACAATTCCAGTCCCTTGATCTCCGGCCACGCCTGACGCGCAACGTCGGGCAACGCTTGCAGACAGGCCTTGCCGTAGCCCTTGCCCTGGGCGCGGCGATCGACCTGCAGCGCATGCAAGGTGGCGCTGTGTTCATCGGCCCAGGCCGGCAACACTGGCGGGCGCTTGAGCAACAGAAACGCCACGGGTACTTCATCCGCCAGCAGCGCAAAACCCTTCACACCCGGCCCGGGTTTCGACAGCAGGGTGTGCAAAGCCCCATGGATATCGCCGGAGAACTTGATCTGCTCGGCATGGATTTCAATCGCCTCGACTTGCTCACGCTGCAAGGCGTTAAGGCTGTCGTACGGCACGAGTTGGGCTGACACGGGAATTTCCTTTTTCCTACAAAGATGAGCCTCGGATTCTAGCGATTTTGTCTTCTGCGGAAATTTTTTGTTTCGCCTGTCGATCAGCTCAAGTGCCGAACGACTAAGGGTGTCTTCACAACAAAAACACGGAGAACACCATGAGCGCACAAACCGAGATCCAGACTCTGATCAACACCTACCGCGAAGCCGTCATGAAAAAGGACGTGGAGAAAGTCATGGCGTTGTACGCCGACGACATCGTCTCTTTCGACGCGATCAAGGCCCTGCAATTCAAGGGTAAAGCCGCCTACCGCGCGCACTGGGTCGAGTGCATGGAAATGTGCCCCGGCCCGCACGTTTTCGAGTTCCACGAAGTCGCCATCGAAAGTGCTGACAACATTGCCTTCGCCCACTGGGTGGCCAACTGCGGCGGCACCAATGACAAAGGCGAAACCCAGAGCTGCTGGATGCGCGTCACCGCTTGCTATCGGCAGGTTGACGGGGCGTGGAAAATCGTCCACGAACACTGGTCGGCGCCGTTCGATCCGATGAGCGGCGCGACCCTGTTCGATGTGACTCCCTGATCTTCAGCCATAGTTGAACCGTCCGATTCAGGAGAACGCCATGAAGTATTTATGCCTGGTCTATAGCGATGAGCGCCTGCTGCATTCGTCGCCCGACAGCCCGGAAGACGCCGAGTGCTGGGCCTACGCCGAGTCGATTCAGGGCAGCGGGCGGATGGTTGCCGCCGAGGCGCTGGAGTCGGTGCAGACCGCCACCACGGTGCGGATGCGCAACGGCAAACTGTCGATCACCGACGGCCCGTTCGCCGAAACCAAGGAGCAATTGGCCGGTTTCTACCTGATCGACGCCAAGGACCTCAACGAAGCGATTCAGGTTGCCGGCAATATTCCGGCCGCGCGGGTGGGCAGCGTGGAAGTACGACCGGTGCGGCAATTGAATGTCTGAGGTCAAGGCGCGGGTCGAGCAGGTCTACCGCGAAGAGTCGCGGCGGATCCTGGCGACGCTGATTCGCTTGCTGGGTGATTTCGACCTCGCCGAAGAAGCCTTGCACGAGGCGTTCTTCGTCGCGGTCGAACGCTGGCAGCGCGACGGCGTGCCGGACAACCCGCGCACCTGGCTGGTGTCCACCGGGCGCTTCAAGGCCATCGATGTGTTGCGCAGGCGTGCGCGGTTCAAGGCTTCGCAGCCGCTGTTGCTGGCGCAACTGGAAGAACTGGAACAGGCCGACTGGAGTGGCGAAGACGTGGAAGACGATCGCCTGCGGCTGATCTTCACCTGCTGCCACCCGGCGCTGGCGGCGGATGCGCAAGTGCCGCTGACCTTGCGCGAAGTCTGCGACCTGACCACCGAGGAAATCGCCCGCGCCTTTCTCTCCGCGCCGGCAGCGATTGCCCAGCGCATCGTGCGCGCCAAAGCGAAGATTCGTGACGCGAAAATTCCCTATCAAGTACCGAGCC
This sequence comes from Pseudomonas sp. ok266, assembly GCF_900110195.1. Classification (NCBI taxonomy): domain Bacteria; kingdom Pseudomonadati; phylum Pseudomonadota; class Gammaproteobacteria; order Pseudomonadales; family Pseudomonadaceae; genus Pseudomonas; species Pseudomonas sp. ok266. The sequence goes on along the minus strand of NZ_FOCU01000003.1, from coordinate 69,594 downwards.
TGAGCGAACTGCCCGAGCGCCTCGATAGCGTGTTGCGGGTGATTTATCTGGTGTTCAACGAAGGGTATTCGGCGTCGTGCGGGGCCGAGTTGATCCGTGAAGATCTGACCCGCGAGGCGATACGGCTTGGGCGACTGTTGATGGAATTGCTGCCGGAGCCGGAGGTGATGGGTCTGCTGGCGATGATGCTGTTGCACGAGTCGCGACGGTCGGCGCGCACTTCGCCGAGTGGTGAACTGGTGCTATTGGATGATCAGGACCGTTCACTGTGGGATGCCGGGTTGATTGCTGAGGGATGTGCGCTGGTCGAGCATGCGCTGACCACGCGGCGCTTTGGGCCATATTGTTTGCAGGCGGCGATTGCGGCGGTTCATGCTGAGGCGCCGTCGGCGGGGGAGACGGATTGGGAGCAGATCGTTGGTTTGTATGACGTGCTGTTGCGTGCGGTGCCTTCACCGGTGATCGAGTTGAACCGGGCGGTGGCGGTGGCCAAGCGGGATGGGGCGCTGAACGGTTTGAATCTGATTGAAGGGATTTTGGGTCGCGGCGAGTTGCAGGATTACCACTTGGCGCATTCGGCGCGGGCGGAGTTTTGTCGGCAGTTGGGTAGGGTGGAAGAAGCGCGGGCTGCGTATTTGCGGGCCTTGGAGCTGACCCGGCAAGAGCCGGAGCGGCGTTTTATCGAAGGGCGGCTTTCGGCGCTGGAATTGCCCTCACCCTAGCCCTCTCCCAGGGGGAGAGGGGACTGATTGGGGGATGCTGTAGAAGTACGCCGACTTGAACGCTCAGCGGTGAATCCATAATCGACCCAAATTTCACGACCATATATAACGCAGCAATCAATCCATAATCGACTCGATCTCTCAGGTCGATGTATGACGCAACACAATGCGGTCGGCCCCCTCTCCCCCCGGGAGAGGGCTGGGGTGAGGGGCTTTTGAGCTCATATCCAATGAATCCATAATCGACTCGGTCTCTCAGGTCGATGTATGACGCAAGACACCTCGGTCGGCCCCCTCTCCCTCCGGGAGAGGGCTGGGGTGAGGGGCTTTTGGCTTCATGCCGGCTAGCGATTAGGCGCGCCGCTATTCCAGCATCTTGCTCAACAACCAGCTCCCCGCCGGCCCTGGCGGATACAGCCGCGACCACAACGCATCAACAAACACCGGCTTAGGCCAGCCGCGCACCTTCAACTCCACCAACAAATCATTGCCAAAACGCTGCGCCAGCCAACGCGGCAACGGCGCCCAGCCAAAACCTTTCTCGGCCATTTCCAGCAACATCAGATAACTCGGCGCCGACCACACCCGACCTTTGCCGCGACTGTCGTAAGGATTGACGATGGTCGCCAGGCGCAATTCACGGTGCTGTTCCAGGACGTGTTGATCAACGTGATCAAGCTTGGCCAGCGCGTGATCGCGATTGACGAACAAGGCGATTTCCGTGCGCTCGGCCACCGTCGACGTTGCCAGGTCCGGTGGGTAGTTCTCTTGCATCTCGGCGAAGGCCAGATGCGCACGACCGCGCTGCACCAGTTCGATCAGGTCATCGCATTCGGCGATCAGGCATTCCAGCTCCAGATCCGGATAACGCTGCTCAAACCCGACCAGCGCCGCTTCAAAACGGTACGACTGATAAGTGTCGGAAATCGCCACGGTCAGCTTCGGCTCGACGCCTTGGGACAACTGCCGCGCAGTCATTTCCAGACGACTGCTGGCCGCCAGAATCGCCTCGGCGCGTTGCAGCATCACATGCCCGGCCGGCGTCAGGGTTGGTTTGCGGCTGCTGCGATCGAACAGCACCAGATCCAGATCGATCTCAAGGCTGGCCACCGCCGCGCTGATGGTCGACTGACTGCGCCCCAGTTTGCGCGCCGCTGCCGAAAACGAGCCTTGGGTCGCCGCCTGGACAAACGCCAGCAGCACTTCCTGCGAGATCATCAACTATCGCCTTGATCGATGGTTATTGGTTATGAAGTATCGGTATCAAGATAGATCATGGCAACCCTCTTCACTCAAGGAGTCAGGCCATGACTGCCCACAAATCGATCACTGAACGTATTTTCCAGGCCGTTGGTTTCGAACTGCTGGCCATCCTGATCTGCACCCCGTTGCTGGCGTGGATCATGCAAAAACCGATGCTTGAAATGGGCGCGGTGACCGTGTTGATCGCGTTGCTGGCGCTGGGCTGGAACGTGGTGTTCAACCGTTTCTTCGACCGGATGCTGGAACGCATGAACGTCGCGCACAACGCTTGGATACGTGTGGTGCACGCGCTGCTGTTCGAAGGCGGCTTGATCGTGATGGGCGTGCCGCTGATTGCCTGGTGGCTGTCGGTCAGCCTGTGGCAGGCGTTTTTGCTCGACATCGGCGTGTTGCTGTTTTTCCTGCCGTACACCTATGTTTATCACTGGGGTTATGACGTGGTACGTGAGCGCTTCATGACCCGTAACGCTTGCCAAGGCTAACACCACCCCCGTGTAGGAGCTGCCGAAGGCTGCGATCTTTTACTGTTGATTTTCAAGGGCAACATCAAAAGATCGCAGCCTTCGGCAGCTCCTACCAGGGAAAGTATTTCAGCGTTGGTTAGAGGAACATGCCGCCGGATGCCTCGACCCGCTGACCATTGATCCACTGCGCCCCCGGCGACAGCAACAACGCCAATGCCCCGCCAATGTCATCCGGCTGCCCGGCACGGCCCAATGCGGTGTTGCTGGCGACCATTGCATTCAGCGCCGAGTTGTCTCTTACGGCGCCACCGCCGAAGTCAGTTTCGATGGCGCCCGGGGCGAGAATGTTCACGCCGATCTGCCGGGCCCCCAGCTCTTTGGCCTGATAACGGGTCAGCACTTCCATCGCGCCTTTCATTGCCGCATAGGCGCCGTAACCCGGCAGACTGAAACGGGTCAGGCCGCTGGAAATATTGATGATCCGCCCGCCATCGTTGATCAGCGGCAGCAACTGCTGGGTCAGGAAGAATGGCCCTTTCAACTGAATGTTCATCAGCAAATCAAACTGCTCCGGGGTGGTCTCGGCAAACAACGCATGCACGCCGATCCCGGCATTGTTGATCAGGAAATCAAAACGCTGACGGTCAAACGTCTGCTGCAACGCCTGCTCAACACGTGTACCGAAATCGGCAAAGCTTTCGCTGCGGCCGACGTCCAGTTGCAGCATCACGGCTTTCGCGCCGAGTGCCTGCAGTTCGGTTACCAGCGCCTGGGCTTCATCGGCGCGGCTGTTGTAGGTGCCGACGATGTCGATGCCCTGAGCGGCGAGGTGCAGGGCTGCGTTTTTGCCCAAGCCGCGACTGGCGCCGGTGATCAAAGCGATTTTGCGATTCATGGAGGCTTCCTCGATTGCGGTGAGTGGTGATGGGCTCAGTTTATTTGTCCGCCAAGGGGTGATAAACAGGTTGAAAACGGAATCACTGATCGGCTCAGCCGAACAATCCATAGGTGCCTTATGAACAAACTGGAACTGCTGCGCACCTTCGTCCGGGTCAGCGAACTGTCGAGTTTTACCCTCGCGGGCGAGAGCCTTGGCTTGCCGCGCTCGACCGTGTCCGAACATGTGCAAGCGCTGGAAACCCTGCTCGGCACGCGTCTGCTGCAACGCACCACACGCAAGGTGCAGGCGACGCAGGACGGGCTGGTGTTGTACGAGCGCAGCAAGGACCTGCTCTCGCACATGGACGAGATCGAGGGCTTGTTCCGCCAGGACGAGGCGTCGCTGACCGGGCGCATTCGGGTCGACATGCCGAACATTCTCGCGCGGCGTCTGATCATGCCGCGCCTGCCGCAATTCATGGCGCGTCATCCGAACCTGGAGCTGGAAATCAGCAGCACCGATCGCCGCGTGGACTTGCTTAGCGAAGGCTTCGATTGCGTGGTGAGGATTGGCGCGCAGCCGGATCAATCGGTGGTCGCGCGACATCTCGGTGACTTCCCCATGGTCAACTGCGCCAGCCCCGCCTACCTTGAGCGCTACGGTGTGCCGCAAACCCTTGAGGATCTGGCGCAGCATCGACTGGTGCATTACGTCGGCGTGCTCGGTTCGCGTTCGGAAGGTTTTGTGTACGAGGAGGGCGGGCAGGTTAAACGCTTGCCGATGGCTGGCAGCATTACGGTCAACAGCACTGACGCTTACGAGTCGGCATGCCTGGGCGGTTTTGGTCTGACGCAGGTGCCGCGCACCGGCATGCAACCGCATCTGGAAAACGGCGAACTGGTCACCGTGCTGCCGCAATTCACCGCGCCGGCGATGGGGATTTCGTTGTTGTACGCGCGGCAGCGGCATTTGCCGTTGCGGGTGCGAGTGTTTATGGATTGGCTGGGCGATCTGATTCGCTCCGCGCTCTGAACCTGAATACAAAACCAATGTGGGAGCGAGCTTGCTCGCGAAGACGGCGTGTCAGTCAATTCAGAGTTGACTGATCCACCGCTTTCGCGAGCAAGCTCGCTCCCACAAGGAGAATTGTGCGAATTAGAAGATCTGGGTGAACAGCCAGTAGAGGCTGCCTGACAGCAGAATGGCGGCGGGGAGTGTCAGCACCCACGCCATCAACAGATTGCGGATGGTCTTCATCTGCAACCCGCCACCGTTGGCGACCATGGTCCCGGCTACCCCTGAAGACAACACATGGGTCGTCGACACCGGCAAACCAAACATGTCCGCCGCACCGATGGTGAGCATGGCCACGGTTTCCGCCGACGCACCCTGCGCATACGTCAGGTGGGTCTTGCCGATCTTCTCGCCGACCGTCACCACAATCCGCTTCCAGCCGACCATGGTGCCCAACCCGAGCGCGATGGCCACGGCGATCTTCACCCACAGCGGAATAAACCGTGTGGCGTTGTCGATCTGCTGTTTGAACAGTTGCAGTTTGCTGCTGGTGTCAGCGTCGAAATTGCCGACCTTGTTCTTGTCCATCAGGCGAATGCTTTCGCTGGCCAGGTACATGTCGTTACGCACGTTACCCATGGCTTCGGCCGGGACTTTCGCCAGCGAACCGTAGCCTTTGACTTCTTCGCCAATGTGCCCGGTGAGGGCGGCGAGGGCGGGGATCAGTTGCGGCGTGGCGTCCTTGCTGCGCACGTAATCGGAGAGCACCGCACGCGGATCGGCCGGCGTCGGCAGCGGGGCACTTTTCACCAGCGCTTGCTGGGTGACTTGCGCCACGGCGGCAAACTGCAGCGATTGTTCTTCGGGCATGGTGCGGTTCAAGGCGTAGGCCATCGGCAATGTGCCGACCAGAATCAGCATGATCAGGCCCATGCCTTTCTGGCCGTCATTGGAGCCGTGGGCGAAGGACACGCCGGTGCAGGTCAGAATCAGCAAACCGCGAATCCACCACGGCGGCGGGGTGTTGCCTTTAGGGGCCTTGTACAGCGCGCGATTCTTCACGAATGCACGCAGCGCCAGCAGCAACAGCGCCGCGCAGCCGAACCCCACCAGTGGCGACAGCAGCAAGGCGTAACCGATCTTGGTCGCCTGCGCCCAATCGACACCGCTGGTGCCGTCGCGGCCGTGCATCAAGGCATTGGCCACGCCGACGCCGATGATCGAACCGATCAGCGTGTGCGAAGACGATGCCGGCAAACCGAGCCACCAGGTGCCGAGGTTCCACAGGATCGCCGCGATCAGCAGGGCGAAAATCATCGAGAAACCGGCAGACGAACCGACCTGCAGAATCAACTCCACCGGCAGCAACGCGATGATGCCGAACGCCACCGCGCCGCTCGAAAGCAACACGCCGAGAAAGTTGAAGAACCCCGACCAGACCACTGCCACATTCGGCGGCAGCGAGTGGGTGTAAATCACCGTCGCCACGGCGTTGGCGGTGTCGTGGAAACCGTTGACGAACTCGAAACCCAAGGCAATCAGCAGCGCCACGCCGAGCAGCAGGAACGGCGTCCACGTGGTGACTACCGTGCCGAGTTCGTGCATGTCGTGCATCAGGCTGTAGGCGGTGAACAGCATCCCCATCGCCAGCACCGCGAAAAAGATCACGTAGGTGAACGGGCCGGTTTTCTTGTCGAGGGCTGGCCTGCCACTGGCGGCGGAGGCGGGGCTGGCGGTCAGGGAGGGAGTAGCCATGAGCGGACAATCCTGAGCGAGGGAAGGAATGTCGCCCATGATCGTTGCAGAATGTTACAGAGAGACTGCGCCATGTCAGTGTTTGGGGTTTTAGCTCCACCGCTGATCCGAAGACTGAAGAAGATCCCTGTGGGAGCGAGCTTGCTCGCGAAAGCGGTGTGTCATCCGACAATGATGGAGCCTGACACTCCGTCTTCGCGAGCAAGCTCGCTCCCACATTGGGCCTGCGGTGGCAATGCGTTTTGTGGTCAGTAATCGCCTCTTTTACGAAACGCCCAACGCCCGGCAATCACGGTAAACGTCGCCACCAGTGCAACCAGAATCCAGAACCCTTCCGGATCTTGCGACAACGGCACCCCGCCCACATTCATTCCGAAAAAACCGGCAATTATGTTGATCGGCAGCGCCAGTACCGTCACCACGGTCAGGGTGAAAAGCGTGCGGTTGCTCTGTTCGTTGAGGTTGGCGGCGATCTCTTCCTGCAACAGTTTGATCCGCTCACCCAGCGCAGTGAGGTCGTTGATAATCAGCGCAAACTCCTCGGTGGATTTGCGCAGCTCCTTGACGTCCTCCTTTTGCAACCAGGACGGCGGCCGGTTGAGCAGACGCAACAGCGAACCCGGCTCCAGCGCCAGCAGCCGTTGCAGCCGCACCAGCACACGGCGATTGGCACCGAGTTCGGCACGGTTGGTCGACAGCCGCGAGGAGAGCAATTCGTCCTCGACCTGATCGACGCTCATGCTGGTCTTGCGCACGATCTGCGTGAGTACTTCGCCCTGATCGCGCAGCAGATGCACGAGCAATTCCGAGGGCGAACGAAAACGCTCGCCGGCCTTCACCGACGAGCGCAATTTATCCACCGAGTGCAGCGGTTGCAGACGCGCACTGACGATCAGTTTGCTGCGCACACAGACCCACAGCGTCGACACGTCCGAGGAGACCATGCTGCTGAGGTTGAACACCACATCGTTGACCACCGCCAGCAACGCCGAGTCGACATGCTCGATGCGCGTCGACCGCGAACCTTCGTGCAACGCTTCGAAAAACTCCTCGGGCAATTGCAGATGACTTTTCATCCAGCGCTCGCACGCCGCGTGCGCCAGATTGAGGTGCAGCCAAAGGAATTCGCCCGTGTCGTTATCGTCCTGCAAGCAGCGCAACGCTGTCGCCGAGTCGACTTCGCGGCCACGTTCGCCGGGCAGGAAACGAAAGCCGTAGAGCAGGCCAAACAGATCGGGATCGCGATGGCTGATATCGAGGCTGTGGTTCATGAAGGCTCGCTGCGAGGAGGGTGCGTCGGTCGCGCAAATGGCAGGTTCACTGAGCCGCATCATCGCAATGTCACATGACGTTTGTGTGACAGCAAAGTGACGCCAAATCAGCGACTTACCGGCGGTCGGAATTTCTTCAAGAAACGCTCTGGTGCGCCGATCACGCTTGGGTTACGTTGCGCGCGCTTGGCCATGAGCCAAGGCGTGCCGACAGGGATGTCCGGCAAAATTTCACGCCTTATCGGGCGTGCCTCATCCTTGTCCTGAGTGTCTTTCGATGCTGCAAAAATCCCTGAGAGCGCAAATTCTCGCCCTGCTGAGCGGCAGCCTGCTGGCGATGCTGTTGATCGCCCTGGCCTGTTTTCACTTTCTGTCCAACGGCGTGCAGAGTTACAGCCAGTTGATCGCCGGTCCCTTGCACACTTCGCAATTGATCGACGAGGCCAACCTGCAATTCAAGGTGCAGGTGCAGGAATGGAAAAACGTTCTGCTGCGCGGTAAGCAACCGGCGGATCTGGCTAAATATTGGGGCCAGTTCGAGGATCGTCAGCGCGATGTGCAGAACATTCTCGGTGAACTGGCCAGCCAGAAAGGCATCGAGCCGGCGCTGAAAACCCGCATCGAACGTCTGCGTGAAGAACATCGTCTGCTCGGCGCTGCCTACCAGAAGGGCCGCGATGCCTACGTGGCTGCCGGTGGTGATCCGACGGCTGGTGATGCGGCGGTCAAAGGCGTCGACCGCGCCGCCAGCGATCAGATGAGCGAGCTGGTCGCCGAGTTGCGCAAGCAAGGCACCGCGCAGTCGGCGCTGATCAGTGCCGAGGCTGATCGCACCGTGTGGCTGGGGCTGCTGGTGATGCTCGCGTCGGGTCTGCTGATCGGCTTGTTGAGCCTGTGGCTGGTCAACCGTAACCTGGTCGAACCGATTCGCAAACTGATCGATTACGTGACCCAGTTGAGTCGCGGCAAACTCGCCGAGCGCGTGGTCAGCGACCGCCAGGATGAGCTGGGCAACCTCGCCGCAGCGGCCAACACCTTGCGTGATTTCCTCGCCGAAACCTTCACCCGTCTGCAGCGCAGTGCCAGCGATCTGGACAGCGCCAGCGGCGAGTTGAACGCGATCGCCACGACCATGGCTGGCGGCACCAATGAGCAGTTCAACCGCACCGATCAGGTGGCCACGGCGATGAACGAAATGTCCGCCACCGCCCAGGAAGTGGCGCGTCACGCCGCTGATGCTGCGCGTGCGGCCGACGATGCCGACCAGTCCGCCCAGCAGGGTGAAAAGGTCATGCAGAGCACCATCCACTCGATCACCCAGATGCGCGGTGAAATCGCCAACACCGCCACGGTGATCCGTCGTCTGGAAGCCGACAGCGGCCGCATCGGCAAAGTGCTGGAAGTGATTCGCGGCATCGCCGAACAGACCAACCTATTGGCATTGAACGCGGCCATCGAAGCAGCGCGCGCCGGTGAGGCCGGGCGTGGTTTTGCCGTGGTCGCCGATGAAGTACGCAACCTCGCACAACGCACCGCCGAGTCGATCATCGAGATCAACCAGATCATCCAGAGCGTGCAGACCGGCGCGGTGGACGCGGCGCAAGCCATCGACAGCGGCCAGACGCGCAGTGATGAAAGCGTCGAGCAGGTGACCCAGGCCGGCGCGATGCTGGAGCGCATCACCCACGCGGTGGAAGCGATCCGCGACATGAATCGTCAGATTGCTACCGCCGCCGAAGAGCAGACCTCGGTGGCCGAGGACATCTCGCGCAACCTCACCGAGATCACCTCGATCGCCAGCACCAACCTCGACAACGTGCAGCGCACCGAAAGCGCGAGTCAGAACCTGCACAGTCTGTCGGGGGAGCTGAACGAAGTCACCGCGCGTCTGAGTGCCTGACGCAAACGACCGTGTACCGGTTCGGATACCGAGTCGGTACACAGTCGATCTCAAATTGAGGCGGCCGTGGTCGATGACCGGTTATCTATAACCGGCATTGGAGTATTTCCATGGTCAGCATCACTTCTGTTTCGATCAATCAGACTCTCAGCACACCCACCAGCAAAACGTCGATTAGCGACGTTGCTGACGACACGTCTACCTCAGCAACCGCCAGCACGGGCGCGACTGCCGATAGCGGTAAAGTCGCCGCCGGTGGTGGGGCCGCTCCGGCGGGTGACAGCAGCTCCAGCAGCAGTGAAGAATCGGATTCGGTGAAAGAACTGCGCAAGCAGATTGCCGAGTTGCAGAAGCAATTGCAGGAGGAGCAGCAAGCGCTGCAAGCGGCCCAGGCGAAGCAGGAAAGTTCGGATGCCAAAACCGCCGAAGTAGCTGCCGCACAAGCGCAGATCACCGCCACCTCGGCCTCCCTGTCCACCGCCACAGCTTCATTGTTGCAGGCGTTGCAGGACTCCGACTCGAGCACTTCGGGCTCGTTGGTCAGCACCTCGGTGTGATGCCTTTTCCCCTCACCCTAGCCCTCTCCCGGAGGGAGAGGGGACTGACCGTGGTGATTATGCGAGCTACGCCGACCTGAAATATCGAGGCGCACTCAGGCCTTGAATAGCCCCCGATCGGCTCCCTTTCCCCTTACCCTAGCCCTCTCCCAGAGGGAGAGGGGACTGACCGTGGTGATTATGCGAGCTACGCCGATCTGAGATTTCGAGGCGCACTCAGGCCTTGAATAACCCCCCGATCGGCTCCCTTTCCCCTCACCCTAGCCCTCTCCCGGAGGGAGAGGGGACTGACCGGGGTGATTATTTGCGTTACGCCGACCTGAAATATCGAGTCGAACTCAGGTCTTGAATAACCCCCGATCGGCTCCCTTTCCCCTCGCCCCCTTGGGGGAGAGGGCTGGGGTGAGGGGGAGAAAATCTCACTGACAACACATCAACCGGGCCAAACACCAGACACAAAAAAGCCGCACGATCTCTCAATCGTGCGGCTTGCTTTATACGCGGTATCAAGTGTCTTGCTTGTTGCTCAACACCTTGCCAGTGGTCGCATCAAAGTCCACATCGAACTCTTTGCCATCAGCAGTTTTCAATTCAACTTCATACTCATAACCGTTGAAGTGGTTATCCAGGTCAGTGTCAGTAATAGTTGCACCCGGATACAGTTTCAGCGCATCGGCATTCATCGATTCCAGCGACTTGATCTTGCCTTCCTTGACCAGTTGCGGGATCTGGTCGACGCGGACATCAGCCAGGGCCACGCCAGCAGTGAGGGTCAGGGCAGCGGCGGTAAACAGGGCAGTCAAAGTTTTCATCGGTTCATTCCTTGGGTGACTCGTTTAAGTGGCCTCAGGTTAACCAGCGCAACTTAACTCACCCTTAAAACCCTGCACCCAAACAAAACGGGCAAGCCATGCACCTGCACAGAACCTGTGAGAGCGTGGCTTGCCCGTGATGAAGGCGCCTGGATTTCAGATCAGAAACCGTTGTTCTTCAACACCTGATCAACCGTGCCAGCCGCCGGGCGTTTGTAGAACTTCAACAATTCGCTGGCGCGGTTGGTGAAGATGCCGTCGACACCAGCCGCCATGACTTTCTCGAAGTCCACCGGCTCATCAACGGTGTAGACGTGCACCAGCATGCCCTGATCGTGGGTGTACTGGTTCATCCACGGTTGCACCAGATCCGAATAGCTCTGATCGCCGCCCTTGGTCAGCTTCGCCGACGGGCCGGTACCGATGGCACCTTGCGACTTGGCGTAGTCCACCCATTGCTTGAATTCGGCTTCGGACTTCGGCTCTTGTTTGCCGTAGAAAACGTTTTTGTCTTTCTCGCCGGACTCGGCAAAGGTCACTTTCGATTTCGGCTCGATGCTGCCTTCGCCGACCCACAGCAGGAGGATCTTCGGCACTTGCGGCATTTCTTTTTCCAGCAGGGCAAGGCTGTTCTTCTCGAACGTCTGCAGGATCACCTTGCCTTTACCCTGACCCACGCCCAGCGCACTTTTCGCCAGTTTCGAACCGGCCGGGCTCAGCCAGCCGCGATCCTGCAGTTTTTCCTTGAGGTCTTTCTCGATCCCGGGAAACAGCTGCGGCTCTTTGGTCTCGATGTACAGGCCCGGCTTGTGTTGCGGATTGGCCTGGGCAATGTCGATGATTTCATCGAGGGTGAGAATTTTCAGCCCGGCATAAGTAGGGCGCGCGCGGTCGGGGTAGGCCTGGTTGTACCAGCTGCCAGCGTCGAGGGTTTTCAGTTCGGCCATGGTAAACGCGGTGGCCGAGGCGTCCTTGCGCTCCGGAAATTTGCTGGCGACGTCGGTGGTGCGTTGCAGGTTGTTGTCGTGCAGGGCGAACAGCACGCCGTCCTTGCTGCGCTGCAGGTCCATTTCCAGGTAATCGGCGCCGAGGTCGCGGGCCAGTTTGTAGGACGCTGCGGTGGATTCCGGTGCATCGAAGGACGCGCCACGGTGAGCAATCACGGCCGGGTGCGGGATGCCGTTGGCGGCAGCGATCGCTTTCGGGTCGGTTTGGCTGGCAGCGTGTGCCTGACCAAGACCGAGCAGCAGGCTCAGGACCAGAGCGCTTTTGGTGAAAGTGGCGGGCATGTTCGAGTTCCTTTCGCAGGGCATTTTCAAAGACGTACCTTTTAACAACTGAATCGATTGCGTGCTATCGCAGGACCGACATAAACGTATTAAAAGCGATTTTTCCTGCACTTTTGTGGCGCGGTTTGCAGTACGCTTGCCCTCGGCAGACGTCCCGGCAGAGGGCGGGCCGCTCCGTTGCCCTGCGTGTAAACCATCGATCATTTTTCGTGAGGTTTACCATGCGCATCACCTCCCAACTCATCTGCCAGGCTGCCGACGATCTCAAGGGTTTTGTCGGCCTCAACCGCAAGACCGGTCAATACATCGTGCGTTTCAGCGAAGATTCGTTCGGCATGGACGTGGCGGATGACGGCATTATTCCTGTGAATGAATTCGTCTGGGCGCCGGCGACGGCGCAGACCATGACCCTTAAACGCGAGTTGATTCAGCTATTGCTGGATCAGAACATCGACGAGCGGATCAACATTACCGAGCCGTTGCGGGTGTATATGAGCAGGGTTGAGGTGCCGGAGATTGTCGCGGTGCGGAGTCTGGTTCGGGGCTGAAATTATCTGTGACAGTGCGGGCCTCTTCGCGAGCAAGCTCGCTCCCACATTGGATCTGCGTCGATCACAAATCCATTGTGGGAGCGAGCTTGCTCGCGAAGGCGGCCGAAAGTATGACCCTGCAATTACTGGCTGAACCGATACTCACGCTCAACCCGACACACCCGCGTATGAAACGCCGAATACCACTGCAAACGCCCGCGCTCCTGAATCACCCGATGCTCCGGGTTCTGTCGCCACGCCAGAATCGCCGCTTCGCTCTGCCAATACGACACCGTAATCCCGACGCCATCCACTCCGCGAACCGACTCCACCCCAAGAAATCCCGGCTGTTCACGCACTAACAATTCCATGCGTTCAGCCGCCTCGGCATAGCCGTTGTCACCCTCGGTGCGGGTCGAGGTAAAAATCACCACAAAGCAGGACGCCATCAACGCGGCTCCATGCAAGCTTCAACAAACGCGCGCACCAGCGGCGGCATCTGCCCTTTTAGCGCGGCACGCTCCGGTTGAAACAACGTCGCGACAAAAAATCGCTGATCCTTGAGTTCAATCGCGCGCAAATCCCCTGCCGAATCATGACCCACGGCTTGTAGCCGATCATTCAACAATTCCTGTTCGAACAGCGGATTCACACCGAAGCGGCAGCGATAACCTTCACGAATCTCAGACGTTTCGTACGCCTTGGCGATCAACGAGCCGGGCACCAAGTGAATGCTGTCCACCGCTTCGACCAGCGAACAGGTCAACGGCGTGAGTACCGCGCGTTCTGAGTCGGGTGATGTTTCACCATGTTCCGCATCCATCCAGCCCAACACATTGCGGGAAAATTCCAGCACCGCATGCTGAAAACCGCCGCAGGTGCCGAGGAAAGGGCGCTGCTGTTCGCGGGCAAAACGGATCGCCCGAAGTGCGCCGGCTTCACTTTTGTAAGGGCTGGCGGGTACGCACCAGAAACCGTCGAACCGCTCGAGCGGCGTATCGGCGTGGATCTGCTCGGTGGGCAACCATTCGAATTGCACGTTGCGATTGAGGTGTTCGGCGACCAGGCCGAGGGCGACGGGAATGGCTTGGTGGGCGGTGACTTGCGGGTCGTAATCGCCAATCAGGGCGATACGGATGGCGCTGTTTTCCATGGGAGTTCCCTGCGCTTGTTGATTGATCGCACTCACTATAGATTGGCGTTCACGCACTCAACATTGGCGTTTGCCCAAGTGATCAATGCAGCCACGCACTATCAGCTCGACTACCCCGACCTCGCCCTGATTCTCGCCTTGGTGCGTGGCGGCTCTCTGGCCCGGGCTTCGCAGCTGTTGAAGGTCGATGTGTCGACGGTATTCCGCGCCGTGCGCCGTCTCGAAGCCGCACTCGGCCAGCAATTGTTCGAAAAAAGCCGTGCCGGTTACCTGCCGACGAACCTCGCGCAGACGCTGGCCGAGCAAGCCGAACGTGCCGAACAGGCATTGGAAGCCGCACGTATCGGCGTGGAGCAGGGCGGCGAAGTGGTCAGCGGCACGGTGCGTCTGACCTGCACCGATTCGGTGTTGCAGGGTTTGCTGCTGCCGGCGCTGGCGCAGTTCATGCCCAATTATCCGGCGTTGACCATCGAACTGAGCACCTCCAACGACTTCGCCAACCTCAGTCGCCGTGATGCCGACATTGCTCTGCGCCTGACGCGGACACCGCCCGAGCATCTGGTCGGACGGCAACTGGCGAAAATTTCCTACCGGGTCTGCGCCAGTTCGCGCTATCTGCAAAATGTCGATGCTTCGGATCTGACGGCGTTGACCTGGATCGCCCCGGATGACTTTTTGCCCGATCATCCGACTGTCGCCTGGCGTCGTCAGCACCTACCCGGTGTCACCCCGGGCTATCGCTGCAACAGTATGTTGTCAGTCACGGAGCTGGTTCGCGCAGGACTCGGTGTGGCGGCATTACCGGACTTCCTCATCACCGAGGGTGTGCAGGCGTTGAGCGAGCCGCTGCATGGTTACGACACCGCGTTGTGGTTGCTGACCCGCGCGGATTGCCGAGCCTTGCGCTCGGTGGTGACGTTGTTCGATGAACTCGGGCGGGTACTGCGTTTGCCGTGATCAGCGCTGCGGGTTCTGGCGCATATGATCGTGCAGTTCGCTGGTCAGACTGGCGATGCGTTCGGTGAGGTTTTTGGTCATCTCGGTGAGGCGGGTGTTCTGCTCCAGCAGCTCAAGCAGTTGCGCGGTGTTCTTCGCCGCTTGGGCCTGACGCTCGGTATTGGCCTGTGCCAGCGCTTCACGGTGTAGCGCATCGGCATCGGCTTGTGCCTTGTCTCGGGCGGCCTGACGGGTTTGTGCCAGCAGAATCAGCGGTGCGGCATAGGCGGCCTGGAGGCTGAACGCGAGGTTGAGCAGGATGAACGGGTAAACGTCGAATTGCGTCACGCCCGACACGTTGAGGCCGATCCACACCGCGACGATCACGGTTTGCGCACCGAGAAACAGCGGCGTGCCGAAGAACCGCGCGAACGCCTCGGCGCGCAGCGCAAACCTGTCGTTGCCGAAGGTGGTGTTGAGGTGGGCGTGGGGGCGGTGGAAGCGCAGGTGATCGACGGGAGCTGTTTCAGGCAATGCGGGTTTTTCAGTGGTCATGGTGCACTCGGCAGGGCATGGGACGTGTAGTCACTATAGCCCTGCGTTGTGGCGGCCGGCCCCTTCGCGAGCAAGCTCGCTCCCACAGGTATCCGGGGTGTTTCGAATTAGTCCCTGTGGGAGCGAGCTTGCTCGCGAAGGCCGCGACGCGGTCTGGCTGCCTTGCACAAGGCTTAACCCGGCACCCGCTCATTGGCAAACATGCTCACCGCATCCACCGCCTCACTGGCACCATCACGAATCTGCAGAATCACCGTCCCCGCCTGATTCGCCAATTCGACGCCTTCAGCCGCGCGACCCCGGGTGCCTTCCATGCTCTTGATGGCCTGACGGGTTTCGCTCTGGATCAAACCGATCATGGTGGATATCTCCGCCGTCGAGCCGCTGGTACGCCCCGCCAGCAGGCGCACCTCGTCGGCAACCACGGCAAACCCGCGGCCCTGTTCACCGGCGCGGGCGGCTTCAATTGCAGCGTTGAGCGCCAGCAGATTGGTCTGGTCGGCAATCGAGCGGATGGTGTTGACGATGGCGGTGATCTGCTCGGAGCGTTCGCCCAGTTGTGCAATCAACGTTGAAGATTGCGCAATGTCTTCGGCGATTTCGCGCATTTCGCTGGCGGCTTGCTGGATCACCTGCGTACCTTGCTCGGCGACTTTTCGCGTCGCTACCGAGATGTGATAAGCCGCGCTGGCACTGCGTGCGTCCTGTTCGTGTTGCTCGACGCGCGCGGTCACATCGGAGGCGAACTTCACCACTTTGCACAAGCGCCCGGCAGCGTCATAAACAGGGTTGTAATTGGCTTCGAGCCAGACTGTTTGCCCGCGTTTATCCACGCGTTCGAACTGGCCCTGGAAAAGCTCGCCCTGATTCAAGCGCCGCCAGAAATCCTCGTAGGCGCTGCTGTTGACCAGTGCCGGCGTGCAGAACAAACGGTGATGTTTGCCTTTCAGCTCGGCGAGGGTGTAACCCATGCGCGTCAGAAAATTCTGATTGGCCGTGAGAATACTGCCGTCGAGGTTGAATTCGATGACCGCCATTGCCCGGTCGATCGCCTGCAACTTGGCGTTGGCTTCGCTTTCCTGCTGCACCTTGGCGGTCACGTCCATGGCGTACTTGACCACTTTCACCACGCGTCCCGAAGCATCCTTGATCGGGTTGTAGCTGGCTTCCAGCCAGATCGGCTGGCCCTTGCCGTCGACCCGTTCAAACGTACCGGACTGAAACTGGCCGTTTTTCAGACGTGACCACAGATCAGTGTATTGAGCACTGCGCCCGAACTCCGGTGTGCAAAAACGCCGATGGGGCTGGCCGATCGCTTGTTCGGCGGTGTAACCCATGGTCTTGAGAAAGTTGTCGTTGGCGCGCAGCACCACACCATCGAGGTCGAACTCGATGACCGCCATCGAGCGATTGATCGCATCGAGCAGGCCCGTTTGTTCGGTGAGGGTGCGCTGAAGATCGTCGACGACGGCTTTGTGGCGATTAAAGAACATGTTCGCAGTACTCAGGAAGTGGGGAAGATCGAGGATTCAGTCCCTATTTCCGCGCCGGCAGACCGAATGCGCGGACGGCATTCGGCAATGACTGCTCAATACCAGTATTCCTTAGCTGGCAGATGGCTACTTATACAAAACTTCATAAACTTGTACAAGGAAGTAATTATTTGTAATTTTGTATAACTTTTTAGGCGTCGGCGTTGTCTGTCGCGGTCCTGGTCAAGGCCACACTGATGGTGTTGCGGCCCGTGTGTTTAGCGATGTAGAGCGCTTTGTCGGCATCGTCCAGCCAGTCCAGTGCATCCTTGTACAAGTATTGATAGCGCGCCAAACCGATACTCAGGCCCACTCGCAACTCTGGCACCTGCGGATGACGGTACTGCTGCAATGCCTCGCGCAATTGCTCCATCAGGGCCTCGGCCTTGTGCAGGGGCAGTGTCGGCAGGATCACGCAGAACTCGTCACCGCCGTAGCGCCCGGCCAATTCGTACTGGTCCAGCAGGCGTTTGAGCTCCTGACTCAATTGCCGCAGCACTTCATCGCCGACGATGTGCCCAAAACTGTCGTTGATCTCCTTGAAATGGTCGATGTCGATCAACGCCAGAGTGGCTTGGGTGTTGTGTTGGCGGCACTGCTGAAATTTCAGGTGCAGCAGGTCTTTCCAGGCCCCGTGATTGAGCAGGCCGGTGAGGCTGTCGGTGCGGCTCAGGGCACTCAGTGCGCGTTTGTGTTGGGAGAGTTTGATCGCCAGGTGATAACAGACCATGCCCAGCGCGAGCGGATACAGGGTGAGCATCGGCAGGCACGCCCAGACTTGCGTTTGGGTCATCGTCAGGCTGAATTTGCCACCGAAAATCGCCCAGCCCAGCAGTACACCGGCGAGTTGCGCGAGGGCGCCGAACACGAACAGACGTTGGCCGCCGGCGGCAACGTTGTTCATGGTCATCATCGACAGGATGGTCACGGTGGTCAGCGGGTTGAACTGAAAGCACGCCGCCCAGAAACCGCCGAACATCGAGTCGTACAACAAATTGCGGCGTTCAGCCTGATACGGGAACGCCGAGCGCGTGGATATCTGGTAAGCCAAGTGCGGCCAGGCGAAACCGTTAAACAACAACAGCGCCCACAGCCAGTCGGGCATGGTCAGCGGATACAACGCCGCAGCGACGCTGAAGAATCCCACGCCCAAGCCAATGGCTCTGGGCAGATAAATACGTCTGGCGAATGACAAGCCTTTGCCGCGTTGGTTTTCCATGATGCCCTGCGCGAAATTCATCCTGAAATACTTTGCAGTATTTTCTCAGGCTAACCGTTCGTCGGTCGATTGTCGGACATTGTCATTTATTCCAACGGGAATAATCAGTGTCCTTCCGAGCCATTTAGTCGATGGTTCGCGCAGGAGAGGGGCGATTTAGAGCTGATAGTGGGCCAGAAACATCTGCAGCGCCGATTCGGCGACGCTGTTCTGCATATCGACATCGAGGGCGGCGCGGCCCATCGACATCTGCGGCCAGAAAGCAAAGGTCTTGAGCAAGCCTTGTACTTGTTGTGCGGCGAACTCCGGATCGACCGGTTTCAGTCGGCCGTCAGCCTGCGCGGCGCGAATCCACACGGTCAGACCTTCCTCGCGCTTGCCCATGCGCTCGACCATGTTCTGCGCGCGCTCCGGCGAGTGAATGGTGGCGGCAATTGCCACACGGGCCAGGGTCAGGAAATTCTCGTCAGCCATCAACTGCATTTTGGCCTGGAGCATCTGCCGTAATTGCTCACGCAAGGGCTGATCGCGGTTATAGACGACGGATTGCTCTGCGCTGATTCGTGCCCACAACTGGTTGAGAATTTCGGCGAACAACTCTTCTTTGCTGGGGAAATGGTTGTACACCGTGCGCTTCGACACACCGGCGGTGGCCGCGATTTTGTCCATGCTGGTGATCTCGAAACCGTTGGCACGGAATTCGGTAATCGCCGCTTGAATAATGGCTTCGCGTTTACGGTCGGTGAGGCGTTGTGGAGCTGTCATAAGTACGCTTCGGCAGTGAAAGGGTGAAATTACACTTGGCAGTTTACTTGTCATCCGCTTTGATGCAACCTAGAAACTACACCGCCCAGTGTAATGTTGCGTTAATCCTCGCAACCTAAAAAACAGACAGTTCGGCCTATGCGTGCAGCTTTGGCCATTTATCGTCCCAACCGTGGAAAATCCGCGAATTGCGCGGTTTTTCTGGAGTCATTCAGTCATGGCCAATCCAGTTTCGATCCCGGATAACACATCCACGCCTGAAGCCTCGCGGCAGCATCAGGGGCTGTTTCGTAATCATGCGCCGGTGCAACGCGAAGGCCTGCGCAAAATGCTGCGGATCATGTGGAACATGATTTTCCACAAACCGCGCAACACCCGGCCCGCTGCGCCGATCCCGGTGCAAGCATTGACTCGGGAAGAGCTGCTGGCAGCGCCCAATCACAGCGTCTATCGCCTCGGTCACTCGACCTTGCTGCTGAAACTGCGCGACAAATTCTTCATCACCGACCCGGTCTTCGCCGAGCGCGCATCACCAGTGCAGTGGGCCGGGCCGAAACGCTTCCACCAGCCGCCGATCAGCATCGACCAGTTGCCGCCGATCGAAGCGGTGATTCTGTCGCACAACCACTACGACCACCTCGATTACCAGGCCGTGCTCAGACTGGCCGCCAAGACCAACCTGTTCCTCACGCCACTGGGCGTCGGCGACACTCTGATCAAATGGGGCATCGATGCCAGCAAAGTCCGTCAGTACGATTGGTGGCAGGGCGCCGAGATTGCCGGCATCCGCTTCGTTGCTACACCGTCGCAGCATTTTTCCGGCCGTGGCCTGTTCGATGGCAACAGCTCCCTGTGGGCATCCTGGGTAATGATCGACGGCGACACGCGGATCTTCTTCAGCGGCGACAGCGGCTACTTCGACGGCTTCAAACGCATCGGCGAACAGTTCGGCCCGTTCGACCTGACCCTGATGGAAACCGGCGCCTACAACGTCGAATGGCCACACGTGCACATGCAGCCGGAAGAAACCTTGCAAGCGCACATCGACCTCAAGGGTCGCTGGCTCTTCCCGATCCACAACGGCACCTTCGACCTGGCGATGCACGCCTGGCACGAACCGTTCGACCGGATTCTGGCACTGGCGTGGGAACGCAGTGTTTCAATTACCACGCCGCAGATGGGTGAGGCGTTTAATATCGCTCAACCGCAACGCGGGGAGGCGTGGTGGTTGGCGGTTGAAGGGGAGAGTGAGGGTGTGGTGCAGAGCGCCTGATAGCTCGCCCAGTTCGCCCCTTCGGGGGCGATTGTCTTATTCAGCCATCGCAAAATCCCCACGCCCCATCGCTTCCGACGACACGCCCTGAACACTGGCACTACGCCCCGGCGCAAACCCGGGGAAAAACACCAATCCCTGCGCCTCGAACCGGTAAGCCAACGCCAGTCGCGCCGCATCCGCTACATCCTGCTGCGCTTCAAAGCGTTGAATGTCTTCAACCGAAATCTCAGCCTCCCGCGATAGCTGTTCCACGCTCCAGCCCAGCATCGCTCGGGCCTGGACGCAGTGCGTCGGGGTGAACTGGAAAAGGGCAATGCGTTCGAGGATGTGGTTCATCGCAAGAGAGGCCATGGTGTGCTCCGGGCTCAAGAGTGCTGATTGAAAATGTACTGTGTTTTTGTACAGTTGTTTTCGGCCGGGATCAAACGCATTTTTTGATTTGCGCTAATTTGCCGCCTCCAACCAGACGGACGGTGCCTGCCCGAGGATCCGCCGGAACATCGTCGAGAACGCCGCCGGGCTCTCATAACCGAAGTCCAGCGCGATGCGCGTCACCGCTTCGCCCGAAGCCAAACGTGCCAGCGCCAGGACCACGCATGCCTGCTGCCGCCATTGTCTGAAGTTCAGCCCGGTTTTTTGGCGAAACAGTCTGTTGAAGGTGCGCAAGCTTATGTGTAACTGGTCAGCCCATACCTGTGGTGATTGGTGGGCGTACGGCTGATGCAGAAAGTTCTGACACAGAGACAGGAGTTTTCCGTCAGGCGGCAGCGGAATGTGCAACGGCAGCGGCGCACTTCGCGTCAATTCATGCAGCAACAGATCGATCAATACGCCATCTCGCCCGCCGAGGTCATAGGTCAGCGGTACTTCCACCGCCTCCATCAGCAAATGCCGCATCAACGGTGACACGCTGATTACCTGGCAGCGCTCCCCCAGATCCACTGCGCCCGGTTCGATGTACACACTGCGAGTACTGACCCCGAGCATCAACACCTCATGCGCCACCCCCGGTGGAATCCATACCGCGCGCTGCGGCGGCACCACCCAGTTACCGTCATGAGTGCTGACCTGCATCACGCCGGTCGCGCCGTACAGCAATTGAGCCCGGCGATGTGTGTGAAAAGGCAGCAAGTGACCGTGGGAATAATCCGTACCGATCGCCACCACCGCGCGCGGTGTGTCATCCAGCAGATTGATCGAAACATTGCGCATCAGGCGTTACTCGGTGGTTGGCGTAAACGCAAACATTATTGGCTGACTTGCTGAAGCAGGCCAAGCGATGCCGCTCTATCGTCGACCGTTCTCCCACCATGGACGCCTCGACATGTTCTATTTATTGCTGACTTTCTTCGGCTGCCTTACCGGCATCACCGCCGTCCTGTTCGGCTTCGGCGGCGGCTTCGTTGTTGTGCCGCTGCTGTATCGCCTGCTCACCGCGAGCCACGGCGCCGACGACCCGATCAGCCAGTCGGCAATGCACATCGCCGTCGCCACCTCGACCTGCGTGATGATCGTCAACGCCCTGATCGCCACCGACAAACACCGTCGCGCCGGCAATCTCATCCGCCATTACCTGTGGCCGTTGGGTGGGTTCATCGGAGTGGGTGCGGTGGTGGGTGCAATAGCGGCGGTGTGGGTCAACGGCGAAGTGATTCGCTATGCGTTCATCGGTTACCTCGGCGTGACCATCGTCGACTGCCTGCTGCGACGTGGCTTTCTCACTCAGAACCCAGATGTCATCCCACGCCGACTTGGCGCTACGGAAACTTCCGCAGGTGGTGTAGGCATCGGCGCCATCGCGACGTTTCTCGGTGTAGGAGGAAGCGTCATGACCGTGCCGCTGTTGCGCCGCTGTGGACTGAGCATGTCGCAAGCGACGTCCATGGCCAATCCGTTGAGTGTGCCGGTGGCATTGGCCGGGACGCTGACGTACATGGCGCTGGCCGGGTTCTGTCAGGCTGACCTGGGCACGTGGTTTGTCGGGTACGTGGATCTGCTCGCGTTTGCGGTGCTGACGGTTGGCTCGCTCGTCGGGATACGCTTGGCCGCGCCATGGATTGGACGGATACCAGATCGGGTGCATGCCTGGGTCTATATCGGGTTGCTGATTATTGTGCTGCTGTGCATTTCGCTTAAATGAACCATTGCCAGGTTACAGCGGAAGAAATCAAAATCGGTAATTGAGCGCCATACTCCAGCAACTACCAGAGAACCCGGATGTTGATCTTCAATTGCACCGAAGCCGCCAGCAAATTCTTCAGCCGTGCTCACAAGGGCAAAAAGATCACGCCGGTGGACACTAATCCGCCGTCCTCAATCATTGAAGATGATGAGTCGAGCGGCGCTGATGAGCAGTGGCTGGTGCACGCGATAACGGTACAACGCAAGCATGTGTTGCTGGTCATTCACGTCCAGACCCGCTATTGCCTGATTTTCGCTGATGCGAAAAAGGCTGACACAGAAGACTTTGTTGATCGATTTGTGGATCGTTGGGTCAAGGGGATAGTGATCAACGCACATCATCATGACCTCGGGCAGTGGCTAAACCCTGAGTTGATGTTGGCGCGGCTGAAACAGACTTGTGAGCATCAACGGTTCTATCGACGTAGTCATCGCAGCGCGCAGAAACACATTGATGAGATTGCATGGATGTTCCAGGACAAGGTCGCCCATACGGGGTCTTTGCCACCGGATGACATCACAGCGATGGTATTCGACGAGCAAATGAATGACACGCCCAGGAACAGCAAGGGCGCCAAGTCTTACTATTTTCCGAATGAGGAAATGGCGCTTCACTGGCTGCGTCATTACTGCTTTCTTGATGACGTCCAGCTTCATGCTGCCAAGGAGCGTCGCCAACAAATGGTTCGGGAAATTGCTGCCCTCGAGCGCGAAGCGTGGCTTAAAAAGTACGAGCAAGAAAACTCGAATAGTTAAGCGGCGCCGGCCATAATCGCAGCGTATTTTTAGCGCCGGCGCTTATGTGCCGACGCGTTCTCCGACTCCTTCAAGGATTGATTCATGCTCAAGGGACTGATGCGCCTGGTGCCATATGCCGCGGCGCTGTTCACACTGATTTCCACTGCCCATGCCGAAGATGGCCGGCGCGTATTTACCGGTACGTTGGGCAAGACGGCGATTGTTGTTGAACTCAACACCACACAGCAGGACGAAGTCACCGGCCGCTATTTCTACGAGAAATATCACCGTGATCTAGCCCTCAGCGGTTCGCTGCAGGACAGCACGCTGAGCCTCGTCGAAGGCAATAACCGCTACGGTGACGACAAGCCGCTGCCAACCTTGAAGCTGAAAGAAACCGGCAGCGGCTGGCAGGGCGAGTGGCAAAGTCCGCAGGGCAAAAAGCTGCCGGTGAAACTCACCGAGGCCAGACTTCCCGCGCCCACCTCAGCAACTTTGCCGTTCATTGCCGCACTGCCATACGGCGAGCCTTACGAGTATTTGCGCCTGCAGGGACTCAAGCTCAAACCGGCAAAGAAAGAAAACTTCATGGGCTATGACCTGCAATGGTGGACCGAGCCTGAGACAAAGATTTCGCTGTTCAGCGTGGAGTCCGGATTGCCGAAAGATGATCAGCAACGGGTTAACCAGCAGTTGCTCGGGCGCCTCTGGAGTGAAGTCATCAGCTATCACGGCTGCCAATTACAGGGCGGCGAAAACGTCGAATTCATGCAACAGGCAGAACCGAAAATGATCTCGCCAGCCGTGGTCAGCCTGAACATCTCGACCAGCTATTACTGCGGCGGCGCGCATCCCGACTTCGGCGATTCACCCCTCAACATTGATGTAAAAACCGGCCACCCATTGTCACTCGAAGATGTCTTTTGGGTAGGTAAGGGCACGCCGATTTTGCATGCCGAGCGCGACAGCCTGGGCGACAAACCGCTGAGCAAGGACGAAAGTAACGCGCGCTATCAGTACGTAAGCAAAGAGTTGGTACCTTGGGTGATCAAGCAGTTCACCGCCCTGTACCCCACAGAAATGAAGAAACCGACGGGAGATGACGACTGCAACTTCCAGGATGAGAGCATCTGGGGCACTTCACCTTGGTACTTCACCGAGAAGGGCTTGTACCTCGGCGCCTACTTCGCTCGCGTACAACGCTCTTGCGACAGTCCTGACTGGTCGATCCTGCCGTACTCCCTCGTCAACCAACACCCCGGTGCCGTCAAACTGCAACTGCCCCAAAGCTAACCGTCACTCCAGCCCCGGCGCTTCACGAATAATGAAGTGATCCAGGTTCTCGATATTGGCATTGAAGACCTCGAAAGGCTTTTCGGGGTTCTTCTTGCCGGGCACCTGCTTCAACTCCGGCGTCACCCCATAGAAGAAACAGAACAACGCCTTGTCGCTATCCACCGCGTGCTTGATCTCCTCCAGAAACGCCTTGCGCTTGCGGTAGTTGTCGATCAGCTTCTTGTTCAGATAAACGCTGACCGAGTACGGCTTCTTCTTACTGTCCTCGGGCTTCTTGAACCAGACCTTGTCCTCGAAATCGATACGAAAACTGGCACTGTGGAAGTCCTCGATCTTCTTGATCCGCCCCCAGTAAATCAGTCCCTTGTTGTCCGTCAGATACTCGATCTTTTTGAAGAACGAACTGTACGGCGCCGTATGCTCACCGACCTTCAACGGCATCCGCTTAAGCAACTCCTTGTCCGCGAAGTTGGAAACAAAACACTCCACCGGATGCGCAAACACACTGGTCTTGTCCGGCGCCGATTCACGACCCGCCGACTCTTTACCACTCTCCGCCGCCACCCGCACCGGATCATCGCGCAACACATCCGCCGCCCCCGCTGGCGCGACAGGCTTGCGCACATACTCACGGCGGGTCAGTAACAACTCTGATGGGAAGTGATCCTCACGCCCGTCATCCACCTCGCCATCCGCCGTCTCAACACCAGACGCTGAAGCCTTCAAACTCACATACGGACAACCCGCGACATGCTGCGTAGTGGGCAGATTCTTGAAGTGCGGCGTGCGCACGTAATTCACGTTCTTGGCGTTGAACGTGCCCAACTCGTTGGAAGCCTCGAACGCCGAACGACAAGCATCGTTGGGGCACTGGAAGTGTTCCTTCGCCGAGTCAAACGCCACCGTCTCATCGAAATTGAGATCGCGAACGTCATAGATCGACAACTTGTCGTCGAGGCTGAGGCAGTAGGCGAGATCGAATTTCATGGTGGGGCTCGGATCCTTGAGTGGGGGAGGGGTATTAATAGCGGGAGGCGGCGCGGGTTACCAGCGATAAATGGCAGCATAAATTTCTTGGAAATATCACCGGTAACCGGCACATTTGAGGTTTAAAAAATTGAGCGTTGAGCCGGAATTATTGTTAGAAATGAGCAAGGAATGAAGAAACTAGAAAGCTATTGAGGCCTAAGGGGGCTTAGGGCATTATTTTCTATGGGCTGGGTCACTGTTAATGAGCTGGCAATAATAAATGTAAAAATAGAAATTTTCCGAATTTTAATCGCGAAGATTAAATCTTTCCAGGGAACAGAATTTATGGACTCTCCAAGTACACTAAAAGATAGAATTTGCAAATGTTTTGATTACAAGAAGACAATACAATGCCAAAAAATAACGATTAATAGATCGGATTTAAAACTCTATATTAAGGAGTATGATGAGGTTCAAGATGCAAAAAGATCGTGGCATTTGCCGTTGACGGTATTGATTTCACTTTTTATAGCGCTAGCAACCACTAATTTTCAGCCTAGCGTAAGCATACCGTTTTTAGATTTTAACTTAAGTATGCCCGATGGGATGAGAACGGTGTTATGGGCCGCGACCATTGTATTTTCTGTTTGGACGGCAGTGGCAATTGTGCGGGCACTTCGATCTGAAAGCCCATTTGAGCTTCTTTTAAAGAAGATAGATAAATCTATTTTAAATAGGCCTGATAGGACTTCGGTTTTCGTTATAAAGAGAGAGGTTGATGGTGAGGTGAAACTTCTTGTGGAAAAAAAAGCTTCCTGGTCGTGCTATTTTTTACCCTATGTAAAGCAGGCGGCGTTAACTGAATATGTAAGTAGTCAGAAATCAGGTACTACTAAATCCTTAGGTGATAAGCTAGGAGTTGATGCAGCAAATATCAAAATTGACTTGCTGCAAGAGTTTAACTTTAAATCCGAAAAATTTGATCCACCGCAAAATGTGGTGAAGGAGTACCATTTTGAAATTTTCCATGTGAAGATTTTTAAACAATTATTGCCGGACGGGAGTTTCACTGTTGGGGATAGGAACTACGAGTGGAGGACGTTGAACGAGCTAGAAAGTGATGTGAGCACTAAGAGAAATAACAAAGACATCATGAATCAATTGCGTGATAATTATAATGATTTGGTTTTGAATGTCGGATGTCATGATGCCTAATCGACGCCTAGATATAATATGGAATATCAGTCTCGTTTGTCCGTGGGATTGCAAGTTTTGCTGCACTGATGCAGTTCATGTTTCATCGAGAAACAATAATATAATCGTGAGGGAGAATTCTCTAAAGAATATTGCTGTTGTTGAAAGAGGCTTGGAGTCCGGATTTAAAGTTAAATATAAGGATGTCAATCCTACCAAATATGATTTGGCGCTTATCAGTCGACAGCTGGCTGGTAAAGAGCCTTCGTATGAGCAAAAAATAAGAATACTGAACAATTTGAAGGGGTACGATGTAAAAATTGACTTCGCCGGTGGCGATCCACTTGCTTGTCATGAAAATTACTTAGTAATAAAGGCAGCCTCAAAAATTTTTGGGAAAGAATCAATATCAATAACATCCACAGGTGCTTTCGTAAAAAAATACGGTGTGCAAGAGATTTCGAGCTTTATTGGCGAATATGAATTTACTTACGATGAACCAGCAGATAGTCCGCAGGATTCTAGGCCAGTGGGATATAATTTAAGCAATCTTAAAATTGCCAGAAAATTTTCGTCACTTGGTGTTCGTACAAAAGCACAGTTGCCAATACACTTCGGCAACATATCGAATAATAAGGTGGAGCAGATATATTCTGATCTTTGTGAAGCTGGAATTAGCGAGATTTTGTTAATGCGCACGTTTCCCGTGGGGAGAGGTGAGGAATACTTGCGCGAAAATGCCTTAACTAAAACGGAACTTGTCGGCGCTATTAAGTGCTTTAAAGCGGTTGAGAATAAGACAAAAACTAAGGTTCGGCTTCAATGTGCTTTGAAACATTTATTTGAGTATGATGCCGGTCACAATCCATGCGATCTTATGCATGAATCATTCGGCATAAATTTTATGGGAGACCTTCTACTTAGCGCATGGGCAAATAACGCAAAGGGATTGCCTTTGAGCGAGGATTTTGTATTGGGGAACTTGTGTACTCAAAGTTTTGCAGAGATCTCCGAAACTAACAAGTTCCAGCGTTATAAGAAGCGCCTTGACGAGAACTTTGGCCATTGCAAGATATTTTCATATGTTACCTCTACTGAAAAAAATGAAGATAGTATTTTTCAGAAGAATGACCCGCTATATACAAGGGTGTAATCATGTTGGAATGACAGGTTTGAGATTTCGCCATAGCCTAATTGATGTTCGTTTTCTATGTCCCGCTTGCTATGCAAGCGAGAGTGGGTTGCTTTATTTTTTTATGATGCTGGTTGCGGTGCTTATTCGCGCTTTAATCTTTGTATTTTTTTATAAAGAGAGTTTGTAAACTGCTCCCGGTCACTTGAATGGTGGCAGCGTCGATGACAGTTCGGGCACAGCGCTACGGTGTTGGTTTTAAAGTCCGTCCCGTTATCCGCCAAATGCTTAACGTGGTGAACCTCAAGGTAAGGTTCTCCATTCATTTCAAACGGACCTGGTTGTCCACATCCCTCACAGATACCCTTGGCGTTGAACAGAATCCAATCTTTGACTTTGGATA
Source organism: Pseudomonas sp. ok266 (assembly GCF_900110195.1). NCBI lineage: Bacteria > Pseudomonadati > Pseudomonadota > Gammaproteobacteria > Pseudomonadales > Pseudomonadaceae > Pseudomonas > Pseudomonas sp. ok266. Next base: position 41,788 of record NZ_FOCU01000003.1, on the reverse strand, counting down.
TGCGGGCGTAGGTTTTGGTTGTCCTGACGATTTGCTGAGGTATCTGCACACCCTCTGGCTCACTTACGAAATCACGTTGTTTCGCTCGTTGTACATTTCGAAGTGATGATTCTTCTTGCGTGGAAGGTGTACCGGAATCCAGCGTAATGAGGCCTTTCGATTCTACGATTTTGATCAGGCGCGCAGTAATCCCTGAACCGAGATTCACCTTTGGTTTGTAGCTAGAGATCGTTTTCAGCCCAAGATCTTCGAACAGAGCGGTAATGTTCTGCAGTCGATAGTCAATCGACTTGGTGTTTCGTCCGGCGAGTACGCCGTTCTGCAGACGCTTGTGCTCCAAGGACTTGTTAAATTTTTGATCATTTGGGTAGCGAGCTTGAATATCGAGATAGCCATCAACCGAAGCTTCAAGCTCCTCATCCGTCCAGCCACTATTTTCCTTTTCCGTATCCATAAAATCGCCGAGGGTTGAAAACCCTCGGACGATACTGAGTGGCCATTACTGCTGTCTACGAAAATTCCTACAAAAAATAGCGACGGATCTCGCGTCCGATCCTACGAGAGCATCGCTTAACCCATCGAATGCTTCGACGCCTGAAACGCCTGAGCGACCCTCCGCCACCAAGGCTTCGTCGCCATCGCTTTTCGTGGTGTCTGATCGCTCAACAGATAAGGCATATCCCGCAGCCGAATCCAGCCTTCGTCCTGCCAATGCAGCAGGCTCAACGACATCTCCGGCCAACCCAACAAGCTCAACATCGGCCGTTCTGAATGTCCTAAGTGTTCTGCATCGCGTAGGGCCGGCACCACTTGTAGAGTCAACCACTCCCGCAACAACCGGTTTCCCGGAACGTAGTGATACACCAGCAGAGCATACACACCAGACTCGCTGAGCATCAGTTGCTTTTCGGGTTGCCGAAAATACTCAATCCACAAAACGCGACGTTGATCCTTGTCTAGCTTATTGACCATGCGTTCGCACAGATGGATACCCATCAAACGACCCACATCACGAGCGCAGAACCAGGTTTGGTTTTCGAGCAGAAGGGCATGTAGAGCGAGGTTGTGACGTGAGAAGACTGTTACAGAAAAAGGATCGGGCATATCCATTACCTCTACGTTTAGATTTTGGAGGGCCTGACCCCAACGTAGAGTGGACTTAAGAAATCCCAACGAGCTAGGCAGCTCCACCGACGGCATGTGCGTCTGTGTAACTGACCAAGCTTTCTACGTTGGGTGTTTCTTAGGCACCTATTTAAAGTTTAGATGATTTCTCAAGAGTGACAATGCGGCAATAGCTACAGGCGGTGTAGGAAATTTATTTCTAAGACGTAGGGGGGAGGATGTTGGTTTTAAAATAGCTCTTTATGGTAAAGAGCTATTTTTTTTGGCTTTGAGGTTGTGGGCGCGTGTGTGTTTTTTTGGGGAGGGGATATATTTCCGAATCCGAATCCGAATCCGAATCCGAATCCGAATCCGAATCCGAATCCGAATCCGAATCCGAATCCGAATCCGAATCCGGATTTTAATTTTTATTTAATACAATTTTTATTTTGCTAGTCTCTGTTGCTGAGAAGAAAACGAGGGAGGCGTTTTCTGTAGTTATGTAGGCGAGGAAAGATGTGCTTTCATTGCCTGATAATCCAAGTAAAGAAGTTGGTTTTGCAGGGAGCATGTTTTTTGTGTAAGTAAATTTTGCGCTGCGATTCTGTAACGTTCCAGAAAGTTTGCATAGGAAATTCTGGGTTTGGCTAAAGCGAAGTTCGGTAGTTGTCCATTCTGCTGAGATTTTTTCATTCTCAATAGTAAAGAATACTTGTTCGCCTTTTTCAGTTCTCCAGTCCCCGCTCCAGATGGCACTGGTGTGAGGTTCAAAGCAGGCTTCACCATAAAGTCTTATATTTCTCTGGAGTTCCTCTGCTTCTTTGATGGTAGTTGCCCATGTTTCGTTGTCATGGGTTGTTTTGGTTTTGAGAGTAAAAAGGGATGTTCCGATGTTTTCATGTGGATCGTCTGATTTTCTCGCCTCATCAAGAATTTGCTGTGCCTCATCGTACAGACCATTCTCAAGATAAATATTTGCGAGATTGGACATGGCTAGGGTAGAGCCACAGTCTCGTGAGCGCTTGAAAAACTCTATTTGTTTTCCTCGTATATTGAGAGCTCCGGCGCTGACTCCAATATTATTGAGTGCTACCGAATGCTGAGGATCTAAATTCAGTAACGTTGAATAGTTTTTTATAGCGAGACCGTTGAGGTCGTTATTGCTTTGTACGTACGCAGCATCGAACAAACACTCTCTATTACCGGGAGCATATTCGACTGACTTTTCTAATGCAATTGCTTGGGCGCTAAAGTTGCCCTGCTCTTTTAGTAAGCTGGCGATCGATACATATATGGATGACTTTTGTTCGTCTGAGTGGACTACTAACAGTCTGTCTTCAAGGATTTTTAGGCCTGTATTGATGTTGCCAAGATTTTTATGCGCAAGCGCAAGTTTTAGAGTGAGCTCTGTTGTTGCGGCTTCACTTTGAATACGGCTGATGGCATTCTCAAGGAGTTCTTTGTCTCTTTTTGGGTCGTTCGTTTCGTTGTATATCAATGAGAGCCATAATGAAATGTTCTTTATTGCAGTATCTGAAGTGCTGAGATTGTAGATCTTTTCAAGTTTTTCTAACGCTTGTTGATCTTTCCCTTTGATGAAACATACGTATAGGTAAAGAGCTTCGTTGTCATGTTGTTTTTCTTCATCAGCTTCGTTGTGCTGATTGTCTTCGAATATTTGCTTGGCTAGTTTTTGGTCGTTGGCCTCAAACGCGTCGAATAGCCTAGTCACCCAAAAATCTGCTTCTTCTTTAGGTTTATCTTGTGAAGGTTGTTCTTGAGGGCGCTCTATCGTTTCTTTAGTATCAGTATGAGGTTGGCGAGGTTCCTCAATTATAATTACAGGTGATGCAGCTTCCATTGCTCCTGTGGCACCGGCAAATGAGAAATTTAATTTAATCAGCCGTTCAAGAGCGCTTGCCACGCTTTTTCTTGTGATTATGACAATGACTAATATGATCAGAGGCCAGATGTTCTTGTCTACGAAAGAGAGTGCTAATTCGAAGTATCCGGATGTGTTGCTTTCCATATTGCATTTCTCCCTTTCATTCGAAAAAAGCCCCGCGATTGCGGGGCTTTCTAATGACTACTGTTCGAACATATCGAAAAAATTTAGTCCCAGCTCAACGCACCACCAGTTTGGTATTCGATCACGCGAGTCTCAAAGAAATTCTTCTCTTTCTTCAAGTCCATAATCTCGCTCATCCAAGGGAACGGGTTAGTCGTCCCTGGATACTCTTCTTTCAAACCGATCTGCGACAAACGACGGTTAGCGATGAACTTCAGGTAGTCCTCCATCATCGCCGCGTTCATACCCAACACCCCGCGAGGCATGGTGTCACGCGCGTATTCGATCTCCAGCTGCGTACCCTGCAGAATCATCTGGGTCGCTTCTTCCTTCATTTCGGCATCCCACAGGTGCGGGTTTTCGATTTTGATCTGGTTGATCACGTCGATGCCGAAGTTCAGGTGCATGGATTCGTCGCGCAGGATGTATTGGAACTGCTCGGCGACGCCGGTCATTTTGTTGCGGCGGCCCATGGAGAGGATCTGGGTGAAGCCGCAGTAGAAGAAGATGCCTTCCAGAACGCAGTAGTAGGCGATCAGGTTGCGCAGCAACTCTTTGTCGGTTTCGACGGTGCCGGTTTCGAACTTCGGATCGGAGATCGAACGGGTGTATTTCAGGCCCCAGGTGGCTTTTTTCGCGACCGATGGGATCTCGTGGTACATGTTGAAGATTTCGCCTTCATCCATGGCCAGCGATTCGATGCAGTACTGGTAGGCGTGGGTGTGGATCGCTTCTTCGAACGCCTGGCGCAGGATGTACTGGCGGCATTCCGGGTTGGTGATCAGGCGGTACACGGCCAGGACCAGGTTGTTGGCAACCAGGGAGTCGGCGGTGGAGAAGAAGCCTAGGTTGCGCATGACGATGCGGCGCTCGTCGTCGGTCAGGCCTTCCGGGTTTTTCCAGAGGGCGATGTCGGCGGTCATGTTGACTTCTTGCGGCATCCAGTGGTTTGCGCAACCGTCCAGATATTTCTGCCAGGCCCAGTCGTACTTGAATGGCACGAGTTGGTTGAGGTCGGCGCGGCAGTTGATCATGCGCTTTTCGTCAACGGCGACACGGGCGGAGGCGCCTTCGAGTTCGGCGAGGCCTTCGGCAACGTCGAGGGAGTTCAGTGCAGCCTTGGCGCGGGCGACAGCGGCCGAGTCGTCGGCGGTCACGGCGCGGGCTTCCAGCGCGGCGGCGCCGCCGGCGTTGTCGAGGCGGTCCATGTTGGCTTCGCTAGCGTGGCCGGCGTTGGCGCCTTTCACTGCTGCTACTTCACTGTCTTCTTTGTCGAATTCGTCCCAGCTCAGCATGACGTGTCGTCTCCTGCGTGAGGGCCTGTGCCCGTGTGAAACCTGATTGGTTGGTTTTTCACACGGTCGTACAGACCGCGTTGGATGTCGTTTTTTGCAGCGATGCACGCAGGCAAATAAACAGAAATTTTGACGGGTTCCGAGAGCCTCTGATGGGCGCAATCAGCGTTGAACGCTGCTGCGGGGCTTCAGAATGGCTTTTGCTCCCTGTAAGGGAATATTGCTGACCCGTATGGGGCGGCATTATAGGGAAAAAAACACGGCTGTGCTGAGGCGAATCCGCGCATGGAGCGGTCGAGGAGGGCGGATATTCGATGAGAGTGAGGGTTTACAGGGCTTTGCCGGGGGAAGATTTTTTTTCGTAAAAATCTCGCCATTGTGAATTTGCTCAAAAAACGAACAAAAAAATCGGTTTTTCACTACATCTAGTGTTTTGCAAGCATTTTTGCCGGCTTCAAACACAACTGAGCCCGACCGAAGTCGGGCTGGAATCGACCCTCAATGAAGCGCTGAGAGATCCAATTCGGTGCAGTCTCGAATCATCAATTGGTGCAGCCGTTGCCCATGATGCTGTAGCGCAGGATGTGACGCTGACCTTTGGAGTCGTCGTATTCCATTTTGGCTGGAACCACTTCGCAGACATTCGGAACTTCGCTCATGGAAACAACTTTGGCGATGTCCAGGTGAGTCGAGTAAGTGTATTCCTCAACAACCGGTTGTTGCTGCGCGACATCAGTCGGGACCTCATCTGCCATGGCGGTTGCGCACAGACTGCTGAGGGCCAGAACCAATAAAGCTTTCATTTCAGATTTACCTTTTTGAGGTCGAGTGGGGTCACGCAACCTTTTTAGGGTTGCGTGTGGAACTTCATCGTTTGCAGTTATTACTTGAGAGCTGGATTAACGGCCTTCGTGGGGGCTGTATCGTTGTTAATCGCGTTTGCCTTGTTGGCGAGGTGGATTTTAGGGAGATGGGGCGGGGGTAAACAGAGCGGGTTTTGATAAACACCTTTGGCAGATTTGGTAACAATCCCTTGAGATGGGGATTGATAACCGGGTGTTTTGTCTGTGGGACCGAGTTGTCTGAATCGCTTGCAGGCAAGCTCCCACAGGGTTGTGGGGTGTCTGAATAAATGGCGTGGGGCCTGCGTTTGGGGTATCTGGATGTTTTGTAGGGGCTTGTTACTACCATCGTCGAATGGTTCTATGGCCCCCGCCCCGTTACAACAGGGTCATACAAAAACAACTATTACACCGAGGTAGGAAAGATGAGTGCGGCTTCTCTGTATCCCGTTCGTCCTGAGGTTCTGGCTAACACGCTGACTGACGAGGCGACCTACAAAGCCATGTACCAGCAGTCGGTCGTCAACCCTGACGGCTTCTGGCGTGAGCAAGCCAAGCGTCTCGACTGGATCAAGCCTTTCACCACGGTGAAACAGACGTCGTTCGACGATCACCATGTCGACATCAAGTGGTTTGCCGACGGCACCCTGAACGTTTCCTACAACTGCCTCGACCGTCATCTGGCCGAGCGCGGCGATCAAGTCGCGATCATCTGGGAAGGCGACGATCCTTCCGAGAGCCGCAACATCACCTACCGCGAACTGCACGAGCAAGTGTGCAAACTGGCCAACGCCCTGCGTGGTCAGGACGTGCACCGTGGCGACGTGGTGACCATTTATATGCCGATGATTCCCGAAGCCGTGGTCGCCATGCTGGCCTGCACCCGGATCGGCGCGATTCACTCGGTGGTGTTCGGTGGATTCTCACCGGAAGCCCTGGCCGGTCGCATCATTGACTGCAAATCGAAAGTGGTGATCACCGCTGATGAAGGCATCCGTGCCGGCAAGAAGATTTCCCTCAAGGCCAACGTCGACGACGCGCTGACCAACCCGGAAACCAGCAGCATCCAGAAGGTCATCGTGTGCAAGCGCACCGGTGGCGACATCAAGTGGAACCAGCATCGCGACATCTGGTACGAAGACCTGATGAAAGTGGCGGGCACCGTTTGCGCGCCGAAAGAGATGGGTGCCGAAGAAGCGCTGTTCATCCTTTATACCTCCGGTTCGACCGGCAAACCGAAGGGCGTGCAGCACACCACTGGCGGTTACTTGCTGTACGCAGCGATGACCCACGAGCGCGTGTTCGACTACCGTCCGGGCGAAGTCTACTGGTGCACCGCCGACGTCGGCTGGGTCACCGGCCACAGCTACATCGTCTACGGCCCGCTGGCCAATGGCGCGACCACGCTGCTGTTCGAAGGCGTGCCGAACTACCCGGACATCACCCGGGTGGCGAAGATCGTCGACAAGCACAAGGTCAATATCCTCTACACCGCACCGACCGCGATTCGCGCGATGATGGCTTCGGGTCAGGCCGCCGTTGAAGGTGCGGATGGCAGCAGCCTGCGTCTACTCGGTTCGGTGGGTGAGCCGATCAACCCGGAAGCGTGGGACTGGTACTACAAGAATGTCGGCAAGTCGCGTTGCCCGATCGTTGATACCTGGTGGCAGACCGAGACCGGCGGCAACATGATGAGCCCGTTGCCGGGTGCCCACGCGCTGAAGCCGGGTTCGGCGGCACGTCCATTCTTTGGTGTGGTGCCGGCGCTGGTCGACAACCTCGGTAACATCATCGAGGGCGAGGCCGAAGGCAATCTGGTGATTCTCGATTCGTGGCCAGGTCAGGCGCGCACGCTGTATGGCGATCACGATCGTTTCGTCGATACCTACTTCAAGACCTTCCGTGGCATGTACTTCACCGGTGACGGCGCGCGCCGTGATGCCGATGGTTACTACTGGATCACCGGGCGCGTGGATGACGTGCTCAACGTGTCTGGCCACCGTATGGGCACGGCGGAGATCGAGAGCGCGATGGTTGCGCATCCGAAAGTTGCCGAGGCGGCTGTTGTGGGTGTGCCGCATGACATCAAGGGGCAAGGCATTTATGTCTATGTCACGTTGAAGAATGGCGAAGAGCCGACCGAGCAATTGCGTCTGGAGTTGAAGAACTGGGTGCGCAAGGAGATCGGGCCGATTGCTTCGCCGGACGTGATCCAGTGGGCACCGGGGTTGCCGAAGACGCGTTCGGGCAAGATCATGCGCCGCATTCTGCGCAAGATTGCGACGGCGGAATATGACGGGTTGGGGGATATCTCGACCTTGGCGGATCCGGGTGTGGTGCAGCATTTGATTGATACGCACAAGACCATGAATGTGGCTTAAGCGTTAGAAGCATAGAAGCCCTGTCCGGTTTTGCCGGGCGGGGCTTTTTTGTGTCTGGGGGTTTTGTGGTGGCTGGGCGGGCCTCTTCGCGAGCAAGCTCGCTCCCACAGTTTGACCGAGTACCTTCAGACAAAATGCAGACCCCTGTGGGAGCGAGCTTGCTCGCGAAAGCAATTTGTCAGACGCCGGTGTAGTCCCTCGTCGGAACCCAGGTCCATCCAACCAATAATTATCGATCTCCCCCGTAAGACATTTCCCACTGTTACCCAACACCTTCCTCGTAACCGAATGTGTAACCGCCCGCCCCGCGACGGGGCAAAGGGAAACGCATCGCCCCGTTTTAGAGCCTCGAAACCCCCGGTGAAAAATAAGACACAACGCTGCGCTTGCCGGATTAGAAGGGTTTGCGAATAATAGGCCCGCAATTTGCAGCATAGATCGGTTCACTGTCTTTCGCTCTTGCATGAAATTGCAAGGCTGTCAATGTGCTCAAGTCGCTTTCTCTGTGCATCTGTAATTAGTTGTCGCATTGAAGAAATATCGGCTTCGGGCCTGTCGTTAGAATGCCGATCACTCGCTCATCGTGGCTGACGTTGAAATCTCCGACGGTTTCAATGGGAAATTTCCCACCGATGCAGCAACCGATTTCCCGATTCACCCATTCGCATATTGGGCTGTCGCTCACTCTGCCGTTTTTGCCCTTTACCGATGGAGTCCCAAGATGAAGAAACTTGTGCTGCTTGGCGCCCTGGCACTGTCCGTGCTGTCGATGAACGCCTTCGCTGACGAAAAACCTCTGAAGATCGGTATCGAAGCGGCTTACCCTCCGTTCGCTTCGAAAGCACCGGACGGCAGCATCGTCGGTTTCGACTACGACATCGGCAACGCTCTGTGCGAGCAGATGCAGGTCAAGTGTGTGTGGGTCGAGCAAGAGTTCGACGGTCTGATCCCGGCACTGAAAGTGCGCAAGATCGACGCGATCCTGTCGTCCATGTCGATCACCGAAGATCGCAAGAAGTCGGTCGACTTCACCAACAAGTACTACAACACCCCGGCTCGTCTGGTCATGAAGGCCGGTACTCAGGTCAGCGAAGGTCTGGCTGAGCTGAAGGGCAAGAACATCGGCGTACAGCGTGGTTCGATCCACGAACGTTTCGCCCGCGAAGTCCTGGCCCCGCTGGGTGCCGAGATCAAGCCGTACGGTTCGCAGAACGAAATCTACCTCGACGTGGCCGCCGGTCGCCTCGACGGCACCGTGGCTGACGCCACCCTGCTGCAAGACGGCTTCCTCAACACCGACGCCGGCAAAGGCTTTGCGTTCGCCGGCCCGGCGTTCACCGACGTCAAATACTTCGGCGACGGCGTAGGCATCGCAGTCCGTAAGGGCGATGCCCTGAAAGACAAGATCAACGCGGCCATCGCGGCCATCCGCGAAAACGGCAAATACAAAGCAATCCAGGACAAGTACTTCGCCTTCGATATCTACGGCAAGTAACACGTCTCTGCGACAAGTCCGAAATGGCGCAAGCAACAGGATCTCTGCGGTTTGCGCCATTTTTTCATCCCAACTTTCGAGGACCTGAATCATGTTGAAAGGCTACGGGGCTGTCATCCTCGATGGCGCATGGCTGACGCTTCAGCTCGCCTTGTCGTCCATGGCTCTGGCCATCGTTCTCGGGCTGATCGGTGTCGCGTTACGCCTGTCGCCGGTGCGCTGGCTGGCGTGGCTGGGCGATCTGTATTCCACGGTGATCCGCGGGATTCCTGATCTGGTGCTGATCCTGCTGATCTTTTACGGCGGTCAGGACTTGCTCAACCGCGTCGCACCGATGCTCGGCTATGACGATTACATCGACCTGAACCCGCTGGCCGCCGGTATCGGCACCCTCGGTTTCATCTTCGGTGCGTACCTGTCGGAAACCTTCCGTGGCGCCTTCATGGCGATCCCTAAAGGTCAGGCCGAAGCGGGCATGGCGTACGGCATGAGCAGTTTTCAGGTGTTCTTCCGGGTGATGGTGCCGCAGATGATTCGCCTGGCGATTCCGGGCTTCACCAACAACTGGCTGGTACTCACCAAGGCCACCGCGCTGATTTCCGTGGTCGGTCTGCAAGACATGATGTTCAAGGCCAAGCAGGCGGCAGATGCCACCCGCGAGCCTTTCACCTTCTTCCTCGCAGTGGCGGCGATGTACCTGGTGATCACCAGTGTTTCGTTGCTGGCATTGCGTCACCTTGAGAAGCGCTACTCGGTAGGCGTAAGGGCGGCTGATCTATGATCTTCGACTACAACGTCATTTGGGAGGCCATGCCGCTGTACCTCGGCGGCCTGCTGACCACCCTCAAACTGCTCGCACTGTCGCTGTTTTTCGGTCTGCTCGCGGCTCTGCCGCTGGGGCTGATGCGCGTCTCGAAGAACCCGGTCGTCAACGGCGCCGCGTGGCTTTACACCTACGTGATTCGTGGCACGCCGATGCTGGTGCAACTGTTCCTGATCTACTACGGTCTGGCGCAGTTCGAAGCAGTACGCGAAAGCTTCGTGTGGCCATGGCTGTCCAGCGCAACGTTCTGCGCGTGCTTGGCCTTTGCGGTCAACACCAGCGCCTACACCGCTGAGATTATTGCCGGCAGCCTCAAGGCCACGCCGAACGGTGAGATCGAAGCGGCCAAGGCCATGGGCATGTCGCGCTTCAAACTGTACAAGCGCATCCTGCTGCCATCGGCCCTGCGCCGGGCACTGCCGCAGTACAGCAACGAAGTGATCATGATGCTGCAGACCACCAGTCTGGCCTCCATCGTCACCCTGATCGACATCACTGGCGCGGCACGCACGGTCAACGCGCAGTTCTATCTGCCGTTCGAGGCGTACATCACCGCTGGCGTGTTCTACCTGTGCCTGACGTTCATTCTGGTCAAGCTGTTCAAACTGGCCGAGCGTCGCTGGTTGAGCTACCTGGCCCCGCGGAAGCACTGATATGGAACGCATCGACCACGTATTGCCGTGGAGCCACTTGGGCAGCGAGCGCAAGATTTCCGTGTTCCGTTTCGGACGCGGCGAGCGCAAGGCCTACATTCAGGCCAGCCTGCACGCTGATGAATTGCCAGGCATGCGCACCGCTTGGGAGCTGAAAAAGCGCCTCGGCGAACTCGAAGCCAAAGGCCTGCTCAACGGTGTCATCGAACTGGTGCCGGTCGCCAACCCCTTGGGTCTCGGGCAATTGCTGCAAGGCAATCACCAGGGCCGCTTCGAGGCCGGCAGTGGCAAGAACTTCAATCGTGATTTCGTCGAGCTGAGCGCGCCGGTTGCGGCCGCTTTGGCTGACAGCCTCGGTGATGATCCGCACGCCAATGTGCGTCTGATCCGTCAGGCCATGGCCGACCACTTGGCCGCATTGCCGAAAGCGAGCAGCCAGTTGCAAGGCATGCAGCGCGTGTTGCTCAGCCATGCTTGCACCGCTGATGTGGTGCTGGACTTGCACTGCGATGCCGAAGCCGCGCTGCACATGTACGCGTTGCCGCAGCACTGGCCGCAGTGGCGCTCACTGGCCGCGCACCTGAATGTGAAGGTCGGATTGCTCGCGGAAGATTCCGGCGGCAGCTCGTTCGATGAGGCTTGTTCGCTGCCGTGGCTGCGTCTGTCGCGGCAGTTCCCCGATGCGCAGATTCCGCTGGCGTGCCTGGCGACGACCATTGAACTGGGCGGTCAGGCCGATACCGGTCGCGCCGAAGCCTGCGCCTATGCTGAAGGCATTCTCGCCTTCCTCGCTGAGCAGGGTTTGATCACCGGCGAGTGGCCGAACCCGGCACACGAAGCGTGTGAAGGCATGCCGTTCGAAGGCACCGAGTTGCTGTTCGCGCCGCATCCGGGCGTCGTAAGTTTTCTGCGCAAGCCCGGCGAGTGGGTCGAGGCGGGCGACGAGATTTTTGAAGTGATTGATCCTCTGTCCGATCGGGTCAGCACGGTGTGTGCTGGTACCTCCGGGGTGCTGTTTGCCATTGAACGGCTGCGTTATGCCCAACCCGGTTTCTGGCTGGCCAAGGTGGCGGGGCGCGAAGCGCTGCGTCACGGGCGCTTGCTCAACGACTGACTGACTGTTTTTGTGAGAACCGACCGCATGTACAAACTTGAAGTCCAAGACCTGCATAAACGCTATGGCAGTCACGAAGTGCTCAAGGGCGTGTCCCTGAAAGCGGCAGCCGGCGATGTGATCAGCATCATCGGCTCCAGTGGCTCCGGCAAAAGTACTTTCCTGCGCTGCATCAACCTGCTCGAGCAGCCGCACGCGGGCAGGATTCTGCTCAACAACGAAGAGCTGAAACTGGTGGCGAACAAGGACGGCGCGCTGAAAGCCGCTGATCCGAAACAGCTGCAACGCATGCGCTCGCGCCTGTCGATGGTGTTTCAGCATTTCAACCTGTGGTCGCACATGACTGCGCTGGAAAACATCATGGAAGCGCCGGTGCATGTACTCGGTGTCTCCAAGGCCGAAGCCCGCGAGAAAGCCGAGCACTACCTGAACAAGGTTGGCGTGGCCCATCGTAAAGACGCGTTCCCGGGGCACATGTCCGGTGGCGAGCAGCAGCGTGTGGCGATCGCCCGTGCGCTGGCGATGGAGCCTGAGGTGATGCTGTTCGACGAACCGACTTCAGCCCTCGACCCGGAGCTGGTGGGCGACGTGCTGAAAGTCATGCAAGCACTGGCTCAGGAAGGTCGCACCATGGTCGTGGTCACGCACGAAATGGGCTTTGCCCGTGAAGTGTCGAACCAGTTGGTGTTCCTGCACAAAGGTGTGGTTGAAGAGAGCGGCAACCCGCGCGAAGTGCTGGTGAATCCGCAATCGGAACGTTTGCAGCAATTCCTCTCGGGCAGCCTCAAGTAATCGCTGCCGTTATGCACCAGATTAGGTCATGCTTCGCGACCTAGAGACTGACCAAAATCCCCTGTGGGAGCGAGCTTGCTCGCGAAAGCGGTAGTTCAGATAGCAACGATGTTGACTGATACACCGCCTTCGCGAGCAAGCTCGCTCCCACAATGGATCTCTGTCAGCCTCATGATTTGTGTTCATTTACGGGCTAGCATTGGCCCATGCCTTCATCACTGTTCTTCGTTTCGGATCGCCCGCCCATGACTGCCCATCGAATTGGTTTCCTGATTTGGCCCAGCACTAAAGCGTTGACGCTGGCGCTGGCGGAGGAAGCCTTGCGTGTTGCTCAGCGTGTGCACCCGGAGGTGGTTTACGAGCTGTCGTTCCTACAAGCCGAGCCACCGGCCGAAGGCGCCTGGCAATTGCCCGGTGAAGCCTGGACCGGCAAACTCGAAAACTTCCAGAAACTGTTCCTGCTCGCTGACGAGCCGCCGACCACATTGGCGCCGGCACTCAGCAGTGCGCTCAAGCAATTGGTACGTGCGGGTACGGTCATCGGCGGTCTGTCGGCCGGTGTCTATCCGTTGGCGCAACTGGGGTTGCTCGACGGTTATCGTGCTGCCGTGCACTGGCGCTGGCAAGACGATTTCGCCGAGCGTTTCCCTAAAGTCATTGCCACCAGTCATCTGTTCGACTGGGATCGCGATCGCCTGACCGCATGCGGCGGCATGTCCGTGCTTGATCTGCTGCTGGCGGTATTGGCTCGCGATCACGGTGCAGAGTTGGCCGGAGCGGTTTCGGAAGAACTGGTCGTTGAACGCATTCGCGAGGGCGGCGAGCGTCAGCGCATCCCGTTGCAAAACCGTCTCGGCTCCAGCCATCCGAAGCTCACCCAAGCGGTGTTGCTGATGGAAGCCAACATCGAAGAACCGCTGACCACCGACGAAATCGCCCAGCATGTGTGCGTGTCCCGTCGCCAGTTGGAGCGGATCTTCAAGCAATACCTCAACCGTGTGCCGAGCCAGTACTACCTGGAGCTGCGCCTGAACAAAGCCCGGCAGATGTTGATGCAGACCAGCAAGTCCATCATCCAGATCGGCCTGTCCTGTGGCTTCTCCTCGGGGCCGCATTTCTCCAGCGCCTATCGCAATTTCTTCGGTGCCACGCCGCGGGAAGATCGCAACCAGCGGCGCAGCAGCAGCCCGTTCGAGTTGTCGTCAGTGCCGCCAGAGCGTGGCTGACGGCGGGTCAGCTATGCCTTGTCGATGGTAATGGTCGCTCCTCGCCATCGGAAAAATCCGAATCCACGAAGTCGTCAAGTTCGCGCCGGACCCCCGTCATCCATCTTTCGTTCATTTTCTCGTTAAACGCCGTGGTGTATCTGTCCAGGCGTTGCTGACTTTCCGGGTGAAGGGGGTTGTCGTCGAAGTTGTATTCGGTCACCGCGTCGCCGGGCTGTAAAGGAAACTCGCCTGGCAACTCGGTAATCGCGTTCCCGGACAAGTCCGCGCTCGTCAATCCAGGCAGCTCGAACAGACCGTCAGGCACCTTGCTCAAGGCGCAATTGCCGAGACGCAGATTGTCCAACTGCGGGAGACGCCTCAGGTCTGGAACAATGTTGAGCGGATTGTTGCTCAGGTCCACGGAACTCAGGTTTTTCCAGCCTGCGAAGGCCTCTGCAGCCGGTTCAGTCAGGGTGATTCCACAGTCGGGCAGATGCAGGCTGCGCAGCCTGTCCATAGCGAAGATCGGGGCGGGAATCTCGCCCAGCGGAAATTTGCGGATGTAGACGTCTTTGAGCTTCGGGAAAAGCTCCAGCAGACGATCAACCCGACGCGGGGCGGACGCTTTGGTGGTCAGATTCAACTTTTCAATGTGTTCAAAGCGCGCAGTCAGCGGCGGCAGCTCACCGGTAAACGACAACTCGCAGTAAACCGCTGGATCTGTCAGGAACGTGGGCGTTAGGCGCAGTTGCTTTTCCAGGTTGAGCCTGAAGGTTTGGCGATTAAGTTTTTCCGTGGCTGCAGCGTCGTTCCCAAGTGGCATCTGCGTTACAGGATCGCTGGGAGGCTCATTTGCCCAGGTGTCCAGGCGGTCGAGCAGGCCGGCCAGCTCGGTTTTGCGGCGCATCAGCTCAAGACGTCCATCGGCCAGCGTACCCGGAAGGCTGTAGATAAGATCGTTGGCGTCGAAGCCGGACAGCGATGGGTAAAGACTTTGAGCCAGTTCGATGTCGTCCTGTCGAGCGGGGATACCAAAGTTGTCGGCCTTGGCCTGGAAAGCGGCTTTGACTCGTTCTCTGGAAGCCTCTGACAACGGGTTGATACCCAGTTCCATGCCGCGACCGGAATAACGCGTCAGTTCCGCCGGTAGTTCGATGATGTTGTTGTCGTTCAGCAACGCCGCTTCCAGATGCGGCAGTTGTTCCAGCCCGACAGGCACACTATCGATCCCGGTGTTGATCAGATCGATGAACGTCAGGTTTTGCAGTGTCGATACATCGGGCGTGGCCTGCAATGTGTTGCTGTACAAGTCCAGCGATTTCAATCGGGTCAGCGTGGACAGGATCGCTTGTCCGTCAGGATCCAGAGTGATCTGGCACTTGCTCAGCATCAACGTTTCAAGCGATGGCAGACCTTGCAGTGCTTGAGGTATGCGGCCGAGGGCGAAGTCCAGCAGTTCCAGCCCCTGCAATCCGCTGAAGCTTTTGAGAAACCCCCCGGAAACCTTCAGCCCTGGATTGCCCTGAAGTTTGAGATGCCTGATGTGAGTGAAATCGGTGCTCAGCTCCGGTAACTCACCGGTAAACGCCGGCTTGGCATCGAAGGTGTTGAGCCGTAGTGCTGAATTGTCGTTACGCCGGCCGCGCCAGAGTTGCTCAAGCTCGTCGCTGAACTCTTGTCTGGCGGCGAGTTCTGTGGCTCTTTCCTGCGCAGTCCATGGCAGTTCAGTCAACGGATTGTTGATCGGCAGACGCTCACGCCACGCGTTGAGATCTCCCATCATTCGGGCGATTTCTGCCTCCCAACTGAGCAGTTGAGTCGTGCCGGCCAGCAATGTCCCGGGAAGGCGATAAATCATGTTGATGGCCGCGTTGTCACCCAGTCGCGGGAACAGTCTTTGCGCCATGGCAATGTCAGCCGATGCCGGTTTGACCCGGAAGTTGCGCCCATGTGTGGCGTAGTAGCGCTTGATGCGCTCGCGAGCATTCAAGGACAGCGGATTATCGTTCAGATATACGCCGTCGGCCTGATCGGAACTCAAGCTGAAAATCGCGTCCGGCAGCTCGGTGATGTTGTTGTTATTGAGATGGAGAATTTCAAGTGCCGGATGTTCGGCGATACCCTTGGGCACGTTGCTGATATCGGTATGGGCAAGTGAAACGCTCGTCAGGTCTGGCAAGGCGTTCAAATCAGGTGCGATTGTCAGCGGGTTGTGGCTCAGATCGAGCAACTGCAGTTTGGACATGGCACCGAGCAGTTGCTGCCCTTCAGGCGTGAGTGTCAGCGCGCAGTCAGTCAGTTTGAGCGCTTTGAGATCCTTGAGGCGCCCGACGAATGAGGGGATGTCATCGAGCGCGAAGGCTTTCAGTTCCAGCGCCTGAAGATTCGGGAACAAGGCAGCAAACGACTCGATGCCTGTGGTCGTTGCATTGCCTGCAAGCTTGAGGCTTGTCACATGATCGAAACTCACAGTGAGGCGGGGTAGTTCGCCGAAGAACTCCAAGTCTGTCGTAAAAGATGCGGTGCGTGTACCGGTGGCAATTGACCTTTCGCGCCAGAAACCCTCCATGAACTCCTTGAAGGCGGAACGCGCGGCTTGTTGCACCAGACGCTCACCTTCGCTAAGCACCTGGCCTGTAACCGGGTGCGCTGATGGCGTTTCCAGGGCCCAGAGCGCCAGATCCTCGCGCATTTGTTGCAGCTCCGCTCTCCAGCGCACGAGTTGTTTTCGGCCGCCGGCCAGGTCGCCAGGCAAGTCGTAGATCATCTCGCTGGCCTCTTGGGCGTCCAGAACGGGAAACAACTGCCGGGCGAGGGCAACGTCTTGCTCGTCAGCCAGTACGTCAAAGTCGTTTCGATGGCTGCGGAAGTAGTTCTTGATCTGGTCGCGGGAGGCTGCCGATAGCGGGTTGTCGGCAAGGTCAATGCCGTAACTGCGATCGGCGGGAAGGTCGAACAGCGCGTCCGGCAGTTGCGTGATGCGGTTCCCCGCAAGCACCACGGTTCGAAACCCCGGATGGCTGGTCAATCCTTCCGGCACGACGGTCAGCCCGCAGTTGGACAGGTCGAGATTGTACAGTTGGGGCAACAGGTTCAGGTCGGGGAACGTCCCCAACGGATTGTTGCTCAAGTTCAGCGAGTCGAGGCTGTCGAGTGACAGCAGCACAGCCTGATTTTCCGGGGTCATGACCACGCCACAATTTTTCAGCTTCAGGTCGGTCAGTCGAGGCAGTTTTACTTCGCCAAGCGCAAGCGGCTCCAGTTCGAAGCCGTTCATTTTCAGCTTGGCCAGGTTGGGGAAGCACTCGACGAAGCGCAGGGCGTTGGTGATATTGGCGTTGCCGGTGAGGTCCAGCCGGGTAACGTGCTCGAAACCGGCGCTGAGCGTCGGCATATCCCCCGTGAACGTGGCTGTTGCCCTGAGTGCTTCGAGGCGGTAGTAGCCGGGCGGGCTGCGCCAGAGCTGCTCGATCTGTTGCGCAAAGGATCGCCTGGCATCCAGTTCGCGGGTTTGTGCTTCAAGGGGCAGACGTTCGCCCGTCTCAGGGTCAATGACGGCGGCCTGGTTGGTCCATTGATTGAGTTCGAGGTTCAGGGCGCCGAGTTCATCTTCCCAGCGCGACAACTGTGCACCGAATTCGGCCAACGGTCCGGGCAGTCGGTACAACACCTGTGTAGCTTTGTCAGCGTCAAGGGCTGGGAACAAGGCGATCGTGCGCTGCAGATCTTCCTGCGGAGGCCGGACACCGAAGTACTTTCCGGTGTGCTCGAAGAACACTTTCACCCGTTCGCGAGAGGCCGCACTCAATGGGTTGTCAGCAAAGGTGTAACCGCTGCTGAGGGAGCTGGAGAGGTTGAAAAACCTTTCCGGTATCCGGGTGATGCGGTTGCGATCGAATTGCGCCGAGATCAGGCGTGGATGATCCAGCAAGTCGTCGGGCACCGTGTAAATACCGGTATTCGACAGGTTGACGTAACGCAATGCAGGCATTGAGTGCAGGTCCGGCGGCAAGCCCAGCGCGTTGCCTTGCAGATCGAGCAGGGTGAGTTGCGGCATTGAGGCGAGCACCGACTCGGTGACCGTTGTCAGGCTGACTCGGCAATCGCGTAATCTCAATTCGCGCAGCGAGCGCATCGAGGTCAGCGCTTGTGGCAGGCTTGGCAGGTTGAGGTTGCTCGCATCAAGCTTCTGCAACTGACTGAAAGACTGCAAAAAGCGGTCGACCGAGGTGGTCATGGGGCTGCCATCAATGACGAGTGAAGTGATATGAGTGAAGTCACTCGACAGGACGGGCAAGTCGCCGATGATGGCGGGCGTCAGGTGCACGACGTATTCGGCGGCGAAGCCTTGTTGATCGTAGTGCGTGACGTTCTCCCGTCGCCAGCTTTTGAGTAATTCGTCCCTGAGCAACCTGCGGTTCTGGATTTCGGCGCGCCTCTCCAGCGGCGTTAGCGCCGTACCGGTTTCGGGGTGAATGGCGGGCGGATTGTTGGCCCAGACATGCAGTTCGTTCTGCAATTGCAGGTAGTCATTTTGCAAGCGAAGTATCTCTGCGCGCGGGCCAGCGGGACTGCGCAGCATGCTTTCGGCGAGATAACCCACCTCACGGTTCGACATTCGCGGATAGAGCACCCGGATGTCTTCTTCGAGTGTGCGCGGTTGGGTACTGGGGCGCGGCGGACGTGGTGGAGCAGGGGGATAACCATCGGTCCCCAGCAGCCGCAGCGTGTCGACAGCCGACGGTTGGGTCGGCGTATCGCTGATCACCTGACGCAACTCGGTGCGCCCAAGCGTACGTTCGCGAATGGTCGCCTTCAGCGCCTGGCCCTGGCCAATCCGGATGTCGAGGTTCTGGCGCTCGCTGTCGGGTAATGCGTACAACAGGCTGGAATAAAAATCGCTGAACGAATGCAGCTGCTGCCCACGATCGTCGTAAGGTTGATATTGGCCATCGTCGCGGCGAACCAGAACCTTGTGTGCGGCTGCATCTTCACGGCCGATGGTGTCCAGTAGCGGGCCCTCGTAGCGCCTGTCCCGGATCTCGATGCGTACATCGCCGCTCCAGCCCGGCAACAATTTGAGGCTGTGCAGCGCCAGAGAGTCGGAGTCGGAATTGCTCACCGAGTCCAGCTCCAGGCCTTCATAGGCGCGGGTAACGCGCACCTCCTGACTGGCCATCTGCATGAGTGCCTGCTGGCGTGCGGGCAATTGTCCTTCGCTGATCTGCAACAGTTCGCTGCCGGTCGCGGTATCGAGCAGTTCGCGGGTGATGCTGGCCGGCAGTTCGGGAGGGTGGGCCTTGAGTCGTGTCGCCAACGGATCATCGAGGTGCTGAAGGGCCTGATAACGCGTCTCGAACAGCGCGCTCCTGTTGCGTTTGGCGAGATCGGCCACTTGCTTGCGCAGGTTCTGACTGCGTACCTCGATGGACTGCGTCGGTCCCGCAAAGGGTTCGTTCAACAAGGCTTTGATCTGCGTCTCGTCGAGACTATAGAGCAGGGTTTTAAGCACGTCGTCACCGACCAGGCTGTCCTGGCGCAGTTCGGTCACGGGCAGGCTTGCGTCCGCAGACGATTGCCACAGCTGCTGCCCTTGTCGATCGAGCAGACGCAGGCACTTATCGCTTGGCCAGCGCCCGTATTCGCTGAGCACCTGCAGCTGTGTGACCGGATCAGCGCGCAAAAACTCTTCGGCGACATGGCTCTCGAGCTGATCGATGAAGCGTTGCAACTGCTGATCAATCTTGAAGCGCTGGATACTGTCGGCAAGCAAAGGCGGGACTTTTTCCTGATTGACATGCATTTTGCGCAACGCGTCTTCGCTGGTTCCGCTGATCCGCAAGACGGTTTCGCGCTCGTTCGGCGACAGGCTCTCGACGGAAGAACCGATACGGCGCAGAACCGTCTCGCCATCCCATTCCAGCGGTTGCTCGAGTTCAGTGTGCCAGGCGCCTTCGCCATTGTGGCGCACCACCGGTTGGTAAGCGTCAGGGCGGCTCGGGTGTTCGATGCGGTACTGCCCCGGCACCTGGCTTTCTTTTACTGCAAAGTGGGCATCCTCCAAGGGCAGCAGGCGCTTGCCCTGATGCGTGTGCAAACCCAGGGCATCGGGTTGCGAATCTGCCGTTGGAACCTGCGGGTGCTTGTAGCGTTCGAGATCCGGCTCCCAATAGCGGGTCTTGCCACTGGCCAGTTTTACCGGTTTGAAGCGGTCGATGAACGCCACGACTTCCTTGGGCAAAATCTTGCGGAACTCGGCCGCGCCAATCTTGCCGCCCACGGCGAACAGGCCCAACTGGATCATCGATTCCACGGTGCCCATCAAGTGTTCCAAGGCTTCAGTCGTTCGCCCCTGCGCCCACTCGATGACGCCTTCGAACGCTTCATCGAGCATTTGATAGGCCATGTACGCCATCATGGCTTCACCCAGCACCGGCACGAACGGCGCAACGATCAGCGCGGCGGTCTGCACGATGGTGGAAATGATGTTGCTCACCGAGTCCCAGAAGGCCCAGCGCGCTTTCTGGTCGACCACGGCGGTGGGGACGGCGATTACCCGGGCGTCATTGAAGATCTTGTTCAGTTTCGCGTGATGGATGTGTTGCCAGAGATTGTCATGGAACGCGGTCAGCGTGGTTTGCAGATCCGGGCGCTCGACAGCGGTGTCGCGCCATGCGGGCAGCGAGCTGCCGGACTCGGGCGGGTGCCACATGATCTGGCTCAAGCGGCTATTGAGGGTACTGAAGAAAACACCTCGATGTTCGTGGTTCACGAATCGGCTGAAAAACTGCTGGTAGTCTTTCGAGCGCAACTGGCGGGTCAGTTCGGCGACCAGGTCGTAGGTCGAGGCGTATTCCTTGAAAGGGTGCTCGGGATCATCGGGGACATAAGCCACCACCCGTGCCGGGTCTCGCGAGGCGTACAGGTCGGGGGCAAACACGACGATACCGGTCAGCGGTGCGCACAGCATCCCCATGTCATGGCACAACACCGCTGCCCCGCTGATGTACAGGCCCTTCATGCCGTCGAGCACGGCATCGATCAAGCGAAAATAGCTTTCCGATACATCGCGGTTCATCCGCGCCCACTGCAGGGCGGCTTTCATTGCGGCTTTCTGGCTGTCATCGATTTTGTTGCGCAGTACGGTGGCCACCATTGGATCGGTATAGCCGAGGTTGTCTTCGAGATGGGCCTTGTATCGCGCGCCGATGTCCAGCCTTCGGCACAACCGGGTGAAAGCGGCGATGCTCATTTTCGCCTTGATCGCCGGCAGGGGACTGAACTGGCCGCTGACGGTGGGACGAGTGACGAAGGTCGAGTCAGCTTCGAAGGCGTCGTTATGGGTTTCCGATTCCTCGAAGTTGTGCAGCGCGGCCTCCAGTAACGACACGGTCCAGGCGCGCGTGCCGGTGCGGATCGGAAACCACGGAGTGGTTGCGGGGATGTACAGGCGCACGAAGGTGTTGCGCACATCCAGGTCCAGGCCGAACCAGTTTTTCAGTTCTTGCTGGAGCAAGGGCTCGGCAAAGGTGCTGGCGTCCTGCAAGTGTTCCAGGCTTTGATCGACCTTGCTTTGCGCGGCCCATTGCGTGGCGTTGAGGCTATTCATCTGCTGATGTTGCTCGGCAGGTGCCGACTGGAGAGTGAGGGACAGGCGCGGCAGGCTGTTCGTGAGTGCCAGGCGGCGAGTCGGTGTCGCGGCGCCGAGCCAATCGGGCAAGGCATTTTTCAGTGGCAGGTAATGATCGTCTGGATGCAGCGCGTTGTTCGTGGCGGTCGAGGCTGTCGGAGGGTGTGGCTGAGTCAGGTGCATGGGCCATTCCTTGGCGTTGAAAAGAACGCGCAGCAAATCAGCAACCGGCCACCCTTGTGCGGTACATATTTATATCTTTGTCGCAGGGTTGAGTTGGTATTCTCTGCAGCCTGCCGCAAATCGACGGTGCCAGTTAAACTGCGCCTTTGCGACGCTATATGTCGCATTGCCGTAAACCCGGGAAAATCCGGGGTTTGCGCTATAAGAAGTTGTCGCTTGGCGACAAGGCCGGGCTGAAAACTGTCCTTACAATCCTCACCAAGCTCGCCAGTTTCAGGCGAGTGTTCCTCTTCAGGAGACTCCGATGTCCGTTGAGCACGCTGCGGTACAACGCGCCGATTTCGACCAGGTAATGGTTCCCAACTACGCGCCTGCCGCTTTCATTCCGGTGCGTGGCGCCGGTTCCCGCGTCTGGGATCAGGCCGGCCGCGAGCTGATCGACTTCGCCGGCGGGATTGCCGTTAACGTATTGGGCCATGCGCACCCGGCGCTGGTCGGTGCACTGACCGAACAGGCGAACAAGCTGTGGCACGTGTCCAACGTGTTCACCAACGAACCAGCCCTGCGCCTGGCGCACAAGCTGATCGATGCCACGTTCGCCGAGCGCGTGTTCTTCTGCAACTCGGGCGCTGAAGCCAACGAAGCCGCGTTCAAGCTGGCCCGTCGCGTTGCGTTCGACCGTTTCGGCACTGAGAAGTACGAAATCATTGCGGCGCTGAACAGCTTCCACGGTCGTACCCTGTTCACCGTCAACGTCGGTGGCCAGTCGAAGTACTCCGACGGTTTCGGCCCGAAAATCACCGGCATCACCCACGTGCCTTACAACGACCTGGCCGCGCTGAAAGCTGCGGTTTCCGACAAGACCTGCGCGGTCGTGCTGGAACCGATCCAGGGCGAGGGCGGCGTACTGCCGGCCGAACTGGCTTACCTGCAAGGTGCTCGCGAACTGTGCGACGCGAACAACGCGCTGCTGGTGTTCGACGAAGTGCAGACCGGCATGGGCCGCAGCGGCAAGCTGTTCGCTTACCAGCATTACGGCGTGACCCCGGACATCCTGACCAGCGCCAAGAGCCTGGGCGGTGGTTTCCCGATCGCGGCGATGCTGACCACCGAAGCGCTGGCCAAACATCTGGTCGTCGGCACTCACGGCACCACCTACGGCGGCAACCCGCTGGCGTGTGCGGTCGCTGAAGCGGTAATCGACGTGATCAACACCCCTGAAGTGCTGAACGGCGTGAACGCCAAGCACGACAAGTTCAAGGCGCGCCTTGAGCAGATCGGCGAGAAATACGGCCTGTTCACTCAGGTGCGTGGCCTCGGTCTGCTGATCGGTTGCGTGCTGAGCGATGCCTGGAAAGGCAAGGCCAAAGACATCTTCAACGCCGCTGAAAAAGAAGGCCTGATGATTCTGCAAGCCGGCCCGGACGTTATCCGTTTCGCCCCGAGCCTGGTGGTGGAAGACGCCGATATCGATGCTGGCCTGGACCGCTTCGAACGCGCTGCTGCTGCCCTGACGCAAGCCTGATAGACCCTTCGGCGCCTGGAGTTTTTCAGGCGTCGATCAAAATTTTATGCCGGACCAGATCAACTGTAGGAGTGAGCCTGCTCGCGATTGCGGTATGTCAGTCAATTCATTGGTTTCTGACAGACCGCAATCGCGAGCAGGCTCACTCCTACATTGATCTCCATGTAGGCCCGGTTATTTTTTTCTGTGAATTTATAAGAGAAAGGAGTGACACCATGCTGGTGATGCGCCCCGCGCAAATGGCTGATCTGGGCGAGGTACAGCGTCTGGCTGCGGACAGCCCGATTGGTGTCACTTCCTTGCCGGATGACGTGGAACGTCTGAGCGACAAGATCGCCGCGAGCGAAGCCTCGTTTGCTGCCGAAGTGAGCTTCAACGGTGAGGAAAGCTATTTCTTCGTCCTCGAAGACACTGCCACCGGCAAGCTGGTCGGCTGCTCGGCGATTGTTGCTTCGGCCGGTTACTCGGAGCCGTTCTACAGCTTCCGCAACGAGACCTTCGTCCACGCCTCCCGCGAGCTGAAGATCCACAACAAGATCCACGTGCTTTCGCAGTGCCACGACCTGACCGGCAACAGCTTGCTGACCAGTTTCTACGTGCAGCGCGAGCTGGTCGGTTCGCCGTGGTCCGAGCTCAACTCCCGTGGCCGTCTGCTGTTCGTCGCCAGCCACCCTGAGCGTTTCGCCGATTCGGTGGTGACCGAGATCGTCGGTTACAGCGATGAGAACGGCGATTCGCCATTCTGGGATGCCATCGGTCGCAATTTCTTCGACCTCAATTACGCCGAAGCCGAACGCCTGTGCGGGCTGAAAAGCCGTACGTTCCTCGCCGAGCTGATGCCGCATTACCCGATCTACGTACCGCTGCTGCCGGATTCCGCCCAAGAGGCGATGGGCCAGGTGCACCCGCGTGCGCAGATCACCTTCGACATCCTGATGCGCGAAGGCTTCGAGACCGATCACTACATCGACATTTTCGACGGTGGCCCGACCCTGCATGCACGTGTGTCGGGGATCCGTTCGATCGCTCAGAGCCGCGTGGTGCCGGTGAAGATCGGCGAGCCGGTGAAAGGTGCCGGGCGTCAGTATCTGGTGGCTAACGCGCAGTTGCAGGATTACCGCGCGGTGTTGCTGGAGCTGGATTACGCACCGGGCAAACCGGTGACTCTGGATCTGGAAGCGGCCGAAGCCCTGGGCGTCGGTGAAGGTGCCAGCGTGCGCCTGGTGGCGGTTTAACGCCTTAGCGAGTTTCACGGGTGGCGAAGGCGGCCCGTTTGAGGAGATAGCATGATTGTTCGTCCCGTACGCAGCAGCGATTTATCCGCTCTGATCGACCTGGCCCGCAGCACCGGCACCGGCCTGACCACGTTGCCGGCCAACGAAGAACGTCTGGCCCACCGGGTCGGCTGGGCCGAGAAGACCTTTCGCGGCGAAGCTGGCCGTGGCGACGCGGACTACCTGTTCGTGCTCGAAGACGACGATGGCCGCGTGGTAGGGATTTCCGCCATTGCTGGCGCCGTTGGTCTGCGTGAGCCGTGGTACAACTTCCGTGTCGGTCTGACCGTCAGCGCTTCGCAAGAGCTGAACATCTATCGCGAGATCCCGACGCTGTTTCTCGCCAACGATCTGACCGGCAATTCCGAGCTGTGCTCGCTGTTCCTGCATGCCGATTACCGCAACGGTCTGAACGGTCGCATGTTGTCCAAAGCGCGCATGCTGTTCATCGCGGAATTCCCTGAATTGTTCGGCAACAAGATCATTGCCGAGATGCGCGGTGTGTCCGATGACGCCGGCCGTTCGCCGTTCTGGGAAAGTCTCGGTCGTCACTTCTTCAAGATGGAATTCAGCCAGGCCGATTACCTGACCGGTGTCGGCAACAAGGCGTTCATTGCTGAGCTGATGCCGAAATTCCCGCTGTACACCTGCTTCCTCTCCGAAGGCGCACGTAACGTCATCGGCCAGGTGCATCCGGACACCGAGCCAGCACTGGCGATGCTCAAGAGCGAAGGTTTCAGCTACCAGGGTTACGTCGACATCTTCGACGCAGGTCCGGCCATCGAATGCGAAACCGGCAAGATCCGCGCAGTGCGTGACAGTGAAGCGCTGGTGCTCGCCGTTGGCACGCCGGGCGAAGACGCCACGCCGTTCATCATCCATAACCGCAAGCGCGAAGATTGCCGCATCACTGCTGCGCCGGCGCGTCTGGCTGCCGGCACTCTGGTGGTCGATCCGCAGACCGCCAAACGTCTTCAACTCAACGCTGGCGATCAAGTGCGCGCCGTGGCGTTGTCCGCTGCACGGGAGTCGAAATAATGAATTCGCTATACATCGCAGGTGAGTGGCTGGCCGGCCAGGGCGAAGCCTTTCAATCGCTGAACCCGGTGACCCAGCAAGTGCTGTGGTCGGGGGAGGGTGCCACGGCTGCGCAGGTTGAGTCGGCTGTGCAAGCTGCGCGTCAGGCGTTTCCAGGCTGGGCACGTCGTACGCTGGAAGAGCGTATCACTGTGCTTGAGGCTTTTGCCGCGTCGTTGAAAAACCACGCTGACGAACTGGCTCGCACCATTGGTGAAGAGACCGGCAAGCCGTTGTGGGAATCCGCGACCGAAGTCACCAGTATGGTCAACAAGATCGCGATCTCGGTGCAGAGCTACCGTGAACGTACCGGCGAGAAGAGCGGCCCGTTGGGCGACGCCACCGCCGTACTGCGCCACAAGCCGCACGGCGTGGTCGCGGTGTTCGGTCCTTACAATTTTCCTGGGCACTTGCCGAACGGCCATATCGTTCCGGCGCTGCTGGCCGGCAACAGCGTATTGTTCAAGCCCAGCGAACTGACCCCGAAAGTCGCTGAGCTGACGGTCAAGTGCTGGATCGAGGCCGGTCTGCCGACGGGCGTGTTGAACCTGCTGCAAGGCGCTCGCGAAACCGGCATCGCACTGGCGGCGAACCCGGGCATCGACGGTCTGTTCTTCACCGGTTCGAGCCGCACCGGCAATCACCTGCACCAGCAATTCGCCGGTCGTCCGGACAAGATTCTGGCGCTGGAAATGGGCGGCAACAATCCGCTGGTGGTCGATCAGGTCGCGGATCTGGATGCAGCGGTTTACACGATTATTCAGTCGGCGTTCATCTCTGCCGGTCAGCGCTGCACCTGCGCACGCCGTTTGTTGGTGCCGCAAGGCGCGTGGGGCGACAGCCTGCTCAAGCGTCTGGTTGAAGTCTGCGCGACCATTGAAGTCGGCGCGTTCGATCAGCAACCAGCCCCATTCATGGGCTCGGTAATTTCCCTCGGCGCGGCGAAAGCGCTGATGGACGCTCAAGAACATCTGCTGGTTAACGGCGCTGTGTCGCTGCTGGAAATGACTCAGCCGCAGGCCCAGGCCGCGCTGCTGACCCCGGGCATCCTCGATGTCACCGCAGTTGCCGATCGCCCGGACGAAGAACTGTTCGGCCCGTTGCTGCAAGTAATCCGCTACACCGATTTCGAAGCGGCGATCGCTGAAGCCAACGACACTGCTTACGGCCTGGCCGCAGGTCTGCTGTCGGATTCTGAAGCGCGTTATCAGCAGTTCTGGCTGGAAAGCCGCGCCGGTATCGTCAACTGGAACAAGCAGCTGACCGGCGCTGCGAGCAGCGCGCCGTTTGGTGGTGTCGGCGCTTCGGGCAACCACCGCGCCAGCGCCTATTACGCGGCGGATTACTGCGCGTACCCGGTGGCCTCGCTGGAAACCCCAAGCCTGGTGTTGCCTGCTGCCCTGACGCCTGGCGTGAAAATGGCGTGATGCCCATTCGCGAGCAGGCTCGCTCCCACAGATTCAGTGGTGTTCACACATTTTGTGTTCAACATAAATCCTGTGGGAGCGAGCTTGCTCGCGAAGGCCGCGCCTCGGTCTAAAAGAATAGTTACTGAAGCCTATAACAACAGATTCTCGTGGAGCCTCGCTGATGAAATCCTATGAAGTCAATTTTGACGGTCTAGTGGGGCCGACCCATAACTACGGTGGTCTGTCCTACGGTAACGTTGCTTCCCAGAGCAACAGCCAGCAGTCTTCGAACCCGAAGGAAGCGGCCTTGCAAGGTCTGGCGAAGATGAAAGCGCTGATGGAAATGGGCTTTCAGCAAGGCGTGCTCGCACCGCAGGAGCGTCCGGACGTGGCCGCTCTGCGCCGTCTGGGCTTCAGCGGTACCGACGCGCAAGTGATCGAGCGCGCCGCCAAAGAGGCGA
This sequence comes from Pseudomonas sp. ok266, assembly GCF_900110195.1. Classification (NCBI taxonomy): domain Bacteria; kingdom Pseudomonadati; phylum Pseudomonadota; class Gammaproteobacteria; order Pseudomonadales; family Pseudomonadaceae; genus Pseudomonas; species Pseudomonas sp. ok266. The sequence goes on along the minus strand of NZ_FOCU01000003.1, from coordinate 14,454 downwards.
TGCCGCTGCTGGTCGCCAGTTGTTCCGCGTCGAGCATGTGGGTGGCTAACGCCGCGACTGTCAGCCCGAGTGCCGACACCGCAGACGGTCGCGTGCATTTCACCGCAGCCAACCTCAACTGCAAATACCACCGCAGCATCGAGCACCCGACCACCAGCCGCGTGCTCGGCGCGATGTTCGCCAATCAGCAGCACTTCGCCCATCACGCCGCGTTGCCGGCAGTGGCGCAGTTCGGCGACGAAGGTGCGGCCAACCACACACGTTTCTGCCGCGAATATGGCGAAGCGGGCGTCGAGTTTTTCGTATTCGGTCGCAGTGCCTTCGACAATCGCTACCCGGCGCCGCAGAAATATCCGGCGCGCCAGACCCTCGAAGCCTCGCAAGCCGTTGCGCGTCTGCACGGTCTGCGTGACGAAGGCGTGGTTTACGCGCAGCAGAACCCGAACGTGATCGATCAAGGCGTGTTCCACAACGACGTGATCGCCGTCGGTAACGGTGAAGTGCTGTTCTATCACGAGGACGCGTTCCTCGAGACCGATCAGATGCTGGCCGAACTGCAAAGCAAGCTCGCCAAAGTCGGGGGCAACTTCCAGTCCGTGTGTGTGCCGCGTTCGGCAGTCACCGTGGATGATGCGGTGCGTTCCTACCTGTTCAACAGCCAGTTGCTCTCGCGTCCTGATGGCTCGATGTTGCTGATCGTGCCGCAAGAGTGCCAGGCCAACGAGCGCGTCTGGGCGTATCTGCAAAGTCTGACCAGCTCCGGCGGCCTGATCCGCGAAGTGAAAGTCTTCGATCTCAAGCAAAGCATGCAGAACGGTGGTGGCCCGGCGTGCCTGCGACTGCGCGTCGCGCTTAACGAAACCGAACTGGCGGCGGTCAACCCAGGGGTTATCATGACGCCACCGTTGTACGGTTCGTTGACCGCATGGGTTGAAAAGCACTACCGCGACCGCCTGAGCGAAACCGATCTGGCGGATCCGCAATTGCTGCTTGAATGCCGGACGGCACTGGATGAACTGACGCAAATCCTTAAACTGGGCGCGGTTTATCCATTCCAGATCAATTGATGGCCGGCGCGTCGCCTGAACGCGGCGCGCGGCTTGTCTCACCAAGAGAGTAAAAAAATGAGCGATTCCCTGCAGTTGATCCTTGAAGACACCGACGGCACGCAACTGCAAACCTCGTGCACCCGCGTCGCGGTCATGTGGCAAGGCAAAGAGCTGTGGATCCAGCAGGACGGCCGTGGCCAACTGCTGATCGGCGTGGACGTTGAAGAAGGTGACGCTGAGTACGCCAACCTGCTGCTGCGCCCATTGGCGACTAATCTGGTAAGTCTGCAACTGGAAATGGAACCGGCTGACGTCGGCGACGACGAAGACCACGTGCACGGCCCGGATTGCAACCACGATCACTAAGGAAACCGCTCTATGCTCGCCCTCGGCAAACTGCTTGAACTGACCCTCGCCGGCCGCGAACCGGCGGAGAAGACTCAACTGACTGTCGAAGGCGTGCGTATGCGCTGGTTGAGCGAAGGTGCGCTGGAAGTGCGGCCACCCGAAGCACGCGACAATGGCCTGGACCTGCTGCTGTCGGCAGGTATTCACGGCAACGAAACAGCGCCGATCGAGTTGCTTGACCGGCTGCTGCACGACATCGCCCGCGGCGATCTGAAGCCGCGCGCACGCATTCTGTTCCTGTTCGGCAACCCGGAAGCGATTCGCAAGGGCGAGCGTTTCGTCGAGCAGGACGTCAATCGGCTGTTCAACGGCCGTCATGAACAAAGCAGTGGCAGCGAAGCGCTGCGTGCCTGTGAGCTGGAACGTCTGGCGGCGAGTTTCTTCAGCCTGCCGGATCGCCAGCGTCTGCACTATGACCTGCACACGGCGATTCGCGGTTCGAAGATCGAACAGTTCGCACTCTATCCGTGGAAGGAAGGTCGCCAGCATTCGCGTCTGGAGCTGGCACGTCTGCGCGCTGCCGGAATGGAAGCGGTGCTGTTGCAGAACAAACCGTCGATCGTCTTCAGCTCGTACACCTACGACAAGCTCGGTGCCGAGGCTTTTACGCTGGAACTGGGTAAGGCGCGGCCGTTCGGGCAGAACGACGGGGTCAATGTGTCGCTGCTGGAAACCCGTCTGCAACAGATCATTGAAGGCAACGAGCCGGAGATGGCGGAGCAGGGGCTGGACGGTTTGCAGCTGTTCAGCGTCGCCCGGGAAATCATCAAACACAGCGATGCATTCCGTCTGAACCTGCCGCAGGACATCGAAAACTTTTCAGAGTTGGAGATGGGGTATGTGTTGGCCGAAGATCTGGCCAATACCCGTTGGGTCATTGAGGAAGAGGGAGCACGTATCATCTTTCCCAATCCCAAGGTCAAGAACGGCTTGCGCGCGGGCATCCTGATCGTCCCGACTACCGACGAAAACCTCGCCTGACCTCAATCGCAAGGTCTACACAGAACCACTGTGGGAGCGAGCTTGCTCGCGAATGCAATCGGGCATTCAACATTTAAGTTGGCTGTCAATCCGCTTTCGCGAGCAAGCTCGCTCCCACAGGGGAATGAGTGAGACCAGAGATCTCACTCATCGTGTTTACACCGCTACAGCATGCGGCTCGGTGCGGCGCAGTGCGCGAACCTTGCGCAGCGTATCGGCGCAAGTCCGTGCCGCTTCCTGGCCCTTGTGTACAAAGTGCTCAAAGAAGAATTTCTGATGCTCGTCACCGGCATGGAAGTGATGCGGCGTCAGGGATACCGAGAACACCGGCACTTCAGTTTCCAGCTGCACTTGCATCAGGCCGCTGACCACCGACTGAGCGACGAACTCGTGACGGTAGATGCCGCCGTCCACGACCAGGGCTGCGGCGACGATGCCGGCATAACGACCGGTCTTGGCCAGCAACTTGGCGTGCAGGGGCATTTCAAAAGCACCGCCGACTTCGAAGATGTCGATGTCCGATTCCTGATAACCCAAGGCAAGCATTTCGGCGACGAAGCCTTTACGGCTCTGGTCGACGATTTCCTTGTGCCAGCAGGCCTGAATGAACGCGACGCGCTCGCCGTGAGGGTGTTTGCTTTTGCTGTCGATAGCGGTGGGTTGCATGTTCTGACTCCTGTTTGTGTGAAAAACAGGGCGTTATGAATCGAAAGGGATTCAAGGGTGCGCACACGCACAACATCGCGCGGACGGCCCTTTGGCGTTAATCCCGTTCTCTCTTCATCCGGACTATGACCGTCGGCCCCGGAATCACACCGGGTCTGCTGACCTTGCCATCGCGCACAACCGAAGCTGTGTTCGTCGCCAAGCGCTCGCGGGCTATGCGCATTGCGCGCAATTACCGCCGGTGGGGAATTGCACCCCGCCCTGAGAACGTTTTTGCCGCCCTTTCTCGGGCGGCGCAGCGTTTTTAACACAGATTGTGGCTGTGTGCATTGCGCCTTTCTGATGATTGCCATCGAATTTTCTGGCGGTTCGAAACGACTTTTCCTTGCGCAAGGGTTGATTAATCCGAGCGATGACCGCAGTAATTCAACTTCGTAAAGGGATTTCCCCTGCTGATTAGAGGCCAGGTTCATGAGCGTTATCGATCTTCGCAGCGACACCGTCACCCAACCGACTCCCGCCATGCTCGATGCGATGACCGCAGCGGACACCGGTGATGACGTTTACGGCGAAGATCCGACGGTCAATCGTCTCGAGGCCGAACTGGCCAAGCGACTGGGTTTTGCTGCCGCGTTGTTCGTACCGACGGGCACCATGAGCAACCTGCTGGGGTTGATGGCGCACTGTGAGCGCGGCGACGAATACATCGTTGGCCAGCAGGCGCACACCTACAAATACGAGGGCGGTGGCGCGGCGGTGCTGGGCTCGATCCAGCCGCAGCCGCTGGAAGTGCAGGCCGACGGTTCGCTGGATCTGGATCAGGTCGCGGCGGCGATCAAGCCTGACGACTTCCATTTCGCCCGGACTCGTTTGCTGGCGCTGGAAAACACCATGCAGGGCAAAGTGCTGCCGCTGGAGTACCTGGCCCGCGCACGCCGCTTCACTCAGGATAAAGGCTTGCAACTGCACCTCGACGGCGCGCGTCTTTACAACGCGGCAGTCAAGCTGGGCGTCGATGCCCGGGAAATCACTCAGTACTTTGATTCGGTGTCGGTGTGCCTGTCCAAAGGCCTTGGCGCGCCGGTGGGCTCAGTGCTGTGTGGCTCTGAGCAGTTGATCGGCAAGGCCCGTCGCTTGCGCAAAATGGTCGGCGGCGGCATGCGTCAGGCTGGGCTGCTGGCAGCGGCGGGGCTGCATGCGCTGGACCACAATGTTGATCGTCTGGCAGACGACCATGCCAACGCACAGTTACTGGCCGAGGGCTTGCGTGAAGCAGGTTTCATCGTCGAACCGGTGCAAACCAACATGGTTTATGTGCAAATGGGTGAAAAAGCTGAAGCGATCAAGGCCTTTGCCGCCGAGCGCGGGATCAAGTTGAGCGCTGCCGCGCGTCTGCGCATGGTCACGCACATGGACGTCAATCGCTCGCAAATCGAGCAATTGATCGCGACATTCGTCGAGTTTTCGCGCAAGTGACAGCGTTAGCCGTCCAATTGACCGTTTCTATCGTATAAACACGCTGTACCCCGCGCGCAGGGCCGATATAATGCGGCCCTTTGCCGTCGCTTCGTCTGTTGACGTTTCGAACAGGCCTTTGGCCGCAGCCTCCGTGGAAGAACCTAATGAAAAGCGCAGAAATCCGTGAAGCCTTCCTTCGCTTCTTCGAAGAGCAAGGCCACACCCGTGTAGCCTCCAGCTCTTTGATTCCGGGCAACGACCCAACCCTGCTGTTCACTAACGCGGGGATGAACCAGTTCAAGGACTGCTTCCTGGGCCAGGAAAAACGTGCGTACACCCGCGCGACCAGCAGCCAGAAATGCGTGCGTGCCGGTGGCAAGAACAGCGACCTGGAAAACGTCGGTTATACCGCTCGTCACCACACATTCTTCGAAATGCTCGGTAACTTCAGCTTCGGCGACTATTTCAAGCACGACGCAATTACCTTTGCCTGGACCTTCCTGACCGGCGTTCTGAAACTGCCGAAGGAAAAACTCTGGGTCACTGTCTACGCCTCCGACGACGAAGCGTATGACATCTGGACCAAAGAAATCGGTGTGCCGGTCGAGCGCATGATCCGCATCGGCGACAACAAAGGCGCGCCTTACGCCTCCGACAACTTCTGGACCATGGGCGATACCGGCCCGTGCGGCCCATGCACCGAGATTTTCTACGATCACGGCGACCACATCTGGGGCGGCCCACCGGGCTCGCCGGAAGAAGACGGCGACCGTTACATCGAGATCTGGAACAACGTGTTCATGCAGTTCAACCGCACCGCCGATGGCGTGTTGCATCCGTTGCCAGCGCCGTCGGTCGACACCGGCATGGGCCTGGAGCGGATCAGTGCGGTGATGCAGCACGTCAATTCCAACTACGACATTGACCTGTTCAAGAACCTGCTGAAGGCCTCGGCTGAAGCCATCGGTTGCGAAAATGGCGATCAGTCGTCGCTCAAGGTTGTTTCCGACCATATCCGTTCGTGCGGCTTCCTGATTGCTGACGGCGTGCTGCCGTCCAACGAAGGTCGCGGTTATGTGCTGCGCCGGATCATCCGTCGCGCCTGCCGTCACGGTAACAAACTGGGCGCCACCGGCAGCTTCTTCTACAAGATCGTCGCGGCGCTGGTCGCCGAGATGGGCGAAGCGTTCCCGGAACTGAAGAAGCAGCAGAGCAACATCGAACGTGTGCTCAAGGCTGAGGAGGAGCAGTTCTCCAAAACGCTGGAGCACGGCCTGAAGATCCTCGAGCAGGATCTGCTGGAACTCAAAGGCACCGTGGTGCCGGGCGACGTGGTGTTCAAACTCTACGACACCTACGGTTTCCCGATGGACCTGACCGCCGACATCGCCCGTGAGCGCAGCCTGACGGTCGACGAAGCCGGTTTCGAGCGTGAGATGGAAGCCCAGCGTGTTCGTGCGCGTTCGGCCAGCTCGTTCGGTCTGGATTACAACACCCTGGTCAAGGTTGATGTCGCCACCGAGTTCACCGGCTACAAAGACACCAGCGGTTCGGCAAAAATTGTCGCTATCTATAAAGATGGCCAGTCGGTCGACGTCTTGAATGAAGGCGAAGAGGCGGTGATCGTTCTGAATCAGACGCCGTTCTACGCTGAATCCGGCGGCCAGATCGGCGACTGCGGTTTCCTGCAGGCAGGTAACGCGCGTTTCGACGTACGTGACACCACCAAGACCGGCGGCGCATTCCTGCACCACGGCGTGCTGGATTCGGGCAGCCTGACCATTGGCGCTCCGGTGGAAACTCACGTCGACGCCGAAGTGCGTCACGCCACTTCGCTGAACCACTCGGCCACGCACTTGCTGCACGCTGCATTGCGTCAGGTCTTGGGCGAGCACGTTCAGCAGAAAGGTTCGTTGGTGGATAGCCAGCGTCTGCGTTTCGACTTCAGTCACTTTGAAGCGATCAAGCCGGAACAGATCAAAGCGCTGGAAGATATCGTCAACGCGGAGATCCGTAAGAACTCCGCGGTTGAAACCGAAGAAACCGACATCGAAACCGCGAAGAACAAAGGCGCCATGGCGCTGTTCGGCGAGAAGTATGGCGACAACGTGCGCGTGCTGAGCATGGGCGGCGATTTCTCCGTCGAGCTGTGTGGCGGTATCCACGCCAACCGTACCGGCGACATCGGCCTGTTGAAAATCATCAGCGAAGGCGGTGTGGCTTCGGGTGTGCGTCGTATCGAGGCAGTCACTGGTGCGCAGGCACTGGCCTACTTGAACGCGGCAGAAGAACAACTCAAGGAAGCGGCCAGCCTGGTCAAGGGCAGCCGCGACAACCTGGTCGACAAGCTGTCGGCTGTGCTGGAGCGCAACCGCCAACTGGAGAAGCAGCTGGAGCAGTTGCAGGCCAAGGCTGCCAGCGCCGCGGGCGACGATCTGTCGAACTCGGCAGTGGACGTCAAGGGTGTGAAGGTTCTGGCCGCACGTCTGGATGGTCAGGACGGCAAGGCGCTGCTGGCGCTGGTTGATCAGCTGAAAAACAAACTCGGCCGCGCAGTGATCCTGCTCGGCAGTGTCCATGAGGAAAAGGTCGTACTGGTTGCAGGCGTAACCAAGGACCTGACTGGCCAACTCAAAGCCGGTGATTTGATGAAGCAGGCTGCTGCGGCAGTGGGCGGGAAGGGCGGTGGTCGTCCGGACATGGCGCAGGGCGGCGGTATCGACGCCGGCGCACTGGATGGCGCACTGGCGCTGACCGTTCCATTCGTCGAGCAGGGTTTATAAGGCAGTCCGCCCGGCCCGCAGTCTAGTGGCGGGCCTGGCGACTGTTCGAGTGATTATTGGGCGCCCTTCATGGGCAGAGGCGGCTTTGAAATGGCTTTGATCGTACAGAAATTTGGAGGCACCTCGGTCGGTACTGTCGAGAGAATCGAGCAGGTCGCCGACAAGGTTAAGAAATTCCGCGATGCCGGCGATGACCTGGTGGTTGTGCTGTCTGCAATGAGCGGCGAAACCAACCGTCTGATCGATCTGGCCAAACAAATCAGTGGCGACACTCAACCGGTTCCGCGTGAGCTGGATGTGATCGTTTCCACTGGTGAGCAGGTGACGATTGCCCTGTTGGCCATGGCGCTGATCAAGCGCGGCGTGCCGGCGGTGTCGTACACCGGTAATCAGGTGCGGATCCTGACGGACAGTGCGCACAATAAAGCGCGTATCTTGCAGATTGATGACCAGAAGATTCGTGGTGATCTGAAAGCCGGTCGCGTTGTCGTTGTCGCCGGTTTCCAGGGCGTCGACGAGCACGGCAACATCACCACTCTCGGTCGTGGCGGTTCCGACACCACCGGTGTGGCACTGGCTGCCGCGTTGAAGGCTGACGAGTGCCAGATCTACACCGACGTTGACGGTGTTTACACCACCGACCCACGTGTTGTGCCAGTCGCTCAACGTCTCGACAAGATTACCTTTGAAGAGATGCTGGAAATGGCCAGCCTCGGTTCCAAGGTGTTGCAGATCCGTGCGGTGGAATTCGCCGGCAAGTACAACGTTCCGCTGCGCGTACTGCACAGCTTCAAGGAGGGTCCGGGCACCCTCATTACTATTGATGAAGAGGAAACCATGGAACAGCCGATCATTTCCGGCATCGCTTTCAACCGCGATGAAGCCAAGCTGACCATCCGTGGCGTGCCAGACACCCCGGGCGTGGCGTTCAAGATTCTCGGCCCGATCAGTGCCGCGAACATCGAAGTCGACATGATCGTGCAGAACGTCGCGCACGATAACACCACCGACTTCACCTTCACCGTGCACCGCAACGACTACCAGGCCGCACAGACCGTGCTGGAAAACACCGCTCGCGAGATCGGTGCCCGTGAAGTGGTTGGCGACACCAAGATTGCCAAGGTTTCGATCGTCGGCGTCGGCATGCGCTCCCACGCAGGCGTGGCCAGCCGCATGTTCGAATCCCTGGCGAAAGAAAGCATCAACATCCAGATGATCTCGACCTCGGAAATCAAGGTTTCCGTGGTGATTGAAGAGAAGTACCTGGAACTGGCCGTGCGCGCCCTGCACACGGCTTTCGAACTGGATGCTCCGGCCCGTCAGGGCGAGTAATTCCGTTTCTTGAAGGGCGCGGTCTGACCGCGCCCTTTATTTTTTGAATGGCGCGAGCCCTGAACTGTTCTTTTGCTCGCGCTGGTCAATACTCAGGCATGTAGGGCTACGATCGCTCCGGTTGTAGGTCGGGTGCCTTTTTTTTGCAGACTGTTGTCCCTGAACTGAATTGCGTGAGGAGAAAGGTATGCTGATTCTGACTCGTCGGTGCGCAGAAAGCCTGATTATCGGTGATGGCGAAATCACCGTGACCGTGCTCGGCGTTAAAGGAAACCAAGTGCGTATCGGCGTCAACGCCCCGAAAGAGGTTGCCGTGCACCGTGAGGAAATTTACCTGCGTATAAAGAAAGAGAAGGACGAAGAACCAAGCCATTAATTTTTATCGATTTTTATGTTTGCAAACGGGGAAAAGGTTGGTTAAGATACGCCCCGTGTTGCGGAGAGCTGGCCGAGTGGCCGAAGGCGCTCCCCTGCTAAGGGAGTACACCTCAAAAGGGTGTCGGGGGTTCGAATCCCCCGTTCTCCGCCATTATTTGCTTAGTACGTTGTAATCTGGCTTTTTCTGTAAGTTGTTGAAATTAATAGAAAAAGTGGTTGGAATAGAGATTAGACGGGCTATAATGCGGCGCAACAAATGCACTCGTAGCTCAGCTGGATAGAGTACTCGGCTACGAACCGAGCGGTCACAGGTTCGAATCCTGTCGAGTGCACCATTTAAGAGTCAGTTACAGCAATGTAAATGACTCGGCTTCAACCAGGTGTGATCTGGTCTAACAAACACAAATGCACTCGTAGCTCAGCTGGATAGAGTACTCGGCTACGAACCGAGCGGTCACAGGTTCGAATCCTGTCGAGTGCACCATTTAAGAGTTAGTTGCAGCAATGTGAATAACTTGGTTTCAGCCAGTTGTGGTCTGGTCTAAAAACACAAATGCACTCGTAGCTCAGCTGGATAGAGTACTCGGCTACGAACCGAGCGGTCACAGGTTCGAATCCTGTCGAGTGCACCATATACCAAAAAGCCCGCGTTTAACGCGGGCTTTTTGCTGTCCGGGATTTGGCTTTTGCTTTCACGCATCCTCGTTCGTCAAAATCAATTTGAGCCGAACGTCCTCGCTTGAGGTCGTATCGATAGCTCGTCGTCGATGTTCGGACATTTACCTTGTCCGGTTTACCTAGCGCGCTCTCGACATCTTGTTGGCTCATGCCGGCAATGACACGGCGATTGATGATCGCTTCGCGACGTTGCCTGGTGTCGATCAGGTTTCCGCATCTGTCTTCAGCGTGACCAACAATCCCCAGTGCTCGAGTTTTTGTTGTCATCCCGGATATTTTCTCATGGTTGTGTTCCGGCATCACCGCCACGACTGATCCGGGGGAATAGGGGTGAACTTCCTGTGCTGAGCGCCGCTCGCCGTGCGCACAACTCATCGAGGTGAAGGTGATGCTGCCATCATCGGCTTCGCAACGATGCAGTGTGAGGGCGGCTCCGCCAGGCGGCACGCAAAGCAGGCTGGCGAGTACAAGGTGAGATGTTTTCAAGGGCATTCGACGTCCTCCATGACGATCTATGCTCAAGGGTAGTCGCTACATTTTTCAGTGTCGGTGTGTTTTCTTTTCAGAATGAGTCGTCGCATAGCAAGGATCAGGACAGTGCTCAGGTTTGTTTCGCAAGCGCTTGTTTCGCCCGCGATTTTTTAACGTTTTAAACCGTCATGCGGTGTATCATTGCGCCCGTCAGCCCCGCCGGGGCTTATGGAAAAATTCCATGGACTTACCCAGTAGTTACTCAGTACCCCGTTTCACCAATCATGAATTGACTGATTGATTCTTCCGGCGTGCCCCGCTGCTGGGAGTGGAGTTCGCCTATGTCTGAAATCGAAGTAAAGAAAACGCAAGAAAGCCTGCAGGATCGCCTGGCTCAGGTCGTCGAGCTGCTGCAGCGTCAACGGGTCGTTGAAGACCTGACTCATCGCCAGGAAGGCGCGCATCACGATCGCGTCGAAAATCTGGTTCACCGGCAAAATCTCGTCGAGCTGCAACGCAAGCTCGATGATCTGCACTCTGCCGACGTCGCCTATATCCTTGAAGCCTTGCCGCTGGACGACCGTCTGACGCTTTGGCAATTGGTCAAGGCTGATCGCGACGGCGACATTCTTCTCGAAGTATCCGACTCCGTTCGTGAAACGCTGATCGCCGACATGGACGATCACGAGCTCCTGGCCGCCGCCAAGGACATGGATGCAGACGAACTTGCTGACCTGGCTTCCGAGCTGCCGCGAGACGTCGTCCATGAGCTGATGGAGAGCCTGGATAACCAGCAGCGTGAGCGCGTGCGTTCGGCCTTGTCCTACGACGAGGAGCAGGTTGGTGCGCTGATGGACTTCGAGATGGTGACTATCCGTGAGGATGTCAGTCTCGAAGTCGTTCTGCGCTATCTGCGTCGCCTTAAAGAGCTTCCGGGCCATACCGATAAACTGTTCGTGGTCGATTACGACGGTGTGCTCAAAGGTGTGCTGCCGATCAAGCGCCTTTTGGTTAATGATCCGGACAAACAAGTAGCCGAGGTGATGGCCAGCGACCCGGTGAGTTTTCACCCGGACGAAGATGCCTACGACGCTGCGCAGGCGTTCGAGCGTTACGACTTGATCTCGGCTCCTGTGGTCGACAAGAACGGCAAGCTGATCGGTCGTCTGACCATCGACGAAATGGTCGACCTGATTCGTGAAGAAAGCGAGAACGAAGTCCTCAACATGGCGGGTCTGCGTGAGGAGGAAGACATCTTCGCGTCGGTCTGGAAGTCGCTTCGTAACCGTTGGGCATGGCTGGCGATCAACTTGATCACTGCGTTTGTTGCGTCGCGGGTGATCGGTCTGTTCGAGGGCTCGATCGAGAAACTGGTGGCGCTCGCTGCACTGATGCCGATCGTGGCGGGCATTGGCGGCAATTCCGGTAACCAGACGATCACCATGATCGTTCGCGCCATGGCGCTCGATCAGGTAAGCACCGGCAATACTTCGCGCCTGATGCGCAAGGAATTGGCCGTAGGCTTGATCAATGGCCTTGTCTGGGGCGGTGTGATTGGTGTCGTTGCTTATCTTCTTTACGGAAGTTGGTCGTTGGGTGTGGTGATGACCGCGGCAATGACACTCAACCTGTTGCTGGCTGCATTGATGGGGGTACTTATCCCTATGACCTTGGCGAAGATGGGGCGAGACCCTGCGATGGGGGCTAGCGTGATGATTACTGCGATGACCGACAGCGGAGGTTTCTTCATCTTCCTCGGGCTGGCGACAATATTCCTGCTCTGATCAGCTACAGCGAAACAGCCCGCCTATCTGGCGGGCTTTTTTTTTGCCTGGGAAAACTCAAAATCCGCGCAAAAAAAAGCCAGCAATTATGCTGGCTTGAGATGTTCGTTATGGCTCAGGACGCGTCTGCTGCCATTTCGGCGTCATGGGCAATCAAGGACACCAAGGCGTTCTGCTGACGGTGAGACAGCTGGCGGAAACGTTGCAACAGCTCGCGCTCGTGCAACGACAGCTCCGGGCTGTCCAGGCGCATGCTCAGCTCTTCGCCCAGTGCACCTTCCTGAATAAGACTCTGCTCAAGGCGCGCAATGATCTCGGAGTTCATGCTGCGATGATGATTGCGAGCCACCTCGGCAATGCGTTCACGCATTCCGTCTGGCAGACGTACGACGAACTTGTCAGCCGTACGGCTGGAATAAATTGCCTGTTTCAATGGGCGCATATATTTAACCGGTTAGTTCAGGGGAGCGGTTCTCGGGATTGGCCGCAGGATGTGTGGTAGGACAAGCATCCGCGCCAAATGGTTCAACCTGAATTGTTAAGAGGCCCGCATCATGCCTCAAAATTGCCAGATCATTGGCGTCAATTCTGTGACAAATATTGAGCTGGGTAAAGGCGTAATGCCAGCACCAATTATCAGAAATGCGGACTGGTTAGAAATCTTCACCTCTGTCCGCATCCTTGTCCGCTTCCTGCTGCACATCAATTGATGTCCGAGGGCATCAGAACGTGCATGCTATGCGGGTTCTGCATCCTTGTTCCTTACCTGTACAGGATAGTGGCAAATTGCCGATTTACTAGTGGCATACACCTGCTGGAGGGCGTTTTCAGGATGGATGGCAAGCTAATTTACTTGATGGGGCCGTCCGGGTCAGGCAAGGACAGTTTGATCGAGGCTGCGCGAGCCCCCTTACGTGCATTGAACTGTGAGGTGATGCGTCGGGTGATCACGCGATCTGCCGAATCGGTGGGGGAGGATGCTGTTGGGGTGACACCGGATGAGTTTGAGCGGCGTGAGCGCGCCGGCGAATTTTCATTGGCCTGGCGTGCCAATGGTCTCGCCTACGGGATTCCAGTGGAAATGGATCAATGGCTGAATGCTGGACGGCATGTATTGGTCAATGGTTCACGGGCCACTCTGCGTCAAGCAATGCAGCGCTATCCAGCGCTGCTGCCAGTCTTGCTGACAGTTCGGGATGAGGTGTTGCGAGAGCGTCTGCTCAAGCGTGGTCGAGAAACGCTTGAGCAAATTGACGCAAGACTGGATCGCAATGTGTTGTTCAAGGATAGGCGGTCAAGTGATGAGCCGGTAAATGTCATTGATAATTCCGGGGAGCTGGCGGAGGCCGTCAGTGAACTTTTGCGTCTGATCAGGCTCAGCGTAAAACCGGATCAAATTTGATCTTTCTTCCCGCAGCCAGCGCCAGCACAAATAGTGTGGCAAAAATGGCGCAGCCAATCAGGGGCAGGGTGATTTCAGCGCCCTCGAACAGCGATAAATGCAAAACGCCACTCAATAGAGCGAGGATCAGAAATCCCGCAGCTGACTTGGACATGTTTTACTCCTGAAGATGTTTCAAAAAACCAGATGTTCGGAGGTCAGTGCTGGTCGCACCTGCTCAGAGTTACTGACGGCCTGTGGGGTAGAGGTGTCCTGATCGTTCAGCACCGCCAGTTGGGGTGCTTTTTGTACCTGCAAGTAATGCGGCATGCGCTGGGCCAATGGCTTCTGTGTTGCATGCTCGGGCACAAACTGGAAGCTCACCAAAACCGCAAGAGCAATTGCATTTGCAAGCAAAAGGGTGGTGTTCATGGGTGTAGCTCCGAATGTTCTTCGATAGAACAGACAAAGCAGCCGTCGTGCCAACAGTTTAACCTCTGTTAAGTCCTTTAAAAACAAGCATTTGAGCGGGTTTTTCGAGTTTTGCAGGTTGCAATCTGCAATAGTGGCTTTTCAGTGAGCATGCAAAATGCACGGTAATTCTTCCCGCAGCATTGCAGGGCGCTTGCCTACACTTAAAAAGCCCAACGGACGACATGACAAATCGGGGTTCGGTGGTTAACATGCACGCCGTCCGTCATGCAGCGTCTGCTGCGACAAAGCGTGTGTCTCAGTAGCTCAATTGGATAGAGCATCCCCCTCCTAAGGGGAAGGTTGGCAGTTCGAACCTGCCCTGGGACACCATCTATTGTTGAAACTCCCCTCCTTTAATACTCGATGGTCTTGAAGCGCTCAATCAGCAGGCGTGGCAAGGCCTAGTCGTAATTTGTATGCGCTTTCTCTTGGAGGGCTTTCTGGTTGAGTTCGAATCAGGCATGGGAGTTGTGTCTATATAGAGGGAGCTTTTTCGCCTGCTTTGATAGAAAAGTGAAATTAACGGTTGACGGCAGATTCAGGATGTCTATAATTCGCCCCACTTCCGGCGCAGTCGAAACGGAAAACTCCTTGAGATTCAATGAGTTATG